>CAXBIE010000004.1:0-103474 GCA_963975635.1 uncultured Hoeflea sp. | reverse complement strand
GGACTGGAGGCGGCGGGCGTTGTTGTTCGCTTGGGCGACGGCGTCACCGGTATTGCCGTTGGCGACCCGGTCACGGCGTTGCTTCAGGGCGGCGGTTATGCGGAATTCGCCGTGGCCGATGCCGCGCTTGTGCTGCCTGTCCCTCGGAGCCTGAGCATGGACGAGGCTGCCTGCATTCCCGAAGCGCTGTTTACGGCCTGGTGGAATTTCTTCGGTCTGATGCACCTCAAGCACGGAGAATTCGCCCTGATCCATGGCGGGACCAGCGGTGTGGGGCACCTCGCTCTGCAGGCCATGTCCGCGCTGGGTCACCGGGTTCTGGCCACCGCCGGAACCGACAAGAAGGTCAGGGCGGCAACAACGTTCGGGGCCGAGGCCGCATTCAACTACAAGGACCCGGACCTGGCGGCCAAGGTCAGGGAGGCGACCGGTGGCGCGGGTATCAGCGCCCTGCTTGATATGTCCGCTGGCGCCCATATCTCAGCCGATCTGGAAATGATGACGCCGGATGGGCGCATTGCGCATCTCTCAGGCGGAGGTGGCGGAATGCTCAGTGTGCCGTTGAAGCCACTGATGGCCAAACGGATATCGATCACCGGCTCGCTGCTCAGGCCACTGGCGTTGACGCGCAAGACCGAAATTGCGGCACTGATCAAACGGGACGTCATGCCGCTTTTTGACGGCAGGATCCGACCGAAAATTGCCTCACGATTTGCGCTTGAAGATTCAGCGGCGGCGCATCGCGACATGGAAAAGGGCAGCCATATCGGCAAGATCCTCTTGCAAGTCTCAGCCAGCTAGCCGCCGGTGTCTGCCGGGTGTTCACAGGGCGGACAATTGAAAGGCTTTGCGCGCGACCCCATTGGTGCTGGTGTATCGACGGCACTGAAAACTTATTGAACGGAGCCCACGACATGCGCATCTCATCCTACATCACGGCCGATGGAACGACATCCTATGGCGTAGCCTCGGACGGCAAACTGCATGATGTCGGCCCGGACCTGCGTGCCAGATATGCCTCTTTGCGCGCTGTGCTGGCAGCCGGCGCCCTGGATGAGTTGAAGCTTGCGTCGGAAGGCGGGTCGGTGTTGGACCTGACCGATGTGACACTGCTGCCGCCGGTGCAAAACCCCGAGAAGATCATCTGCATCGGCCTCAACTACATGACGCATATCAAGGAGACCGGGCGCGACAAGCCGGCAAAACCGTCAATCTTCACCCGTTATCCGTCCTCTGTCGTCGGGCATCAAGTCCCGATGATCCGTCCCAAGGCATCCGACTGGTTCGATTTTGAAGGGGAGCTGGCCGTCATCATCGGCAAGCCGGGCCGCAATATTACGGAAGACAGGGCGATGGATCATGTTGCAGGCTACAGCTGCTTCAACGATGGTTCGATCCGCGACTACCAGCGCCACACTTCGCAATTCTGGGCCGGCAAGAACTTTGACCGGAGCGGATCCATGGGGCCATGGCTGGTGACAGCGGATGAGCTGGGCGACCCGGCGGCGCAATCCATGGTTACCCGTTTGAATGGAGAGGTCGTGCAGTCGACGCCGATCGCAGATCTTGCATTCAATATCGGCGAACTCATTGCCTACATCTCGATAGTGACCGAACTTCTGCCAGGCGACATCATTGCCACCGGCACGCCAAGCGGCGTCGGATTGTTCCGTGAACCGAAACTGTTCATGAAGCATGGCGACAGGATCGAAGTCGAGATTTCAGGAATCGGAACCCTGTCCAACGCCATCCACGACGAAACCTGAGGTTCTGTCGCAAACCGTAATTCAGGTCACGATAGGACGCTTCCGTTCTGGCTACCAAGCGGCCAAGGTTTCGAATTTCTCGGCGATTGGGGGACCCGGATTATAGGCAAACCTTGCCTGCCGCTTGCGCATCAGATTGCCGATCGCATCGCGAGATCCGGGACCTGGAGCGGTTCCTGGCGAAGCTGCAGAGATCACCGCAGGTAAGTGAGTCCTCGATCGCACGGCTACACAGCCTCGGCGTTCAACTCCTGACCTATATCCGCTCGAACCGTGGTGCGATTGTCGACTATGGAAAGCGTTTCCGAGCTGGGCTCCGCGTCACCACGACCCTCGCCGAGTCGGCAGTGAATTCCCTCGTCGGCAAGCGGATGGTGAAAAAGCAGCAGATGCGGTGGTCGCTCCACAGCGCGAATATGCTCATGGAGGTTCGAACTGCGGAGGCAAATGGTGAACCTCGTGATCGATTGCGGGCACCTTTCCGACAGCCTGAAGCGAACGTGCCGCCGCTATTCAAACCAAAACCGCCCCTCCTGGGCCCCCTAACCCCAGTGAAACTGGCGGTCTCCAGAATTCCTTGCATCGACCCTCCAGCCAGTCGTTCACGGCTTCAAGCGATGGAAAGCGAGGCAGAGGCTGCCACAGTCGATGACCAGCGTTCTGGACGTTCTTCTCGACCTGACGCTTTTCCCAGCCAGACGCTCGATTGCAGAATTCGGGTTCATAAAGATAGTGGCTGGCCATAGCCATGAAGCGGACGTTGACGTCACGATCCTTGCCCCGTCCGGCCTTGTCGATCGCGGTCTTCATGTTGTCATAGATGCCCCGCCGGGGGACCCCGGAGACACGGAACGCATGATAGTGGGCGTCGAACAGCATCTCGTGGGTCTGCAGCAGATAGACCCGGACGATGAAAGCCCTGGAGTAACTGAGCTTGGTATGGGCCACCTGCAGCTTGGTGTGTTCGTTGCCGATGATCGCCCAGTCCTCCGATCAGTCGAACTGGAAAGCCTCTCCTGGATCAAACGCCAAAGGCACGAATGTCCCGCGTCCTGTCGTCTGCAGTTCTCTCTGCAGATCAGCCTTCCACTCCCGGGCGAAGGCGGCAACACGATTGTACGAACCCTCATAGCCCAGGCTCACCAGGTCCGCATGCAACTGCTTCATGGTTCGCTTCTGCTTGCGGGACTTTTGGCTTCCGTCCGCAGCCAGGCTGACAATCGGCCGGCAAAAGGATCGAGCTTGCAAGGTCGCTCAGGGACCTTGAACTTCGGCTCTACACCGTCAACGCGCAGATATTTGCGAATGGTATTCCGGGAAAGGCCAGCCCTGCGACCAATCTCCCGGATCGATAACTTCTCTCGAAAATGCCAACGTCGGATCACGCTCAGTAATGCCATGTCGATCACTCCGTAGCCCCCGTTGAAAACTCAGGGCAAGGTTCAAACATGGGTCAATTCTCGTTGGAAATATCCCGTGCTACAGGGTCAGTTCTCGGTGGAAATCAACACTGTCAGCCCACCATCAGATAAACACCATTTTTCGTCCCCGCCGAAACAACCTCTCAGCTCTCTCGTATCGAAACGTAAGAGCAGATGCCTTCTGCCTGTGGGCCGATTACACGGCAGAAATGGCGGCTTGAAAAACGAATGCCTCGCCAACCCGCGGCCAAAGACAAACAACTTGGCAATGCCCTATGGATGGTTGCCTAGCGGACATCCGTTTGTGCGGCAGTAGCACGCCGGCAAAAAACTTGTGACCTCTGCAATTGACAAGACCGATATAGAATGAATACATTCTACAAAATACATTTTGAGGAATGTCACCGATGTCCGATGAACTGGCAAAACTAGCCGAGCGTCACCTAAGCTCCCGCGAAGCCCTTCCTGAAGCGATCGCGCGGACGTTGCGCGATGCTATCTTTGAGGGCTTCTTTGCGCCGGAGCAGCGACTTCACCAAGACGACATTGCGCAAAAGTTCGGTGTTTCCCGCGTTCCTGTCCGCGAGGCTCTGGCCAAGCTGGTTACCGAAGGACTGGCCACGCAGCGGCTCAACAAGGGCATTCGCGTTGCTCCGCTCAGCCGGACCGATTTCCAGGACATCATGGAATTGCGCCTGTTGATGGAGCCGTATGCATTGCAGCTTTCCGCACCCCATTTGACAACTGAGGATTTTGAGCACGCTGAACGGACACTTTCCGAGGTTCGTTCCGCAGGCGTAAGCGCCCGCGCCGCCACGCTGCATTGGGAATTTCACAATCGTCTCTATGCGCGGGCAGGCCGCGCGCGTCTGCTGAGCCAGATTTCCCAGCTGCAGTTTGCGATCAACCGTTACGTACTGCCTGTTTGGCAAAGCGTGGGTCTTTCGGAAGACTGGGATGACAGCCATCTGGCTATCCTCGATGCAGTCAGAACAGGTGATGTGACCAGGGCGGCGCAGATGACCGCCGAACAGATCAATGAGGCAATGGACCGCATGCTGGACCATCTGCCGATGAAGAACCCGCCGGAGGAGCCCGAATGAGAAGGGATCAAGCCAAGACCGGCTCTTGATCCCGGAAAGCCGGGCGGTGGTTGAAACCGGTCCGTCCGAGCGTAGTTCGAGCAGTCCTGTGCAGGACCGAACAAGGACACTTTTTTCGAAGGTTCTCTAAAACCGTCAGTTTTCTGACACTCACAAAGAAGGATCCGCATGCGCGTGACCGCAAGCGGAACGGCTTTCTGCAACCAAAATTTCGCCGAAGATTCAGGAGGAACACCCATGATCGAATTTGGTAAATTCAAGGCGCTAACCTTTGACTGCTACGGAACACTGATCGACTGGGAAACAGGTATTACACGGCTGGTCCAGCCTTGGCTTGATGAGATTGGCAGTCCGGTTCCGGCGGAACTCGTCGTGACATCTTTTGCGCTTCATCAGGCAAAGCACCAGCAGACGCGGCCTGCCTTGCTGTATCCCGAGGTTTTGATCCGGACGTGGCGCGACATCGAGAAGACTTTCGGCTGGCCCGAAAATCCGGCACATGCCGACGCATTTTCAAATTCAGTTCCGGACTGGCCGCCGTTTGCAGATACGATCGAAAGCCTTCGTTATCTCAAGCAATTCTTTCAGCTGGGCATCCTTTCCAATGTCGATAACGCGTCACTGGCCGGAACGCTGCAACAGCTTGTTGTGCCGTTCGATCTGACTGTCACCGCACAAGACGTGGAATCCTACAAGCCGGGCCTGCCTCATTTTGAGCGCTGCTTTGAATTGTTCACCGCCAAGGGCATCTCCCGCGATGAAATTCTCCATGTTGCACAGAGCAAGCACCATGACATCAAGCCTGGCCGAGATCTTGACCTCACGACCGTCTGGGTGAATCGCCGCCATAATCGGCCTGGAACTGGAGCGACGCTGGCGACGGAAGCCGAACCGCATCTCACGGTTCATTCACTCGCCGAACTGATCGCCCTTCATAAAGCGCAACAGCCCGCGGTTTCGGCAGGCTGATCGCCTTGCCGTGCACACACGAATCCGACCGAGAGCATGAGCCGGAAAAAATCCTAGAGGACCATATGCAATCGCTAGATTACAAATTCGCGGGTTTGGGTACAGACAACGCCCCCGGCCAGGAGGCGCGGCAGAGAATTGACAATATCGACGATCTTTTGGTCGGTGAGCCGCTGATCGGTAAAGCTGTGGACTTCTCCCATGGCGATGTTGATGCATTCCAACCCGCGCCGTTGTCATTCGACGCCTTTGCCGCGGGGGTTCGCCTGGGCGGGAGGCGCGCCTACACCGAGTACCGAGGGGACGCCGCGATCCGCGACGTCTTGGCTGAAAGACTTGCTGACTTTACCGGCGCGGCTGTTTCGGGCGGGGAGGGACTGATCATCACGCCCGGAACGCAGGGAGCGCTGTTTCTTGCGCTCGCCTCGACGGTCGGCACCGGCGACAAGGTTGCAATCGTCGAACCTGAT
Organism: uncultured Hoeflea sp.; assembly: GCA_963975635.1. Taxonomy (GTDB): domain Bacteria; phylum Pseudomonadota; class Alphaproteobacteria; order Rhizobiales; family Rhizobiaceae; genus Hoeflea. The sequence continues at coordinate 97,745 of CAXBIE010000004.1, read as the reverse complement.
TATTTCGCCAACCGGAAACTGGTTCGGTTTCTTGATGGTGAGATCGTTCCCGTAACGATGAACTATCTGGGCGAGACAGATATGGCGGGTCTGGACCTTTCGCATCTCGAGCGGGCTTTTGCCGATGGCGTCAGGGTTTTCGTTTTCTCAAATCCCAACAATCCAACCGGCGTTGTCTATGGACCAGCTGAAATCGCGGCGATTGCGGCACTCGCAACGCGCTATGGCGTGACCGTGATTGTGGATCAACTCTATGCCAGACAGCAGTTCGACAATGTCGCCTATACGCATCTTCGCGCCCAGGATGCGGATCCGGAAAAAGTAATCACCATCATGGGGCCCTCCAAAACGGAATCGCTGAGCGGCTATCGGCTCGGAGTTGCTTTTGGGGCCTCCTCGATTGTTTCGCGCATGGAAAAGCTGCAAGCGATCGTTTCGCTGCGAGCAGGCGGATATTCCCAGTCGGTGCTGGAAACCTGGTTCGCAGAGCCAATTGGCTGGCTGGCCGAACGGATCGCCCTTCATCAGGCAATCCGCGATGAGCTTTACGCGTTGTTCGGCAAGATCGAAGGCGTTCGAACCCGGTTGCCGCAGGCAGGTAGCTACCTGTTTCCTCAATTGCCGAAACTGTCGGTATCGGGCGGAGACTTCGTCCGCATCCTCCGCCACCAGGCTTCCGTGATCGTCACGCCCGGCACCGAATTCGGACCGCAATTCGACGACAGCATCCGCCTGAATTTTTCCCAGGATCATCGTGCGGCAGCTCAAGCGGTCGACCGTGTGGCTCTGCTGGTTGAACGGTATCGCCTATGACCAAGAACACGATTTCAGCGCCGAAGCCGCAAGGCATGTATGTGTCCGCGAAGAGACATGGCGACCTGATCTTCACCGCGGGCATGACGCCGCGCCAGAACGGCAAGCTCATGGTTGAGGGGCCGATCACGGCAGGCAAACCAGCCGACGCCTGGCGGGATGCGGTCGTGCTTGCCTGTTCGAACGCGCTTGCTTCTGCCACCGCCGCGCTCCGCGACGGCGAGACACTGGATCAGATACTTAGCATGACGGTGTTTCTTGCCGTGGACCCCAAATTCGCGGCGCATTCGCTCATCGCCGATTTCGCGTCTCAATACCTGAGTGAAAACCTGGGCGAGGCAGGCGCCTGCGCGCGATCGGCGATTGGTGTCGCAACACTTCCCGGCAACGCACCCGTTGAAATCAATCTCATTGCTTCGGTCTGCACGAAGAAGGGGCAAATGCCATGACCACAACCTCCCTAAACCTCGTTGCGGTGAAGGATTCGGCCGATCCAAGCGGTGAAGGACAAAGCCAGAGTTCAAGGCAACTGCTGCGCATGGAAAAGCTCGGCAAGTCATTCGGTGATCTCAAAGTGCTTGAGGACATCGACATGACGATGTGTGCGGGCGAGGTGGTCGCCATCATTGGCCCATCCGGATCGGGCAAGAGCACGCTTTTGAGATGCATAAATCAAATAGAACCGCCGACCAGCGGTCGGCTTGAAGTTGGCGGCGTTGTCATTGGAGAAGGCCACCGCGAACCCGACGCCCGCGAGCTAATGCAGATCAGGCGGTCAGTCGGAATGGTTTTTCAATCCTTTAATCTCTTCCCGCATTTGACCGTCCTGCAGAATGTCAGTTTGGCGCAACGCCGTGTCATGGGGCGGTCTCACCTGGAGGCGGATGCGGTCTCGATGCAGCTTCTGTCGCGCGTCGGGCTTGCAGATAAAGCGAAGCAATATCCCTCCCGCTGTTCAGGTGGCCAGCAGCAGCGCATCGCCATTGCACGAGCGCTCGCGCTGGAACCTCAACTGATGCTGTTTGACGAGCCAACCTCGGCCCTCGATCCCGAACTCGGGCTGGAAGTGCTGGCGGTCATGCGGGAACTGGCAGAAGGCGGCATGACCATGATTGTCGTTACACACGAAATGCATTTCGCCGAAAGCGTTTCCGACCGGGTGATCATCATGGCGGATGGGCGCATTATTGAAGAAGGCCCGAGCCGCGAGGTCATGCGCTCACCCAAAACGGAACGCGCGCAGCAGTTCCTGAACGCGGTGAAAGACCGATGACCATCGCTTTCCTCTCGACAATAGCAGCAGGGATCCCCTGGACCATTGCGTTGACGCTTTCCGCCTTTGCAACCGGCGTCATCCTGGGCATTCCAATTTGGGCCATGCTCATGTCACGGCAGGCATGGCTGCGATGGATCGCACGCTTTTTGATCCTGACATTCCGTTCCATCCCGCCGATCGTGTGGCTGTTCCTCATTTTCTTCGGGACAAGTTTCAGCGGATTGGCAATCGGCCCGTTTCAAGCCGCCTGGATTGGGCTCGGGCTGATCACAGCCGCCAATATGGCGGAAATCTACCGGGGCGCATTTGCCGCGCTTCATTATGGTCAGCTTGAGGCGGCCATGGCGCTTGGAATGCCAACGCGTTATCGCTGGCTCGATGTCGTAGCCCCGCAAATGATCCGGGTTGCAATTCCATCTGCTGCAACGTTCGGGATAAGCCTGCTCAAGGATTCTGCAATCGCCTCCACGATCGGCGTGCACGAGATCGCCTTTCAGACCTATCACCTTTCCCAAGCGACATTTCGCAGTCTTGATCTCTTTGCCATTGCTGGCCTCCTCTACATTCTGATCAGTCTTCCAATCGCCTGGCTTGCGCATTGGGCGGATCAGTCGCTTCGCCGGAGTTTGGCGCGATGAACAGTCTTTTTGGTTTCTGGTCCGAATGGCTTCCCACTCTACTCAATGGTCTTGCCATCAGCATAGAGGTTACGGCGGCCAGCCTGCTATTCGGCATTCCGATGGGCCTGCTTCTGGCTTTGTGCCGTCAATCCAAGTTGACGCCTTTACGCCTTTTGTCGATTGCCTTGATCGAGCTCGGGCGCGGCGCACCGGCACTCATTATCCTCCAATTCGTCTATTTCGGTCTTCCGAATGCGGGCCTGTCGTTATCCTCTTTCGGTTCCGCAACCGTGGCGCTTGCCTGGAATGCCGGCGCTTACACCAGTGAGATCATCCGGGCAGGCCTTGAAGCCGTGCCACATGGGCAGCGAGAAGCCGCCGCAGCCATCGGACTGTCCCGGACTGACAGCCTCCGCTATGTGATCCTACCCCAAAGCTTGCGTATTTCCCTTCCAGCCTTGCTCGGTTTCTCTATCGCGGTGCTGCAAACGTCATCGCTTTGCTTCTCGATCGCGCTGCCTGAACTGGTGAGTCAAGCTTACATCGTTGGGTCCAACACATTTCAATATATGCCAATTCTCGTTTTGGCGGCGCTTCTCTACGCCGCGATCTGTCTTCCGGCGACGGTGGCTGTTTCGGCGTTGGAGCGCCATCTGAACCGTCACTCGGAATGAACTTTGGCTGGCCTGGCCAGCCGGAGAATTACCACAACCAAAAAGGGGTTCATTATGACGCTGAAATACATACTTCCAACCGCCCTTGTTTCCACCTGCATTGCCATGGGTTCTGCGGCTTGGGCGGCCGACTGCACGCCTGCCCACACATTTGAGACATTGGTGCCGGGCAAACTGACGGTGACGGTCTATGATGCTCCGCCGTTTTCCACCACTGGCAATGGCGTAACGTTTGGCGGCGTTGATGCTGACATTTTGGAAGTCATTGCTGAAAAGGAGTGCCTTGAAATTGTTCCTGTGGTCGTCGATCCTGCGGCAGCTATTCAATATGTCATTGCAGGCAAGGCCGATATTGCGGCAGGCGACTGGTATCGATCCGTCGCGCGCTCGAAGGTCATGGGATTGAGCTTCCCGACATATCTTGATCAGATGGGCATCTATTCGCGCGACGGCATCTCCAAAATTGATGACATCGTGGGTCGTAAAGTTGGTGCGGTTTCCGGCTACATCTGGGTGCCTGCACTGCAAAAGCTTCTGGGTAATGATCTGAAGCTCTATCCGAACCCCGTGGCGCTCGCACAGGATCTCGACGGTGGGCGTATCGATGTTGCCGTGGACAGTTATGGCACAGGTGCCTACGCGCAGAAGCGCGGCGGGTATCCCGGTATTGAGATCAAGGTTTCCGAGCCTGACGAACGCGTTCCTGCGTCGATCGAGCCGCCACAGGCCAATTTGCCTTTCAGCAAAAACAATGAAGGCCTGGGCAAAGCGCTGGATGAGCTTTTAGAGACCATGCATTCGTCGGGACAAATTGCGACCATACTCTCCGATAACGGACTTGATCCTTCGGGCGCGGACGTCGGCGAACCGCGTATGGTTCAATAGTCGAGCAAGCCAGATGCGGCGCGCGACCTGCGCGCCGCATCACCCAAATCAGACAAATATTTACGGACACAAAATGGCCAGAGTGACCGAGATTCCCGCGCAGCCTCAAAGCATGACGTGGGGCTACCTGAGCAACACGGTGGAGCCAGTCGCGCATATCAACTCCGGTGAGATCGTCAGGTTGACAACATTACCGGCGGGTGACGCCACAAAACTTCATCCCGACCCCGCTCGCGTCGACCCGCTACACCGCGAAGCCGTCGAAACCCTCTACAAGGGAAGAGGTGCGCATTTTGTCACCGGCCCCGTCTTCGTCAGGAACGCCGAACCGGGTGATGTTCTTCAAATCGACATTCTTTCGATCCGTCTCACGCAGGATTGGGGACGGGTATCGACTGTGCCTCTTCTTGGCGCATTGCCAGAGGATTTTCCTGAACCACACGACATCTATGCCGACATCAACCACTCAACCAATATTTGTGCCTTGCCATGGGGTGTGAACATACCGCTCGATCCGTTCTTCGGATTGATCGCAACGGCCCCGCCGCCGCAATGGAAGGAATGCGATTCAAATATTCCACGCAGCTTTGGTGGCAATCTCGACAATAAAGAACTGCGGCCCGGCAGTACGCTCTATCTGCCGGTCTTCAATGATGGAGCTCTATTTTCCGCTGGTGACGCACACGGCGTTCAGGGTGATGGCGAAGTCTGTGTCACAGGCCTCGAAACCGGCGCGGTTGGCGAGTTTCGCCTGACCGTCCGCAAGGACATGAAACTCTCCGGCCCTTTCGCCGAATCCAAAACCCATCTCATTTCGATGGGATTGCACGAGGAACTTGCCGTCGCTGCCAGAGCTGCGATCCGGCAGATGATAGACCAAATCTGCAGCGCTTCGAAGATGACCCGAACTGAAGCCTACATGCTGTGCTCTCTCGCGGGCAATCTGAGAATTACGCAGCTCGTTGACTGGAACAAGGGTGTGCACATGATGCTGAGAAAATCTCTGTTGCCCGGTCAATCGTCTCGAACTTAGCAAGGGGCACTGTAGCCTTATCGGCCTCGGGTCAAGGTAGGGCACGAGGTCTGCGATCAGGCTACCTGAAGATGGGCGATCTCGCTCGGCTCTGTTGCAAACTCTTCGCTAACCGGCGGCCGATGGTCATCTGTCGATGGTTTCGGAGATGACAATGTTCAAAGGCCGCCATTTCGACCGGTCGATCATCTTGCTCTGCGTTCGCTGGTATCTGGCCTACGGCCTGAGCCTTCGCGACTTGAAGGAAATGATCTCAGAACGTGGCATCAGCGTCGATCATTCGACGGTCCATCGCTGGGTCGTGCACTTCTCGCCTTTGATTTTCGACCGCTTCAATCGCAGGAAACGTTCTGTGACCGGCAAATGGCATGCGGACGAAACGTACATCAAGGTCCGGGGTCAATGGATGTATCGTTATCGGGCCATCGACAGCGTCGGAGACACCGTTGATTCCTGGTTTAGCCAACAGAACCTGGCTGCAGCCAAGCGGGTCTTCACAAAGGCTATTGAACGGCATGGTCGTCCACAGCGCATTGTGATTGACGGCGGCCAGACCAACAGGGAAGCCATCATTTCCTGTGACATGATCAGCCGGCTGCAGGAACGGCTACATCTTCAAACGAAGCCGATCCTGATCCGGCAAAGCCAGGACCTGAATAATCGTATCGAGCAAGACCACCGCCGGATCAAGCGGCGTGTCAGGCCCATACTCGGCTTCAAGTCATTCTCGAGCGCGACAATACCGCTTGCCGGGATCGAGATGGTTCAAATGATGCGCAAGCGACAAGGCCGATATTCCCACAACCCAAATCCATCCCTCGCAGAGCAGTTCGACGCTCTGGCAGTTGCCTTCTGACGGCATATCCGAAACGGCTTTTTCTCCGCCATATTAAAAATTTGCAACAGAACCGCATGGCCTCCTTGCCTCAAATTTAGGGAAGAAGGCGTCTACGAATCTAGGAGCTTTTCAGCTCCCATGTCACCTTTGTCTGCACAATCTTTCGGCCTTGCCTCGCGACGCCTTACGGGCGCGACGGGCCCTTGATAATGGTAAACACAACATAGACCAACATGACCGCTACTAGAGCGAGTATGATGGCGCTGATAGGGCGGTCGATAAAGATGTTGAGTCCGTCGCGAGAAATTAGCAACGACCTACGGAAGTTGTTTTCCAGCACCGGCCCAAGGATCATACCGATGATAATCGGAGCAAGAGGATAGTTCGCTCGACGCAGAAGATAACCGGCCGCCCCGAAAGCCAGCATCACCCAAAGATCAAACACTGAATTCTGCAGCGCATAGGTACCCACGGTTGAAAGGATCAAGACCATAGGCAACAGCCAGGCCTTTGGCAGCTTCAGCACAGTGCCAAAAAATGGTACCAAAATTATCCCCACGATCAGCAGCACGACATTGCCGATCACATAGGCGATGAATATACCTCCAGCGATGTCGGCGTTGTTGCGGAACAATTCCGGACCCGGGAAGAAGCCCAAAAGGTATAGTGCCGCCAGCAGCACGGCTGTCGAGGCATCGCCAGGAATACCCAGTGACAGCGAGGGGATTAGCGCCCCGCCGCAGGTCCCGTTATTTGCGGCTTCGGTTGCCACGACACCGCCTTCGGCACCTTCGCCATAGCCTTCCGTGGATTTGGACATGCGCTTGGCAACGGCATAGGAAACAAAGGCGCTGACATCGCCGCCCGCACCAGGAATCGCACCAAGAAAGGTGCCTATAAGTGACGAGCGGATCAGGTTGAGTTTGTGCGATGTGATCAGCCGCAATGCACGGAAAGAAATCCGAAGCTTCTGGATTCGCGGACTAGCCAAAAGGTTGCCGCTTTCGATCTGGAAAAAGACCTCGGACAGCGCGAAGAGGCCCACCACCACTGGCACGATATGCGGTCCGCTCGTCAGGTTGAAATTGCCGAAGGTAAAGCGATAGGCGTTGGTGAACTCGTCTGTCCCCATTGTTGCAATGGCAAGGCCGAATGCACCCGTGATCAGGCCTTTGATGGTTGAGCCATCGGACACGATGGCGATGGTCAGGAGACCCAAAAGAGCCATCGCAGCGTATTCCGGCGGCGCGAAACGCAGTGCAAAAGCCGCAAGGATCGGCGAGAAAAACAACAGCACCACACCTGCTAGAAGCCCCCCCAAAGCAGATGCGGTAATTGACAAGCCGATGGCGTCCTGCGACCGTCCCTTCTGCGCCAAAGGATAGCCGTCAAACAACGTCGCTGCGGCGAGTGGTGTGCCAGGGATGCGAAGTAATATGGCCGAGATCGAGCCGCCTGCAGAGCCGCCGACGTAAATTGCGATCAGCATGCCCATGGCTGGGATCGGCGTCAGGTGAAAGGCTAACGGGAGCATGAGTACGATTCCCATGAGCGGGCCCAACCCCGGCAATACACCGATGAGCAGTCCCGCTATGATCCCCGCAGTGGTAAGCAGAATCGCCTGCCATGTAAAAAAAAGTGGTGCGCCTTGGTACAGAAGGTCCAACATTGCCTTAGCCGAATAAGGTGATTTTAAACATGCCCACGGGCAGAACGACGTTCAGTAGCCCTTGGAACACCGCCGCCACGACCAGTGACATCGCGATGCCGCCGCAAAGGGACAGCGAGTTGCGGATGCCAAAAAGCCTCAGCAACAGAGCCATCAAGACGGGCGTCGCCAGATGATAGCCAAGATAGGGAACGGCCATTAGGTAGACAACGAAACAGCCAGCGACGATGACCGCAAGCGGTGTCGTCTCGGTCGGGGCAACTGGCGAGGTCCGAGCACCACGCCCCATAGCCAACCGCACCCCGTTCACCAACGCTAATCCTAAAAGCAGCCACGCAACCATTCGCGGAAACAGTGCCGCATTGTCCATCGGTCCGCCATGCGCGACGCCCTGCTCCTCAAGCGAGGTAGCACTTTGCCAGAAAATCACCAGCGGCAGGGCAAGGAACAGCAGGCATGCGATCCAATCATAGGCATAAGGTTTCAACCGTTCCATACCCTGCTCCTGCAAAAATGGATGATGGCCCCGAAGGACCGATATGATGGTTTACTTCGCGAGTTGCTCTTTCTCCCATGCGATCGCATCGATGCCGCTACGCAGTTGCTCAGCGACCGGTCCGACGATTTCTTCGTATTGCTCAGGAGAGAAGAGCGTGGGCACGTAGCCCATGTCCAGGAGCTTGGTCTGGATGGTCTCGTCGTTCATCACTGCGCCCATGGCATCTTGAAGCTTGGCAATGATATCGGCAGGGGTGTCCTTGCGGACTAACCACCAGTTCCAGCCCATGGGTGACAAGTTGCTCATTCCCATGTCGATTCCCGCAGCTCCGATCAGCGGCGCGCCGTCATATGTTGAAGAGGACCGCTCCAATGTGGAAAGCACTGCCAAGATTTTAACGTCGTCCTTGTTCACCTTGTAGACGCCCGGATTTATGACCACGAAGTCAAGGATGTTACCGCGTAAATCACGTACAGCGTTATCGATCTCCGGATATGGCACCAGTTGCGCGACAGCACCGGTCTGCTGCATCACTTTGGCGGCAACCATGTGTGGCAGCGCACCCGCGGTGCCTGGCGAATAGCGCAGCTCACCGGGATTGGCGGCGGCGTATTCAAGAAGAGCTTTGACGTCGGCAAAACGGTTCTCATCCGCGCGTACAGCGATGGCAAAGGCGTTCGAAGTGGCCGACCAAAGCGGTGCAAAGTCCGTATAGCTCCAGTTGGCGTTGCCCTGCATAGGCTGCAGAACCAGCGGCGCAACGTAGCCGTCGAACAGGGTATAGCCATCGGCAGGCCGGGACAGGGCGGTTTCAAACGCCTTCACACCGCCTGCGCCAGGGGTGGAAACCACCGAGATATTCACCCCTAACCTTTCACCCATAGCGTCGGCAATCACCTGGCTGGCGGCCATGGTAGCACCGGGGGCCCAGGGGTAAATGTTTTCGATGTTGCGCTCGGGGAATTCCGCCAGTGCGGGGCCCGCGAGCATAGCAGCGCCGAACGCCGCTGCGGTAAAGGTCTTAAACAGTGTCATGAACTTCCTCCCTTTGAGATTGATTTGTAGTGTCGAGGCCGTACCAGCGATACACTTCCTCGGGCGTATCGTGGTCCTGCAGCACGGCAATGGCACCCTGCAGAAGACGCGCGGAGATGACCGCGTCATCGATTGGGCTCTTCTGCGCGGGATCGCGCAGAAGATCAAAGAGACGCGCGCCAACATCCGCAAAGCCGAGGCCATCGTTCAGCGGCACGCGCGGAACGTCTGGCAGAGCAGCGATGGACAGGACCGGCACACCTTTGGTGAAGTTGAAACCAGACGACAACTCAGCAGTGCGCAATTCCTTTACGGAGAATTGGCCAGTCATGTGTTGGGGGGCGAGCGTATATTCCCGCAATCCTTCGGCGCGCCAGTCAGGCGGATAGTGGTACAGCACGTGTACTCCATCAGTTACGCCGATTGGGCCGCCAAATACACCGAACACGGCCACTTCGCGCCCGCTGTCCGCGGGCTGCGCCAGAGTGTCACAGAGATCACGCGAGCGGGCTTCTGAGGGAGGCGTCACACCGTGCAGACCAAGAAGCGTGGGCATCAGGTCGGCGGTCTGCGTCAGGGCATCGGTCCGCCTTCCCGCAGCCTGCGGATGACGCGGGTCGTGGATCACGAGAGGTATGTGGCTGACTTCCTCATAATAGGGCATCCGACATTTACCCCACCAGTCATGCTCCGACAGCAGGAAACCGTGATCAGTGGTCAAGACTAGCGCTGTGTCGGACCACATATCGTGTGTGTCCATGTAGTCCAGCAGCCTACCGAAGTAATCGTCGCACATCGCTACGAGCGCGGCATAGTTGGCACGTATCGCCTGAATGTCTTCTGGTGACTCGACAACCCGTTCGTAATGCGGCCAATCCAAAACCTTACCCTTTTCAGGGTTGTATGCGTTTTTAAAGCGGCCCGGCGCGTCGAATGGCTCGTGGGGGTCAAAGCATTCGAGCATAAGCAGCCAATCATCGGCCTCGCGGTTGCGATCGAGAAATTCCATGCCGGAGGCAAAACATTTGGGTCCGGGATATTCGGCCTCGTCCCGGATGGTTTCGCGGTTGATCATCGACTGATACCGCTTGCTGTCGCGCGTCATCGGATAGTGACGTTCATCGTAAATCTCGCGAAATCGCTCGACGGGCGGTTGTACCATGGCAACCCATGGATCGTATTCCTGGCCGCGGATGAAATCCCAACTATTAAAGCGGGTGTGGAACCCAGCGCCACCGTCCTCAAAGTAGTGTAGGTGGTCAGAGATCATGTGCGTATAAATGCCGTTCTTCTTTAGAATCTCGGCAAAGGAATTGTCGAACGGTTCGAGGGGCCCCCAGCTACGGTGGGTAAAGTTCAGCCGACCGGTATGGATGTCGCGCCGTGCGGGCATACAGGGCAGCGACCCAACATAGTGCCGATCGAATGTCATTGCACGTGCCGCAAAACGATCGAAGTTCGGCGTCTTGACCGATGTCCCGCCATAGACGCCCATAGCGCTTCGGTTCAGGCTGTCGAACAGAACGAATATCGTACGCATGGTGTCCTCCTCTCGCTCAAAATGCCATTTCCATGAGATAAAGAAAAATATATCTTTATGACTCTGATATAAGTAAAACATATACGATGAGCACATCGTTGTTAAACCGCAGACTTCTTCACTTTCTCACGGTCTACGAGACCGGGAATATCAAACGCGCAGCTGATCTGATTAACATTTCGCAACCCGCGCTGAGCATGAGCTTGCGACAGCTTGAGGAGGAGCTTGGCTCCGAGCTTTTCCAGCGGCAGGCCCGGGGCGTGGTCCCGACCGAAGCGGGGGAGGTGTTATATCGCTACGCCTCCAGCATACGGCAGAGCGCTCGATTGGCGGGCGAGGAAATCGTGGCGCTGGCATCTGGTCGCCTTAGCCGATTGCGGCTCGGAGCAGGTGTAGCCTGGACGACAACAGTGTTGCCTGACGTATTGATTAACCTGCAGAGACAGTTTGAGGGAATGTCCATCGATATGGTCACTGGAGTCGGTGACCAGCTCGCCGCATTGTTCCTTGCTGGTAATATTGATGTCCTTTTGGCAGCCGGATCGATGCCCCGTCTTGATGCGCCGGATATCGAGAAGGAATTCATCGCAAACCTGCCCATGCTCGCTGTTGCAGGACGCGAGCACCGCTTGGCGCGCCGAAAGCTCGTGCATCCTGATGACTTGGTCTGCAATGTCTGGGCGGGGTTCTATGAGGATGAAGGTTTTTTTCATCTTGCCCAGCACTACATGGCGCTGCGCGGGATGCCCGCGCCCAAGATCGCCGTGCGCACGAATTCAGCGGCCGCGCTGACTGCGATTGTCGGGTCGTCGGAAATGATTGCGATCCTGATCGCACCATTGGCGCATTCGGCCTCAAAAGCGGGTCTTTGCGCACTGCCTTTGTCCGAACCGCTGTGGGAGATGCCGGTAAATATATATTATCGCCGGGTGGCATCGGAACTGGGCGTTATCAGAACTTTTTGTGATGCGGTAAGTGAACGGATCAAGAAGTTGGTCTGAGTATCGAACAAGGTCGGGCAACCAACGGCAAGGCTAGGCGTATCAGCCATCAACACAACCAGATACGATTATCGGCTTAACGCCGAGAACGTAGCAGCCTCTGGTCAAGGTCCATGTCCGCTTTGCCGCCTGGCGATCCGGAAACCTGCCGGTCCGGAACCGGGCCCCAACAAGCCAGGCAGCTGTGCGCCCCCAAATCGGACATCCAGATATCAGCAAGGAAACCGGCCGATTTTGATCCCGGCCCGTCACTGGCTGCCGATTTCGATGTCGATCCCATTGGATCGGAAGCGGACCATCCGGGTTCCGGCCTCAGGTGCCTTCAAAGCTCCCCCCGTCGCAGGATTACGGGAGGCTGTTGTAACGTGAAAATTTGCGCTTCCGGATGCGGACCAACTGCGAATCGGCGTCCCAATTCTGCTCACTATCGGTGCAATAATCGCTCGCGCCTGCACATATGAGCGGCATTCCCGGCCGCTGAGTTTTATCGCAGTTTGACGATTTAGGTGTAATGGGTTTCGAGGGTTTCTTCGCCCCCGAGCGCATAAGCGTATGAAATATTTGAATAAAAATTCTTCTTGCGGGTGGCTTCCTCGCAAGTTTTGAGACTGTATTGACAACGGATTTTCGTCCTGCTTCGATTAATCAACAGATGCGTATATTTTGCTCATTTGTTGATTTGTCGGAGGCAAATCGAAGAAACCGGAGCCCGTATCTCCAAGGGAGGATCCTTATGAAGACTCGTCGCAATGCAATGAAATTGTTCGCAACCGCAGCATCGGCAGCGCTGCTCGTCGCCGGTGTCGGCATGACTTCCGTGAAGGCGGAAGGCCTGAAAATCGGCTTTAGCCAGGTCACACTTCAGTCCCCGTTCTACGTACAGCTGAAGAACGGCGCCGAAGCGGCCGCTGAGGCCGGTGGCGATACGCTCATTTTCCTCGATGCCAACGGTGACGTGAGCAAACAGAACAACGATATCCAGGACCTGATTACGCAGGGCGTTAACGCAATTATCATTAACCCGGTCAATCCGGATGCGGTCGTGCCGTCTCTCGAAGCCGCCGATGCCGCAGGCATTCCGGTCATCACCGTCGACCGCAGCGTCAACGAAGGCAAGGTGGTCGCCCATATCGGCCGTGACAACGTGGCCATGGGCAAGATGGTCGGAGAAGCGGTCAAGGCCCGTCTTGCCGCCGACGGCATCGAAGGCGCCAAGATCATCGAGATCCAGGGCGATGCCGGCGGTGCCGTGATGATGGATCGCCGTGACGGTTTCCATGCCGCTATTGAAGGCTCGGGTCACACCATCGTCGAAGGGCCCTACGCCGAATACATCCGTGCCAACGCCGTTGTGGCCATGCAGGACCTTCTGCAGTCCAATCCTGATGTTGAGGTCATCTACGCTCACAATGACGACATGGCGCTTGGAGCCCTGCAGGTTCTTCAGGAAAGCGGCCGCGACGACGTTCTCGTCGCCGGCGTGGACGGCCTGTCCGAGGCTTTGGAAGTGATGGCGACCGGCGGCAACTATGTGGCGACGGCGCTGAACGATCCACAATATCTCGGTGATGTGACGATCCAGGTCGCGCGCCAAGCGATCGCCGGATCGGACGTACCGGATTTTGTCGACGCCGGCTCCAAGGCCGTGACCAAGGACAATGTCGAAGACTTCCCGCGTGACGGGCTCTTTGCCGAATATCGGCCTGAGATCAACTTCGACTGATACTGACCGACAGGGCGGGGCCATATCGCTCCGCCCTCCACAAGCCGCCAAGCGCGCCTGATCGTGCCGCGGTCCTTTCGCAGAAATTCAAGGAGTGAGCCGGCAATGCGTGCTGCTGTTCTATATGCGCCCGGAGACATCCGTCTCGAAAACGTTCCCGATCCCGAGCCCAAGACCGGTCATGTGATCGTGAAAGTCGATGCGGTGGGCGTATGCGGGTCCGATTTCCCGCGCATGCTGATCAAGGGCGCGCACAAGATGCCGCTGATCTGCGGCCACGAGTTTTGCGGCCGTATCGTGTCGTTGTCCCCCGATGTGACGGGATTTGAAAAGGATGAACTCGTCGCGATTCCGCCGATGCTTCCCTGCTACAGCTGCGACCAGTGCCAGCGCGGCCAGTTTTCCCGTTGCCGCAACTATGATTACTTCGGTTCGCGGCGCGACGGCGCCTATGCCGAATATGTAAGCGTCCCCGTATCTAACCTCATCAAGGCCTCCCAGGACCTCGATCCCCGCGCCATCGCCATGACGGATCCGGCATCCATTGCGTTGCATGCGATCTGGAAGGGCGGTGGCGTGACGGCGGGAGATGTCGGAGGCGTGGTCGGCTGCGGCCCGATCGGGCTCTTCGCGATACAATGGTTAAAGCTGATGGGCGCGAGCGAAGTCGTCGCGATCGACGTCTCGCCCAAGAAGCTCGAAATGGCGCGGCAGGCCGGCGCGACGCACACCGCGCTCGGCAGCGATGATCTTTCCGATCTGCCACTCTGCAACCTGATTGTCGAGGCGGCCGGCCATCCGAGCTCGATCAATCCGGCAATCCGCCTCGCGGCGCCGGGCGGTCACGCCGTGTTCATTGGCATCCCGGTCGGTGACGTCGAACTGAAGAACGCGACTTTCCAGCATTTCCTGCGTCAGGAGGTTTCCCTGCACGGCGCCTGGAACTCCTTTGGAGCACCATTCCCCGGGCCGCAATGGTCCGTCACTCTGGACAAACTGGCATCGGGTGCGCTCGAATGGGAATTCATGATCAGCCATGAGCTGTCGTTGGAGGAACTGCCGGACTTTTTTGAGCGGTTGAAGACCGACAAGTCCATGCATTACAGCAAGATCATGTTCCGCCCCTGATCGGCGCGGGTGTTTGCGCACCTGTTGGCCGCGACGGCAGTAAGTATAACGCCAGTGCAGGGGGAGGTGCCTCAATGGCCAAATTGTTGAGCTTCGACTTCGGCACCGGCGGCGTCCGGGCAGGCGTCTACTGTACCGATAATCGCGCCATGGTCTCGTCTGCCGAGGCCACATACGACACGGTCTTCCCCCATACCGGCTGGGCAGAGCAGGACAGCCGCAAGTGGCTGCATTCCATGGTGAGTGCCGGACGCCGCGCCGTTTCCGCCGCGGGAACGGGGCGCATTGACGCGATCTGCGTTGCGACGACCGCATCGACGGTGGCCTTCTGTACGCGTGACGGCAAACCTGTCCGGCCGGCCATTCTGTGGATGGATTGCCGGGCATCTGAAGAAGCGGCTGCCACCGCCGAGGTCGACCATCCTGTCATGGCCTATTGCGGCGGCGAGGACGCGGTCGAATGGCTTGTGCCCAAGGCGATGTGGACCGCGCGCCATCAGCCGGACGTCTACGCGGAATCGGACGTCATCTGCGAGGCGCTGGATTTCATCAATTTCCATTTGACCGGTCAGTGGGTCGGTTCGCGCATGAACGCGGCATGCAAGTGGAACTACGATTCTCTGAATGAGACCTTCGTTCCGGCGATCTACGATCAACTGGGAATCGGCGATCTCGCCGACAAGCTTCCGCAGCGGATCGTTCCGGTCGGCGGCGTGATCGGGGACGCGGCAGGGCCGCTCCTCGCGGAGATGGGAATCGAGAATACGCCTGTCGTCGCGCAGGGCGGTATCGACGCCCATATTGGCATATTGAGCGCAAATACCGTGCGTCCAGGCGGGGTGTTGGTTATCGGAGGCACGTCTACTGTGCATCTCACGCAATTGGCGGATGCGGGCGATGTGAGCGGTTTCTGGGGGCCTTATCCGAACGCCCTGACTGACGGCGACTGGCTTGTGGAGGCCGGGCAGGTGTCCTCCGGATCGATTCTCTCATGGCTCAGCAACGATATTTTCGGCCTTGACGCCGGCCAGCATCAGGCGCTGATCGCGGATGTCGCCGAGCGCCCCGGACGGGCAAACGGACTGCTGGCGCTCGACTACTGGATGGGAAACCGGACGCCCTATAGGGATCCGGACCTGCGCGGCGCGATCATGGGCTTGTCTCTCGGCCATTCGCGCGCCGACATCTACGCCGCTGCAATCGACTCGATCGCGCTGGGAACGGCGAACGTCCTGAGCGTGCTCGGTCAGCGTGGCGTCGAGATCGAACGTTTCGTCATGGCGGGCGGAATCTGCCGCAACGCTGCCTGGCTGCAAGCTACTGTGGACGCGATCGGACGGCCTGTCGCGGTGGCGATGGAAGAGAACCTGTCGCTGGTCGGCGCCGCGGTCTGTTCAGCGACGGCTCTGGGAATGTGGCCCGATCTCGCTTCCGTCTCAGCCGATATCGGCGTCGCGACCAAGGACATGCAACCGAATGAAGAGCGCAGCCGCTGGTATCAAGACAGCCTGTCGCTCTATCAGGATGCGACGCAGGTTCTTACGCCGCTGTTGCACACCCTCGCAAAGCGTCAGCAGACGGAGGCGATGTCATGAGCGATACGGGGCGCGTGGCATCCGTCAGGCTGCCCACGGACGAACAGCGCGAACACCTCATGGTTCAGGTCGCCAAGATGTATTACGATCTCGACCGTACGCAGCAGGACATCGCGGGTAAACTGGGGTTGACCCGGTGGCAGGTCGGACGTCTTCTGGCGGAAGCCAAGCAGAGTGGAATCGTCCGTGTAGAGATCACACCGCGGACGAACCGGCGCGCGGCGCTGGAGGTCCAGCTACAGGAACTCTACAATCTGCGCGATGCCATCGTGGTGCCGATGGGCGAGATCGCCGATGCGGCCCTGCTCATGGAATCCGTTGCGCAGGCCGCCGCGACCTATATCGCATCCATAAATCCCAAGCCGGACTTGATGGGCTTGTCATGGGGACGAACCATGTCGGCGGTTGCGCGGTGCCTGCCCGACAAGTGGAACCCTGGCTTGCACGTGATCCTCGTTAACGGATCGACCGCGCTCCGGCTGACCTCTACGCGCACCAGTGCGGTGGCGGAAGCTTTCGCGCAGAGCGCCGGTGGGAGCGCGACGTTGCTGCCCGTTCCCGCAATCGTCGGGAAAAAGAGCACCCGCGAGGCCCTTGAGGCCGATCCAATGGTCGAGCGCGTCCTCAGTCTCGCGGAGAAGGCTGAGATCATCTGTTTCGGAATGGGCGGTATCTCTCACCGATCCGTCCTTCTGAGTTCCGGCTACCTGTCCGAGGACGATATCGACCGGTTGCAGGAGCGCGGAGCCGTTGGCGACTTGCTCGGGCGGTTTATCGATGCCGACGGAAACATCGTGGACACGATGCTCGACGACCGCACGGTCGGTTTGCCGCTGGAAAAGCTGAGGCAGACCGACCGCGCGATCGGCATCGTCTCCGGCGAGGAAAAACATGACATCGCATTGGCGGTCCTAAAGGCCCGATATGTCTCCGTGCTGATCACCGACGAAGCGACGGCTCTGCATGCGATCCAGAATGCACCGGAGGGCGATAGAACATGACGGACGTGATGAAGGTCAGCGGTGTGGCCAAGACGTTCCCGCCCAACGTGGTCGCGCTTGAAAAGGCGGACCTGGACGTTCGGCGTGGCGAGGTCCATTGCATTCTCGGCGCCAATGGGGCCGGAAAGTCCACGCTTCTCAAGATCATCGCCGGCGCCCTTCGCCCAACAAGTGGCACCATCGCCATCGACGGCAAGACGGTTCAGGTCGGCTCGCCTTCGGAAGCGTCCGAGCACGGGATCTCGATGATCTACCAGGAACTCGACCTGGTTCCGCAACTGACCGTCGAACAGAACCTGTATCTTGGCCAGGCGCCGTCCTGGATGGGCATCCTGGACAAGGCCAAACGGCGCTCGGGAGCGATCGATGCATTGCGGCGCGTCGGCGCGGCATTCTCGCCCGACCGACGCGTGGAAACGCTGTCGGTCGCGAACCAGCAACTGACAGCCATTGCACGTTCGCTGACCAAGCAGGCCAAGGTCATCATCATGGATGAGCCGTCGGCGGCGCTGAACGAAGCGGAATTGAAACGCGTGTTCGAAGTGATCCGGGAACTGACAGCACAGGGTGTCGCGATCATTTATGTGAGCCATCGGCTGGGCGAACTTCGCGAGATCGGTGACAGGGTGACTGTACTCCGCGGTGGCGCGACGATCGACACATTCGATGTCGCCGGCACCGACGACCAGACGCTGGTCGAAGCGGTCGTGGGCAGCAACCGTTCGCTGCTCGAGCGGCATGACCGGCCGCCCCTTTCCGATCAAATCGCGTTGAAGGTCGACCGGCTGAAGGGCGACGAGGGGCTCGACATATCCGGTTACGAGGTTCGCTGGGGCGAGATATCCGGACTGACGGGTTTGAACGGGTCGGGGCGCACCAGTTTCCTGCGATCCCTTTACGGGGTGCGCGGATTCACGGGACAGGTGGAATTCGATGGCGAAAGCTATCATCCGCGCACTCCGGCGCAGGCGATCGCACGCGGTGTCGGTCTCGTTCCGGAGAACCGGAAGACCGAGGGGCTCATTCTCGATGCCCCGATTTACACGAACGCGACCCTGCCGATGCTCAAGGGTACCTGGGCCGCGCGCCATGCCGAACGCAAGCGAATGACGGAGCCGGTGCTTGCGCAGCTTTCGACCAAGTATGGGCATCCCGAGCAGAAAACCATGCAGCTTTCCGGTGGAAATCAGCAGAAGGTCGTTCTGGCGAAATGGGTGATACGGGGCTCGCGGCTGTTGCTGCTGGATGAGCCAAGCCGCGGCCTCGATGTCGGCGCCAAAGCCGATCTCTACGATCTGGTCTCCAAGCTGGCCGCGGATGGCGCCGCCGTGATCGTCGCCAGCAGCGAGCTCGATGAACTGCATGCCCATTGCGACCGGATCTGGGTTTTCCACGAAGGGCGTAATGTCCGCCATTTCGACCCTGCCGTCACCGATCAAGACACAATTCTGAAGGCTCAGATCTTGGGAGAGCATCATGACTGACACCACTGGCGAGACGAGGGCGAACCCAGCATCCTCGCTCAGGGCCCGTATCGTCGATACGATCATTCAATACAATTTCGTTGCCATATTCCTGATCGTAGTCGTCATCGCATCGCTTTTGTCCGACAATTTCCTGACTTTCACGAACATATCCAACCTATTTCAGCAGGCCGCCGTTGTGGGTGTTGTTGCGGTCGGCATGACATTCGTGATCCTTACCGGCAACATAGACCTGTCTGTCGGAAGCGTGGTCGCGTTCTCCGGCATGCTTGTGGCAGTGCTGCTGGCAGCCGGCGTCGATCCGACATTGTCGGTCCTTGGCACGCTCATCGTCGGCGTGTCCTTCGGCATGTCGATGGGAGCGATCACGGCTGTTGCGGCGGTTCCGAGCTTCATTGTCACGCTCGCTGGGCTCGTGTCGTTTCGCGGTCTGACATATCTGCTAACCGACGGTGTCCCTGTCAGCGGTTTGCCGTCGGGCTTTTCCGCTATCAGCTCGACGATGATCCCGCTGCTTCCCGGCTTCAACATGTCCTCGATGGGCCTGATCTTCATCCTGCTGTGCGTCGTCGCCACGCTCGTCCTGCGCTACACTGTTCTGGGCGAATACATTTACGCGACAGGCGGCAATCCGGAGGCAGCCCGGCTTGCTGGCTTGCCTACACGCTGGATCATCATCGCGGTCTTTGGAATCTCCGGGCTGATGTCCGCGCTTGGGGGTATCCTGCTGACCTCGCGGCTTAGAATCGGCCAGCCAACGGCGGCGCAAGGCCTTGAGCTCGATGCGATCGCCGCTGTCGTTCTCGGTGGAACGAGCCTTTTCGGGGGGCGCGGCAGCGTCGTCGGCACGCTGTTCGCGGTCATGCTTCTGCAGGTCCTGCGCAATATCTTCAACTTGCTGGGACTGGGCTCGTTCTACCAGATGACGGTCACCGGCATCATCATCATCGCCGCCATCCTTCTCAACCGGTTCCTCGATATCCGAAAGGGTCGATAATGACAGACCTCAACACCAGCGCGTCCCTGGCCCCGTCCAACGCGCACATGAATGCGGGCACACCGCTGACGCCCGAATGGTTTGAATCCGTCGCGGTGAATACCTCGGCCGCGAACCGCCGCGCGGCTTCGCTCGGTGGGCGGCGAACTGTGAAAAAGGAATTCCAGGCTGCGTGGCTGGTCAAGGCAATCACATGCATCGACCTGACAACGCTCGCCGGAGACGATACAGCGGGCCGGGTCGCCAGACTGTGCGCCAAGGCGCGCAATCCGTTGCGCGCGGATATCGTCAAGGGACTGGGCCTTGAGGGCGAGCGGATCACGACCGGTGCGGTCTGTGTCTATCCGACAATGGTCGGCCACGCGGTCAAGGCGCTGCGCGGGTCGGGCGTTCCGGTCGCGTCCGTCGCCACCGGATTTCCCGCAGGGCTGACGCCGTTGCCGCAGAAACTCGCCGAGATCCGTTATGCGGTCGAACACGGCGCTGACGAGATCGATATCGTGATTACGAGAGAACACATCCTGACCGGCGACTGGCGGGCGATGTATGACGAGGTTGCGGCCATGCGGGAAGCGTGCGGCCAAGCGCATCTCAAGGCCATTCTCGCCACCGGCGATTTGCAGACGCTGCGCAATGTGTACAAGGCATCGATGATTGCGATGCAGGCGGGTGCGGACTTCATCAAGACCTCGACCGGAAAGGAAAGCGTGAACGCCACGCTGCCGGTCAGCCTTGTCATGCTGCGGGCTTTGCGCGACTACGGCCGGCTATCCGGCCAAACAGTCGGTTTCAAGCCCGCCGGCGGGCTCAAGACCGCGAAAGATGCGATGCTTTGGCTGATCCTGATGAAGGAGGAGCTCGGCGTCCGCTGGATGCAGCCGGACCTGTTCCGGATTGGCGCAAGTTCGCTTCTCGCCGATATCGAACGCCAGCTCGAACATTACCTGACAGGCCGCTATTCGAGCCTGAACCGCCACGCGATGGCTTGAGGTTTGAACATGACTCAGCAGATCAAGGACATATTGAAATCCATGGATTACGGTCCCGCACCCGAGTCCGGCGACGAGGCCACCAAATGGCTGGCGGTGATGCCGAAAGCTGGTTTTGGCCACTATATCGGCGGCAAGTTCACCACGGCGAAGAAGGATGCGACCTTCTCCGTAACAAATCCCGCTTCGGACGAGGAACTGGCCCGTGTGGCGCTCGGAAGCGCGTCCGATGTTGATGCGGCGGTCAAGGCCGCGACGGCGGCGTTCCCGGCGTGGTCTGGCCTTGGTGGCCATGCCCGCGCCCGCTATCTTTACGCCATCGCGCGCCATATTCAGAAGCACAGCCGGTTCCTCGCCGTGCTGGAGACTATGGACAACGGCAAGACCGTCCGCGAGACGCGCGATATCGATGTCCCGCTGGTCGCGCGGCACTTCTATCATCACGCCGGGTGGGCCGAACTCCTTGAGAGCGATTACGAGGGCTATTCGGCGGTCGGTGTCTGCGGGCAGATCATTCCGTGGAACTTCCCGCTGCTGATGCTCGCCTGGAAGATCGCGCCGGCGCTGGCTGCCGGCAACACGGTGGTTCTGAAACCGGCGGAGCAGACCCCGCTCACGGCGATTGCATTCGCCGAAATCTGCCGCGAGATCGGATTGCCGGATGGCGTCGTGAACATCGTGCAGGGCGACGGCTCGACGGGATCCGCGATCTGTAAGCATCCCGGAATCGCCAAGATCGCCTTCACGGGATCCACCGATGTCGGACGCATCATCCGGGAGCAGACGGCGGGCAGCGGCAAGAAATTGTCGCTGGAACTGGGCGGCAAATCCCCGTTCATCGTGTTTGCAGACTCCGATATGGATGCCGCGGTCGAAGGCGTGGTCGATGCGATCTGGTTCAACCAGGGCGAAGTCTGCTGCGCGGGTTCGCGTATCATCGTTCAGGAGGGAATTGCCGAGCTCTTCTTTGACAAGCTCAAGGCCCGCATGAATTCGCTGCGGGTCGGCGACCCGCTGGACAAGACGATGGACGTCGGCGCGGTCGTTTCGCACGAACAACGCGACCGGATCCGTGCGCTGGTCGCGACAGGCGAGACCGAGGGTGCGACGCTCTGGCAGTACGAGGGCGCGATTCCGGGGAAGGGAAGCTTCTGTCGGCCCGGCTTCTTCACCGGCAGCGAGCCGGCCTCGACGGTCAGCCAGGAAGAAATATTCGGCCCAGTGGCCGTGACCATGACGTTCCGGACGCCTGACGAGGCGGTCGAGATCGCGAACAATACGCGGTACGGCCTCGCGGCGTCTGTCTGGACGGAAAATATCAATCTTGCCGTGGATATCGCCTCGCGGATCAAGGCGGGTATCGTCTGGATCAACGAGACGAACATTTTCGACGCGGCAGCCGGGTTCGGCGGTTATCGCGAAAGCGGCTTCGGTCGCGAAGGTGGCCGTGAAGGGCTTTACGAATATCTCAAGGCCGACTGGGAATCGGACGGCAAGCAACGTGCCGATGAACCGTTCGACGCCGCAGGTTCGACCTCGGCGGACGCGCAGATGGTCGCCGCCGACGCGATCGACCGCACCCCAAAACTCTATGTGGGGGGCAAGCAGGCGCGTCCCGACAGCGGTTATTCCTATCCGGTGGCCGGGAAGAACGGTGCCTTGATCGGTCATGCCGGTCTCGGCAATCGAAAGGATATCCGCAACGCTGTGGAAGCGGCGACCAAGGCCGCCGGCTGGGGCGCGTCCACCGGCCACAACCGTGCGCAGATTCTCTATTATCTCGGCGAGAACCTTGATGCCCGGCGTGCCGAATTCTCGAATCTCCTGAGCCTGTCCACCGGCGTTTCCGCCAAGGCGGCGGCCGACGAGACGGAACGGGCGATCCGGCGCATCTTCTGGTACGCCGCCTATGCCGACAAATATGACGGGGCTGTCCACGCTACCCAGTCGCGGCATGTGACGATCGCGATGAACGAGCCGTGGGGCGTGATGGGGATCGTTTGTCCGGATGAGATGCCGTTGCTGTCGCTCGTGTCCCTGACGTTGCCTGCGCTGGCGATGGGCAACCGTGTGGTGGCAGTGCCGTCGCAGCGCCACCCGCTTCTCGCGACCAATCTCTATCAGGTGATCGACACTTCGGATGTGCCGGGCGGTGTATTCAACATCGTCACCGGCGAGCGCGATGCGCTGGCGGACACGTTGGCCAAACATGATGGCGTCGATGCGGTGTGGTATTGCGGCACGGCGGATGGAAGCGGAGTGATCGAAAAGGCATCGATCGGAAACCTGAAGGCGACCTGGACCGACAAGGGCGTCGCGCGCGATTGGCGAGACGCGAAGATCGGGCAAGGGCGCGAATATCTGCGCCGCGCCACACAGGTCAAGAACATCTGGTTGCCTTATGGCGAGTAGAAGCAAACCGGACGGGCCATGGGCCTTGCAGTGGGGGCGATACTGAGATGACCGACAGCCAAGAGCGCCTCGTGATCTTCGATTTCGATGGCGTCCTCATCGATAGCGAGAACATCGCGCTTGAGGAATTGCGAAACTGCATTTGCGCCCATGGCGTCGAAATCGACCTGGCGGAAACACGCGCGCGCTTTCTTGGCCGTTCGGTCGCCGACCACATGGCGTTCATAACGGAGCGGACGGGACAGCCATGCCCCGAAAGCTTCCGTTCCGATTGGCATGATCGTCTTTACAGCCGCTACCGCCGGGAACTGCAACTCGTTCACGGCGCAGCCGAAACGCTGTCCGGCCTGGATGAGGCGGGCATACCCTATGCGATCGCCACTGGCGGGGCTGTCGAAAGGCTCGATGTCGGACTGGAATGCGCAGGTCTGACCTCGCGCTTCGCGGGACGGGCCTTCAGCGTGGAACTCGTGGCACGCGGCAAGCCCGCACCCGACATATTCATTTACACTTCAGAGCAATTGAGAATGTCAGCCGCCAATTGCCTGGTAGTGGAAGACTCGCCCCATGGAATTCGGGGGGCAGTGGCGGCGGGAATGCAGACGGTGGGTTTCGTAGGCGCTAGCCATTTTGCCGGAATACGCTATGAAGCGACCGAAATACTGTCGGCTGCCGGAGCGGATCTAGTCGTCGTTGACCACGCCGCTTTGCTCGACCGGATATTGCGGTGGGCCGGGGGATTGTCAGATTAGACGTGTATTCATACTGGAAGGCATCTCTTTCTCCGAGTCCTCTTCTCGCATGGGGAGCGTGCGGGGGTCGAAGGGCAGGAGGTCGCACCTGCTAATGTTTCAACGGCACTGTAAAGTGAAACCACATAGGTCAAAACGCTGACCGACCGTTCTCGTTTTGCGGCCTGCGGGCGTGCGATTTCGTTCCACATTTTCACAGCATCTGTTCTCAGTTCACGGTGATGGTGGGACGTAATATCTTGTCTTGGAATATGAAAAAGATTGGCGACTGGGGCGTGCTGAATGATCGTACAGCTCAGTCGCCGACAGGTTAATTTTACGGTGCCGGCTGGACCAATCGAGCTATTCTCGATCCCGACCTCATAGATGCAAGCCGTTGAAATTTGATCCCTGGACCAATGCTTCAGGCAAAGTAATACGCCATATATGACCGATTTAATTGTTTATTAGGTCATATATGGCCGGTTTTGCAGCTTTAATTACAACCCGAGCGCCCGCTCCATCTCGCCATGTTCGAATGCAGGCTTGAGGCTCTGCAGCTCTGCGCCGGTCACGCCATGATCGCGCATCATGTCCTTCCAGCTGTCCTTGACCTGCCGTGCCATTGCGCGAGCCAGATTTCCGGCTTCGTCCGTGGCAAGGCCGAAGAACATGGCGGCCTCAAGCGCCAACTCCAGCGAGGCGGCGAAAGGCTCGCCTTCGATGATGGCTGTCTTGAGCAGGCGATGGCGCTCGGGCTGCGGGTTCACGTCAAACAGCTGCGACAGGCTCCATTGGCCTTCGCCGGCATAGACAAAGCCGTGGTTCTTGAGGTGATCGTCGGTGTTTGACACCAGAATGGTGAAGACAATCCGCAACCAGAGTTCGCGCAGGTCGGCAAGCGGGTTGTCGCTGTGTTGCCGGATGAATTGCGCCAGATCGGTGTAGGCGCCCTGTTCGGCGCCGTGGCGTTCCAGCGCTGTCCGGGCCGAGATATAGGGGATGCGCGCCACACCCTGCCGGTCAAAGCGGCGGATCAGGGCGACAGGCTGGGCGGTGCGCTCCAGCACCAGCCGGGCGTCGGGGGCATTCAGGCCGGCTGCACGGGCAAGCTTCAGGGTTGCGACCTCGATGCGCTCGACCGGGCTGGCGTCACCCGCGGAGGAGAATTTCGCAATCCAGAGCTGGTTTCCGTCCAGCACATTGGCCTTGGGTCGTGCCCCGCCGATCGATCCGCCGGCGCCTGCCATCTGGCGCAGCGCCGCGTTTGAAACGTCGCCGCCCCGTTCAATGCTGGCAGCGATGGCCTGCAACTCTTCCAGGTCGATCAGCCGCGGAACCGGAGCCGCGGCCTCACCCGTGATAATCCGCCGCTCGCCATCACAAAATCTGAGCGCGCCCTGGCGGGTGGTGTCGTCCGTCAGTGTCAGCATGTCGAACTCGCTGAGACCAGACCCATAAAGACGCTCCATCAACATCCGGCCCCAGGCATCCGGCGCTGCATCCTGCAACACGCCGGGCAGGCTGTCGCGCTGATCGCCACCCCGCCCGGAGGAGGCGAAGAAGGGGGCGAGCCCCAAGGACAGATCCGGAGCGATGGCAAAACCGCGTTCATCCTCAACCCAGTCCCGGGCGTAGCTGAACTCGGAATGCTGCCGGTTGCGCTCGAAGGAAAAGCGCAGCTTGCCCACATGCAGCAGGTTGCTGCCGAGATGGACTTCGGCTTGCTGCGGCCCGGGGCCGGACCGCTTGCGCAAGATCCGGGATTGATCAGACGAGGACATCAGAAGGCGATCCCCTTGCGCGCACTCGGCTTGCTCTGAGCGCTGTCCTTCTGCTCGCCCGCCTCGCCGGATGTTTGACCGGGCTTGCCTGAATTCGCCGGCTGGCCCGGCTTGCCTGAACTGAAGGACCGCCCGCGCCTGGGCACCGCCTCAAGCGCGCGCGCGAGGCCGACGGCATCATTTTCAGGCGACATCAGATCGGCCAGAACCGCCGGACTGCCCAGCGCGGCAAGCACCGAGGCAAGATTGCCGATGCCCACACCCGGATCGCCTTTCTCCAGCCGCGTCAAGGTACGCTCCGAAATACCGGCCCGCATCGCCAGCTCCGCCATCGAAAACCGCCGCGCAAGCCGCGCCCGGCGCAGGTTCTGCCCCAGACCGGTCAAGGATCGCATTGCTCTCAAGCTGGACATGATCGCCTCATATGGCAGGTTATTACAATTAATATGTCATATATGGCGTATTATGGTTTAGTCAAGCGCGGGATCCCCAATGTCGGTGAAGGCTGCGGGTGGCTGATCTTGTTGCCGGCAATGCCCGATGACCGCGCCGGTCCCCACGGCAATGTTGACAATTCCTGTAAACGAGAATTATAGTTCCCAAAAATGGGAATATGTATGAGCGACAATCTGAACCGCACTCTGATCTTGCTGGAACATCTTTCGGCCGCAAAGGCCGAAGGGGTGACGGTCGCGCAGCTGGTTGAGCGCACCAACCTTGCCAGTTCAACCGTTTATCGTCTGGTCCAGGAACTGGAGGCGCTGGGCTATCTGCGCAAGGCAGACGACCGCCGGCTGTTTCCGAAATTCCTGTTCGAGCAGGGCAAGAATATCGGCGGCATAGATATCGGGCGTCTCACCGAGGCGTGCCAGTCGATATCCTCGCGGTTGATCGTGGCATCGGAATTCATCGCCCCGCGGCGCGAGAACCTGTTCTGGCACATCGCCGAAGAACATCCGCAGCAATCCATCCGCCTGCGGGCCGGAGTCGGATTCGTCCGCGGCGCTTACGAGCTTGACTGCATCACCCGCATGGCGCTGGCGCATCTGCCGCTCAAGACGATCGAGGCGAAATGGGATGTCGCAGCCTTTTTCGATGTCGGGGTGTCAGGCGGCAAGGTGCACTGGGATGAGGCACGCGACCGAGTTGCAGCCGTCGATACCAACGACATGCAGCATGACTTGATGGGAAACGCCAAGGGCGTGCGCAGGTTCTGCGTTGCGATCCACGGCGCGAATGGAGAATTCGTCGGGTTGCTGACCGCTGCGGAAGCGGCAACGCCCCTGCGAGACGTCGAGGGGCATGTGGCGCAGGTTCGCGCCGTGCTTCTGGAAACGAAGGGTGCCGTGGAGAGCGGCGCCGGAATGACAAGATCTGCGCTGACGCATAACGGCTAGGCGCGGTTCATCACCAGGGAGGATACTATGAAATTCGCACTTTACGGTGCAGTTGCCATGGCGACTGCAATGACTGCGCTTGCGCCGGCTGTGGCCGCTGCACAGGACCTCGTCCTGTCGATCGGCTCTCGCGGCTACGGCGGAATGGTCGAACGCAACATAGAGGCCTTTGAGGCCGCCAACCCCGGCACCTCGGTGGAATGGCTCAAGGTATCAGATGTGCCCGGCGACAGCCGCAAGCTGTATGTAACCGGCCTGACCGCAAAAAGCCCGACACCGGACGTCTTCGCCATCGATGTGATCTGGGCCGGTGAATTTGCCCAGCGCGGCTGGCTCGAGCCGCTGAATGACTATCTCGGCGAAGAGGCGATTGCAGCCTACAATCCCTCCTTCCTGTCTGCCGCAACGGTGGAAGGCAAGGTGTTCGCAGCTCCGCTTTATGTCGACGGCACCCATCTCTTCTACCGCTCGGACCTCCTGGAAAAATACGGCATCGCCGTTCCCACGACCTGGGAAGAGGTGATCTCCGCCTCGAAAACCGTGATGGAGGGGGAGGGCAATCCCCAGCTCTACGGTTTCGTGTCCATGTGGGCCAAGATCGAGGGCCTGTTCATGAACTGGCTTTCCTTCATCAACGGCAATGGCGCCAGCTTCTTTGACGCTGACGGCAATGTCGCGGTCAATTCACCCGAGGCAATTGCGGCCACCCAGACGATGGTCGACATGCTCTATGAAGACAAAATCGTGCCGGATTCGATCCTGACCATGCGGCCCGATGATGCCCGCACCCTGTTCCAGCAGGGCCGTGCCGTGTTCCTGATGGTGCAGGACTTTGTCTACGCCCCGCTCAGCGCGGCTGACAGCCCGGTGGCCGGCAAGTTCGATTTCACCCGCAATCCCTATTTCGAAGGCCATGAAGATGCGCATTCGACCGCGATGGGTGGCTGGCTTCTGGCGGTCAACGCCAATTCGGAACACAAGGAAGAAGCTGCAAAGCTGGTGGAGTATTTCACCTCCTACGAGGCGCAGCTGGCTGCCGCCATCGACGAGAACCGGGCACCGGGCCGCACCGATGTCTATGCCGCACCGGAGATGGCGAAAGCTCAGCTGATCCAGAAGTTCGGTGAAGACTATGCCGTCGGCGTGGTGCGCCCATCGGCGACAACGGGCAGCCTCTATCCGCGCGTGTCGGAAGTCATGCAGACCGAAGTCACCAATGCGCTGCACCGTCAGAAAACGGTTGAGGAAGCCCTCAATGACGCTGCTGCCGAAGTCAATTCGATCCTCGGCAAGTAAGACCTGATACCCCGTGCGGCCACTTCGGTCCGCACGGGTTTTCCCCATAACGCAGGAGGTGGGCATGACCCGCACCATGAGCTTGGAACGGCGCACCGCGCTGACCGGCATCGGCTTTGTCACGCCCACGGTCCTGATCATCGCGCTGATCCTGATCTATCCGATCATTCAGTCGGTTGTGCTGAGCTTTGGACAATCGAGCATCGATGGTTTTGAGCCTTACCGGTTCGTTGGCCTGAAGCATTATGCCGCCCTGATGGGGGATGGCAGGTTCTGGAACGCGCTCGGCGTGACCTTCACCTTCACTGCGCTGTCCATTCCGCTGGAACTCGCGCTCGGCATCGGTCTGGCCTTGCTGATGAACGAGAGTTTCAAGGGCAAGGGGCTGGCTCGGCTGGCTGTGCTGTTTCCCTGGGCGTTGCCGACCGCGCTCAACACGCTGATCTGGCGCTGGATGTACAATTCCGACTACGGCCTCTTCAACGGGATCGCCCTGCAGAGCGGGCTTGTCGACCGTCCGATCAACTTTCTCGGCGACGATGTGCTGGCAATGGGTTCGATGGTCGTGGTGGCGGTCTGGAAGACCAGTTCCTTCATGGCGCTGATCATTCTCGCCGGTCTGCAGTCGATCCCGCGCGACCTGTTCGAAGCCGGCCGCATGGACGGCATGACCAAATGGCAGGAGTTCACCCAGATCACCCTGCCATTGCTGAAAGGCCCTATCCTGGTGGCGCTGATCATCCGCTCGATGGATGCGCTGCGCACCTTCGAGCTGCCTTTCAACCTGACCGATGGAGGACCGGTGAATGCCACCGAGAGCCTGTCGCTCTACGCCTACAAGGTGATCTTCGATTTCCTCGATTTCAACTTCGGCGCAGCAGTCGTCGTGGTTCAGTTCCTGGTGATTTTCGCCATGAGCCTGATCTACGTCTTTGCGCTCCGGAACAAGGATTGAGCCCATGCAGAAACGACCGCGCTACGGCCTATACGCAATTGTCTCGCTTTCGGTGCTGATCTCGTTCTTTCCGATCGTCTGGCTGATCCTGACCTCGTTCAAGAACACTGCCGGGATCTACGCCTGGCCGCCGCAATACTGGCCCGATCCCTTCACGCTGGACAACTATATCTCGATCTTCACCAATTCGCCCGAACTGCTGCGCTATATCCTCAACAGCTTCATCGTCGGGGCCGGCTGCACCGCGATCACGCTGATGCTGGGCGGGCTTTCGGCTTATGCCCTGTCCCGGCTGCGATTGCGTTTTGCCGGTATATTGATGGTCGGCATTCTGGCGGTGTCGATGTTCCCGCCGGTGTCACTGTTGCCGTCGCTGTTTCAGAACTTTCTGAACCTGGGGCTGCTCAACACCTATACCGGGCTGATCCTCGCCCATGCCGGCCTGTTCCTGCCGTTCTCGGTGTGGATGCTGGCGAGCTATTTCGCCACTCTGCCGGTCGAGATCGAGGAGGCGGCCCGGATGGACGGGATGGGCTTCGTGCGTATCTTCCTGACAATCGTGCTGCCCCTGTCATGGCCGGGTTTCGTGGCCACCGGGCTGATTGTCTTCATCTTCTCGTGGAACGAGTTCCCGCTCTCGCTGGTGCTGATGACCCAGAATGCCATGCGCACTGCCCCGGTCGGCATCTCGCTTTACCCCGGCGAATACGCCTTCCCGTGGGAGACGATCTCGACGGCGACGGTGCTGGCGATCATCCCGGTTTTGATCATCACCGCAATTTTCCAGAAACAGATTGTCGGCGGCCTGACCGCTGGTGCCGGCAAGTGAGGTCCTGACATGGCAAGTGTAACACTCAAGCAGATCGGCAAGTCCTACGGCGTGGTCACCGCGGTCGAACAGTTCGACCTCGACATCGCCGATGGCGAGTTCCTGGTGCTGCTCGGCCCCTCGGGCTGCGGAAAATCCACCACCTTGCGGATGATCGCGGGCCTGGAAAGCATCACCACCGGCGATCTGATGATCGGCGGCACACGGGTCAATGAGACCGACCCCAAGAACCGCGGCGTTGCGATGGTGTTTCAGAACTACGCGCTCTATCCGCACAAGACCGTATTCGACAACATGGCGATGGCGCTCAAGCTGCAGAAGATGCCGAAAGCCGAAATTGAAAAGCGGGTCAATGATGTGGCCGACATGCTCGGCCTGACGGCCTATCTCGAGCGCAAGCCGGCCGCCCTGTCAGGCGGCCAACGGCAGCGCGTCGCCATCGGCCGCGCCATCGTGCGCACGCCGGAAGTGTTCCTGTTCGATGAGCCGCTGTCCAATCTCGATGCGCAGTTGCGCGTCAAGATGCGGATGGAGCTGCAGGAGCTGCACGAACGGCTGGGGGTGACCTCGATCTATGTCACCCATGACCAAGTCGAGGCGATGACGCTTGCCGACAGGATCGTCATCCTCGATCGCGGCAGGGTGGCGCAGATCGGCACCCCGCGTGAGGTTTACGAGCAACCGGCCACCCGGTTTGTCGCCAGCTTCATCGGCAGCCCGGCGATGAATTTCATGCCGGCGGAGCGGGCAGGCGAGGGCTGGCAGGTCACCGGGACGGATCTGGTCCTGCCCGGATTTGGCCAGCTTGCCACCGGGGCAGACGCTCTGACGCTTGGCCTGCGCCCCGAACACATTGAGGTGCTGCCAGCGGATGCCGCAGCAAACGACCCCTGGGCCTTTGATGCCACGGTGAAGCTGGCCGAGCTTCTGGGCGCCGACGCCCTTCTCAACCTGAGCGTAAAGGGCCAGCCGCTTCTGGCACGGGTTGGCGGAACGGATTTCCCGCAGGCCGCAGAGACCGTGCGCATTCGTGTCGACCCGGCACGGCTTCATGCCTTTGATCCGGAAACGGAACTGACCGTTGCCCGCGCGGCACAGCATTAGGACTGCCAACATGACCAAACGACCCAATATCCTTTTCATCATGGCCGATGACCACGCCTCCAAGGCAATCAGCTGCTACGGGGCGGGCATCAACTCGACGCCCAATCTCGACCGGATTGCCGTCGAAGGCATGCGGCTGAACCATTGCTATGTCACCAACTCGATCTGCACGCCCAGCCGCGCGGCAATCCTCACCGGCACCTATAATCACGTCAACAATGTCACCACGCTGGCGACCCCGATCAACAATCGCGGACCCAATGTCGCCAAGCATCTGCGCGCCAGCGGCTACCAGACCGCGCTGATCGGCAAATGGCACCTGGGCGAGGGCAAGGCGCATGAGCCGACCGGGTTCGATTTCTGGTCGGTGCTGCCGGGGCAGGGCGAGTATTTCGATCCCTACATGATCGAGATGGGCGAAGAGATCGAGGTGCCGGGCTACGCAACCGACATCATCACCGACAAGAGCCTCGACTGGCTCAAGTCTTGCGATCCGGACAAGCCGTTCTTCCTGATGTGTCACCACAAGGCGCCGCACCGGGAATGGGAGCCGCATCCAAAGAACCGCTCGCTCTACACGGACGACATCAAGGTGCCGGAGACCTTCGATGATGATTACCGCAATCGTGCCCGCGCCGCCGCCGAAGCCAAGATGCGGATCAAGGACGACATGAAATATATCGATCTCGGGCTGGTGCAGCCCGAGGGCGGCGCCGAGGTCGGCGAACGGGTGAAACCCGGCGATATCAACCGCAAGATCCCCAATCCCGAGGACGTCTCCAAGCTGCGCCTGATCGACCGCGACACCGGCGAGGTGTTCACCTTCACCAGCAGCAGGGAGCTCAATCATTTCAAGTATCAGCGCTACCTGAAGCGCTATCTGCGGACGATCCATTCCGTCGACGAGAGCGTTGGGCGCTTGCTTGACTGGCTCGACGAGACCGGACAGGCCGACAACACCATCGTCGTCTATACCTCCGATCAGGGCTTCTTCCTGGGAGAGCATGGCTGGTTCGACAAGCGCTTCATGTATGAGGAATCCTTCCAGATGCCGCTGCTGGTGCGCTATCCGGCGGCGGTTCCCGCAGGCAGCGTCTGCGACGACATTTTATGCAATGTGGACTTCGCCCCGACCTTTCTGGATTTCGCCGGTCAGGTCGTGCCCAATTACATGCAGGGCAGGTCGGCCCGGCCGCTGCTTGAGGGCAAGACCCCGGCGGACTGGCCGCAACTGGCCTATCACCGCTACTGGATGCACCGCGATCCCGACCACAATGCCTATTCGCATTACGGCGTGCGCAATCAGCGCTACAAGCTGATCTACTGGTACAATGAAGGCTACGATCTGCCGGGAACCAACCATGGGGGCGAGGACCGGGAGTGGGAACTGTTTGACTGCCAGAAGGATCCGCTGGAACTGTTCAACGTTATCGATGATCCTGACTATGCCGAAATCCGGGTTACCCTGCAGCGTGAACTTGATAGGAAGATGGCCGAAATCGGTGACGATCCCGCGCATTAGGAGAGACCGGCCTGCCCGGCAAGCAGCCTTGGCCAGCGAAACCTGTGAGGGGAACCGACGCGACGATGCGGTGCATCAAGCCTGGCTCCGCCGCGAACCGGCCGTTGTGTGACATCACGATCCGAATGCCGCCTCCAGCCCGTCAATGAGCTGAGTGGCGTCGGATCCGCAAATCACCAAGGCGAGCCTGTCTGCCCACGCATCTGCTTCAGCGCGCGTCATGCAGAAGATTCCCGCCGGCACACCTGCATTTGCCGCAGCTTTGAGGATCTGCTCGATAACTTCGGCAAGAGAGGCCTGGCCCGGCCGGCCAGCCGCGGCCAGGCTGACCCCCAGATCGCCGGGACCGATAAAGGCAAGGTCGATGCCCGGCACGGCCAGAATGGCAGGGAGATTGGCAAGTGCCTCCACGGTTTCGAGCTGGATCGCCACCAGGGTCTCGCGGCGCGCGCGCTCCACGGACACGAGAATGTCGCGGCCGTAGGCCGAGTTTCGGCCCGGACCTGCACCGCGCCGCCCGTCAGGTGCAAAGCGGGCTGCGCGAACCACATCCCGCGCCTGATCCCCGGTCGAGACATGCGGCACCAGGACGCCATCGGCACCGCTGTCGAGAGCCTTGGCAATAGCAATGGCATCGAGACCCGGCACGCGGACAAGCGCCGGCACCTGATGCAGCGCCGCAGCGCGCAACATGTTTTCCAGCATCTCCGCAGAAATGGCGGAATGCTCCTGATCGATACAGATGAAATCGGGGCCGGAGGCGCAAGCAATCTCGACAACCATCGGTGAGGGAATCGCAATGAACGGGCCACGAACAGCCTTCGGGCGGGTCAACAACTCCCGAAGCGGGGTCATGTGGAAAATCCTTTGCCGGGGTTCATGATGTTTTTCGGATCCAGCGCCGACTTTACAGCCCGCATCGTGGCGATTTCTTCGGTGCTGCGGCTGTATCCCAGATAATCGCGCTTGATGACACCAATTCCGTGCTCGGCGGAAACGGTCCCGCCAAGGTCACGGATCAGCCCATAAACGAGCGACTTGATATCGGCATCGGGCTGATCGTCTCCCGCCGAAGGGACATTGGCGACCAAATGCAGATTGCTGTCGCCCATATGGCCATAGAACAAAGCGATGATATCGGGCCAGCGGGCGACCAGTTCAGCCTCCAGTCTGCTGACGGCATCGGCCATGTTCGCCAGCGGCACGCCAACATCAAAAGCCGTGATAGGCCCCAGCAGGCGGCCATATTCCGCAACGCTTTCCCGCACGGCCCAAAGCTGTTTTTCTTCCCGTGCGGAGGATGCGAGAACCGCGTCGCCAACCTCGCCATCCTCGATCGCCGTTTCCAGACATGATTCCAGCGCGGTGCGCAGCGGTGCTTCAGCAAAACCGCTCGCCTCGATGATCACATAAACCCCGTGTGACGCAGCCAGGGGGCGTTTCAGGCCCGTACCGGCGGACATGAAATCAAAGAAACTCGGCCACATAACCTCGAATGAGGTGAGTTGCGGGCCAAGTGCGGCGCGGGCGCGTTTCAACAACGCGATCACTGAAGCGGTATCAGGACAGCCACAAAAGGCAGTGCCGGTAAAGGCCGGACGCGGCTGCAGCCGCATCACCGCGCGTGTGACGATTCCCAGCAGGCCTTCAGAGCCGATGAAGAGTTGTTTCAGATCGAGGCCGGCATTGTTCTTGATCATGGTGTTCATGGCGCTGACGATGGTGCCATCGGCCAGCACCGCCTCGAGGCCGAGAACATGATCGCGCGTCATCCCGTAGCGGATCACCTGATTGCCGCCTGCATTGGTGGCGATGACGCCGCCGATGGTGCAGCTGCCACGCGCACCCAGATCGACGCCAAGCAGCAGGCCATGTTCGGCCGCCGCTTCCTGCGCCGTCTGCAGCACCGTGCCCGCCCCAAGCGTGATCGTGGACATCTCCGGATCAATGGCCTCGATCCTGTTCATCCGCTCGAGTGAAATCGACACCGCGCTTTCGATCGGATGGGCGCCTCCTGAAATGCCGCTCAACCCGCCTTGCGGCACGACAGCTGTGCCGCTCTCGTTGCACAAACGCAATGCGATGGCGACGTCTTCGGTATCCCGTGGACGCACCAGGGCGAGCGGCCGGACGGGGGGGAGGCCGGACCAGTCATGCATCGCTCCTTCCGGCGCTTGTCCACCGGGGGTCACGACCTCGGATCCAAGCGCCTCGCTCAACCGGGCTACAATGTCGCTCATGCCACCGCCCCAGACTGTGCAGAAATGGCAAATTGACAGATCTCGCTGCCGCAGGCAGCACAGCTGGTTTCCGACACCGAAACGGCTTGCCCCAGGACCATTTGCCCGACGGCAACCAGCATTCCCCGGATTGGCGCACAGACCGGCCAAGGTGCGGCACCATAGCCTGCGGCGAAGGGTGAGTTGCGGACCTGCAGTGTGAAACCGTCCGCATCCGGCTCGGAGAACGTCCAGATTCCCCAGCCCAGCTCAGGCGCGGTGCCGGCAATTACATTCAAGAGAGCCGTGCTGTCGGAGGCACCCATCTTCTGGTAGGCCTGCGCCGATTTTGCGCCTTGAGTGGTGATGGAGCGGGCCATCGCCTCGAGTACGCGCGGACGATCCTCTTCGGGCAGCTCATGCAGAATTCCCATGAATGCATCCGGCCGGATCATCATGTAACGGATGCCAGAATCGGTATGCTCGCCGGTTTCCGCATCGTAGGCAAGGCGGTCCAGAAAGCTCATTGGCGCAGCCCCGCTTCGCGCAGCAGCGGCAGCACGCTTTCGCAGAAATATGGCAGCTCATCGGTGAAGTTCACGAAACTGACGGTGGTGCCGGCAAAACCGGCCTGATGCATTTTCACCATTTCATCGGCGATATGCTGGGGTGTGCCGACCAGCGGATAGGTGCCCGCACCACCGGCAAAGCGTTTGCGGTGAAGTGAATAGACTTCGGGATCATGGTTGCGGGAATTCGCGGCCTGTTTGCTGGTCATGTAGTCCAGGGCTTCCGTATCGGCTTCGATCACGGCATAGCGTTCATAATAGTCTTCGGCCTCACTCTGGCTGGGGCGACACACCACATGCGTCGTCGTGTAGACGCCGACATCGCGGCCGGTCTGTTTTGTCCGGCTGGCAACGTCGTCAATTGTCTCCTTGCCTGCCTCGATGTTCTTGAACGAGGTGAACAGGAAATCGGCGTGCTTGGCCGCAAAGTCGCGTCCTGGAGGAGAGAATGCTGCATTCAGGATCACCGGGCGCTGATTGTTCAGCGGCTTCGGCGCAGTGGCCGCTCCCTTGAGATGATAGTACTTGCCATCGAAATCGAAGGGCTCTTCCGAAGTGTAAAGCCGGTCGATCACCTCGATCCATTCGCCAGCCTGATCATAGGGTGCATCAGCCTTGTCGATGCCGAACATGGCAAACTCGTCGGGATTCCAGCCTGCGACGATGTTCAGACCAGCGCGGCCGTTGCTGGCATGGTCGATTGTCGCCAGCGCCTTGGCAGCGAAAACCGGGTGGACCATGGGTACGTGAACGGTCGAGAACAGCGCGATGTTCTCGGTCGCACCGGCCAGGGCAGCGGCAAATGTGAATGTTTCAAAACTGTGCTGGCGGGAGTTGGTTTTGCCCTCAAATCCCTTCCATCGAGCGATCGGCAGAAAAAACTCGATCCCCGCCCGATCGGCGATCCGGGCCGCGGCGATCACGTCGGTCCACTTCGCCTGCCACCGTTCGGGCACGCTGGTCAGCGTCAACCCGCCATCGGCATTGGCGGAAAACACACCTAGCTTGAAAGGATTGGGTCCGTGCATTGGATGAGACATTCTCTGCTCCTCGGTCAGATGTAATTCGGCAGCCAGGTGGCCAGGCCAGGAAAGATCACAAGCAGTGCGATCAGCAGGAAAGCGCAGGCGATATAGGGCAAAGCCGCCATCGCCACCTCGCCCAACCTGGTGCCGGGCGGCGCCACGCCCTGCATGACAAACAGCAAAAGTCCGAATGGAGGCGTGGTGAACGACACTTCCAGCAGCAGCAATATGATCAGGCCGAACCAGACCGGGTCATAGCCCATGGTCTGTGAAATCGGGATCAGCACGGGCAGGGTGATCAGCATGATCGAGACCGGATCCATGAACATGCCCAGCAGGATCATCACCACCGAGATCATCACCAGCATCTCGACCGGCCCCATTTCAAACCCGGTGGCCCAGCCGACCAAACCCGATGAGGCTCCAGAGAACGCCAGGAGCTGCGCGAAAGTCGACGAGGCGGTGATCAGCAGGAAGATCATTCCCGAAACCCTGGCGGTCTCGGTCAAGGTCGTCGCTATGGCCTTCCAGCTCAAGGCACGGAAACAAAGGGCCAGAACCAGCACCGCAATGACGCCCATTGCCCCTGATTCGGTCGGGGTGGCAAAACCGATCAGGATGGTTCCCACCACCGCAGCGACGATCAGCGTCATCGGCAAGACATCGCGGGTGAGGATCCAGAGACGGCCTGACAACGGCATCGTCTCGACCTCATAGGTCGGCGCCGCCATGGGGTCGATCTTCGTCTGCCCCCAGATCAGCAGGCCGTAAAGCGTCGCCAGAATGATGCCGGGAACAAGTCCGGCGATCAGCAAAGCGCCAATATCGATCCGGGCAAGCGATCCCAGCAGCACAGCAAGTCCCGAAGGGGGGATGATGACAGCAAGGCCGCCTGATCCCAGGATCGGCCCCAGTGACATGTGCCGCTTGTAGCCGCGCCGCGACATTTCCGGCACCATCAATGAACCGAGCATTCCGGTATTGGCCGTGCTGGAGCCGGAAAGCGCGGCAAAAACTGTACCCGAGACGAGCGTGAGATAGGACAGGCGGGCCGGCAGACGGCCGATCAGCACATCGATCGCATCGAGAACCCGGCGCGCCAGCCCCGAATAGAAGAACAGCGTACCCATCATAAGGAACAAAGGGATTGGCGCCAGCGAGTAGTTTGACACCGCGACGGTCACATTGGAGATCATCTGGTCGATGCCCCGGTCACCACCCATGATGAAGTAAACGCCGATCAGATTGATGAGGAAGAAGGCAAAGGCGACAGGCAGACCTATGCCCATGACGGCCAGCAAACCGCCCACCAGCAGAAACATTGCAGTTGTCCAGTCAAGCATGCTCCATCCTTCCCGAATTCAAAGGCCGGCGCCGGTGGACTTGTCAGCTACAAAGTAGCTTTCGGACCGCGGCAGAAATGACAGGAACTGCAAGCCGCCAAAAAAGGTGCCAAGCGGCATGGTGGCGAACAGGATCCACATTGGCGTATCAAAGGTGCGGACTTCATAGCTTCCGCTGACAACGGCCTGCACAAAGGCCATGCCCGACCGCCAGGCGATGTAGAAACAGACGGCTGCGGCAAGGATATGCAGAAACGCTTCGTGCATGTGGCGCAGCCTGGGGGGAAGCGCCATCAGCAGAACTTCGACGCTGACATGGCCGCGCGTGCGAACCAGCCAGGGCAGCGCCAGGAATGTGATGTGGAGCATCGCATATTCGACGGAATTGACCGCCCACATCGCCGTCGGCAATCCGAAATTCCGCGACGCCATATCGTAGGCGACAACCAGAAGGATCAGGCCGACAAGCACCGCGGCGAGGACGAACAGCAGCCATGTCAGGAAGTCGAGCAGGCGCAGCATGGTTTTCATGCGGCAATCCCCTTTTGAGCCGAGCCGACGAAGTGGCCGCCTGCGCATGACGCAGGCGGCCGGCTATCATTTGGTTTCGTCGAAGAAAGCAGCGCGCAAGGCGTCGTAATGCGTCGGATCGCGCTCCTTCAACCGGGCCCAGGTTGCCCCAAATGCGGTCTCGAGATACGCGGCGCGGGCAGCACCCTCGAGCTCGACGACCTGCATGCCACCGTCGATCAGTGCCTGCTGCTCGGCTTTGGTTTCGGCCTGGATGATGTCGTAGCTCTCTCTTTCATATTCCTGGCCCACCTCGTTGAGCAGGTCCCTGGCCTCCTGCGACAGGTTTTTCCAGGAATCGTAATTCAGCGAGACCAGAACATCGGTTTGGAAGAACCCGGGATTGATCTGGTATTTCAGGAATTTGTCCCAGCCGAAATCACGAACGCCGACCACGGTGTAGCCATTGCCGTCAACCACGCCGCGTTCAAGCGAGGTGTAGATCTCGCCTGCTGGCTGAACCACGATTGTCGCGCCCAGTTTCTCGAGGAAAGCACGGTACAATGGTGCACTGCGGATGCGGTAGCCGGTCAGGTCGAGATTGCCCTCGCTGTCCAGGGTGGGCTCTCTGGTCATGAACACATGAAAGCCGGCGCCGCCATCAAGATGGGCAAGAACATGGGCGTTGGCTTTTTCGTGAAAGATCTCGTTGATCGTATCGAGCGCTCCGGAAGCGCGGTTTTCCATTGGAGTCTTGTTCGATCCGGCAAATGCCTCGCCTTCCGGTATGAGGTCGAGATAAAGACCCGGCGTCAACGAAAAGATATCGGCAATGCCGTTCTTCTGCGCCTCTCCCATCCGCGGCATCGGGATCGTTTCCGGGCCGCCGACGATGTTGATCTGAACAATTCCCTTTCCGCGCGCATTGACGCGGTCGGCGAATTCCTTGAAGTGCTGCGCATAGACGACGTTGGCGGGTGTGAAAGTTACAGCCCTCAGCGTGACTTCCTCAGCCGCGGCGGCAAAAGGCGCCGCCAACAAGAAAAGTCCGGCTGCCGCCGATAAAACCATCTGTTTCATGTGCATAATTATTTTTCCCCTGCAGTAATGGCCTCAGCGGTTTTTCCACTCACGGCCGCCTCAAAAAACGCTAGCGCTGCGTCAATGAATTGCTCCATCGCCAGGCTGGCGGTTGCGGGTTCCCGCAAAGCCAAAGCTTCGACGAGATCGTGGGCGCATTCGAGCGCAACACGTCTGGCGTCCGGGTTGTTCAACGTCGTCCGGCGCACCAGAACAACCTGATCATCAACCCGGGCAAGGGCTTGGCGAATCCGGCCATTGCTGACCCGGTCCATCCACAAATTCCTGAAAGCTATGTTGGCGAGGGTCGCCTCTTCGACGCCTTCGGCGGCCTGCAGCACCTCCAGCCCGTGCCGGAAAGCGGCGAGGTCTGCGTCGGTCAAGTCCGTTGCGATGCGTGCGATGACAAGCGGCTCCAGCGCGCGGCGGAGCTCGAAGATCTCGTGAATATCCCGCAAACTGAGACGCGGGACAATGAACTTGCCGTCTTCCTGTTCGATCAACCCAACCGATTCCAGCTTGAAAAGCGCTTCACGAACCGGCGTGCGGGACACGGCAAGACGCTTCGCCAGGCTATCCTCTGTCAGCCGTTCCCCCGGCTGAAAGGCCGCCGAATGGATCATGGCGCGAATGCCGGCATACACCCGTTC
Organism: uncultured Hoeflea sp.; assembly: GCA_963975635.1. Lineage (GTDB taxonomy): Bacteria > Pseudomonadota > Alphaproteobacteria > Rhizobiales > Rhizobiaceae > Hoeflea. Next base: position 57,519 of record CAXBIE010000004.1, on the reverse strand, counting down.
GGCCAATGGCGGCTGTCGCTCGATCTTGAAGCTGGCCTCTGTCATGGGCTGGTTCCTTCCAATTGACATATACTGTATACAGTGTACGAACTTTGTCTACAGGCTTTTTCGTCCGCGCCGAACACCCCGATCAGGGCGTGAGAATTCAGGGCAGAGAGCCCCGCAATCCCTTGCGAACCCGCCGCAAAGAAAAGCGTCAAGGAGGAACAGATGATCAAACGGCACCCGCTGAAAGGCGGCAACAAGATCAAGCTCGGGATCTTTTCGGCCAATGCGGATGGCGGTCTGGCCATTACCACTGTTGGCGAGCGCTGGAAGGCACGCTGGGATGACAACCAGACGGCCGCCCAGATCGCCGACCGGGCGGGGCTCGAATTCATGTTGCCGATTGCGCGGTGGAAGGGCTTTGGTGGCGAGACAAATTCCCGTGAATGGTCCTTTGAAACCTTCACCTGGGCGGCGGCCATTGCAGCAGTGACCGAGCGCATCGCCGTCTTCATGACGATCCATGTGCCGGTCATGCACCCGCTTTACGCAGCCAAGGCACTGGCTACCGTCGACCATATCAGCAAGGGCCGGGCGGGGCTGAACATTGTCTGCGGCTGGAATCCTGAGGAATTCGCCATGTTCGGCGTCGAGCTCGACAAGGACCGGTACGTCCAGGCGGGCGAATGGCTGGAGATCATGGAGAGATGCTACACGTCGACAGATCCATTCGACTATGATGGAATCTTCTACCAGCTCAAGGGCGTCGTCAGCCGCCCGCCCAGCATCCAGGTGCCGCGGCCTGTCACCATGAATGCCGCTTTTGGCGATGCCGGACGGAATTTCGCGGCACAGCATTGCGAATACCTGTTCACCACCTTCACCGAAATCGACGAAGGCGCGAGACACGTCTCGGAGATGCAGGCGCGCGCGCAGGAGCATCAACGCCAGATCGGTCTCTACACGGTAGGACATGTCGTCTGCCGTGAAACCCAGGCGGAAGCCGAGGACTACTACGACCGCTACGCCCTGCACCAGGCCGATCATGCCGCCGTCGACGCACACATCGCCGGCAAACGAGAGTACTCGGCCTCTCACGACAAGGACGCCTATGACCGCTACCGCCAGCGCTTTGCCGGCGGTGCGGGCAGCTATCCACTTGTCGGAACGCCAGAAAAGATCGCCGAAGAGATCATCCGCATCCACAGGCAGGGCTATGCCGGCATCGCGCTTTCCTTTGTGAATTACACCTATGAACTGCCGTTCTTCTGTGACCGGGTCTTGCCGCTTCTGCGCGACGCCGGATTGCGCTCCTGAAACCGCAAGGACACAATGAGCATGACCGATACATCCCTGATGAAGGCGACCGGCGCCGGGCGGTTCAAGCAGGCAATGCGCAGCCTTGCCGGATCGGTGAATGTGGTTGCGCTTCAGGATCCTGACGGCAACTTGCTTGGTGTTACCGCAACGGCGGTCTGCTCGTTGAGCGCGGAACCGCCATCCGTCATTGTCTGCATCAACCAGAGTTCCAGCCTCGCCAGAGGCCTGCAAGTCGGGAGGCTGTTTTCAGTCAGCGTCCTGTCGGAGCATCAAAAGGAAATCTCGGAGGCTTTTGGCGGACGCAAGGGCGTGGCGGGGCGCAACAGGTTCATTTACGGCGAGTGGCACCGAAGCGAAGACAATGTGCCGATCCTGCATGGTGCGCGGGCCTGTCTTGAATGCCGGGTTGACGATTTCATCGACTACGGCACACACCGTGCGGCGGTCGGAGCGGTCACCGATGTCCATCTTGAAGAGATGGATGATGCGAGCCTAATCTTTGTGAACGGCCAGTATTTTTCTGTCGGGTAAACAGGCAATACCAGTGCTTCATCCCCATCCACGGCCCAATCGCCAACCTCTTCCATCTTCGCCGCAAACATCTCACCGCTGCTGATCGCCGCCGGATCAAGCGGCGCGTCAGGTCCATGCAAGGCTTCGTTTGAAGATGTCGCCTTTCCTGCGGCAGGCTGATCATATCGCGGGAAATGATGGCTTCCCTGTCGGTCTGGCTGCAGCCAGGTCCTGTTGGCTAAACCAGAAATCAACGGTGTCTCCGACGCTGTCGATGGCCCGATAAAGATACATCCATTGACCCCGGACCTTGATGTACGTTTCGTCCGCATGCCATTTGCCGGTCACAGAACGTTTCCTGCGATTGAAGCGGTCGAAAATCAAAGGCGAGAAGTGCACGACCCAGCGATGGACCGTCGAATGATCGACGCTGATGCCACGTTCTGAGATCATTTCCTTCAAGTCGCGAAGGCTCAGGCCGTAGGCCAGATACCAGCGAACGCAGAGCAAGATGATCGACCGGTCGAAATGGCGGCCTTTGAACATTGTCATCTCCGAAAACATCGACAGATGACCATCGGCCGCCGGTTAGCGAAAAGTTTGCAACAGAGCCTCGCTCCCTGCATGTGTCTCCAAATATCTGCCTGGCGAAACCGGCTTCTGCGCTATCGGCTGATACGGCCTGATCGCCGTTGTGGAACGAAAGCAAGATTTACATATTGTATTATTGTATTTTTGTGGTAGTGAGGTTCCTGGTTGACTGAAGCCGCGCGAGGACTCGGTGAGAAGGTGCGGCCGGGGAGGGTGCATTGAGGAAAGACGTCAGGACAGTGAGCCGTTTCGGCTATCTCGGCAAGGCAATATCAGCCGGTCCGGGGTGGGTTTCCCGATGAAGCGCGCGATCTCCGGCCTCAATCAGGAGAGGGTGGTTTTCCTCCTCTTCGTGCTGATCCTGCTTGTGTTCTCGCTCGCCTTGCCGGGCTTCTTGAATGCGCAAAATCTGGTTCTGCTGATGCGCGGGGTTTCCGTGCTCGGCATCCTCAGCGTCGGCATGTGCATCGTCGTCATCGGCCGCGGCATCGACCTTTCCATGGTCGCGACAATGGCGTTGTCGGTGGCCTGGGCCTTGCAGCTGAATGCTGACGGGATGAGCCTGCCGATGGCGCTGACGATCGGGGTTGCAAGCGCGGTTCTGGTCGGGCTGATCAACGGCGTGTTGATCGCTTATGCCGAAATTCCCCCGATTTTCGCCACGCTCGCGACCGGCGCCTGTGTCTACGGCTTCGGGCGTTTTGCCCTGATTCACAGCGACCTTGTGTATGTCACGCCGTCCGTCGGCAGTCTCGTCGAGCTTGGCCAGGGCCGCGTTCTCGGCGTGCCGATGCCGGTGATCGTGTTTGCCGCTATCGCCGCCATTGTGGGCGCCATTCTGCATTTCACCAAGTTCGGCCGCTTCAGTTACGCGATCGGCGACAATTACGGCACGGCCCGGGTCAGCGGCGTGCCGATCCGGCATGTACTCATCGGCCAGTATGTGCTGAGCAGCCTTGTCGCTTTCGTCGCCGGACTGACGCAGGCGATGACGGTCAGCAGCATGAACACCCGGATTTCCGATACGCTGCTGATCTACGACGTCATTCTGGTGGTGGTACTGGGAGGCGTCGGCCTGAGCGGCGGGCGTGGAGGTATCCGCAATGTCATCGTCGGAACGCTGCTGATTGGCACCTTCCTCAACGGCATGACGATCATGGATGTCCAGTACACCATGCAGAACGCCATCAAGGCGGCGATCCTGCTTGTGGCGATCACGATCGACACGCTCATCAACCCGCGGGACGAGCAGACCTCGCAGCACGGGGATATCTGATCCGGCGAAGCGCCGGCAGCAAACCGAAAGTTCAACAGGAGGAGAAGACATGATTTTATTTGATCAGTTGAAGCCGCGGGCCGTTTGCAAAAGGGTTCTGACGCTCGGAGCGGTAATCGGTCTCGTCGGCGGGCTCGCCGGATTGTCGGTTATTCCCCAAACCACGATGGCGCATGCGGAAGGATTGGAGGATCCCACGCTCGCACCCTATCTCGAAGCCTTCAAAGGCAAGAAGATCGGTTATGTACCGTTCTCGATGAGCTTCGATCTGGCCCAGGGCTGGCTTGCCGGCATGCAGAAACAGGCCGACGAACTTGGTTACGAGATCATCGTGCGCGATCCCAACTGGAACACCGATGTCGGCTCGCAGGCGATGAACCAGCTCATCAACGAAAAGCCTGACATCATCGTCTACATGAACCCCGATCTGCAGTCCTACGCCAAGATCCTCAAGAAGGCGAAGGCTGCCGGGATCCAGCTCGTTGCCGTGAACCTCAAGTCGGTCGTGCCGACACACTACATCGGTGAGGACTGGCAGCTTAATGGTAAAGCCGAAGCTGAATACATCGTTTCGAAATGCGGTGAGGGCAGCGGCCGCTCCGGCAAGGTGTCGATCCTGCAGGGCATCCTGACGTCGGCCGCCAGCGCTTACCAACTCAAGGGTGTGACGGACGTATTCGCCAAGCATCCTGAAATCGAGGTTGTTTCCAACCAGTCCGCCAACTGGGATGCCGGCAAGGCGCATGAGATCACCCAGACGGTGCTTCAGCAGCATCCCGATCTGTGCGGTGTCGTCGGCTTCTGGGACGGGATGGATATCGGTGCGGGTGCTGCCGTCAAGGAAGCGAACCTTGCCGAGCCGGTCTATGTGGTGACGTCTGGCGGCGGCGCCAAGGAAGCTGCCTGCGACAAGCTCAAGGACGGCACCTATTCCGCCTATATGAGCTATGATGTCCGCACGATGGCGCATGACATCAACACCGTCATCAAGATTCTGCTTCAGTCTAAGCCGCCTGTCGATATGCCGGCCTTCAGCCTGCCGACCGAGATGGTCATGCTCACCAAGGACAATCTGAAACCCGATTCCTGCTGGGTGATGGACGACTTCAAGTAAGCCGCCCACGCGACACGATCACCGGGCCGGTGAGGCCGGCCCGGCACAATTTCCCATTGCTTCGAGATCAGGCCGTCATGGAAACCATCAGTCAGTCGTCGAAACCCTCGCCAGGCGGTCCCGCCGCGCAGACAACCTCGGACCTGTTCCAGCGTTGGCGCTACAAGTGGATACCGACCCATATTTTCGGCGAATTGCTGTCGAAAAGCTGGATCGACAACATCGTGCCGGCGGCGATCCTGGTTGCCATCATCGTGGTCTTCGGCAGCATTGTTCCGAATTTCTTCCTGCCGGCGAATGTCTCCGATGGAACCCGCCAGATCGGAGAGCTTGGCTTTGTCGTTCTGGGCATGATGCTGGTGGTGCTCGGCGGCGGCATCGATCTCAGCGTCGGCTCCAATTTCGCGCTCGGCAATCTGTTTGCCCTGGCGCTGACCAATATTTTCGAGCTTCCGGTCGGGATCGTCTTCGTCGCCGTGGTGGCGCTCTGCTCGTTCGTGGGGCTGATCAACGGCCTGCTTGTCGGCGTTTTGAAACTGCGGGCCTTCCTGACGACGCTGGTCATGCTGATCGGCATCCGGGCGCTGGTCGACACGCTGCTGCTCACCTATGCCCTGCAGATTTCCGCCGGATATTACGACAATGCCGTCTGGGATTTCTTCGGTGCGGGCAATATCCTCGGCATTCCCGTCAGTTTCGTGCTGTTCCTCGTTGCCGCCGCCCTGATGCATATCGTCATCAGCCGGACCCGGCTTGGCTGGCACGTGATGGCGGTCGGTGGGTCACGGCGGTCGGCGCACAATGCCGGCATAAATGTGCCCTATACCGTGTGCATCACCTATGTGCTTTCCGGCGCCTTCTGCGGCATCTCGTCGTTCTTCTACGCCGCCCGGCTCGGCAATGGCGGTTCCTATCCGGGCGTCGGCCTGGAGGTGCTTGCTCTGACGGCGGTGATTGTCGGCGGTATCAGCCTTGGCGGAGGCCGCGGCTCGGTCGCCAAGGCCGTCATCGGGGCGATGATCGTGCAGATCGTCAGCCTGGCGGTGGTTCAGCTCGGCCTGCAGAGCGGAGCCGGACAGTTCGTGCTGGGGCTCATCCTGCTTGCGGCGATCGGCTTCGATGTGCGCTGGGTGAAGAACCGCGACAAGATCCTTTCCCGCGTTTACATGTCGCCGACATACTACGCACTTCCTGCACCGCCTTCGACCGATGCGAAATCAGCCTCCCCCTATGCGGCCAATAACAGGCTTGGCGCCGTCGACGTTCATGGCGCCGGGCAACTCGACGGGCCGGAGGATGTGATCTTCGACAGCGCCGGCAATCTCTATTGCGGCGATCGCCACGGCAACATCATGCGGCTCGACGGGCCGGATCACCAGGACGCCTATGTTTTCGCCCATATCGGCGGCCACCCGCTCGGCATGGCGATAGATGCTCAGGACAATATCGTCGTCTGCGTCGGCGGCATGGGTCTCTACCGTGTCCACCAGGACAAGACCGTCGAAAAGTTGACCGACGAAACCAACCGCTCGCTGCTCTCGATCATCGACGATTCCCGCCTGCGGCTGACCGATGACTGCGACATAGCGCGGGATGGCCGGATCTTCTTCAGTGAGGCAACGACCCGCTTCGACATGGCAAGCTGGCCCTCCGATGCGCTCGAAAGCAGGCCAAGCGGGCGGATTGTCTGCTATGATCCGGCGAAGAAAACCACCCATACGGTTGCCCGCAAGCTGACCTTTCCCAACGGGATTACGCTTAGCCACAACAATCAGTCGATCCTGTTTGCCGAAAGCTGGGCCTGCCGCATCAGCCGCTACTGGTTCGAGGGCCCAAAGGCCGGCACGGTCGAACCGGTTATCGAAAATCTGCCGGGCTATCCTGACAACATCAACAGGGCGAGCGACGGGACCTACTGGATGGCGGTGATGGGCATGCGCTCACCGGCGCTCGACCTCGCTCTGCGAATGCCGGGGTTCCGCAAACGGATGGCGCAGGAGGTCTCGGCCGATGAGTGGCTCTATCCGAATATCAACAACGGCTGCATCCTGCGCTTCACTGAAAGCGGCGAGGTGCTCGAAAGCCTTTGGGACAAGGCAGGTACCAACCATCCGATGATCACATCGATGCGGGAGCACAAGGGTCGGCTTTACATCGGCGGTATCTTCAACAACCGGATCGGCAGCCTGAAGCTCGACGGTGTTGACGAGACCTGGACCGGCTTTTCCAGCTATTGGGAGCGGGGGTGATGGGTTTTTTCAGCAGGCTCGTACGCAGGGACGGCGCGACGGTACCTTCGATGGATGGCGTGTTGCGCCCCAATTCCAGTCTCGATCAGGCCGCGGTGCTCGCGTCTGTATCAGAGCCCGACAACCTGGTAGCGGTGGATGATGATCTCATCTTTTCCAGCGTGAATGCCCTCTACCGGCTGACGCGTGCGGCCGGTCGGATGCCCGAGCAAATCCACATGTTTGACGCCGCCGTCACGGCGCTTGCCTCGAGCTCCGACGGTGCTCTTGCCGTGGGCCTTTCTGCCACCGGAATACGGATCGTCGGCGGCCCTCATGACGGTCTCCTGCTGGACCGGATAGGGCCGTCGCCCGCCAGGGGGCCGGCCGCGCTTTGTTTCGGCGACCCGGATACGTTGTTTGTAGCGATCGGCTCGGCCGATAACGAGCCGCAAGAGTGGCAACGCGACCTGATGGAAAGGCGATCCAGCGGATCTGTGTGGAAAGTCGACCTGAAGAGCAGGGCCGCAACCTGCATGGGGGACGGGCTGGCCTTTCCCAGCGGCCTGCTTGTCCACGATGGCGCACTGGTGGTGTCTGAAAGCTGGAGCCACCGCTTGCTGCGCTTTGACATCAATAAGGCAAAGGCCCGGCCGCAGATCGTGGTGGATGATTTGCCCGGCTATCCCGGACGGTTGACCCCGGGTGGCGACGGCGGCGCATGGCTGGCTGTGTTTGCGCCGCGAAGCCAGCTTATCGAATTTGTCCTTCGGGAACGGGGCTATTGTGGCCGTATGCTCGAGGAGCTTCCCAAGGAATTGTGGATAGCGCCTTCACTGCGCTCGGGTCTCTCGTTTCGCGAACCGATGCAGGGAGGAGCGGTGCGGGTCCACGGCATTTTCAAGCCCTGGGCGCCGACGCGCTCCTACGGCCTTGCTGTGCGGCTCGGACCCGACTTGCAGCCTGTGCAGTCATTTCACAGTCGCGCGGACGGAAACCGGCACGGCGTCGTCAGCCTATGCGAATGGCAGGGCGTAACGGCATTCGCCAGCCGGGGTGACAATCTGATCGGAGCGTTGTCGCTCGACGATTACGCGGAGGGAGCACAATGACGCCTTTACTCCAGCTGAAAAACCTTACCAAGGAATATAGAGGGATACCGGCGATTTCCGATGTCTCCATTGAGCTTGAGGCGGGCCGTGTGCACGCTATTCTCGGTGAGAACGGCGCGGGTAAATCCACTCTTACGAAAATGATCGCCGGAGCGGTCGCACCGACGCGTGGAGAGATTTTGCTCGACGGCAAGCCGCTCACCCTGGCATCGCCCGGAGATGCGCTGCGGCATGGCATCGCCATGGTGTTTCAAGAGACCAGCCTTGTGCCATCGCTGACGGTGGCTCAGAACCTGTTTCTTGGCGACGAGCAGGTCTTCAACCGTCTGCGCGGGCTCTACATCGCCGCGCAACAATTCCTGCAGTCGCTCAATTTTCCGGTCGATCCAACCGCCAATGTCTCGACGCTTGGCGCGGCCCAGCGACAGATGGTCGAGATTGCCCGCGCGGTACGCAAAAACGCCAGGGTGATCATTTTCGACGAGCCCACGGCAACGCTGACGCCTGAGGAAAAGCACTATTTTTTCGAATTGATCGAGCGGCTGAAAGAACGCAAGGTCTCTATCGTCTTCATTTCGCACGCTCTGGAAGAAGCGCTTGCGATTTCGGACAGGATCACTGTGCTGCGCGACGGTCTTCATGTGATCACCGACGATACGTCGAAATTTGACCGTGACCTGATCATACGCTCGATGGTGGGGCGGACATTGTCGGGCCAGCTTTACGAGCGGGAGGGCGGCCGGCCGACGCGGCCCTACGGCAAGAAGGTCCTGAGCGTCCAGAACCTGTCGATGGGTCGGATGGTGCGTAATACCTCGTTTTCAGTCTATTCCGGCCAGATTACCGGCGTCTTTGGCTTGATTGGATCGGGGCGAACGGAATCCTTCAAGGTGGTTTCGGGCGTTGCGAAACGCAACTTCTTTCATGGCGGTATCGTGCGCCTGATGGGCAGGGCGGTCCGTTACCGGATACCCCGTCCGGCTGTAAAGGCAGGCATTTCCTATGTCACCGAGGACCGAAAGGTCGAAGGCATTTTTGAAACCATGTCCATTGCCGAGAGCATTCATATCGGGGCTCTTGCTGCGGACAAGGGCGGTTCCTGGTTTGTCAGCAGGCGCAAGATGCGGGAACTGGCGGACCACTGGACGAAGATGCTTTCCGTCAAATCGATCGATCCCAATGCACGGGTGCTGGAATTGTCAGGCGGCAACCAGCAGAAGGTGGTGATCGCCAAGGCGCTTGCGCAGGACCCGAATATCGTGATTTTTGACGAACCGACGCGCGGGGTTGACGTCGGCGCGATTGCCGAAATCCACGAGATCATCAAGACGCTGGCCGATGACGGCTTGGCCGTCGTCGTTATTTCCTCCTACCTGCCGGAGGTTCTCAATCTGTCGGATCGCATCCTCGTGGCCCGGCAGGGCCGCATTGTCGAGGAGTTCTCAATGGATGAGGCGACCGAGGAAAAGATCATGTACGCGGCGGTTCATTAACCTGCGGGAAGGGCTGAGAAGGCACGGCCGAACGGTGTGCGGCATGCGATATCGTTTGATACCAGCCGCAAATGAATCGAAAACCGGATTTTAATATTGTAGTATTGTAATTATATGTTACCAAATTATCCGAGCGCGGTGGGAGACTGCGAGAGAAGGGGAGGTGCTTCGCATGATGAAGGGATTGCGTGCAGTCGTGACAGGCGGTGCGAACGGTATTGGACGTGCGATTGCATTTGACCTGATTGCCCGCGGCATGACCGTCGGTGCGCTGGACATCGACCAGGATGCATTGTCAGGGATGGCGAACGAAGCGGTTGACGGCAGGCTCGTACCCCTTTGCTGCGACATTTCCGATCGCACCGCAACCATCGCCGCGATCGAGGGCTTCGCCGAAGATGGCGGTCTCGATCTTCTCGTCAACAATGCCGTGGTGTTCCATTATGATGAACTGGCTGTCTTTCCTCCCGAAAAGGTTGAACGGATGCTCGATGTTGGCCTGAAGGGAACCTTCTGGGCAACGCAGGCAGCGACGCCGTTTCTGCGGGAAAGCAAGAGCGCCAGCATCGTCAACATGTCATCGATCGCCGTGTCGATCGCCATCGGCACGGCCTCGGTCTATTCGTCGATCAAGGGCGCGCTCGATGCACTGACCCGCCAACAGGCAGCCGAACTCGGTCCCAAGGGTATTCGGGTCAATGCCGTGGCGCCCGGTTCCGTGCGCACACCCGGCGCATCCGCCGTCATTACCGACAGCGGATGGGAGGAGCGGACAGCGAAATCACTGCTGGGCCTGCTTGCCGAGCCGGAGGATGTCGCTCGCGCCGTGGCATTTCTGGCATCACCCGATGCGCGCTGTATTACCGGTGTCACGCTGAAAGTGGATTGCGGCATGACGATCAAGGGTGCCTGATGACTGCCCGAACCAGCCTTGCAAACAAGGCAGTGGAGAGGCGGGGGCACGGATACCCAATGGGAAGGAGAATTTCATGACCACAAAGACCGTATTGACGGAGCTGGTCGATCAGGCCTTCGAAAGAAACAGCTTTCCCGAGGCCGCGGGCGACAAGGCGGTGACCTGCCTCGCCGATTTTCTGTCCTGTGCCCTGGAAGCGGCAGACCTGCCATGGAGCCGGCAATCCTTTGCGCTTGCGGCGGGCAGAACCGGCGACTGCGCGATTGTCGGCGAGGCCGGCGGCTTCACCGCGGAGGATGCGGCTTTTGCCAATGCGGTGCGCGGCCATGGGCTTGTCCGCGAGGATATGCATGCCGGCAGCCTTTCGCATATGGGCGTGGTGATCTGGCCGGTGCTTTTGGCACTTGCCAGTGAGGCGGCGGACCTGAAGACCCGCCCGCTCGATGCGGCGATTGCCGGATACGAGATCGGTGGCCGGGTCGGCCGGGCGTTGATGACGCCTGAAATGGCGCGGCTCTTTCGCCCGACAGGGCTCATCGGGCCGCTGTCCGGTACGCTCGCGGGCGCGCTCCTTCTCGGTCTCGACAGGCAGACCACTGTCAACGCGCTGGCGCTGGTAATCAACACGGCTGGCGGTCTCAACGAATGGCCGCACAGCGGTGCCGACGACATGTATTTTCATCCCGGTTTCGCCTCCCGCAACGCGCTGACGGCCATTCGGCTGGCCCGGCTCGGTGCACACGGTTCAGCGAGCGCCGTTGACGGTGTGGCTGGGCTATTCGCCGCTTTCGGACGCCAGAAGGCGCCGCGCGAAATCACGCTCTATCCCGAAGGTGAATGCGAAATCATGGCGGTGTTCAACAAGGAAGTACCGGCCTGCAATTTCGCCCAGTCGCCATGCCAGGTGGCGCTCGCCGCCGCGCGGCGCGTCGCAGCGGGCGACAGCATCAAGGCCATCCATCTGTCCACTTATGACGCCGCGCTTAACTATCCCGGCTGCGCCTATAGCGGGCCGTTCGAGACGCCGCTGCAGGCAAAGATGAGCATCTATTTCGGCATGGCAGCGGCGATTGCGCGCGGCGAGATCGCCGAAGCGAATTATTCGATGCTTGATGATCCCCGGATCGCGGAATTGATCGGAATGACCAGCGTTTCGATATCTGACGAGCTCAACAGCGCATTCCCCGCACGGCAGGGAGCAAGGGTGCGGATCGAGACCATGGCTGGCGCGGTGATCGAGGAGGCGCTGGACGATATCCGCTCGGCTTCGCCCGATCTTGTGCGCGAGCGGCTTTCAAAGGTTGCCGCCAAGCGGCTGGGTTCACGCCAGACAGCCGATCTCGACCGGGCAATTGATCACATGGCGCAAGGCGGCAATAACACGGCGAGCCTTGCGGCGCTGGCCATTCTCACCCGTAGTCAGGTTGAGGAACGCGTATCGTGACCGATTTTCAGTTCTTTGTCGAAAATATCCTGCAGCTTCTGATCACGGGCGTTTCGCTCGGCGCGATATACGGGCTGATGTGCGTCGGACTTGCGATGATCTTCGGGATCATGCGGGTCATCAATTTCGCCCAGGGCGATTTCATGATGGTCGGCATGTATGCGGCCTATTTCGTGTTCACTGCTCTTGGCTTTCAGGCGTTTTTCGGAAGCGGGCTCGGCCCGTATGTTGCCGTGCTGGCCGCGGCCCCGGCGATGTATGCCTTCGGCTGGCTGATCCATCGGCTCCTGATCCGCAGGGTCACCGGCCACCAATCGACAGGAATGGAAGGCGAGGGCCATTATGCCCAGCTCATCCTGACGCTTGGGATAGCGCTTATCCTTCAAAACGGCGCAATGATCCTTGTCGGCGCTGATCTTGTCTCGATCCGTACGCCGCTTTCGAGCGAAGCCTGGGTTCTCGAGCCGTTTGGCGAGAGCATGCCCATCATGCTTTTCTTCAACAAGTCGCGGATCTTTGCCATGCTGGTTTCGACCGCCGTCATCATTGCGCTGTGGCTGCTTATCCAGCGGACCTTCCTCGGAAAATCGCTGAGGGCTGCCGCCGATAACGCGGAAGCGGCGACCTATATGGGAATCGATGTCGATCGATCGCACCGGGTCGCTTTCGCGATCGGCACTGCTGTGACGGCTATTGCCGGCGGACTTCTCGCCACGAGCTATCCCTTCAGCCCGTTCGTCGGCCTGGAATATGTGATCATCATGTATGCCGGCGTCGTTCTGGGCGGTATCGGCAGCATTATCGGGGCGTTCTGGGGCGGAATGATCATCGGTCTCGTGCAGCAGTTTTCGACCCTGGTCCTGCCCACCCAGCTTCAGAACGCGACCATCTTCGTGTGCTTCCTGCTCGTGGTGATGCTCAGGCCGCAAGGCCTGTTCGGGCGCAATGTGGAACGTACTTGATGAAAAACTTACGCACGAAATCTCTCATCTATTTCATCGTTCCAGCGCTCGCCTATCTAGCGCTGGCGGCGGTTGTCACCAATTCCTATTACCAGCTCATGATGACGCTCATTCTGATCTGGGCAACCTTCGGGCTGAGCTGGAACATTCTGAGCGGTTACACCGGCCTGATATCCTTCGGCCATGCCGCGTTCTTCGGGACCGGTGCTTTCGCCACGGTGCTGGCGCAGATCTACTGGTCGGTGTCGCCCTGGATCATGTTCTTCGGCTCCGGCGTTATCGGCGCGATGCTGGGGCTTGCCATCGGCTTTCCGACGTTCCGGCTGCGCGGCCACTACTTCGCCCTGAGCATGCTCGCCTATCCGCTGGCCTTCATGTACGTCTTCCTGTGGCTCGGCTTTCCCGAAGTCAGTGTTCCGAGAGTGCACGACAATCCGGCTGCCTACATGCAGTTCTCCGACGGCCGGATTTACACGCTGATCGCGATGGTTTTCCTCATTGTCGTGGTGTTCTTGTCGCGGCTGATCGAGTCATCCCGCTTCGGCATGGCGCTGATTGCGATAAAGCAAAACGAGGCTGCCGCGGAGGCCGCCGGGATCGATTCGCTGCGCTGGAAACTCAGAGCCATAGCCGTCAGTGGCGCCATCGCCGCGATGGCGGGGTCGCTCTATGCCGTGGTCATTCTCGTGATCACGCCGCAATCGGTCTTTGGCATGCTGGTTTCAGCGCAGGCTTTGACGGTGGCCATGTTCGGCGGTATCGGCACGTTCTGGGGACCCATTATCGGCGCCGGCTTCCTCATTCCGATCGCGGAAATCCTGCATGCCGAACTCGGCAACATCCTTCCTGGCATCCAGGGCGTCGTCTATGGCGTCGCGATCGTGGTGCTGATCACGCTCGCGCCGGAAGGCATTTTCTGGAAGGTGCGCGACTGGACTCGGTCGACCCGCAAGAAGGACGAAACCCCGGCAGATTCCGTTACGCATACGGCGGAAGTACTCGATTTTGTACCGAGGAAAGGCGCCCCTGCAGGCGAGGCATCGGAAATTGTGCTCGACGTACGCAACATGTCCAAGAATTTTGGAGGACTGCAGGCGGTTCAGGATGTCAGTTTCCAGCTAAGGCGCGGCATGATCCTGGGTATCATCGGTCCGAATGGCGCTGGCAAGACCACGCTTTTCAACCTGCTCAATGGGTTCCAGGATCCCACAGCCGGCGAAGTCTTCGTCAACGGCAAGGACATGGCGCGCTGCAAACCGCATGTCTTGTGCCGGGCAGGAGTCGGACGCACGTTCCAGATCATGCGTCCGTTCAAGCGGATGAGCGTGCGCGACAATGTCCGCATCGGGGCATATGTGCAGGCTGCAACCGAGGCTGAAGCCGCTGAGGTTGCCGATGAAGCCCTGCGTCAGGTCGGGTTGTCGGCGATCTCCGAGCGCCTTGCCGGCGAGCTCTCCACCAAGGAATTGCGCTTGATGGAACTTGCAAGAGCCCTTGCCGGCAAGCCTCACACATTGCTTCTCGACGAGACGCTTGCCGGCCTTGGCCGGGATGAATCCGCGGAGGTCGTCGCGGTGATCCGGCGACTGTCAGCCGACGGCATGACGGTGGCGATCATCGAACACACGATGCAGGCCATGGTGCAACTGGTCGACCGCTTCCTGGTTCTCGATCACGGCCAGGTCATCATGGAGGGGCTTCCTTCGGAAGTTACCAAAAACCCTCACGTCATTGAGGCCTATCTTGGCAAGAAGTGGAACGCCAATGTTCAGGATTGATAATCTTACGGTCGGATATTCCGCGAGCGTTCCCGTATTGCACGATGTTTCGCTCAGCATTGGAGCAGGCCAGTTCATCTCCGTGGTCGGACCGAACGGTGCGGGCAAGACGACGCTTTTCAAGGCGATCTCCGGAACGCTGATCCCGAACAGCGGCCGGTTGAGCTTCGAGGGAGAGGACATCTCCGATCTCGAGCCATCGCGGCGGCCACATCTGGGCATCGCGCATGTGCCCGAAGGCCGGCAGGTGTTTCCCTCCATGACGGTTCTGGAAAACCTAGAGATGGGCGCTGTCCCCAAGGCCGGACGGGACCAATGGGCGACAAATCTTGAGCGGATCTACACCTGGTTTCCCGTGCTGGCGGAGCGATCCTCGCAATATGCCGGCACGCTCTCCGGCGGCCAGCAGCAGATGCTCGCCATCGGACGCGGCCTAGCATCCTCGCCAAAGCTCATCATGCTCGACGAGCCCTCCATGGGGCTCGCTCCTTCGACCGCTGATTTCGTGTTCGAGAAGCTGATGGAGATCAGGCGGGATCTGGGCCTTGCCATTCTGCTGGTCGAGCAGCGCGTGGCGGAGGCGCTGCAGTTTGCCGATCGCGGATATGTGCTCGAAACCGGCCGCATCGTTCTGGAAGGAGATGGCGAGACCCTGATGGCGGACGATCGCGTTCGCCAAGCATATCTTGGAATGTGATTTGAGTTGAACAAAGTAGGAGGAAAACATGCATAATATATTGAAAACAAAAATTGTTTCGGCCCTGGCGGCAACTGCCGTTGTGGTGGCCGGAGGCAGCGTTCCGGCGCAATCGGCAGAAAAACCGATCCAGATAGGCCTTATCGCTCCGACTTCGGGTATCTACGCCCGTCCGGGCACGGTCATGAAAATGGGTGCTGAGCTTGCGGTACAGGACGTCAACGATGCCGGTGGCATTTCCTGCATGAACGGTGCGCCGCTTGAGCTGGTCGTCATCGATTCCGGCGACACGGTCGAGAAGGCCACAAACGCCGCCCAGCGTATGGTGGCTGAATATCCGGAACTGGTGGGCGGCACGGGCTCTTATCTGAGTTCGTTCACACTCGCCGTTACAGAGGTGACCGAGCGCGCCAACCTGCCGATGTTGACGCTGTCGTACTCTGACCAGATTACCGATCGGGGTTTCAAGAACGTATTCCAGACGTCCGCCACCGCCGGCGTACAGGCACAACTCGCCCTGCCGATCATTCTGGACCTCGCCGAAGAACAGACCGGCAAACGGCCGAAGACGGTCGCCGTTATCACCGACAATACAGCCGCCTCCCTGTCCTCGGTCGAGCGCATGAAAAACGGCTTGTTGGATGATGTCGGCCTCGACCTCGTGTTTGAGGAAGTGTTTACCCCGCCGCTTGCGGATGCCACCGCGCTCGTTCAGCAGGTCCGTCAGAAACGGCCCGATCTGTTGTTCTTCCTCCCGACGGTCATTTCGGACAGCAAGCTGATTCTGGAAAAGATGAAGGAGTTCCGCGTCGAGGTTCCGGTGATTTCGTTTGGTATCGCGATCGCCGAACCCGAAGTCTTGAACACGATGCCGGCAGAAATGCTGGAAGGCGTCATGTCGGCGGTCGCCAATTGGGGAACCAAGGGCCAGGAAAAGCTTATCGAGCGTCTGAACACCGTCTACGGCGAACCCTGGATGACCCAGAACGCCGTCTCGACCTATGGTGATATCTGGTTGTTCAAGGAAGCTCTCGAAAAGAGCTGCAGCCGCGATCGCGCCGCGCTTGGCGATGCTTTGCGCGAACTCGACGCCGGCCCGGCGACATACTACCCCGGCGGCACTTTGAGCTTCGACGAGAAAGGTCGTCGCAAGGGAGCAAGCCTTACGGTCATTCAGTGGCAGGACGGTGTTCCCGTCACCGTGTTCCCGGAAGACCTCGCCCTGTCGCAGCCGGTCTGGCCAAAGAAGTAAGCATCAGGCGCCCGGCGATCGATCGATTGCCGGGCGCTCTTTCTGGATTCGATCCCGATAGTCCGAACGAACCGGTCGAGGCATGACATTATGAACGAACACTATGAAATCCTGGCGTTGAAATATGCGCGCAATGATCGTCCGGCGTCGCAGAACTTCATTGGCGGCGATGCCCACGATCACTCGATGCCGATCGACTATTATGTCTGGGTGATCCGCAACGAAGCGCGTACGATTGTGGTCGACACCGGGTTCAATCCGCAATCGGGCGCGCGTCGCGGGCGCGAACTCATAACGCCGGTTCATACCGCCCTGTCAGCCGTCGGAGTCGAATTCGACGCGGTCGAACACGTGATCACCACGCACATGCATTACGATCACGCCGGCAATAACGATCTGTTCCCGAACGCATGCTTTTACATGCAGGAAAGCGAGATGCGGTTCGCGACCGGTCCCTGCATGTGTCATCATTTTCTCAACCATCCGTATGAGGTGGACGATGTCACCGGTATGGTTCGGCGCATCTATGCCGGCAAGGTATCGTTCTGCATGGGCGATCGGGAGCTTTTTCCGGGCATTACCGTTCACCATGTCGGTGGCCACTCCCGTGGCTTGCAGTGTGTGAGGGTTGAGACGAAGCGCGGTCCCGTGGTGCTCGCATCAGACGCCAGCCATCTTTACGAGCACTTTCAGTCGGGCCGGGTGTTTCCGACCTGCGACAGCGTTTCCGATGCTGTGATGGGATATTCCCGGCTTAAGGAACTGGCCGGAAAGGACAGTCACATTGTCCCCGGACACGATCCCGATGTGATGAACCGCTATCCGGCATTCAACGCGCAAACCGCCGGTTTCGCGGTCAAGCTTGACGAGGACGAGCAAGCGCCAGGCAGCTAGATTCATCGTTGGAAAAGCGAAAACAGAAATTGTATTATTGACAGAATGTCATATTAAAAATAGGCTTACGACCATGACAAAACAAGGATTCGTCGAATGATTGTGGAGCTCCGGATTTACTATTGTGCGCCGACGCGCCTTCCGGCTCTTCTGGAGCGTTTCCGGTCAACCACGCTCGGCTTCTTCGATAAGTACGGCATCGAGCAGATCGGTTTCTGGACGACCGCTGTCGGTCCCGACAACCATGCCCTGACCTATCTGCTGAAATGGGAGAGCATGGCAGAGCGCGAACAGCGATGGAATGCATTCCAGGCGGACCCCGACTGGGCCGCCGCGCGTGCCGAGACTGAACGAAACGCACCAATTGTCGCCCGGGTCGAGAACAGCTTTCTCACGCCCACCGATTTTTCGGCCTTGCGGTAAAATCTCGCCAGGGAGGGCGTATCGGAAATGCAACTTTGGTCCGCGGTTTGTCAGGAAAACATGTCATGAGTGCTCACAAAATCGGCTTCATCGGGCTTGGCATGATGGGTGCGCCGATGTGCGCATGCATCAAGGGAGCCGGCCACACACTGTATGTGGCCGACGCAGACCCGGAGCGTGTCAGCGAAATTTGCGCCAAGCTTTCGGCCGAACCTTTGACGGAGGCGTCGGCCCGTGAACTGGATGTGCTGATCACCATGCTTCCGAATTCATCCATCGTGGAATCGGTTCTGCTGGAGGCTGGTTGGGCCGATTTGCTCAAGTCTGGTGCGCTGGTAATCGACATGAGCTCTTCGGAGCCGGTGCGCTCGCGCGAGCTTGGAGATACGCTCGCTGCGCGCGGTCTTCACTATCTCGATGCTCCGGTGTCCGGTGGCGTCAAACGGGCCGAAAACGGCACTCTGGCGATCCTCGTGGGAGGGACGGAGGCGCATATGGATGAGGCGCGTCCGATCCTCGAAGCCATGGGGCAGTCCATCCTGTTCATCGGGCCTGCGGGATCCGGTCACGCCGCCAAGGCTCTCAACAACCTCGTCTCGGCATGCGGGTTGATGGTTACTGTCGAGGCGCTGCATGTCGCCAAACGGTTTGGCATCGCGGAAGATGTCATGACTGACGTGCTGAACGCCTCGAGCGGTCGAAGCAATACTTCCGAAAACAAGGTCAAGCAGTTCATGCTTTCGGGCACATTCGGATCGGGCTTTTCGCTCAAGCTGATGGACAAGGACCTTTCGATTGCCGGCAAGCTTGCTGAATCGGTCGGTTACCCTCTGAGCTTCGGGGCGTCCGGTATTGATACCTGGCATCGGATTGCCGATGGCGTCTCGCCCGCAACCGATCATACCGAAATGTATCGCTTCCTTTCGGAAGACCCGTGATGAAGGATTACGCCAAGTTCTATATTGACGGCATGTGGGTCGATCCGGTGAATCCGGCATGGGTGGATCTTGTGGATCCGGGAACCGAGGAGATCCACGGCCGGCTGGCGCTCGGGGGCAGGGAAGATGTCAATCGCGCCGTCATTGCAGCGCGACGTGCTTTCACCGCTAACGCAGAGACGTCGGTAGACGAGCGGAAG
This sequence comes from uncultured Hoeflea sp., assembly GCA_963975635.1. Lineage (GTDB taxonomy): Bacteria > Pseudomonadota > Alphaproteobacteria > Rhizobiales > Rhizobiaceae > Hoeflea. The sequence continues at coordinate 38,383 of CAXBIE010000004.1, read as the reverse complement.
CAGCTTCTGCGCCGGATTCTTGATATCTATACGCGCCGTTATGATGAGTTCGTCGAGGCGATGCGTCTCGAAATGGGCGCACCCATCACATTTGCCGCGAAAGGGCAGGCCCCCCGGGTGCCCCTCCATGTCAATGCGCTGCTGGACGTTCTGGAGCACTTCCAGTTCGAGGAAGACCGGGGCAGTACGCGGCTGCGCTATGAGCCGGTCGGCGTCTGCGGCCTGATCACGCCCTGGAACTGGCCTGTGAACCAGGTGATCGTCAAGGTCGCGCCGGCGCTTGCTGCGGGCTGTACGATGGTCTTGAAGCCGAGCGAATATTCGGCGGTGAGCGCGCTGCTGATTGCGGAAGTGCTGGATGAGGCCGGTGTGCCGCCGGGCGTATTCAATCTTGTGAATGGCGGCGGCCCGGAGGTTGGCGCAGCGATCGCAAGCCACGAGGATATCGATATGGTCTCCTTTACCGGCTCGACCCGTGCCGGGATCGAAGTTGCACGTGCGGCAGCGGCCACCGTCAAGCGCGTGGCCCAGGAACTCGGCGGCAAGTCGGCCAATATTCTGCTCGACGATGTCAAGCTTGACGATGCCGTGCGCCGGGGGGTGTCCGGCTGTTTCACAAATTCCGGTCAGTCCTGTTCGATCCCGACACGCATGCTGGTGCCACGCAAAATGATGGCGGAAGCCGCGTCGATAGCCGCTGAGGCTGCCAAGACCTATCGGGTGGGCCCAACAGACCGCGACGATACGCAACTCGGTCCCATGGTGAATGAAAGCCAGTTCATGCGCGTCCAGGATTTCATCCGCCAGGGTATAGAGGAAGGCGCCACGCTGGTGGCCGGCGGTCCCGGTCGTCCCGAGGGCCTGGAAAAGGGTTATTTCGTGCGGCCCACCGTGTTTAGCGGTGTCACGCCCGACATGACCATCGCGAAGGAAGAGATCTTCGGTCCGGTACTTGCCATCATTCCTTATGACAGCGACGACGAGGCCGTGGCTATCGCCAACGGCACCTCATATGGGCTGGCCGCTTATGTTCAGTCTTCCAGTCCGGATCGCGCGCGTGGGCTCGCAAGGCGTCTTAACGGCGGCCAGGTTCATATAAATTATCCACCTCCGGACTTTGCAGCACCTTTCGGTGGCTTCCGCCGATCCGGCAACGGGCGCGAATGGGGCGAGGCGGGCTTGCGCGAATACCTGGAGACGAAAGCGATGATCGGATACGGCGCCGGGCAATGAGTTTTGCCCTTTGTAATTTGGGATTTGGACGGCCGCGTGGAGCGGGGGAGAATGGATGTCATGCCCAGTGAAAGCGAAATGTTTGAAAAGGGGTTCCAGAACCGCAAGGCGGTACTGGGTGCTTCTCATGTTGAAAAGTCATGGGAGAAGGCGGATCAGTTCAACCGTCCGGCCCAGAGGCTTGTGACCGAATACTGTTGGGGGGAGGTGTGGGGAGATGAAACTCTCCCGTTCCGAACCCGCAGTATGCTCAATCTTGCGATGCTGACCGCGATGAACCAGCAGCATGAACTAGCCGTCCACGTCAGGGGCGCTCTCAACAATGGTGTGACGCCCGAGGAGATTCAGGCGATTTTGTTGCAGGCCATGGTCTATTGCGGCGCACCGGCGGCGCTTTCAGCCTTCAGAACCGCCAGCACGGTGTTGCGCGACTGGGAGTCGGAGCAGAACGACAAGGCACCGCCAACCGGGTAGATTCAAGCGCTCAGCCGTCAATCATGTGAGGTCGTTGCAGGCCGCAGGGGAAATTCCGTCGCCCCAGGGAAAAGCGGATACGCTCAGCAAGGTGCAGGACACAATGTCAATGGATAAGATAGGGTTCATCGGGCTTGGAAACATGGGCGGTCGGATGACCCGCTGTATTGTGGCGGGCGGCATCAAGGTGCTTGGGTTCGACAAGGATGAGACCGCTGCGGAGCGTTTCGGCGCCATGCGTGCATCCTCCACCCGGCAAATCATGAAGCAAGCCGACGTCGTTTTTCTCTCCCTGCCTGATAGCACGGTGATCGAGAAGGTGGTGGAAGGCGAGGGCGGATTGCTGAGCCATGTCCGCGCCGGGCAGATCGTTGCCGATATGAGCACGGCTTCGGCGGCCTCGACGCGGCGGATTGCGGCGAAATTTGCGGATAGCGGCGCTTTCTATGTCGATGCTGGCATATCCGGCGGCGCGGCGGCGGCGGAAAAGGGAGCGCTCACCCTGATGGTCGGCGGTGACTCGGGCGCGATCGACCGGCTTGACCCCGTCTTCGCGTTGATCGCCAAGAAGATCATTTTGATGGGTGAAAGCGGCTCGGGACACACAGCCAAGCTGCTGAACAATTTTCTCAATGCTGTCAGCCTGGCCGCAACGGCCGAAGTCATGATTGCCGGCAGGAAAGCGGGGCTCGACCTCCATCGCCTGCTTGAGGTTCTCAATGCCAGCAGCGGTGTGAATTTCGCGACATTGAACCGGTTCCCGAAGATCGTCGACGGTGATTATCTGGAAGGCGGGCTTACATCCAAGCTGATGACCAAGGACGTGCTGCTCTATTGTGATCTGCTCCATGAACTGGGTGTCGTTTCGCTGAACGCGTCCGGGCCGATGGCAAGCTTCGGCCTTGCGACGGCGCTCGGCTATGGCGATGTGATCAGCAATCGCGTCGTCGATGCCATTGGCGACATCTCCGGCAAAATCAGGCTCCACGAAAAGGACTGACGATATGAAGATTTTTCACGGCCGCCAGGACGGCGCCCCATCTCAAGTCAAATCCGCGACTTTCACGGGAACGGTACATGCCGATCCGGTGATGCCGTCAATGGATGGTGTTGTGATCAACAACGTCTTCTTCTCGCCCGGCGCGCGTACCTATTGGCATACGCATGAAACCGGACAGATACTGACCGTCACTGCCGGCAAGGGGTGGGTTTGCATGGAGGGTGAGGCGGCGCAGGAACTCAAGGCCGGTGACACTGTCTGGATCGCCAAAGATGAAAAGCACTGGCACGGAGCAGCTGATGACAGCTTTCTGCTGCACACGGCCATTTCGCTCGGCAGGACAGAGTGGTTGGAGGAGGTCGCGGAAACCGATTATCCAACCGCCGCCAAATAGGCGGCTTGCCGGGTAACTGCCTGCAGCGATCTGCGGATGGTTGGCCGAGCCGTTTGCGCAACCGTGTTGCCGATATGATCATCAACCGCAAGGGGCATGAGCGTCGAGAAGGTGAGCCGGCAAGGGTGATGTCGGCTTGTTGGATGCAGGTGTTTAGTGCTAATGACGGATAGTCATAATGTAATACGGGATGGCTTGATGAGTTCACGTGGTACAGCGCTGCAACCAGACACATTGCGCAGGCAGATCGAGAACGCCGTTCGCCAGGGCATCACTTCCGGCAGGTATAAGCCGGGGGCCAGGCTTATCGAACGCGAACTGTGCGAGGAGCTTGGCGTAAGCCGCACATCGCTCAGGGAGGCGCTGCGCAAGCTGGAAGCCGAAAAGCTGCTCGAGATCGTGCCGCACAAGGGGCCCGTGGTTGCCGTCATTTCGCTGGAGGAGGCGAAGGAACTCTACGCGCTGCGCGGAGTGCTTGAAGGATTTGCCGCGCGGGAATTTGCCCTGAACGGTTCCGATGACGCCATCAGCCAATTCTCCAGGGGCGCCGAGGCGCTGCGCAGCCATGCCCTGTCCGGCGACAAATCGGAGGTGCTGGAAGCCAAGAGCCGCCTTTACAACATCATGCTTGGCAACTGCGGCAACAATCTTGCCCGCGAAGTGCTGCAGAGTCTGTTTTCGAGAATCAACATCCTGCGTGCGACCTCGCTGATGCATCCTGCGCGCATCGACCAGAGTCTCGCCGAAATCGATGCCTTGGCAAAGGCGCTTGAAAAACGCGATGCGGAGGAAGCCGCCAGGATTGCGTCCCAGCATGTACAGAATGCCTGCATCGTTGCCCTTCAACTGCTTAAGGAACAACGGGCGTCAATGGCTGCCGAGGCTTAGGGTCGAGACTCAATCAAGCCCAACAGTTGAAGCGGATCCGGCGCTTGATGCGCCGATGGTCCCGCTCTATCCGGTTATTGAGATCCTTTGTCTTGCAGATGCGAATTGGTTTCGATGAACGTCGCGACCTGTCGCGTAGCCGGTCTTCAAGACCGCAGGAAATAATTGCCTCGAAATTTGTCTGGCTTCCATCGATAACGATACGATCCTGGCGGTCATGGCGCGCAAATGCCTTTCGAACGAAGCGCTTTGCAACCGACAGGTCACGGTATTCGCCGAAGAAGAACTCAACCGTGTCACCAGCACTGCCTATGGCACGGCCGAATGATCGCCGCTTAACCGCGTTCGGCCATCATCTCTTCGAGATCACGCAGGCTGAGATTGTAGGCGAGGTACCAGCCTACGCACAGCAAGATCACCGATCGGTCGAAATGGCGGCCTTTGAACAGGGGAGCCGCCGGAGATATCGAGAGATCATGATCGGCGACCGCCGGTCAGTGAAGAGTTTGCGACAGATCCAATTTGGCAGCCCACTCCGCGACAGTCCGGAAGGAGACTTCAATGCCCCGCTCAGCCAGCAGGCCTTCTACATGACGCAGGCCTTTACGGAAAGCGGGGTGCCGCTTGTAGCGGCGAGAGTTGGCATCAGTCGTCGGGGCCTGAGGCATGACGGAATATAACGCTGTAAAAATTAGGGTGACGCCACAGTCGTCAGAAGTCGTAGCTTCAGTCAGCCGAGATAGGCATTGATTGCCCCACGCACTCCCAAATGATCTATCTGGCGCGAGGCTTTGACCATCGCTGTCCTTAGACAATCATCCTGGCCAAGTGTGTCAAAAACGGCCGTGATATCGAGGAACGCCTCCGCACCTTGCTTGGCCGCTACTTCAAGGGACTTCGCAAGCGGATCATCCAGGGCAATGGTCGGATGTGCGCAGAAACGCTGCCAAAGTGCCAGCTCCAGAGCGAATCCTTTAACGGGCAGGCCCTGCGTCAGTCGAGTACGAACTGTTGGTAAAATGAACTTTGGCTGACGGTCAGACCCGTCCCGCGCGAGGCGCGCGATGGTGTCGGAAATCGCCGGATTTTTAAACCGTTCAATACATCGATCGAGGTAGGATGCATAATCCACGCCCTCAAGCGGAGTAAGGCAGGGAATGGTTTCGCGGCGCGGCAGCTCAGCCAACCAGCGCGCAAGTGTAACATCCTCGAGAGCCTCGTGCACATAGGTGTAACCCATAAGGGCTGCGGCGTAGCACAGGCTGGCGTGGGAGGCGTTGAGGAGGCGCAACTTCATTGTTTCATGGATGGACACGTCTTCCACGAAGGTGACGCCAACCTCTTCGAGGGGCGGGCGACCGCATGGAAAGTGGTCCTCGATGACCCATTGACGAAACGGCTCGCAGACTACAGGCGCCGCATCGGTGATGCCGAAACGAGAGGAGACGAGCGCGCGTTCCTTGTCGGTGGTGCGTGGCGTGATGCAGTCAACCATGGAGTTCGGGAAGGCAACATAGGTTTCGATCCATGCGGCAAGCGCGTTATCCTGCTTCTCTGCCAGCGCGGTGACAACACGCTTCGATACATCGCCATTGGCCTGAATGTTGTCACAGGAGAGGACGGTGAACGGCGCGACACCGGCTGCTTTGCGTCTGCGCAGGGCTTCAATCAGCACCCCAAAGACAGTTACGGGGCCTTGCGGCGTGCGGATGTCAGCTTGAATGTCGGGGTGGTCGAACATCACCGCGCCCGTGCTGTCGACGAAGTAGCCGCCCTCCGTAATCGTCAAGGAGACGATCCGGATGGCGGGGGAGGCGAGTTGCGCAATAAGGGCCTGCGGGTTGATGTCGAGAAAGTCGATCATCGATCCGACCACGCGCGCCTGTGCGTCGTCGCGGGAAAGGTCCACAACTGTCGTGCACCAATCCTGAGCGGACAATGCATCACGAAGTGTTGTATCTGCGGGCATCAGGCTGCTGCCGACAATGGCCCAATCGTGTCCGAGCCCCTTTTCGAACAGCCGGTCAAGATAATGCGCCATATGCGCGCGATTGAAGTTTCCCACGCCGATATGCACGATACCTGCGGTAAGGGTACTTCGATCGTAGTTCGGGAATGTGACATCGGAGTTGGAGGTGGAAAGCAAGGAGTGCGCGCTTGCGGCCATGGTGGTCAGGCTCCGGAAACACAGCCGTCCGGCGGGACGGGCTGGTCGAAAGTCGGGGGTGGTTAGACGGCGGTGAAGCCACCGTCTATGGGCAGGGCCACGCCGGAAATCATCGATGCTCCCTCAGACAGAAGGAAAACGATGGGCGCAGCGATCTCGTCTTCGGTCGCCCAGCGGTGCAGGGGCATCGTGTTAAGGAACGGATCGCGCACTTCGGGGCGATCCCAATGCCACGCCGACATGGGGGTCATGACGACCGTGGGGTTTACGGAATTGACGCGAATCCCATATTCGCCAAGTTCCAGAGCGGACACACGGGTGATATTATCCAGCGCAGCTTTGGAAGAGCCATACGAGATATGTCCGCGCAGGCCGACAAGAGAAGCCTGGCTCGAAACATTGACGATCGCGCCGCCATTGCCGAGCCGTATCATTGATCTGGAGGCGTATTTGGTGACGAGAAGCGCGCCGCGCGCGTTGACGGAAATGACCTTGTCGAAAATGTCGATATCGGTCTCCATTGGCGTTGCGATCTCACCGCCAAAGCCGCCGCAATTCACCACGCCCCACAGGTCGAGCCCGTCGAGCGCTTCGCGAATGCTGTCCTCGCTTTCCAGGTCGAATGGCAGGATGGTGCAACCGGTTTCCGCGGCAAGCGCTTCGAGCGCATCGGTGTTGCGGCCATTGGCGATAACGGTGGCGCCGGCGGTGACCAGTTGCCTTACGGTGGCCGCGCCGATTCCGCCGCTGGCGCCGGTTACGAGAATGGGGCCTTTTGCGAAAGTGGCCATGTCAGTTGTCCTTCCCGATTTTTGGGTATTCTGATTTGTTGCGGGGATGCTGACGTCTACTTCACCGCACCGGCGGACATGCCGGCGAGGAAATAGCGTTGCGCCAGGAGATAGATGAGCAGAAGTGGCACGGAACCCAGCACGCTCATCGCCATCATCTGATTCCACTCAAAGGCGTGCTGGCCCATGAGAAGCTGAATACCGATTGGCACGGTGCGCATGTCGGTCGACTTGGTCAGCGTCAGCGCGAACAGGAACTCGTTCCAGCAGAGCAGAAATGTATAGACCGCGGTGGCGACGATTCCCGGCAGCGAGATCGGCACGATCACACGCCAGAGCGCCGTCCAGCTCGAGCCGCCATCGACGGCCACGGCCTCATCCAGATCACGCGGCAGCGTATTGAGATAGCCTGTCATCAGAAGAATGGCATAGGGCAGGGTGAAGACCAGGTAGGTCAGCACAAGCGCTGCATACGTATTGAACAGTCCGTAGGACACGACCAGCCCGAAGAATGGAATCAGAAGCGTAATCGGCGGCAGAGTCTGGGTGCTGATGAACAGCGTGCTCAACACGCCCTTGCCGCGGAAATTGAAGCGGCTGAAGCCATAGGCTGCCAGTAGCGCCAACAACACGGTGATGATGGTGACCAGCATGGCGACGAGGTAGCTGTTGAAGAAGAAGCGCAGCTTGACCGGGTCGGTCAGGATCGCCTTGTAGGCCTCGAGCGTGAATGCGCGCGGCAGGATTGTCGGCGGTAGAGCAAATATCTCGCTGTTGGGTTTGAGCGAACTGCCCAGCATCCAGTAGATCGGGAAGGCGGCAAAGAACAGGCCGGCGGCAAGTCCCAGATAGAGCGCCAGGGTGATCAGCTTTTCGCGTCTGCTGTTTCGTCTGCGCATCGGACCTACCTCGCTTTCTGATGACGGATGTAGAACAGGGTGAGGCCAATCGAGAGCAGCAGAATGGTCACGGCGCTGGCCGCGGCCTGGGACAGATCGTATTGAGCGAAGGCCAGCTTGTAGGTGTATGTGCTGAGAACTTCGGTCGCGTAGATCGGGCCGCCGCCGGTTGTCAGCCAGATCAGTGGGAAGACCTGCATCGTCCAGATGAAATCCAGCAACGAGATGCTGATAATGATTGGCATGAGCTGCGGGATTGTGATGAAGAACAATTTCTGCGGCCCTGTCGCGCCATCGATGTCGGCGGCTTCGTAAAGGTCTTTCGGAATTCCCTGAAGACCGGCCAGAAGGCTGACCATGAACAGAGGATAACCCGCCCAGATATTGGCGAAGGTGACGGCCTGGAGAGCAGTTGCCGTCGACGAGAACCACTGGATCTTGGAGCCGATGATGCCGAGATCCATCAGCACGCTGTTCACCACGCCGTTCGGCTCGAGCATCAGGCGCCAGATCACTGCAATAATGACCTGGGTGAACAGCCAGGGCAGGATATAGAGCACGCGCAGCAGGCTGCGCAGCCAGGGGCTGACCCGGTCGCTATTGAGCATCAGCGCGAATGTCAGGCCGAGGACCATGTGCATGATGACGCTGACAATGGTGAAATACAGCGTGTGCCAAAGCGCTGCCCAATAGACCGGGTCGCTGAAAACTTCGCGGTAATGCTTGAGGCCCGCGAAGCTTGTATCCGGGCGCAGCACCGCGCTTTCCTGAAAGGAATAGGCGATCACCATGCACATCGGCAACAGCATGAGCAGAACCACGACAACAAGCGAAGGGGACAGATAAAGGTAGGGGGTTGCCTTCCGTTTGAGCCTGTAGCTCGCCATCGAGGTCGGGTTGATCATTGGCACGCTCATCGATTTCCGGTTTTTGCAAAACGCTCGGTGTGATCGGGGGCGCGACTTTTTCGCGCCCCCGAATGACTTAGTATCAGAACGTGGAAATCAGAACTCCTTGACCCACTCGGCCTGTGCGGCCTTGGCGGCCTGCTCCGGGGTTTCCTGCCCGGCGAGCATTTTCTGGCTCTCGATTGCAAACTGGCGCATCAGGTCCACGGCGACCGGAAGGCCGGTGAACTCGTTTGCCAGATAGCCTTCCTGGAAGATTTCGAATGCCTTGGCATAAACCTTGTCGGAGGTCACGAAATCGGGTTTTGCGTTGACATTGCCGGGAAAGGCGTTGGCGAGGGAGACGAGACGGGCATTCACGTCCGCGCTCATCATGTATTCCACCAGCTTCCAGGCTTCGTCCTTGTGTTCGGTGGATTCGGAAATTCCGATGCCCCAGGAAGCGTATGGCAGGCCGCGCTTGCCTTCGTAACCCTCAACCACGGGAATCGGAGTCACATCGAAGTTTAGATCGGGGTTGCGCTCACGGATCAGGTTCACATGCGCCAGGGTGTCAACCATCATGCCGATGCGTCCGTTGACGAATTCCTCGACCTTCTCCTGTTCGGTCTTGGTGGCGATGCCGGGCGAGATGACGCCGGCGTCGTTCAGCGACTTGATAAAGGTGAGCATGTCGATGACCGGCGCCTTGTCCAGCGCAGGCTGTCCATTGTCCAGCATGCTTTCGCCGGATGCCCAGACCCATGACATCATGTCGTTGAGAACGCTCGACGGTGATTGCAGCGAAAGCGGAAGCGCCCAGCCATATTTGTTTTCGTCGGGGTTCGTCATCTTCTTGGCGGCTTCAAGAAACTCCTGCCGGGTCGATGGCAGTTCGCTGACGCCAGCCGCCTTGGCGAAGTCCAGATTCACAAAAATAGGATATACGAACGATGCCACGGGCATCATGACGGACTTGCCCTCGATCTTGATGATATCGGCGGCCTGGCTTCTGTCGAAGCCGGTGCTGTCCATGAGCGGCGCCATGTCGGCAATCGCGCCCTGAGCCGTAAGGCTGTTTACCCACGCGCCGTCAAGGCCGACGACATCGCTCATCGTGCCGCTGGCGGCGCCGATCGCGATTTGATCGCGGGTCGTGGCGTAAGGACCGCTGATCAGCGTGACCTTGATGTCCGGATTCTCGGCCTCGAAATCATCCATGATTGCGCGCAGCGATCCGGCCGGAAGCTCCGGAGCCCACCATTGCGAGAATTCGATTTCTGTCTGCGCGAGAGCGCCTGAGGTGCCAAGCAGCCATATGGCAGCCGCGCCCCTCAATAGGTTCATTCTGCTAGAGTATTTCATAGTCTCTCCTCCCTTGCTGAAATTGGCCATGATAGCCTGAGATTTTTGGTCGTTGGCCCTGCATACTCCCAATGCCGGACTTGGACCGATGACTGTGTGTACCTCGTTTATCTTGATCTGACGGAGCGCCTTTGGCCCGGCTTACAACGCCGCCGGGCAGCACTGTCAGCGAATGACGACATGGGTTTCGGGATCGAAAAAATGCAGTTTCGTACAGTCGACAGCCACATCGACCTGCGCGCCGGCGCGGACTTCGCTCCCCGGATCGAACCGGGCGACAGCATTTGCAAGGCCCGAAAGATCGGCTACGGCATCCGGATCGCCTGAATCGACCTGTATGGCGTTCAACCGCAGATGAACCACACGCTCGGAGCCGAGTTCCTCCACATTGACAACCGCTGCCGGAATGATCTGATGATCGCGCGCCGCTTCCCGCCTGCTGTCATGCAGATCCTCCGGGCGGATGCCGAAAACGACCTTCTTTCCATTGTACCGCTCCAGCAACGGCAGGCGAGAAAGCAGGCTTTCGGTCAGACGCAGTTCAAAGCCCGGGGTCTTGAGAACCCCGGCATCCAGGTCCGCTTCGAGTAGGTTCATGGAAGGCGATCCGATAAAGCCGGCGACGAAGGCGTTGACCGGTTCGTCATACAGGCGCTTCGGGACATCGACCTGTTGCAATATTCCACCCTTCATGACGGCGACGCGGTCACCCATCGTCATGGCTTCGGTCTGGTCATGGGTGACATAGATGGTCGTGACCCCGAGCTGACGCTGCAGGCCGGCGATTTCCGCCCGCATCTTCACGCGCAGTTTTGCATCGAGGTTTGACAGAGGTTCGTCCATCAGGAAGGCAGCTGGCTCGCGCACCATGGCGCGCCCCATAGCCACGCGTTGTCTCTGGCCGCCGGACAGGTTCGCCGGTTTGCTGTCCAGAAGATCGGTGAGCTGGAGAATGTTGGCGATTTCGGCGACCCGCGCCGTGCGCTCGGCCTTGCTTTTGCCGGCAAGCCGCATAGAAAATGCAATATTCTGGGAAACGGTCATATGCGGGTAAAGCGCATAGGACTGGAACACCATGGCGATATCGCGATCCTTCGGGGCCATGTCCACCACATCGCGACCACCGATGTAAAGATGTCCGCTGGTGGTTTCCTCCAGTCCGGCAATCATTCTCAAAGCCGTCGACTTGCCGCAGCCCGAGGGACCGACCAGAATAAGAAACTCGCCGTCTGCGATCGTCAGATTGAGATCCTGAATCGCGTGAAAATTGTTTCCATAGGTCTTGCAGATGTTCTCGAGAACGACCTCTGCCATCTATATCCTCCCGATGCCGCCAACGGGCGCTGCGAAGCGCGGCATTGACGCAACCTGTTCAGCGTGTTGACCGCTGTTTCCTCAAAAAAACCATACGACAAAAATTACAAAAGGTAAAATATAAAATTACGGTATGTAAAAAACAGATGATTTATGAGCTTTCCTAAAGAGCCTGAAACTCTGGAGCGCCGTTGGCTTCAAGCAGTGCATCAACGGCGCGGCTTGTCGGAAGCGCCTCCCTTCCACCGCGACCTGCGACGGATAAGGCGGCTGCCGCTGCGGCAAACTTGACGCAATCGCCAATGCCATATCCCCGGACGAGCGCGACGGCATAAGCGCCGTGAAAACAGTCGCCGGCCCCTGTTGTGTCGACTACGCTTACGGAATGGGGCGGCAGATGGCGCGGGCGGCGATCGGCCCCTAGAATATATGCGCCATTCGGTCCATCGGTCAGAACCACGGCGCTGCGCCGATCGCTCCACAATGCATGGAGCACGTCCCGCGGCCGATCCTCCCCCGTATAGAGACTGGCAAAGCCGAAGGGCAGAACCAGATGATCGCAAGCCTTAAGCAGCAGATCGGTCGCTTCCCCCTCGCTCCATTCCATATCCGCGATCACCGGCAGGCCAAGGCTGCGAGCTCGCAACACGGCCTCCGGCGAACGTGTCGCATAGCCATCGATCAGCAGCGCGCCGGCCGATGCCAGGACCGAGTCCGGAAGGTCCGGCGCAGTGCCGAGCCGGACGTCATCGTCGAAAGCAATGAACCTGTCGCCGTCCGAACCGACCGTGATGGTGGAACGGACCGGCCGGCAGCCGGCGGCACGTGGCGCATCATTCGTGCGCACACCTTCCTTCTTCAGCGCCGCCACAACCGGATCGTCGGAATCCTCATCGAGCCATCCGATGAAGCTCGCTTCTGCGCCGAGGCGGGCTGCGGCAACCAGAGCAGTCGCCACATTGCCGCCGAAAGCGCTGGCGCGACGCACCACCCGGCCCTTGCCCGCCTGCAACGGCGCATCCACATAATAGATGTCATCGACCGACAGGGCGCCGAAGCCGATGATGGTGGCTGGCCGGGGCATGGTCAGCCCTGAGCCTTCTTCAGAGCATCCTCGGCTGCAAGTCCGTCATGAATGACGCCACGGAAAGCGCGCGCCGCAGTCACGGGGTCCCCGTGTCCCCAGAGGTTCCGGCCGACAACGGCGCCACGGGCGCCGGCCTGGATCGCCTCCGCGGTCTGTTCAAGCGCGCCGAGAAGATTGTCTGTCTTGGGGCCGCCGGCAATCACGATCGGAACCGGGCTGGTACGGATGATTTCCTTGTAACCGTCGAAATCGCCGGTGTAGCCGATCTTGATCACATCGACGCCGGTTTCGATGCCGATACGCGCCGCATAGGCGATCTCTTCCGGAGTGAACACGATCTTGGTGCCGTCGGTGAAATCGCGCGGGTAGATATGGGCGACGATTGGCATGCCGAAACGGGCTGCGGCGTTGACGGAGTCGGTCAACCACCGGATATAATGCCCTTCCGAGGCACCGCGCACCGGAATGGCCACGGCAAGCGCATCAGCGCCCGCCCGTACGGCATCTTCCGGCGTTGCAATCAACTGGCTGATCCTGTCGTCCGGGGTAAAGCAGCCCGCCTGGATGACCAGTGACGCCTGACCGGCATAGCGCGCCCATAACAGCCGCGCCGCGCCCGGCTGAATGCTGACATAATCCGGCTTGCCCTGCATGACGCGATCGAGCGCGCCGGGCAGGTCGGCCAGGCCGCCCTTGCGGACATCGCCGTAGCCGACGAAATGGTCCACGGCTCCGCCGAAAAGGTTTCCTGAAGGGTGTGAAAACAGGCGCGCCAGACGCACCGTGGTACCCAGTGTCATTTAAGTTTCCTCCTGTGATTGTTGAGACCATGCCGGATGAGGTTTAGTTCTGCGCCAGAGCGCTGATCGTTCCGAAATTGCGCCGAACAGCGGCGGCGGGATCTTTCCCGGCCTCCTCGGATTCTTCCTCGACCACGATCCAGCCGTTGAAGCGCGGCGCCTTTTCGACGGTCGCGAGCACGGCGGTCAGGTCGCAGATGCCTTCGCCCAGCATCGTCCAGTTGCCGCCGGCATCGACGTCCTTGAGATGAAGGTAGCGAATGCGATCGCCGAAATCGCCGAGCGTCAGGCTGATGTCCTGTCCGGCCCGCAGGATGTGGCCGGTGTCGGGAACCCAGCCGATGTCCTTGTCGAGAAGACTGAAGATCTGATCATAGTCGGCCTTGTCGTAGAGCAGCGTGTTCGTGTGCGAGGATGGGTGCAGGGCCAGCGATACGCCGACGGAGCGTGCGATTTCGGCGGAGCGATTGTAAATGTCTGAGGCAAGGGCGATCTTGTCGGCGCGTGCGCCGTCGGACATGGCGGTCGCGGACCCCATCGACAGCATCGCGCCTTGGAAATGCGCGGCGAAACCGGCCCACTTTCTGCAGGCCTCGTAGTCGGCCTCGGCCTGATCGGCTTCGCTGAAGCCGCCGTGCGAGCCATAGGCAAAGGCGGCAAGGGCAAGGCCTGCTTCATCGAGGCGACGTGCAAAAGCCTCCGGCTGGTCAGCGTAGTGGCCGATCATGGTATCCGTGATCTCGATGCCGGCATATCCGGCCGTCGCGATAGCCTCAACCAGATCGTCTGGTCCGCCGGTCCAGCCGTTGCCGAGCATTTCCCAGGTGAATGTTTGACATGCGATTCGGCGTCCTGCCATGGTCGTCCTCCCTTTATTCCGCCCGTCCATTGGTGATGGAGGGGCCGCGGCCCGGGCGCATCCTTTTGGCGCTTCAGGTTGATAACTTTATTGCATAATGTAAAATTTATTTTTACAATACGTCAAATTAAAAATCTCGGGAGAGAATTGCATGCTGAAAGACGTCAAGCCTCAGATCCGGATCGGGGTCGTGGGGTGCGGAAACATTTCCCAGGCCTATCTGCATAACGCCGCGATGTTTCCGGCAATCAGGCCGGTGGCTTGCGCCGATCTCAACCGCAACGTCGCAGATGCGCGTGCGGACGAATTCGGGATCAGGGCCCTGGACTATGACGAGATGCTGGCGTCGTCCGAAATCGAGCTGATCCTCAATCTCACAGTGCCGACCGCGCATTTCGATATCTCGCTGCAGGCGCTCCAGGCCGGTAAGCACGTGTTCACCGAAAAACCCCTCAGCGCCACCTTCGAGGAGGGGCGCAGACTCGTTGAGGAGGCGAGGGCGCGGGGCCTGTTGATCGGGTCGGCGCCCGACACGTTTCTCGGTGCGACCGGCCGCTATGCGCGTCAGCAGATCGAGACAGGCAGGATCGGCCGGGTGGTTGCCGGCACGGCCTTCATGATGGGCCGTGGCATGGAGCACTGGCACCCCGATCCGACCTTCTATTATCAGCCCGGCGGCGGGCCGGTCCTGGATATGGGGCCATATTACCTGACTATGCTGGTCAATCTGCTCGGGCCGGTAAGACGCGTTCAGGCCATGGCGACCAGTGCGTATACGGAACGTTTCGTCAGTGCTGAGGGGCCGTTGAAGGGCACATCCATTCCGGTCAACACGCCGACAACGGTCGCCACCCTGCTGGAATTCGACAAAGGTGCGCAAATTACATTCGTTGCCTCCTGGGATATCTACCGCCATTCCGGCCGCCAGATCGAACTGCACGGGACCGAAGGGTCGCTCGGCCTGCCCGATCCCGACAATTTCAGCGGCGTGGTCAGCCTGTCGAGGCTTGGCGCGCCCTGGCAGGATGTGGATACCGCGAACATGGCCTTCGGGGCGTTGAACTGGCCGCTCGATGCGCCGGACCGCGGAAATTATCGGATGCTGGGTCTTGCAGACATGGCCGAGGCCCTCGTCGAGGGCCGAAGACCACGCGCATCCGGCGATCTTGCGCTACATGTCCTTGAGGTGATGCAGGCGATCCTGAGCGCGGGCGAAACGGGCGAGGCCGTGAATATCGATCCGGTTGATTGCCAGCCCAGCGCCTTCGACGAGATTGAAGCCGAGAAGCTTTTGGCATGACCGGCCTCGATGCATCCGCAGTGCGCGCGCTCGAAAGGATGGCGGCCGGCAATGTGCCTTCGATTGCTGACCTGTCGCCGCAGGCGGCCCGCGTTCAGTTTGATGCGGGTTTTGCCGCCAGCCAGTTGGGGCACGAGGATGTGGCGCACCTCGCGGACGACGACTGGGACGGGCTGCGGGTCAGGATCTGGCGCGGGCATGGCGCGGAGCCGAATGGCCGCGCGCTGCTCTACCTGCATGGCGGTGGTTGGGTGGTCGGCAGCATCGAATCGCACGAGGAGATATGCCGGCGGATCGCCAATCGGGCCGGCGTGGTCGTCGTTTCCCCCGAATACCGGCGCCCGAGACGCCTTTTCCCGGAGCAATCGAGGATTGTGTCGCGGCCCTTTCTCATCTTCGCCGGAACGCCGCAGCGCTCGACATCGACCCGGCGCGGATTGCTGTCGGCGGAGACAGCGCGGGCGGCAATCTGGCCGCTGTTCTTGCCCTTCTGGCGCGCGATGGAAAGGCCCCAAATACCGCCGCGCAACTGCTGATCTATCCGAACACCGATCAGGCTCAGGATAGCGATAGCTTCCGCCGTTTTGGCGAGGGCTATGGTCTGACGGCGCGGGAGATGGCTTGGTTTCGCGGCCACTATTTGCAAACAGAGGCAGGCCAGCATGACTGGCGTGCAGCCCCGCTGACCGCCGCCTCGCTGCATGGGATCGCGCCCGCTGCGGTCATCCTTGCCGGCTATGATGTGCTTTATTCGGAGGGCGCTGCCTATGCCGCCCGCCTGAAGGATGAAGGCACCGCAGTCGTGCGTTGCTGGCCCGGGCAGATCCACGGTTTCCTGTCAATGTCAGCTGTGATCCCCGAGGCGGTCGAAGCCGCCCACTGGCTGTGCGACGCCTGGCGGGACATAGCACCCTGATCAACCGCGCCTTAGCCTCAGGCGGAGCGACGCATCATCAGGGTTGACCGGACCTGCTTGCGACGCGGCACGACCTTCACGCCAAGCGCCTGTGTTTCGATGACTTCGACAAGCTGCTGCACGGTTTCGAAGGCGATTGTCTCGGTGTCCTGAGCGGTGGTTGTCAGCGACGGCCAGAAATATTGGCTGAGGGGATGGTCGTCATGTCCGGCGACGCGAATGTCGTCGTCCCGCTCCCGCCCGACCTTCAGCCCGGCCTCGCAGGCCGCCGAAATCACGCCGAAGGCAATGCGGTCATTCGAGCAAAGCAGGGTCTTGCCCGGCAAACCCTCAGTCAGAAGCCGTTGCATCTGCTCGCGCCCGAGGCGCTCCATCTCCCACGAGACCTCGGAATCGAAATCCACGATCAGCGGCTCGTGGCCTTCGGCCTTCATGGTCTGGCGATAAGCTTTCTGCCGGATCAACACGTTGTCGGTGAGGTGCGGCCCCTCGATCAGGACGGGGGGCTCGCCTGAGCGGCAGAGATACTGAACCATGGCCTTCATACCAAAACTGTGGTCGTTGCTGACGAATGGCACATCGTCACCCATCGGGACGTCAAAGCTGACTACCGGGATTTCGCTCTTCAAGCGGTCGAAAATGCCCGGCCGCGACAGGTTGCCCAAGGGCGCGACGATGACGCCGGCAACCTTGAAGTCGAGCATCCGCTCGACGGCTTCCTCCTCGAGGTCGGCGGACGTCTTGGATGAAATCAGGATCGGCCGCATGTCGCAGCCGCGCAGGGCGGTTTCGATGTGGGATGTGAATTTGGCGAAGAACGGATCATAGATTGTCGGAACGATAATGCCGACATTGATGGCCATCTTGTTGCTGAGGTGACGCACAAAAGAGTTCGGCTCAAAATCGGACTGTTTCAGAACCGCTTCGATGCGCCCGCGGGTAACCGGTTTGACGTCCATCGGATTATTGAAATATTTGGCCAGGGTGGGCCGCGAAACGCCACAGGCTTTGGCGAAATCTTCCATGGATTTAAAGGTTTTAGCCGCCATACCCTGTTCCCGGTTCTTCTGCGCTTCTAAAGTGCGTTTTTACACTCGAACAATGAATTTTACAAACTTTACATGTTGAAAATTAGTAACTTTCGTCTTTCAGCCGGATATGGAGTTCTCCTCAGCGTTGGTGCACAAATAGGGTTTCAACGATTTTTGCTTATTCGGCTGATATCCCCACAAGCTTGATTGATCCAGCATGCCGCACAAACATGATGCTGCCCGCCGCCATCACATCGGCAAGATGAAATTCAGAAGTGACAAACTGGGTGTGGCCGCTCTGTTGCACTGCCCTTCAACAAGGTCTCAATGTTTCCGGTGTTCGCCTTTGCCGATTTTCCGCAAGTTCAGCTGCGGAACCGCGGCAAGCGCAGGCGACAAATACCGAAGAGCGAATGGACCGTACGAGACCGATAGTCATGAACCCCGTGAAGGCGGCCACAGTCGTGAAATCTCTTATCCTGCCTGCTGGCTTGATCCGCCTGAAACTGCGTGAGCTCCTCCTGCAGGTGGCGTTGTATCGCCTTGCCTTCTGCCAGGGATAGGCCGAGCGCGTCGAGACCCACTCCGTCGACACTGCGGTCGACGATTACAATCTCTCTACGCCGCGAAACGCCATCAGTGCCGATAACCTCAACCCAAACTTTCATCCTCAATTGTCCGACCACCAAGTGCCGTTTCCAGAAAAGGCCTCGATTACCTGAAACTTCTTGCCCCCACTTTTTTCCAGCTCCCGGCCAGAGCCTACTTTAAAGTGTGAGGGCAGTGGATGCGTTGGCCTCGCTTAACCGCACATTTTCAGCATCGTGTCGCGGATGGCGTTCGTGTCTCCGAGGGCCGCGCGGTTCAGTGGCGAGGAAACGGTCGGGGCGGCTATCCCCCCCGTCACCCTGAGAATTTCGTGGTCGAGGTAATCGAAGAACCGTTCCTGAATTTCGGCACACCATGTCGCCCCCATCGATAGCCGCCGTGCGGTCTGCTCGGCGATGATCACGTTGCCCGTCTTCTTGATCGAGCGACCAATGGTCTCCCAGTCCATGCCGTGGTGATCGAGATTGCGGAGATCGAGGATCTCGGCATCGATGCCGCATTCTTCGGCGGCGTCCACCGCGTTCTGCACCATGACCGATGTGGCGAGGATGGTGCAGGCGGTGCCGGGTCGCACCACGCGGGCGGAACAGAAGGGGATGCAGAACTCCCGATCCCCTGCCGGAACCTCGAATTCGCGCTGGTAGAAGGAAACATGCTCGAAAAGCACGACAGGGTCGTCGCAGCGCAGCGCCGAGTTCATCAGGCCGATATAGTCGAAGGCGGTTGTCGGCATCACGATGCGCCAGCCGGGGAACATGCCGAACAGCGCTGAGGGGTCGCCCGAATGCTGGGAGCCGTAACCTGTGTGCGGGGAAATGCGCACCCTGAGCACCAATGGCACCGGGAAGCCGCCGCCGAACATGTGCCGTACCTTGCCGACACCGTTGACGATCTGGTCCGCGGCAGTGAAGCAGAAATCGCCGAACATAATCTCGACAATCGGCCGAAGACCGTTGAGAGCCGCACCGAGTGCGACCCCGGTGAAGCCGTTTTCGGCGATCGGCATTGGCAGGATGCGCTCCGGCCAGCGTTCCAGCGCACCCTTGGTGAACCCGCTGACGCCTCCGCGCATTTGATGGGCGTCCTCGCCCATGACAATGATCGTCGGGTCGCGCTGCATGGCGGCGACAATGGTTTCCGACGCGGCTGTGACATATTTCAGCTTTTCGACCGCTCTTCTATGCATCTGCTCGTGGTCGAGAAAGCGGGCACCCTGCAACTCAACCAGAGTCCCGACGATTCCGTCATCGACAGTCGCAGGGTCGGGGTAAAGACGGTCTGGAATTCTCAGTGCATTTCCGCCGGGCACCGGCTCGGTCAGGCGCGCGGCGGCGGCGTCAACGCGCTCGGTGACGAGGCTGTCGATGCGCGAGAATGCCTCATCGTTCAGAAGGCCGAGCTCGGTCAGCCGGGCCCGCGCCTGGCTGATGGGATCGCGCGCTTTCCAATCGGCTTCCTCTTCGCGGGTGCGATAGCCGAAATCACTTCCTGGGCGGCTGCCAGCTTGGTGCAGATGGCGGTAGCAATATGCCTCGACCACAACGGGGCCGCCCGTCTCGCGGATAATGCTGCGCGCCTCGCTCATGGCCCGGTGAACCGCCACCACGTCCATGCCATCGCATTCGATGGATGCGATGCCCAACATCGCACCGCGGGACGACAGCCTCGTCTCGCGTGTCACCTCCGAAATGTGGGTCGAAACGCCATAGAGATTGTTCTCGATGAAGAAAATCACCGGCAGATTCTGTGCGGCGGCCATGTTCATCGATTCGTACGTGGTGCCGGCGAGTGCCGCGCCGTCGCCGAAGAAGGTCACGGATATCGCGTCCCGGCCCAGCATCCGGTCGGCCAGCGCATAGCCGACGGCGTGGGGCGGATTTCCGCCAATGATCGCGGAGGTTCCCACAATGCCGGCTTTCGCATGGCGCATGTGCATCGAGCCGCCTCGACCGCCGCAATAACCCGGCGTCAGTCCCATGATCTCGGCCATGAGACGATAGATGGCAGTGTCCATTCCTTCAGCAAAGGCGTCGCGGCTGATGTCGAAATCCCCGGGCAGTTCGGCATTCAAGAGCTTGGTCAGGACCTGGTGGTGGGCGCGATGTGTGCCGTTGATCTTGTCGTGAGCGCCAAGGACCGACATGGCGCCGACACCGCAGGCCTCCTGGCCGATGCTTGCATGGGCTGGCCCATGGATGAGTCCGGCCTTTTCGAGATCGAGCAGTTTCTCCTCGAATCGCCTGACGAGCAGCATCTGCCCATACCAGTTCACGAGGTCGCGGGCCTCTTCGTCGCGCCAGTCCGCCTCGCTCACCTCGATCCGGAACCATGGCGCCGCAGGCGAAATCGACAACTGGGTGACCATGGGCTTCCTCTTGACAGCAGTCGGAACATTCCGAATTTTATTTGTGGAAATTAATTCCGAATTTGATTGTTTGTCAAACGAAGCTGTGCAAGCTTCCATCATTCCTCTCCACTTTCGAAAGTCGATCCATGATCAGGGACCGTGAACTTATTGCAGCGCTTACAGAGACGGTGCGCCGGTTTGTCCGCGAGCGGCTGGTGCCTGCGGAGGCACAAGTCGAGGAGGATAATGCGATTCCGCAAGGCCTGATCGACGAGATGCGGTCCATGGGGCTCTTTGGCATGTCCATAGCGGAAGCCTATGGCGGTCTGGGTTTGACGATGGAGGAAGAGGTGCTCGTCGCCCTCGAACTCGGATACACATCCCCCGCCTTCCGATCCGTTATCGGAACCAACAACGGCATTGGCTCGCAGGGCATCATCCTTGACGGCACCGATGAGCAGAAGAGCCACTGGCTGCCGCGCATGGCGAGCGGCGAGGTGATCGGATCCTTCGCGCTGACCGAACCGGATATCGGATCGGACGCCGCCTCGGTCAAGACAATCGCCGTGAGGGATGGTGATAGCTATGTGCTCAACGGCACGAAGCGCTACATCACCAATGCGCCCGTCGCCGACGTCTTCACGGTGATGGCCCGCACCGGGGGCGAAGGCGCTAAAGGGGTCTCGGCCTTCATCGTTCCAGCCGAAAGTCCGGGCCTGTCGCTCGGGCCCGTCGACAAGAAGATGGGCCAGCGGGGCACCCGGACCTGCGACGTCATGTTCGACAACTGCCGCGTTCCCGCAGATGCTCTGATCGGGGGCCGGGAGGGCCAGGGCTTCAAGACGGCGATGAAAGTGCTCAACCGCGGGCGACTTCATATCGCGGCCGTGTGTGCGGGCACGGCCAAGCGGCTTTGCGACGAGAGCGTCGCCTTCGCCAGGACCCGCGTCCAGTTCGGCAAGCCGATCGCCGAGCATCAGTTGATCCAGGCCATGTTGGCCGACAGCGCGACCGAGACTTTTGCCGGCCGCAGCATGGTGCTGGAGGCGGCCCGCATGTTCGATGCCGGCGAACGGATTATCCAGCAGGCCGCAAGCGCAAAGTTGTTCTGCTCCGAGATGGTGGGTCGCGTCGCGGACAGGGCCGTGCAGATCCATGGCGGCGCCGGGTATATGCAAGCCTATCCCGTTGAGCATTTCTATCGCGATGTCAGGTTGTTCCGTCTCTATGAGGGAACCTCGCAGATCCAGCAGTTGATCATCGCCCGGGAAATGCTGAATGCCTGACCTGTCGCGTCTGGACCGTGCCGCTTGCTGTCTGGCAACCTGGCGGCCGGCCTGCCTCAGGAGTCGGAACCGCCGGCGTCAGGGCTACCCGTCTCGCCCGCGAGGCGCTTGCGAAGCTGATCCACGAGTGCGACGAGCCGGGGCCCCACAGTCTTGCGGCAATGTTCTGCCGGCAGGATGTCTGCGATGCCGCCACATGTCAGCGCGACCGTCTGAGAACCGTCGGTCGGATGAAAGCTGGCACCGACCGCATTGATGTAGCTGTGCCATGAGCCGAAGGCCGTCACGAAGCCGAGTTCGGCACGGTCCGCCATCCCCCGCGCCAGATTTGTGGCGAACTCTTCGCCGTCGACGGCCTCTGCCTGCTTCAGACTCTCAACCACCGCACTGCGTTTCTCCGCGTCGAGACCGCTAAGATAGGCAAGGCCCATGGCGGTTCGCGCGATCGGCACGCGAGATCCGACATTGAGCTGCAGCGTTACCGGCGACATCGACCGGCAATTGGCAAGGTAGACCATTTCGAGCCCGTCGCGCGTGCCCAACGCCACGGCGGCGCCCGTCTGGTCCGCAAGCTCCTGCATCAGCGGCCGCGCCATATGGATGATCGGATTGGAGCTCAGCGCCGAGTAGCCTAGCGAGACGGTCGCCGCGCCGATGCTGTAGCGGCCGAGCGCCGTGTCGTAGTGCAGGTAGCCCAGGTCGACGAGCGTCGAGGTGAGCCGTGAGACGGTTGCCCCGGCCAATCCGGTCCGTTCGATCAGTTCCTGATTTCCCAGCGTGGCGTCATCTGGCGTGAAGGCGCGCAGGATGTCGAGGCCCCGAGTCAGGGAGGCCGCCGGGTTGCTGGAGGTGCCGACGTCGGCGCCAGTCGTCGGCTTGCTTCGTTTTCGCATCCAATCGAACTCCCGATCCGGGTCACATGAGATCAAAAATGGAAATTAATTTCATTCACGTTGACGACTAAGCAGATGCTTGTCAATATTGCCATAGGCCGACCCATCGGAAGATTGTCATGACGCAGTCCAAGATGCCGCTCGAAGCCTTTCCCGGATTCGCCGCCAAGCAGATAGATGCGCTTGCAGCAGCTGGGGCAATCGACTGTCATCACGCCGCTTGATGTCCGCATGGTGGCCCGAAAAGGGCCAAAGCCCGCCGGGCTCGACGGGACCTAATAGAGATTGCGGCCATACATCGTCGACTTCTTCGCGAAGTCGCTGCGATATTCCTGCGGGCTCTTCCCGTAGACGGCGCGGAAGGCCCGGTAATAGGCCGAGGGCGTGGCAAAGCCGCAGGCAAGGCCGGTCTCGCGGATGCTCATCGAGCTATAAAGCAGCAGTTCCTTGGCTTGCTGGAGCCTGAGCGCCATGTAGATCTTCTTCGGACTGGTATTGAGGTGGCGCTTGAAGAGATATTGCAGTTCGCGCACGGAAACACCGCAACGGTCGGCAATCGCCGCCGTCTCCAACGGCTCCTCAACCGTTTCATGCATGATCCTTTGCGCGCGGTTCAGGATGGGATTGACCATGAACGGCTGGCCGTTGACGATTTCTCGCTGCCGGACTTCCGCGGGGCGCGGGGTGGCATAGATCAGTTCGTTACAGACCAGATTGTAGAGGGCGTCCCCGCACATCATCCGCAGCATCGTCATGGAATAGTCGAAGCTTGCAGCCTGTCCCGCGCAGGTCGAGCGGTTGCGGTCTATGACATAGAGCTGTTCGACAATGCGGCTGGTGGCGGAGAACTCCCGCAGGGATGCCATGCCCGTCCAGTGGCAAGTCGCCGCATAGCCGTCCAGCAGTCCTGCTTCGGCAAGAAGCAACGGGCCGGCGTCGACGCCGCAGAGATGCGCACCCGCGGGCGACTGGCGCCGCAGCCATCTGAACAGCCTGGCTTTCGCTGCCTCCGCGACGTCGTAGGTGACGAGAAGAAAGATCAGGTCATATTTCCTGCCGTCGTCGAAACTGGCGGTGACTGGCAGGGTGACATCCATGCTTGCCGGCGGGGTCTCTGCATCGGCAGGGATGAAATCGATGCTGAAAAGAGCTTTTCCGCTTACCCGGTTGGCGGCGCGAAACGGCTCGATCGAGAGGAATACAGTATGGAGCGAGGGCTCGCGCCCGATAACGAGGGCAATCGACCGTCTCCGCTCAACCTCGACCTCCGAAGATTGGTTGTTATCTCCAAGTCGTTCCAAGAGTCACCCTTGCCGCATGGACGGCAGGACGCCGCCAAAAGCGTTTTTCTATGCGTAATTTGCACGAAAATATTCGCTTTTGTCAATAATCCTGGCTTTCTTCAGTGCCATTATCGCCTCGTCGCAGCGAAGAAGAAAAACAAGGAACCTCGCAGCGAAGAGCCACGAAATCAGTGGATGGGAGATAAAGAAATGCAGCTTACAAACCATGAAACTCGCCTTGCGTCCGTTCGCCGCCGCGCCGTATTGGCAGCGGCAGCGACAATGCTGACATCCTTCACAGCCTTCCCGACATTGGGACTTGCCGCAGACAATGGCCGGCCCGTTGTCATTGCCCGCGACATGGATCTGAACTCGCTCGACCCCGCCCGCGCCTTCTGCGATACCTGCCAAATCTACCTGAGTTCGGTTTATGACCGGCTGGTTGATCTGTCGCCCGACAACAAGTCGATCGTCCCCATGCTCGCTAAGGAGTGGAACGCCAGCGACGACGCGACGGTGATAACCTTCAAACTCGATCCGGACGCGAAGTTCTCTGACGGTTCACAGGTCGAAGCCAAGGACGTCAAGTGGACGCTGGAGCGGCTGAAGAACATCAAGGGCGGTATTGCTTACATCCTCGACAATGTTCAGTCGATCGAGACGCCGGATGCAGGCACCATCGTCGTCACACTCACGGCTCCCAATTCCGAATTCGTCGGTTCGCTGACGGCCCCCTATGCCGGCATCATCAACTCCGATGTGGTTGCAGAACATGGCGGCGACGCGGGCGCCGACGCCAGCACCAAGGATACTGCGGAGCAGTGGCTGCTCACCAATTCAGCGGGCGCCGGCCCCTATGTGCTGGAAAGCTACAGCCCCAGCCATGAGCTGCGCCTGAAGCGCAACGACAATTACTGGGGCCAGAAGCCTGCGGTCAGCGAATTCATCTTCCTGCAATCCAAGGACGCCGTCAGCCAGACGCAATTGCTTGAAAGCGGCAGCGCCGACATTGCCATGCAGGTCGATCCGACGACCGCGAAGAACATCACCAACGAGAACGTCACTGTCGAGACGCAGCCGTCGCCCAACATGGTCTATATCGCGCTGAGCCCGGGCGCCAAGAACATGGCGCATCCGCTCGACGCCAAGGTCCGTGAGGCGATCGCCAGTGCCATTGATTATGACGGCATCATCGATCTGACTGTCGATGGCAAGGGGACCCGTCTCCCGGCCCCGATTCCCGCAGGCTTTCCCGGCGGCGGCATTGGCGAACCCATCAAGTTCGATCTTGAAAAGGCCAAGGCGCTGATGGCCGAGGCCGGAGCAGGCGACGGCTTCAAGATGGACGCCACCTTCCCGAACGTGAACCAGTATGGCGTCGACTACACGCTGATGATGCAGAAGATCCAGCAGGATCTTGCCGAAATCAACATCGAGCTGGAACTGGCGCCGGTGGAGTTTTCTGTCTGGCGCGAGAAGGTCAATGGTGACGGAATTCCGATGACGGCCGTATTCTTCGCGCCGGACTACTATGGGTCTTCGCAATACGCCCAGTATTTTGCGATGATGGACGGTACGGTCTGGTACAAGCGCGCCGGCGGCGCGAGCGACCCGGCGCTCGCCAATCCCGAAACGCCCAAGCTGCTTGCGGATGCCCTGGCCGCGCCCAGCGACAGGAGCGGCGAGTTGTTCGGAAAACTGGCAGCCGTTATGGCGAATGATCACGTCATCCTGCCGATCCTGAGTCCGGATGCCGTATTCGTCGCCAGCAAGGACATCGGCGGCCTGCGCTTCAGCGCCTGCTGCAATATGGTCCTGTCGGACATCACGGCCGAATGACACGCTCCCAAGACGCGTGACGAAGGAGATCGGAGGCGGCAGCTTCCGGTCCCGGTTAGATCTTTACCAGAAACCGGCGGCAACCGCTTTGGTCGCTTGCCTTGGGCGCGCTGGTTGATCAATACCGCATTCTCCGCAAGACTGACCGAGCGCCGGATCGCTGCGGCCGGTACGCCAGCCCGCGAAAACCGGCGCGGCAGGAATTCGTTTCGTGGCTTCCGGACGCCGTAAGAGCTTTTGCCCGACCAGAAATCACTCATCTGTGGACCGAGAACATTATGACGCAATATTTGTTCCGACGGTTGATCGCCATTCCCCTCCTTCTGCTGGGCGTGGCGACCGTGGCCTTCTTCCTCTCCCACTTCACGCAGGCGGACCCTTTGTCCGCGCTGGTAAGCGAGCGGCAAATGAACAATCCGGAGGTGGTCGCAGCGGCAAAGCAAAGATGGGGTCTCGACCGCAGCCTGCCCGAGCAATATTTCATCTATGTGCAGAACCTCCTGACTGGCGATATGGGCGTTTCTTTCCGGACGCGCAGGCCCGTCCTCACTGATATTGCCGCGAGGCTTCCGGCGACGCTCGAACTCGTCATCTTCGCCATGCTGTTCGGGACGATCAGTGGCGTCGCGCTCGGCGTGATCGCCTCACGCTTTCAGGACAGGCTCCTCGACTATTTCGCCCGAGTGGTGGCACTCTTCGGCTCCACGGTGCCTGTGTTCTGGTCCGGCCTGCTGTTACTCTATCTATTCACTGTGAAGTTCTCGTGGATTCCCGGTCCCGGGCGGCTCAATCCGCGCGCCGACCCGCCGCCGTTCCTGACGGGGCTGCTGACAATCGACTCTCTGGCCGCCGGACAGCTCGATACGTTTCTCAACGCGTTGCATCACCTTGTGCTGCCGTCATTCGTGCTCGGCTGGTCGGTCACCGGCATCATCGCGCGGCTGGTGCGGGCTAGCATGCTCGATGCCCTGGGGCAGGATTACATACTGGCGGCGCGCGCCAAAGGCGCGGGCGAGGCGCGGACACTGCTTCGTCACGCGCTTCCCAACGCCATGATTCCAACATTGACCATCATCGGCTACTCCTTCGCCTATCTGATCACCGGCGCGGTCCTGACCGAAGCAGTGTTCGGCTGGCCTGGAATCGGCTCCTACGCCGTCGATTCCGCCCGCACACTCGATTATCCCGCCATCATCGGCGTTTCCCTGATCGGCGCTTCGGCCTTCCTGCTGGCGAACCTGGTCACCGACCTCGCCTATGCTTACGCCAACCCCCGCATCAGGCTGGAGTGATCCCATGTCCATTGCTTTAGGTGCGCGAGCACATTGGATAAAGGGGCTGACGCTTCGGCCCGCTCTGGTCGCCGGCCTGCTGATTGTCGCCTTCTGGATCTTCGTGGCGCTGACGATCGATGTGTGGACCGTCTACGATCCCCTCAAGATCGTCGCCCGCAAGCTTCAGTCGCCCTCCTTGCAACACTGGCTTGGCACGGACGCGCTGGGTCGCGATGTGATGACCCGCACGCTGTACGGCGTCCGCTATTCTCTCTCCATTTCCTTTGTGGTGGTCATCTGCTCAGTGGTGATCGGCTCGCTGGTCGGCGCCCTTGCCGGGTTCTTTGGCGGCTGGACGGACAGCGTCCTGATGCGCATTGTTGACGTCACATTGGCTTTCCCGCCCGTCCTGCTGGCCATGGCGGTCGCGGCGTCGCTCGGGCCAGGTCTGCAGAACGCCGCGATCGCGGTCATCGTGGTATGGTGGCCGGTCTATGCCCGGCTGATGCGCGGCCAGGTGCTCGACGTGATCTCGCGCGATCATATCGAAGCGGCCCGCGCCGGAGGAGCCTCCTCCTTTCGCCTGCTCACCAAGCATATCCTGCCGCTGTCGTGGACGCCGACGATCATCAGCGCCACCATGGATTTCGGCCAGGTCGTGCTGCTGGCCGCCTCACTCAGCTTCATCGGACTGGGTGCGCAGCCGCCGGCTCCTGAATGGGGCGCGATGATCTCCGATGGCGCGGCGCACTTTTATTCCTGGTGGATAGCCTTCGGCCCCGGCGTTGCCATCTTGATGCTCGGGCTGGGCTTCAATTTCATCGGCGACGCGCTGCGCGACATTCTAGACCCGAGGGAGCACTGAGACATGGCGGAGACTGCACCCCTGCTTGAAGTGCGCGACCTCCGTGTGACGCTGAACAACGGCGTGGAAATCGTGCGCGGAGTGAATTTCACCGCTGATGCCGGCAAGGTTCTGGGCATCGTCGGCGAATCCGGCTCCGGCAAGTCGATCACCATGCGCGCGGTCATGGGTCTGCCCCCGCCGGGATCTGTGATCTCGGGCTCGATCAGGCTGCGCGGCGAGGAACTCGTGCGCGCGCCGGAACGTCGCATTCGTGCGCTGCGCGGCAGTAGGATCGGGTTGATCTTCCAGGATCCGATGACGGCGCTCAATCCGGTGATCACGATCGGAAAGCTGATTGCCGAAGCTGTCCGTCTACACAATCCCGGCATGTCGGCATTCAAAGCGGGGCAGCGGGCAGTCGAACTCCTGGAGCTGGTCGCGGTGCCCCAGCCGGAAGTACGCGTCAACCAGTATGTCCACGAATTCTCCGGCGGCATGCGGCAACGCGCCATGATCGCAATGGCGGTTGCCAACAATCCGGACCTGCTGATTGCGGACGAACCGACAACCGCGCTCGATGTGACCGTGCAGGCGCAAATCCTGGATGTACTCAGGTCCCTGCAGGACAGGTTTTCCATGGGGCTGGTCCTGATCACCCATGACCTCGGGATCGTGGCGGGCGCGGCGGACGACGTGATCGTCATGTATGCCGGCAAGATCATGGAGAGCGGCAGCGTCCGGGACATCTTCTACCGGACGAGGCATCCCTATACGCGCGGCCTCCTGTCCTGTCTTCCGACCATCGCGGGAGAACAGTCACGCCTTGAACCGATTCCCGGCAACCCACCCCTTCTCAGTGCGCGACCTGAAGGCTGTCCATTTCACCCGCGCTGCCCGATGGCGCGCAATGCCTGCCGGACCGATGAACCCGTTCTCCGGCCGGTGGACAACGTGCTGACCGCCTGCCACTTCGCGGAGGAACTGCGCGACGGCGGCGCCGGACGGGTGACTACAGAGGCGGAACGCGCATGACCGTACCTGTCTCCATTGAAACCAAGGCGGACGAGCCGATCATGTCCGTGAGCGATCTCACCAAGGATTTCGTCGTGCGGGGCGGTCTGTTCGGCTGGAGCCCGGTGCGCAAGGTCAAGGCCGTCGGCGGTGTCTCGTTTCAGCTCGCAAAAGGTGAAACACTCGGTCTGGTCGGAGAATCGGGTTGCGGAAAGTCGACACTCGGCCGTTGCCTGCTTCGGCTCATCGAACCCACCTCGGGCGCCGTGAGCTTCAAGGGCACGAATCTCGCGAGCCTGACAGCCGCGGAGATGCGCGGCTTCCGACGCCATCTCCAAATCGTGTTCCAGGATCCGCTCGCGTCGCTGCATCCGCGCATGAGGATCCGCGACATCATCGCCGAGCCGCTCCGCCTGATCGGGCTGACTGGTGCTCCGGCACATGCAAGGGCCGCGGAATTGCTCGATCTCGTCCGGCTCGCGCCCGAGCATGGCGACCGCTATCCGCATGAACTTTCCGGCGGTCAGCGTCAGCGCGTCGGCATCGCGCGGGCGCTTGCGCTCGATCCCGAGGTGCTGGTGCTCGACGAACCTGTCTCGGCGCTCGACGTCTCGGTCCAGGCCGGTGTGCTGAACCTCCTGGAGGAACTGCAGGAAAAGCTCGGTATTGCCTATGTCTTCATTGCCCATGATCTCGCCGTCGTGCGGCATGTCTCCGACAGGGTCGCGGTAATGTATCTCGGCAAGATCGTCGAGATCGGTAAGGCCGCGCAGATCTACAAGGCGCCCGCCCATCCCTATACCAGGGCACTGCTCTCGGCGGTCCCGCTCCCGGATCCTGACGAAGAGCGCGCGCGCCGGCGGATCACGCTCACGGGAGATGTGCCGAGCCCGCTCGACGTGCCGTCGGGCTGCCCGTTCCGCACCCGCTGCTGGAAGGCGCAAGACAAATGCGCGACCGCGGTCCCCGAACTCGAAGCCATCGAGCCGGGGCATCAAGCTGCCTGCCACTTTCCTGAAGGCGGCGACAACCGGGCTGAAATGACAGATGGCGCCACAGGGCAGGTAATCGCATGACGCCGGACATACCAAGCCGGGATAAGCTTCTCTTCGGTGCCATTGCGGACGATCTGACCGGCGGAATCGAACTGGCCTCGATGCTGATTGCGCGCGGCGTTCCGACAACGCTTTCCATCGGCTCCGGGGAACCGGCCCGATACGGCGCCGCGCATGTGTTTGCGTTGAAATCTCGCGTAGCGCCCGTCGCAGAGGCGGTGCGGTCAACAGGCGAGGCGCTGGAGCACCTCGTCGCACGGAGCGCGCGTCAGGTCTTCCTCAAGTATTGCGCCACCTTCGATTCAACACCCGCAGGGAATATCGGCCCGTGCGCCGAAGCGATTATCGACCGGCTCGGCGCGAGGCAGGCCCTCTTCGTTCCGGCGCTCTGCGAGACCCGGCGCACTGTCTATCAAGGCCATATGTTCGGCGCTGCGCAACTGCTGGCGGAATCACCGAAACGCCTGGACCCGCTGACGCCAATGACGGACTCCAACCTTGTCAGGGTTCTTCAGGCCCAGAGCCGGAGAGCGGTCGGCCTGGTCGACTACACCGTGGTCGATCAGGGTGCAGACGCAGTGCGGAGCTTCCTCGAAACGGCGGCCGAAACCTCGTTCTTCCTGTGCGACACGCTCTATGAGCGCCATCTCGCCACGCTCGCGGCCGCCGCCGTCGATGCGCCGCTGCTGACCGGCAATTCATCCGTCGCCGCGCATCTGCCGCCGCTCTGGTTCGAGAACGGCCTGGTGCCTTCGCCGGAGCGGGTTCATCTCGACGGCGTCGACGGTCCCGGCGCTGTTCTGGTCGGAAGTCTCGCTGATCAGACATCCGCGCAGCTCGATTGCTTCGCACGTTCGCACAGCGTCTTTTCGATCGATATCGAACAGGCTTATGCCGGCACCGACATCGTTTCCGAAGCGATCAAATTTGCACAGAAGGCGATTGCCGAAGGCCGGCTTTTCGCAATCAGCACCGCCCTGCCGCAAGCGCGCGTCGATGCCCTCCAGGCTCTCCACGGACGGCTTGAAATTGCCGCGAAGGTAGAAGCGATTCTCTCGGACATCGCCCGGCGGATCGTGTTCGATCTTGGCGTCCGGCGGCTGGTGGTGGCGGGAGGAGAAACATCTGGATCGGTTGTCCGTGCTCTCGGGATCACCGATCTTGATGTCGGCCCCTATCGCGAGCCCGGCTTTTCCCGTTCTGTCGCCGTCCAGCCTTTTCCGCTCGCCCTGATGCTGAAGTCCGGAAAGCTCGGCGGCCCGGACATATTCGCTTCGGCGCTGGACGACATGCGTCTGCCGGTCTCCGAAGATCCCAACCTCGACCTGTGGCCTCCGAAAGGCTGATCCCATGACCATACCCCACCAAGACCTCCGCCAGTCCCTGATCGATGCGTCGATCGACGCCGAGATCCAACGGATCAACATCGGCACCACCGGCAACATGAGCGTTCGCAGCGACGATGGCATGCTGATCACCCCCAGCGGTATCCCGCCCCGCGTACTCGCGCCCGAGGCCATCGTCCCGATGGATTTCGACGGCCGCTGGTCAGGCAACGTCAAGCCCTCGAGCGAGTGGGCCCTTCATTCCGCCATCTACAAGGCGCGCCCCGATGTCCGGGCGGTGGTCCATGCCCATTCGGATCATTGCGTCGCCCTGTCCTGCGCGCGGCTGAATTTGCCTGCCTTCCACTACATGATCGCGGGCTTCGGTGGCGACAACGTTCGCTGCTCGCGCTACGCCACCTTCGGCTCGCCCGAGCTTGCGGAGGCCACGGTTGAAGCCCTCGACAACCGCACCGGTTGCCTGCTCGCCAATCACGGCATGGTCACGGTGGGCGCTACGCTGGCGGACGCTTATGGTCGGGCGCTGAAACTCGAAACGCTGGCGCGACAATACATGCTCTGCCGCTCCTTTGCCGAACCGGTGCTGTTGAACGAGCAGGAGCTGGCCGAGGTCAAGCAACGCTACAAAACCTATGGCCGGCAGGACGCGCAGACCGCGTGAAAGGGAGAGACCAATGGATCATACGCTCATCAACAGCCGCGACAACGCGCTTCTCGAACGGGCCAGGAAGGTTGTGCCCAATGGTGTCTGGGGACACATGGCGACGCGGGCTATCGGCCCCGGCTACCCGCAGTTCTTCGCGAAATCCGACGGCTGCCGTATCTGGGATGTGGACGGCAACGAATATGTCGATTTCATGTGTGCCTGGGGGCCGAATATTCTGGGATACAAGCAGGCGGATGTGGACCGGGCGGCAATCGAACAGATCGGCGTGGGCGACATCGGCAATGGCCCGACCGAAGTGATGGTCGAGCTGGCGGAGACGCTGGTCGACACGATTGACTATGCCGACTGGGCGCTCTTTCAGAAAAACGGGACTGATGCGACCACCACGTGCGTCACGGTCGCGCGTGCCGCGACGGGCAAGCGCAAGATTCTTGTGGCGCGCGGCGCTTATCACGGCGCGGTTCCGTGGTGCTCGCCATCGCTGATCGGGGTGACGGCGGAGGATCGCGCCCATCTCGTCCTCTTCGACTACAATGACATTGCGAGTCTGGACGAGGCCGTGACCCAGGCCGGCGACGACATGGCCGCAATCATGATGACCGCCTACCGCCACGATGTGAACAGCGACCAGGAAATGCCGGAGGAAGCCTTTCTCCTGCATGCCCGAGCGGTCTGCGACCGGACCGGGGCAGCCCTGATCCTCGATGATGTCCGCGCCGGATTCCGTCTCGATCTGCGCGGAAGCTGGGCGCGCTACGGGGTCAAGCCGGACCTTGGCGCCTATTCCAAATCCATCGCCAACGGCTGGCCGCTGGCGGCCGTGGCCGGCAGCCGGAGCATGCTCGAAGGGGCCTCGAAGATCTTCGTGACCGGCTCCTTCTGGTACGGATCTGCCGCGATGGCGGCGGCGCTCAAGACCGTCGAGATCCTGCGGACGACGGACGCACTTGCGCACACCGAAGCCATGGGCCAGCGTTTTCATGACGGTCTCGCCGAGATTGCCGCGCGCCATGGCTTTGAGCTCAGCCAGACCGGACCGTTGCAGATGCCGATGGTTCGCTTCGCCGGCGATCAGGATCTCACGATCGCCAACAGCTTCTGCGCAGCCGCCCTGCGCCACGGAGTCTACATGCATCCGCGACACAACATGTTTCTATGCGCTGCTCATCAACCCGAGGATATTGATCGTGCGCTTGAGGCAGTGGACGCGGCTATGAAGGACACGAAGCAGGTAGTTCAATACTAGCGAAACGAGGAAGAGCGTGGACCTGCAGCGCTGTGCGTTTGCAACTCAGCGACAGCGCCCGAAACCGAACGGGTGCGCTCGGTCTTATGCGAGAACGTCACTAACAATGGACCATGCATGAAGTCACACGACAGAGAGCATCAGGAAATCGATCGCACATTTTCAATTGCACTGGTGTGTGTCGAGCCTGCGCTGCATGCCGCGTTGCTCTCTATCGAGCCGTTTCGCGCGGCAAACCGGCTGAGTAAATCGCCACTATTTCAGATCGATTTTCTGTCGGACGGCAATGACCGGCCCCCGTCAAGAGACATGGTCCTGCCCTGCACTGCGTCGCTTGAGGATGGCCGAAGTTATGATCTGGTGTTGCTGCATTCTTCGTATGAATTTAGCGGCCACAGGAAGAGCGCACTGTTTCGCTGGCTTCGCCGGCAGGCAGCGTGCAGGGCACACATCTGCGCCTTTGACGCAGCGCCCCTCCTGCTGGCCGAGGCCGGTTTACTGGAGGGCTACCGGGCCACAAGTCATTGGAGCACGATATCGTCCTTCGGGGAGCGCCACCCGGATACCGATGTTGTCGAGCAGCTCTTTGTTGTGGATCGTGACCGGTCGACCTGTGCCGGACAACTGGCGAGTCTGGATCTTTCGCTCGATCTGCTTGAGCGTTTTTGCGGCAGAGCCATGAAAGAGCTTGTCACCAACGAAATCGTCTATCCCGCAGTCAGAACCGGGCACAGTGTCCAGCGCCAGATCGTCAACGGCACCACATGGCAAACCAATCCCATCCTGGCCCGCGCGCAGAAACTGATGCAGGAGGCCATAGAGGAACCACTCTCGATTGAAGAGCTCGCCGGCCATTGCGGAATTTCCGCTAGGGAACTGCAATATCTCTTCCGAAAGTACCTCAAGGCCAGTCCGAAGAGCTATTATCTGACCTTCCGGCTTCAACGCGCCAAGGAACTGCTTCTCTACAGCGGGATGAGCATCGGCGAAACCGGGCTCGCTTGCGGCTTCTCATCACCGGGATCCTATTTCAGAGCCTTCCGCGCCAGATACAAGACCAGCCCGGCAAGCTACAGAAAGGCGTTTCGGGAGAATGGCGAACGTCCGGACGGGCGACGGCTCTACTGAGACCTAGCGCGGCGACATGGTCAATCCCCTTTGTCCAGTCGGCTGATGCTGGCGGGGAACACCCTGAGCTGGCTCATGAAATGGTCGGGGATCCATTCCGCAGGCTTTTCGGCGTTTCCAATCTCCACCTCCTGCGCAAAGAATTCCTCCAGCATTACCCGCGTCAACATCACGCCGGCGTGTCGGCCGGGACAGATGTGGATTCCCGAGCCGAAGGTCGTTAGGCCCGGCTGAGGTCGGCTGATGTCGAAACGTTCGGGCTCGGGAAACACGGAAGGGTCGTGATTGCCCGCCGCCCACATCATCATGACCTTGCTGCCGGCAGGCAGGACCAGGCCATCGAAATGAAAGTCCCGTAGCGCATAGCGATTGAGAGCCAATACGGGCGGCTCCAGCCGAAGCGCCTCCGCAATCGCCCGGGGCAGAGTCTCGGGCGATCGGCGCACGGCTGCGAGGGCGTCCGGATTATGGAACAGCACATGAAGTGTATTGGCTGCCGCCAGCGCCGCTGTGTGAAAGCCGTCGATCAGATTGCCGGCAAGAACCGCTCCGACCGATTTGGGAACCAGGCCTACCTCGTAGGGGTCGTCGGTGATGTCGAGCTCCTTCAATTTTGCGGCAATTTCCAGCATTGCCGGATCGCCCCTCTCCAGTCCCCGAAGCGAGGCCAGGTGGAGGAGGCGGGCATATTCGGCGAAGGCCCGGTCGAGGATCCGCAGGTCTTCCTGGCTGCGATTGGCGTGGAACAGCCTCGTCATATCCTGTGCACATCGGCCGATCACCATGGCCTCTTCGTCGGTCAGGTAAAGCAGTCTGCTCCAGAAACCGACCACGACGGCCTCAGCGACCGACTCGACCAGATCGATGGTCTCGCCGTCGCGCATCCGGCCGACCACGGTGCGTGCGACGTCGCGCGCCAACTCCGCCATCTGTCCGACCTGCTTTGGACCGAGCCAGTTCAGAATCATGCGGCGAGCCGGACCGTGCAGGGGCGGGTTGAACGTGAAGATCTGGCTCGAAATCACCTCGCCGATCTCCCAGCCGGGCGGCCGCTCCGGACCCGCGCCCTCCCTGAAGCTATCGGGATACATCCTGCCGATCGGCAGGTTGCCGATTTCCGGCGCCGTACCAAACCGGATGAGATCGGCGTTGCGAAAGACGACGAGATTGTTATCGGGCGTACGAAGAAATCGCGGCTCCGGCGCCGCAAACACTTTTCGGCAGAAGGCGCGAAAATTATCCCTGCCACCGGTGAAGCCGTATTCGGACATGGCGGGCAGGGACTTAATGTCGAGACGTTCGGTCATTGCATATCTCTCGTTCTTGGAGGCCTGGATCATTCTTCCGGCGCGATTGTAACCTTTAGCCATTCGATTCTGTCGCTCACGGTCAATTGGCATGCGAGGCGTGACTGTGGTTCCTGATAGACAAGGGTATCGAGCATTTCGCGTTCCTCGAGATCCGGTTCGGGCAGTATCGTGGCTGCCTCGACATAGACGTGGCAGGTGGCGCAGGCACAATTGCCGCCACACAATGCCGCGATTTCGTCGACGCCCGCGTCTCTGAGAAGGGATAACAGCGACCCTTCGGCGACCCCCTCAACCTGCCTCACGCTTCCGTCACGTTCGATCACCTTCAATTTCAGTGAGTTCGTCATGGGCGAGATGTCCTTACGTGAGCTACCGGCAACAAATTTTTGAGCGGTATGGCGGGATCACAAATTTCATCGGCATCCAATCTCAGTCTCGACGCGATCAGTTTCTTTCCTGCCATGAAGTCGCCGGTGTTGTTGATCGTTTCTATGCAGATCAGCCTTTCGTCCTTCAAATGGAGCACGGAGAAGCCGCGGTGTCCGGATGCACCACGCAGGATCTGCCGATCGGCATCGATGGCGAGCCCGGCGCTCTTGAACTTCATCTCGAACTGATCGGACCAGAACCAGGGAACCTCGTCCTCGGGCTTCGCCTGATCCAGAATGGCCGCGACGGCCGATCTCGCCTGGCCCATCGCATTCGCCACGCTCTCCAGCCGATGCGTGCGATTGTCGTTGAAGGGCAAGGGCCGCCTGCTCACGTCACCGATCGCGAAGATTGAGGGGTCATTGGTGCGCCCACCAGCATCGACGATAATCCCGCCATCACACCTCAATCCTGCGTGCCGCGCCAGTTCGTCGTTCGGTATTCCACCCACGCAAACCAAAACAGCCGTGCACGGGAACCGGCGTCCGTCCTCGAGACGGATCGCAGCCACTCGGCCATCTGCCACCTCAAGCCCTCCGATTTGCGCCTCGGTTACAATCGCGACCCCCCGCCCGTGGTGATAGGCCCTGAGGAAATCCGATACTGGCGCACTCGCGACCCGCGAAAGGAGCCTCTTCTCCCGCTCAAAAACGACCGCGTCCGCACCCATTTCGACAGCGGCTGCCGCAACCTCCAGCCCCAGATAGCCGCCACCGATCAACGCGATCCGGGCCGGGGGACGAAGAGCGTCGCGCAGCCTCTGGGAATCTTCCAGGGTTCGAAGATAATGCAGGCCGCCCACACCGTCCTCTATCCCTGCGATAGGACGCGGCCTCGAACCCGTCGCAATGATGAGAATGTCGTATCCTTCCCGGCTCCCGTCGCCGAGCCACACCGTCTTCCTATCGCGATCGATCCGTTCGACGGTGATTCCTGGGCGAAAATCGATCTTCTGGTCGGCAAGGAAGGTCTGAGATTTCAACCTCAGGCTCTCGAAGTTGATCTCGCCCTTCAGGAACGCCTTCGATAATGGTGGACGCTGATAGGGAGAAGCAGGCTCAGCGCCGATCAGGAGGATCTCCCCCTGATATCCACCCGATCGCAGAAGGGCAGCGGCGTGCAGGCCCGCCTGGCCGGCGCCGACAATAACAACTTTGTTCACAGATGAGGTCATAGGGGTCAGGTTGTTTCCGGTATCGCTGCACAAATGGTCTGGCTCAAGCAGCATAGCCGACACCCCCTGAGGGGGAGCTCGCAAAATCCGCTAAGCTCCGTGCATTACACGATAGATCAGACGCTGCAGACCGGCATTGCAGAGTGAGCCGCCCAAGCTCTGTTGCAAACTTTTCGCCAACCGGCGACCGATAATCAGCTCTCGATGCTTTGGGAGATGACAATGTTCAAAGGCGGCCATTTCGACCAGTCGATCATCTTGCTTTGCGTTCGCTGGTATCTGGCCTACGGCTTGAGCCTTCGCGACTTGAAGGAAATGATGTCACAACGTGGCATCAGCGTCGATCATTCGAGGATCCACCGCTGGGGCGCACACTTCTCGCCTTTAATTCTGGACTGCTTCAACCGCAGGAGATGGTCTGTGACCGGCAAATGGCATGCGGACGAAACGTACAACAAGGTCCGGGGTCAATGGATGTATCTTTATCGGGCTATCGACAGCGTCGGAGATACCGTTGATTTCTGGTTTAGCCAGGGTAATTTCCTCGTTTTTAACGGGGCTCTGCAGTAGAATCCACGCAACCATTTCCAGTTTCTGTGCGGGTGTGATGTCGCCGAAGCCCATATTGAGCCGTTCGTTGTTGTAGGTCCATGGCCCTTGCGTGGCGAATGGTTTGCCAGGCCATTCGATGATCTGGTTCAGACTGCGGATAACGCGTTCAGCAGGCAGCGAAAAGTCTGCCTCTATGCCCAGCCCCTCGCCGTTGAAGTCGTCCAAGACATTCAACAGCCGGAATTTCCGATCGTTTTCTAAACGATCCGCCATGAAATCCATCGACCAAACTAGGTTCGGAGCTTCCGGCACAGGCAGGGCATCTGGTTTGTCCCGCTTCAACCGCTTGCGTGGCTTAATCCTGAGATTCAATTCCAACTCGCGGTAGATGCGATACACGCGTGTATGGTTCCAGCGGTGCCCCCGGACATTCCGCAGGTAAAGAAAACACAGGCCGAAGCCCCAGATCTTCTTTACCCGCGTCAGTCCGATGAGGAGATCGCCGATCTGCTCGTCCTCGTCGTTCAGCTTGGTGCTGTGCCGATAACAGGTCTCGCTGACCGCGAAGGTGCTGCAGGCAAGCTGAGTTGAGACCCAAAACTTCCCCCAAATCTTGGTAGAGTCCGGCATCTTGAGTTGATGAGGGCCGAGCAAAGGCAGATGATCGCTGCGTAGAATGTGT
>CAXBIE010000003.1:0-143604 GCA_963975635.1 uncultured Hoeflea sp. | reverse complement strand
GTGCGGACATAATCACAAATGAATGCTTCGGCCATCAGGCTGCTTCTCCAGATTTACCACCGGCATGGGCGGCTTTGGTGCGGGCATTGAGATCGCGCAGCGTTTTGAGCTCGATCTCTGTCGGGGCCGGGGTTTCTTCAACAGCTTCGGCGAACCGCACTGTCCAGCCACATTCGGCCTGGACCATTTCGCGTGTCACGCCGGGGTGCAGGGAGACCACGGTGAATTCACGTGTTACCGGATCGGGCTTCCAGACCGCAAGGTCTGTAACCATAAGTGTTGGTCCCTTGGTGGTGATTCCCAGGCGTTCGCGGTGATCTCCGCCGTCGCCGTGGCCAAAGCTGGTGTAGAAGTCGATCTTGTCGACCATGGCGCGCCTGGACTGCTTCAGCGTGATGAAGATCTCGCCGCTGGAGGAGGCAATCTCGGGTGCGCCACCGCCACCGGGCAGGCGCGTTTTCGGCTCGTCGTAGTCGCCGATTACCGTGGTGTTGATGTTGCCGAAGCGGTCGATCTGGGCCGCGCCCAGAAACCCGACAGTCACGCGTCCGCCCTGAAGCCAGTAGCGGAACATCTCGGGCACCGAGACAGTTGTAACCGCGGTGTCGCAAAGTTCACCATCGCCGATGGAGAGTGGCAGGACAGTCGGAGCGGTTCCGATGGTGCCGCTTTCATAGATCAAGGTCACATCGGGCGCATGGGTGAGGCGCGCAATGTTGCAGGCAGCGGATGGCGCACCGATGCCGACAAAGCAGACATCGGTGTTCTTCAATGCCCGGGAGGCTGCAATGGTCATCATTTCGTTGGGTGTGAAATCGGTGTCGCTCATGCCGCGCTCCTGAGGTGCTTGATCCGGTCGGCGAAATCTTCCGGCCTGGCATCAAGGACATTGTCTTTCATCCAGGCGAGGAAGGTGTCGCGGTCTGCCGCGATCTTGTCCCAGGCAATGTAGCTGGCATTGTCGCGGGAATAATAGCCATGGGCGTAGGAGGGATGGGCGCCGCCGGGAACCTGGCAGATCGCCGTCACCGTCCAACCCGGCAAGACGCAGGCATTGGGGTGTGCGGAGAGGTCATCAACGATTTCCTCGACCGTCACGACGGATCGCCTGGCGGCAAGAACCGCTTCCTTCTGCACGCCGACAATGCCTTCGATCAGAACATTGCCCTTGCGATCTGCTTTCTGGGCGTGAATGAAGCTGACGTCGGGACGGATTGCGGGAACCGCAGCCAGTTCTTCGCCGGTAAAAGGGCAGGTTACAGAGCGGATGTTCGGATTGACGTCGGCCAGGCCCGCTCCCTTGTAGCCCCGGAAGGTGGCAAAGGGCAGGCCGGCAGCCCCCGCCTCATAGGCGTTGGCCATGGCGGCGTGGGAGTGTTCCTCAATCTCGATCCGGTTCGGCCAGCCGTTTTCGACGGAATCACGCAACCGCCGGAGCAGGCCGACGCCAGGATTGCCGGCATAGGAGAAGATCAGTTTGCGGACCGCGCCGACACCGATCAGCTGGTCGTAGACGACATCCGGGGTCATGCGCACCAGCGTGAGATCCTTGATGCCCTGGCGGATTGCCTCATGCGCGCTGGCGTGCGGGATGAGATGGGTGAAGCCTTCGAAAGCGGCGGTGTCACCGGATTTCAGGTTCTGCGCTACCGCTTCGGGCAGCGTCATGAATTGCGCCATGGTTGATTTCTCTCTCAGATATCGAAGAAGACGGTTTCGAGCGGGCCTTGCAGATGAATGTCGTGGCTGTACGTGCCGTTGCCGCCCTTGGCGATCAGCGATTCGGCGCGCCCCTGGAGATCCATGCGCGAGAGCACCGGATCGGCGGCATTGGCCTCAGCCTCGTCGTCGAAATAGATGCGGGTGTTGAGACCAAGATTGATGCCGCGGGCCACGATCCAGATGTTGATATGCGGCGCCTGCATCTGGCCGTCGGGATAGGGGACCCGGCCGGGCTTGATGGTCTCGAACCGGAACAGGCCGGTGGTCTGATCTGCGGCGCAGCGTCCCCAGCCGGTAAACGCAGTGTCGGCGGCTCCACGCGGCTCGGCTGTGCTGTTGTGCAGACCATCGGCATCGGCCTGCCAGATTTCCACCAGCACGTCCTTGAGTGGAGTGCCCGAGCCGTCAAAGACCCTGCCTTCGAGGGTGATCCGCTCACCCCTGGTCTTTTCATTGACCATCGCAATGCCGAGGTCCTGATCGTATACCCCGTTAATGCCGCAGAAATTCGGTGTCAGACCGATGTGGACATAGGGACCGGCGGTTTGTGACGGGGATTCTTTAAGCGGGTAAAGCGGCGTCTGTGTGGCCTTGGTCATGTCAGTTGCCCTCCAGACGGTTTTCAAACAGCGTCGAACGGCTGCCGCGAAGAATGACGTCGAAGCGGTAGGTCAGGGAATCCATCGGAGCCGACGCGTTCATGTCGAGCCGTGCGACCAGGCTTTCGATGGCTGCAGGGTCCTTGATGGTGCGCACGATCGGACAACGCGGAATCAGCGGATCGCCTTCAAAATACATCTGGGTGATGAGGCGCTGGGCGAAGGCCTGGCCGAAGACCGAGATATGAATATGTGCCGGGCGCCAGTCGTTGGGGCCGTTGGGCCAGGGATAGGGGCCGGGGCGAACAGTGCGAAATGCGTAGCTGCCGTCATCGGCGCTGATGGTGCGGCCACATCCGCCAAAATTCGGATCAAGCGGCGCTAGATAGCCGTCTTTCTTGTGGCGGTAGCGGCCGCCGGCATTGGCCTGCCAGAATTCGAGCAGGACGTTGGGGACAGGTTGCCCGCGTTCATCCAGCACCCGGCCCTGCACAACGATGCGTTCGCCAATGGCGCTCATGCCCGGCTGGGCAAAGTTCAGCGTCAGATCATTGTCGAGTTTGCCGATGATTGAATGGCCAAATGCCGGGCCGGTGGTCTCCGACAGGCTGTTGGGAAAGGCGACCAAAGGGCGCTGCGGCGAACGCAGAACCGAAGATTTATAACCTGGATCGTAGGCCTTGGGATGCCAGGACCTGTCACGGGGGAAGTAATTTGCCGTTTGTGGCTGACTGTTCTTCATGGCTTGGTTCCTCCCGATGCGGATTTCATCTCATCCAGCGTCCGCTTGGCAATGCGGAATGCCGTGTTGGCGGCCGGGACGCCGGCATAGATCGCCACATGCATCAATGCCTCGCGGATATCGTCTTCAGTGGCGCCGGTGTTGGCGGTGGCGCGGACATGCATCGCGACTTCCTCCTCATGTCCAAGAGCTGCCAGCAGCGCGATGGTGACAATCGAGCGGTCGCGCTTGCTCCAGTTCGGCCGGGACCACAGGCCTTCCCAGGCGCTTGCGGTGATCAGCTCCTGAAACGGGGCGTCAAAGGATGTTTTTGCCGCGATCGAGCGGTCAACATGGGCGTCACCCAGTACCGTGCGGCGTGTCTGTTCGCCCTTCGATTTCACTTCCACCCGTGACCCTCCCTGTCCAAATCATGATCCACTTTACATATTGAAATGGAAATGAATAATGATTTTTTAGGCCAATAATGATAGCGAAATTGTTATGGATATTTCCCGACGCATCAAAATCCGGCATCTGGAAGCGTTTGTCGAAGTGGCGCGACAGAAGAGTGTCGGCCGCGCGGCGATCACCCTGTCGCTGACCCAGCCG
Organism: uncultured Hoeflea sp.; assembly: GCA_963975635.1. Lineage (GTDB taxonomy): Bacteria > Pseudomonadota > Alphaproteobacteria > Rhizobiales > Rhizobiaceae > Hoeflea. Next base: position 139,950 of record CAXBIE010000003.1, on the reverse strand, counting down.
GCGGTGACGCGGACAATACGCGAGCTTGAACAGATTGTCGGTGCGGCCCTGATCGAGCGGGATGGCCGGGGGATCCGGTTGTCGCATCAGGGAGAAGTCTTTCTTGCGCATGCCGGTTCCGGGCTGGCTGCCGTGCGTGGCGGGATCGCCGCACTCGCCAATGTCGCCACGGTTGCGGGCCCTCCGGTGCGCATCGGTGCTTTGCCGACTGTCTCCGTGACCATCATGCCGGGCGCGGTCGTGGATTTCCTGGCCTCGGGACTGAAAAGCCCTCTCAGGGTGACAACGGGCGAGAACCGGGTGCTTCTCGACCAGTTGCGCAAGGGCGATCTTGATCTGGTGATGGGGCGAATGCCGGCGCCCGAGAACATGGCAAGCCTGCGTTTCGAGCCGCTTTACCGCGACCGGGTGGTGTTCATCATTCACAAGTCTCATCCGCTTTCGGGCCAGAGACAGGTGGCGGCGGATATTCTCTCCCGCTACCCGGTTCTTGTGCCTCCGGCAGGATCGATCATCCATCCATTTGTCGAGCGGGTGATGCTGGAGCAGGGCATGGCTCAGCCTGTTCAGGCCGTGGAGACGGTGTCGGACAGTTTCGGCCGCGCCTTCCTTCGCTCCACGGACGCCATCTGGATTATTTCGCGCGGGGTGGTGGCAGCAGAACTGGGGTCGGGGGAGTTTGTCGAATTGCCGATCGACACCGGATCGACGATGGGGGCGGTGGGTCTGATTACCCGCGAGAACGACCGGGCACATGATGCGGCGCTGTTTTTTGCCGACATCCTGAGGCGGCGCTCGTCCCAGAGTTGAGGTCGGCTGTTTCAGGCGAAAGTCAGTCATAGCGGTCACCGGTCTGCACCGGTCTGGTGCTCAACGTGATTAAGGATCAGATCCGGATGCTTTGCGAGCGGCCCATCCTCAAGAGATTCAGCGTCATCTCGCGCTAGTTGGCATGATCACGATCAGTGACGTGGATGTGGTGCGCCCTGACCGGTTTTGACCGGCCAAAGCCAATTGCGGCGAATACAGACAAACATACTGTGATTTTCGTTTCTTTCGTTTTAGACTGGTTGCGAAACCAGAGACCTTCGGAAAACGATGCTTATGTACCTCGCGCCGCGCCATTCTGAAATCATCGACCTCGCACGTTCCGAAGGAAGGGTTCTGGTTGATGATCTTGCTGCCCGCTTTGATGTCACGCCGCAGACAATCCGAAAGGATCTCAACGACCTTTGTGAACGGCAGTTGTTGATGCGAATTCATGGCGGCGCGGTCATTCCGTCGAGCACCCAGAACATGGAATACGCACAGCGTGGCCAAATTGCCGCCGAGGAAAAGCAGATGATTGGTGCCGCTGCCGCGGCTCTGATACCCGACAACGCCTCGCTGTTCATCAATATCGGGACAACCACCGAAGCCGTCAGCCAGGCTCTGCTGCGTCACGGGCGCCTGATGATCATCACCAACAACATCAATGTCGCCAATCGGATGCGGCCCTATACCCAGTTCGAAGTGGTGATCGCCGGCGGCGTGGTGCGCGCGTCCGACGGGGGCATCGTCGGCGAGGCGGCGGTGGATTTCATCCGTCAGTTCAAGGTGGATTATGCGGTGATCGGCACGTCGGCTATCGATCCGGATGGCGCACTGCTGGATTATGATTTTCGTGAGGTCAAGGTGGCGCAAGCCATCATAGCCAATGCGCGGCAGGTGATACTGGTGGCGGATTCAACGAAATTCGAGCGGACCGCCCCGGTTCGCATCGGGCATCTCGAGCAGGTCGACACCTTTGTCACCGATCTTTGTCAGGATGACAGGGTGCGCAAGATCTGCCGTGATTTCGATGTTGAACTGATCGAGACCATGCGGCTTCCCTGAGGTCGGTGAAAACCTGTTTTCGGCTTTGAGTCGAGACAGTGCGGCTTCAAATATCGGAGGCATACTATCTGTTGCCGCGAAGCCACTGCCCGGAAACAATGGTTGCGGAGTTGCAGAATCTGCGCTGATGTCCTTTTTTGACTGCGCGCATGCCACTATATAGCCAAAAGTATAAGTATCCGATTGTGGTGGAGTAACCGCAATCGTGACTGTTATTCTTGGCGCGGCTTCGCAGGGCCTTTGCGCAATTTTAAATTGAGAGCAGGTTCATCATGGCTTTGCCAAGGTTTCATACCGTCGCAGCTTTTGTGGTTTTGGCCGTATCGGCGGCCTGGGTGCTGACAGGAGAATTCTCGTCGATAGGCAGTGCCGCGCAGGAGACATCAGGCGATGAGTCCAAGGTCGAGCAACCAGTCGAGGCCACCGAAAAGGTCTTGCGCACTGTTGCGGTGATCGAGCCTGCCTTTATTCAGCACAACCGTATCATCCGGATTTCGGGGGTTACTGCACCGGACAAGCGTACGACACTTGCCACCCGCAGCGCCGGGATCCTCGGAGAGCTGAAGGTCGAAAAGGGTGACCGGGTGAAAGCCGGGGATGTCATTCTGGTGCTCGACGGTGCCGAAAAGCAATCCATGGTGGCCACCGCCGAAGCGTTGCTGGATCAGCGCCGCAAAGAGGCGGATAATGTCGAACGTCTGGTCAAAAACGGCATTGCGCCAACAACACAGAGCGACAACGCGCGTTCTGCGCTGGCTTCAGCGCGTTCGCAGCTTGAGGCTGCCCAGGCAGAAGTTGACCGTTTGACAGTGGTTGCGCCGTTTTCCGGAATTATCGATCAGGTCAAGGTCGAAGAAGGCAGCTGGCTTCCTTCGGGCGAAGATGTCGCTGTTCTGATCCAGCTTGATCCGGTCATTGCACTTGGTGAAGTCAGCGAGCGCGAAATCGCCCATGTTAATGTTGGCCGGGAGGCCGACGTGCGCTTGATAAGCGGGGAAATTGTCTCAGGGATTGTCAGGCATGTCAGCCTGGAAGCCACTGCGGGTACGCGCACATTCCCGATCGAAGTTGCCATTGCCAACCCGGACAACAAGGTGCCTTCGGGCATGACTGCCGAAATCATGGTCAAGTCCGAAGCCGTGAGTGCGGTCAAGCTGCCACGCTCGGTGGTTACGCTGGACCCTTCCGGGAATCTTGGGCTGAGGATCTTGAAAGCCGACGGTACTGTCGGTTTTGTGCCGATTGATCTGATTGATGATACACCCGAGGGATTGATTTTGAGCGGGGTTCCCACGGACGCGAAAATAGTCGTTGCCGGGCAGGATCTGGTCACTGATGGCGAGACGGTCAACGCCGTACCTGCCGATTCCAGCCTTGTCACCGGGTCAACCGCCAAGTTGGCGGAGCAAACACGATGAATTTTGTCGACGTCGCCATCCGCAATGCGCGGCTGACAATTGCCGTGCTGTTGTTTCTCGTCGTCGCCGGCACGATGGCTTACATCTCCATTCCGAAAGAAGCCGAACCCGACATCCAGATCCCAGTGATCTATGTGAGCATGGCCTATCAGGGGATCTCGCCCGAGGATTCCGAGCGGCTGCTGCTGCGTCCGATGGAGACGAAGCTCAAGAACATCACCGGTATCAAAAAGATGACGTCGACCGCCTATCAGGGTGGCGGCAATGTGTTGATCGAGTTCAACGCCGGGGCTGATCTGGCCAAAGCTCTCGATGATGTGCGTACCAAGGTCTCCGACGCCAAGCCGGACCTGCCGCAAGGCGCTGACGAGCCGACTGTCAACGAGGTCAATATCTCCGAATTTCCGGTGCTTGTCGTCACGCTTGCCGGTGATGTCCCCGAACGCGCCCTGACCGCCGCGGCGCGCGAACTCCAGGACCGCATCGAAGAGGTCAGCGGTGTCCTGGACGCAAAGCTGCAAGGGGCGCGGGATGATCTTGTTGAAGTGATTATCGATCCGGTGAAGCTGTCTTCCTACGGCATGCAGCTTGACCAGTTGATCGCTGCCGTCAACGCCTCCAATTCGGTGGTTGCCGCCGGTGCCATTGAAGGGGATGAAGGACGCTACTCGATCAAGGTTCCGCTTCTGATCGAGACAATCGAGGACGTCGCCAACCTGCCGATCATTGCGGGCTCAAATGCAGTGGTGCGCGCTCGCGACCTGGCGTCCATTCGCGCCTCGTTCAAGGATGCGTCAACGATCACCCGGCTCAACGGAAAACCTGCGATCGCAATCGAGGTGTCCAAGCGGGTGGGCGCAAATCTGATCGAGACCGTTGACGCGGTCAAGGAAGCCGCAACCCAATACAAGGCGCTTTTGCCCGAGGGTGCGGTGATCAGCTTCAGCCAGGACAAGTCGACCTCCATACGGCAGCTGCTGGGCGACCTGCAGAACTCGGTTCTGACAGCGGTCATCCTGGTGTTCATCGTCATTCTCTACGCCTTGTCAGGACGGGCATCGCTGCTGATCGGGTTTGCCATTCCGGCATCATTCCTGATGGGAATCCTGGGGCTGTCGCTGGCAGGGTTGACGGTGAATATCGTCGTGCTGTTCAGTCTGATCCTGGCTGTCGGCATGCTGGTGGATGATGCCATCATCGTTACGGAATTCGCTGAGCGCCGCATGAGCGAAGGCATGGAGCGGAAAGAGGCTTTCTCGCTGGCCGCCAAGCGAATGGCGGGTCCTGTGGTGGCGGCAACACTGACCCGTGTGGCCGCATTTTCGCCGTTGCTGTTCTGGCCCGGTGTGGTTGGCGAATTCATGAAATTTATGCCGATCACGCTGATTGCGACTTTGTCGGCATCCCTGGTTTATGCGCTTGTCTTTACACCGACACTGGGTGCGATGTTTGCCAAGCCGATGGTCGAGGAGGGGCCAAAGCGTGACGGTCTCTATATGAAGTTTGTCGGCCGCGCGGTGCGCCACCCGTTTATCGTGGTGTTCCTGACGCTGGTCGCTCTTGTGGTGGTGCCGGTCGCCTACGGCAAGTACGGCAACGGGGTCGAGTTCTTCCCCGATGTCGAGCCGGATTATGGTCTGCTTTATGTCCATGCCCGCGGCAATCTTTCGCTTGAAGAGAAAGACAATGCGGTCCGCATGGTGGAAGAGCGGGTCATCGGTTGGCCGGGTCTGACCAGTGTGTATACCCGTGTCGGCAATGTCAGCGGTGGTGGCAATTCGGTTGCCGAAGACGTGGTGGGTGTTATCCAGTACGAATTTGTTGACTGGCGGGAACGCAAACCCGCGGGCGAAATCCTCGAGGACTTCCGCCGTGAGCTGACCGGATTTCCGGGCATTGATATCGAGGTGCAGGTGCCGGAGGGCGGCCCACCAACGGGCAAGGCCATCCAGATTCAATTGTCTGCAATTGATCCGGCAGGTTTGCCTGAGGTTGCGCGGCGGGTGGCAGCCCAGCTTGAGGCCACTCCCAACGTGATTGATGTATCCGATGGTCTGCCGCCGCCGGGTGTCGACTGGGAAATCCGGGTCGACCGGTCTGTGGCCGCCAGGTACGGAATTGGCCCGTCATCGGTGGGTACCGTGGTGCAACTGGTGACAACCGGCTTGAAGCTGACCGACTACCGCCCCGCCGGCGTCGATGACGCTGTTGATATCCGGCTCCGGCTGCCTGAGGAACGGCGCACCCTGTCGACGCTTGATGACCTTCGCATAGAAACGGCTCAGGGTTCGGTACCGATCTCGAATTTCGTGACCCGTGTCGCCGCCCCCAGTGTCGGCACGCTGACCCGGCTGGATGGTGTGCGCACGGTCACGGTGGAAGCGGGCATTCGCGAAGGCATTCAGGCGGATGCCTTGCGCCAGGGAATTGTCACCGAACTTGAAAATGCCAACCTGGAAGACCTGGGGATTCGCTGGAAACTGGCAGGTGAGGACGAAGAGCAAAAGGCTGCCGGCGAGTTCCTGTCCAAGGCAGCGGGTGCTGCAGTGTTCCTGATCTTTGTCGTGTTGCTGGCACAGTTCAACAAGTTCCTGTCTGTTGCGCTGGTGCTTTCGGCGGTGGTGATGTCGACAATCGGCGTCTTCCTCGGTCTGCTGATAACCGGGCAGCCTTTCGGCATCGTCATGACCGGAATTGGCATTATCGCGCTTGCCGGCGTGGTGGTGAACAACAACATCGTGCTGATCGATACCTATGACCATTTGCGGCGCGAGGGCAGCGACAAGCTCGATGCAATCCTCGAAACCTGCCGTGAACGTGTCCGTCCCGTCATGCTGACTGCGATCACGGCTATTCTCGGGGTGTTCCCGATTGCTTTCGGGATCAACCTCGAGCTGATGGCCCATGAGACAACCTTTGGAGCGCCGTCGACGCAATGGTGGATTTCGCTGTCCAGCGCGATTGTTTTCGGCCTGGCGTTCTCGACCATTCTGACGCTTGTCGTGACACCGTCGCTGTTGATGATCGTCACCCGTTCAAAGGACAGCAAGGTGACAGCCTGGTGGAACCGGATGAAAGCCCGGGTTGGCCTGGGCAAAAAACCGGAGACAGCGGGTATACGCACCGAGGCTGCCGAGTAAGGGGTTTGATCTTCAGTTGACGGTCTTTTCAAAAGGGCGCTCCAGCCAATTGGCCGGAGCGCCCTTTTTCATGACCTGAGAGCCAGACAGGCGTCCTGCTACATCTGCGAAGGCAGGAACAGCACCAGCCAGGGAAACAGCACGAGGATAAGCAACCGGACAATGTCCATCATCCAGAATGGTGTGACGCCGCGAAAGATGGTGCCCACCGAGATGTCTCCGACCACGCTTTTGAGGATGAAGACATTCAGTCCGACCGGTGGGGTGATCAGGCTGATTTCAGTGACGACCACGACAACGATGCCGAACCAGACCGGGTCGAATCCGAGCCCGATCACAATCGGGAAGAAGATCGGTACCGTCAGCAGCAGCATCGAGAGGCTTTCAAAGACACAGCCCAATGCCACGTAGATCAGAATGATGACGGTCATTACCAGCCAGGGCGACAAGTCGGCGCTGACGATCATCTCCTTGAGGCCTTCGGGCAGACCGGCATAGTTGACGAAATTCGAGAAGATCCATGCGCCGATCAGCACGCTGAAAAGCTGTGCTGTGGTGGTTGCGGTTTCCTTGAGCACCGTGATGGTTTCCCGGACCGTCAGAGATCCTCGGAACAGGGCAATCAGGAACGCGCCCATCGCGCCCATGCCGGCCGCCTCGGTGGGCGAAAAGGTCAGGTGGATCGGCCAGAAATCCAGTGCTCCATAGAGACCGCCAATGACCAGAAAGAACAGCAGCAGGACTGACCAGACGCCGCGCAGGGCCTGGAGTTTTTCAGCCAGACTGAAGCGCCTGCCGGCCGGGCCCGCGGCAGGATTGCGGTAGACCGAGATCTGCACCGCAACAAGATAAAACAAGATTCCGAGAATGCCGGGGATGATGCCGGCGATAAACAGTTTGCCGATCGAGGTTTCGGTGAGCAGACCGTAAATCACCAAAATGACCGAAGGCGGGATCAGGATGCCGAGCGTGCCGCCTGCGGCAATCGAGGCCGAAGAGAGTTCATCGGAATAGCCCAGCTTGCGCATTTCCGGCATCACCACCTTGGACATGGTGGCAGCAGTTGCCAGAGAGGACCCGCAGATGGCTGCAAAGCCGCCGCAGGCAGCAATCGTTGCCATCGCCAACCCGCCACGGAAATGACCGAGAAAGGCGTTGGAGACCTGATAGAGTTCGCGGCTGATGCCGCCCTTGTTGACGAAAAGGCCCATGAGGATGAACAGCGGCACCACGGACAGTCCGTAATCCTGGCTGGTGTCGATGATCAGCCTGGACACCAGCGAAATCGCCGCGCGAAAATTGGTTTCGTAGGTCATGCCGGCCATGCCGACAATGGCCATGGCGAACGCGATAGGCATGCGCAGCAGTACCAGCAGCAGCACTGCGGCGAAACCAATCAGGGATTCAATCATGTGTGCCTCGGAGCAGGTCTGGCTTGAAGAGAATGACAAGTCCGCGCAGCGCCATGGAGATCGCTGTGACAAGGGTCATGAAGGCGATGAACCAGGTGATGTAGAAGACCGGAATCGAGAGATACTCGGTCAAATCACCATAGCTGTTGGCGCGGGCGGCGAGATCGAAAGAGCGCATGGCTGGCCAATAGAGCAGAACGCCGCAGATCAGCGTGATCAGGCCCTCGAGAATCCGTTCGATACCGGCACGGTGAAACAGCGGGTCGAGGAGATCGACAACGATGTGATCGGCACGCGCCGAGACGACGGGCAGCGCGGAAAACACGATGACTGCCATGGCAATGCGGGTGAGCTCGGTGGCGGCTTCGATCGGCGCTGAGAAGGTGGAGCGCATGATCACGTCGGCAAATGTCAGCACCATAAGGACAAACAGTGTTGCCGCGGCAAGGAGCATGGGCAGCTCCGCCAAACGGTTCAACACTTTGGCGATGGACTTCATGAAAGGCTCCTCGCTGACGGTGTTGCGGAGGCACGATAGCGTGCCTCCGCAGTGATGTTACTTGCCGTAGGATGCCATTGCCGATGAGACCATCTCATGGGCGGCGTCAGCATCGATGCCAAGCCCGGAGATCTCGGCGAGCACCTTGGTGCGAACACGAGCGGCCATTTCGGCGAACTTGGCCTGATCCTCGGCACTGGCGGTGACGATGTTGTTGTCGCCCGCAGCCATCGTGGCTTCGCGTGCCTGAGCGTCGCTCTTGTCCCAGGCAGCACCCATCATTTTCGATGCGGGCTCTCCGAAGACCTTTTCTTCAAGAGCGGTCTTCACATCGTCGGGCATTGCGTCGAAGGCTTCTTCGCTCATCAGCACGGCAAAGGCGCCGCGGTAGAAGCCGCCGGGCATTTCATAGACATTCTTGGCAACTTCATTGAGCTTGAAGCTGATGCGCTCGCCCATGTTCATGGCCACAGCATCGGCAGCACCCGATGAGAGGGTCTCGTAGACCTTGGGTGCGGGCACCTGAATACCGATGAGACCGAGTTCAGCGCCGACATCGGCTGACACGCCGCCGCCAAGACGGGTCTTGAGGCCCTGCAGATCTTCCAGTGTCGAGACAGGCTTGTTGGAGTGGATCTGCCCCGGTCCATGGGTGTTGAGCGCAATCACCTTGGTGCCCTTGAACTCATCAAGCTGGGCCAGGTATTTCTCGTGAACCTGCCAGTAGGCAACTGAGGCTGCTTCTGCATTGCCCTCATAGCCCGGGAGTTCGATCAGTTTTGTGCCGACAAAGCGGCCCGGCTGATAGCCGTTGAAAATGATGGTGATGTCGGCAGCGCCGTCAAGAATAAGGTCCATCTGCGCCGGAGGAGGGGCAAGTCCCAACTTGATCTCGCCGCTGACCTTGCCGTCAGTGGCCTCCTCCATCATGTCGACAAGTCCTTCAAGCATCTCGGTGTTGATTGGGTGCGATGGTGGCAACCAGCTTGAAATGGTCAGGTTGATGTCCGCGGCCATTGCTGTCGCGGAAAAGCCAACGGCCAGCATCGTGCTTGCCAGTAAGGTACCAATCTTGTTCATGCGTTTTCCTCCCGGTGGATGAGGATCAGGCGTTCATTTCCTGCCCTCGTATGCAGAAACATGCATTATCATATAAAAACATGCAACGTCGCCTATGCATCTTTTTCAGGATTCCGCGTCGTTGCCGGTTTTCGCCTGCACGCCGGGCTGTCCCGATTCCAGGTGCTGGATCAGCGCCCGCAGCGTGTCCTTGATCGTTGCGCCCTGGTCACCCTGGAATGATCTGAGCAATTCCTGTTCGTTGACTTTGGCATCGGCAACCAGTTCTTCTGCGAGCGCACGTCCCTCGGCAGTCAGGAAAATTCGCACCCGGCGGCCATCCTTGGGGTCGCTGCGGCGTGTCACCAGGCCGCGATTGTCCATCTGTATTATAATCTTGGTAAGCCGTGACTGCTCGATCATGGCGTAGCGCGCCAGTTCGGTGACCATTGAGCCATCGGTGTCTGTCAGGCAGGCCAGAACCCGCCACTCGGGAACGCGTACGCCCTTGCTGCGCACATAGCTGTGGAAACGGTCACTTGCCGCTTCGCTGGCAGCCGCCAGCAGATAAAGCAGGTAATTGGGAACAAAGGGTTGTTCGGGATTGTCGACTGTATTGTTCATCTGGATTCCGCGCGCTCAGAGGCAGCTTTCATCGCATTCCGGGAATGTATCTTCAACAAAAACTCTTGACAAGAATTATATGAAAATTCATGCTTCTTGCAAAGGAGACCCGCAAATTGGTTGAGCCGGTTAGATTGAAAGTCTCGTCAACGCGCATGTTGACCGATACGGTACGCGAGTTGGAGTTTGTCGGAAATGAAAACGCTTTGCTCGCTGGCTATTCGCCCGGCGCGCACGTCAAGTTTGATCTGCCATCAGGGCAGCGGTCTTATTCGCTGATCGATTTTGTGGCTGTTGCGTCCGACGGCAATCCCGGCGGCTACCGCTTTGCGGTTCAGCTGGAAGCGGAAAGCACCGGTGGATCAAGCTACATGCACGGCCTCAAACCGGGTGACATGGTTGCGGTTTCAGCACCTCAGAATGATTTTCCACTGGCCGTCGGCCATCCCGCCTTGCTGATTGCCGGCGGCATCGGCATCACGCCAATGATCAGCATGGCGACCGCTCTGGCCCATCAGGGAACCGCTTTCCGGTTCCATTATGCCTGCCGCACACAAGCAGCGATGGCCTACCGGGAGGAGCTTTCGGCACAATTTGGCGATCATCTGACTTTGCATTTTGACGATGAACCCGAAACAGCGCTGAATATTGCGGCACTCGCCGGATCTGTGTCCGCTGACGAGCACGTTTATGTCTGCGGGCCGAAAGGCATGATCGATGCGGTGAAATCGGCCATGGAAGCTGCCGGAATTGGTCAGGAGCGGATCCATTTCGAGCTGTTTACCTCCGCTGCAGAGCAAACCGGAGATGTTGCCTTCGAAGTCGAAGTGCAGTCCACAGGCGAGGTCTTCACCGTGCCGCCGGGCCAGACCATAGTCGAGGTGCTCGAGGCTGGCGGTCTTGACCTGATCCACGACTGTCTGCGTGGCGATTGCGGCATTTGCCAGACAGACATCATTGACGGAATACCTGACCATCGTGACGTTGTTCTCAGTGACAGCGAGAAAGCCGAGGGTAAGGTGATGCAGATTTGTGTGAGCCGGGCGAAATCCGCCCGCCTTGTGCTCGATCTCTAGGGGAGGTGGCAATGGAACGCTATGCAGACAATCCGGCTGCGATCAAGGCTTTGTATCGTGGCAGCGAAGTCCATCGGGACGTCTATATCGATCAGGAGGTCTACCGGCTCGAGATGAAGCACCTGTTCGCCAATGCTTGGGTGTTTGTCGGGCACGAAAGCCAGACCCCGAACAAGGGTGACTATTTTGCCACCCAAGTGGGCGATCAGCCGGTGATCCAGGTGCGGCACAGCGATGGTGAAGTGCATGTGCTGCACAATCGCTGCCCGCACAAGGGCACCAAGATCGTCATTGACCGGACTGGAAACACCGGCAAGTTCTTCCGGTGCCCCTATCATGCGTGGTCGTTCAAGACCGACGGCTGTCTTCTGGCGATCCCGCTGAAGAAGGGCTACGCCAATACCGGGCTTGCAGACACCGAGAACGGCAAGGGCATGCGCGCGGTTGGCGAGGTTAGGAACTATCGCGGATTCATTTTCTGCCGGCTGGCGGAAACCGGGATCTCGTTCGAGGATTATTTCGGAGGATCGCTGTCCTCCATCGACAATATGGTCGACCGCTCGCCCGCTGGTCGGCTGGAGGTTGCCGGGCCGCCATTGCGCTATATGCATCATTGCAACTGGAAAATGCTGGTCGAGAACCAGACCGACACCTGTCATCCGATGGTGGCGCATGAAAGCTCCGCCGGCACCGCAGTCAAATTGTGGGAAGAGCTCGACATGCCGGAGGGTACGCCGCTGCCCGCCGCGATGGAGATCATCGCGCCTTTCATGTCGGCTTACGAATTCTTCGAGAATATGGGTATTCGCACCTGGCCCAATGGCCACGGTCACACCGGTGTGCATCACTCGATCCATTCCAACTATTCGGCCATTCCCGGATATATGGACAAGATGGTCGAGGCCTATGGCGAGGAAAAAGCCAAGGAAATTCTGGGCGAAAACCGCCACAACACGGTCTATTTCCCCAACATCATGATCAAGGGACCGATCCAGCAGTTGCGCGTTTTCATCCCGCTGGCAGCCGACAAGACGCTGGTGGAAAGCTATATCTACCGTCTGGTCGACGGGCCGGATGAACTGACCGCGCGCACCGCAATGTACAACCGGATGATCAATGCGCCGACCTCGATTGTTGGTCACGACGATCTGGAAATGTATGAACGCGCCCAGGAGGGGCTGCAGTCGGATGGGTTGGAGTGGGTGAACATCCAGCGGCTTTACGAAGAGGGTGAGGATTTTACGCAGGAATCAATCGAGAATGGCACTACGGAACGGCAGATGCGAAACCAGTTTGATGCCTGGGTCAAATTCATGACCTGCGACATGGATGATGTGCAGGAGGCTGCGGAATGAGCGTCTCCAAGGATCAGTTGATCGATTTCATCTATGACGAAGCGCGCATGCTCGATGAAGGGCGTTACGATGAATGGCTGGCGCTGTGGCTCAAGGATGGCCACTACTGGATGCCGCTCGATTACAAGCAGACTGACCCGATCACCGTCACATCACTGATGTACGAAGATCTGTTCATGCTGAAGCTGCGGGTGGAGCGGCTCAACGGTGTGCGAACCTTCTCGCAGAAGCCCAAGAGCCGCTGTCATCACGTCATCCAGCGCCCATTTGTTGATGATATGGACGAGACCGCAGGAACCTTCGTGACCACAACTTTCATGCATTATGTCGAGACCCGGCTCGATGAACAGACCCTGCTGGCGTTGACGGCCCGGCACGAGCTTGCGCTGGTCGACGGCCAACTCCGGATCGCCAACAAGCGGGTCGACATCCTCAATTGTGACGCGGCCTTCCGCAATATTCAGTTGCTGCCATGATCGAGCCAGGCACCCAATCCATCTGGCAGGCTTTTGCTGCGACAGCCGGTCTCTATCCCGACCGTCCGGTGTTCAACGTGATGGCTGAAACGTCAAACATCTACGGCATAGACGCCGGCGAGACGAGCTATCGGGAGGTTTCCGACAAGGTCACGCAGCTTGCTGCCGCTTTGCAGGAGAAAGGCTATGGGCCGGGATTCCGGGTGATGCTTCTTCTGGAAAACCGGCCGGAATTCTTCGTGTGGTTGCTGGCGCTCAACCGGATCGGCGCTTCGGTGGTGCCGGTCAATCCGGATCTGAGACACTCGGAACTCACCTATATGGCAGGTCATTCCGAACCGTCCCTGATTGTCGGAATCGCCGGGCGCTGCAAGGGCCTGGATGCAGCCGCACAGGAGGCGGGGCTTTCGGTGCCGGTGATTGCTCCGAGAGATCCGGTGCCTCAGCCAGGAACCGCAGGACCAGTGGCGTTGCGTGCGAGCGAGACGGGTGCCGTGCTGGACGGTGAGGCGATGGAAGCCGCACTGCTCTATACCTCCGGCACCACCGGCAATCCGAAGGGCTGCATTCTCACCAACACCTATTTCCTTGAGTCCGGCCGCTGGTATGCGAACGCTGGCGGGCTGTGTGCGCTCAACGAGGATGGCGAGCGCATGATTACGCCGCTGCCGATCTTTCACATGAACGCCATGGCCTACTCGTTCATGGCGATGATCGCGGTTGGCGGATGCCTGACCGTGCTCGACCGGTTCCATCCATCGACTTGGTGGAGAAGCGTGAGCGAGAGCGGCGCTACCTGTCTGCATTATCTAGGTGTCATGCCGTCGATGTTGATGGGCGCAACGGAAAGCCCTGCGGATCGGGATCATTCGGTCCGGTTCGGATTTGGCGCTGGCGTCGATCCGAAGCTTCATGCGAGTTTCGAGGCCCGTTTCGGGTTCCCGCTGGTCGAAGCCTGGGCGATGACGGAAACCGGCGCGGGCGCCGTGATCTGTGCCAATCAGCTGCCGCGCCGGGTGGGCGAAAGCTGTCTGGGCAAGCCGGGTGATGAGCTCGATGTGCGGATCATCGATTCGGACGATAAGGAGAGCCGCAACGGTCCCGGCGAGTTGCTGGTGAGGCGAAAGGGCAGCGAGCCTCAACGCGGGTTTTTCTCTGGCTATTTCAAGAACAGGGAAGCGACCGAAGAAGCCTGGGCCGATGGCTGGTTTCACACCGGCGATATTGTCCGGCGTGAAGACGACGGATCGATGTTCTTTGTCGACCGCAAGAAGAACGTGATCCGGAGGTCGGGCGAGAACATTGCTGCGGTCGAAGTGGAATCGGCGCTTATGCGGCATCCTGCCATCAGGGCGGCTGCCGTGGCGGCGGTTGCGGATCCTGTTCGTGGTGACGAAGTGTTTGCCTGCCTCAAGGTTGAGGGGGAAGCCGGGCCGGCGCTCGCAGGCGAGATCGTCAGCTGGTGTCTTGGACAGCTCGCCTATTACAAGGCGCCCGGTTACATCGCCTTTGTTGACGCTTTGCCGCTGACCTCGACGCAGAAAATTCAGCGCCGCGAACTCAAGGAGCTGGCGGAACGGCTTGTGCTGGATGCGGCGACAGTGGACACTCGCGCAATGAAGAAGCGGACAGCGGCGTGAAGCGGCAGAGCTATGATGGCGTGGTGGCGACGGCACCGGTCTCGGTTCCCTATGTCCGGTATTCTCAAGAAACAGCCCACTGGTGGATTGCGCGCGCCCTGAAACAGACGCTTGACGTTGCTGGTCTTTCACCGCGCGAGCTGGACGGGTTTTCAGTATCCAGTTTCACCCTTTTTCCCGACACGCCGGTGGGACTGACCCAGCATCTGGGACTGAGCCCGCGATGGCTCGACAGCATCCCGATGGGGGGCGCCAGCGGTGTTGTGGCGCTGCGGCGAGCGGCGCGTGCGGTGCAGACGGGTGACGTCGATGTGGTTGCCTGCATTGCCGGCGATGCCAACCGGATCGACAGTTTCCGGCAGCTGTTGTCGTCGTTTTCGCGCTTTGCCATGGATGCGTCCTATCCCTATGGCTCCGGCGGGCCGAACGCCAGTTTCGCGCTGATCGCCGACGCCTACATGGCCGAATACGGCGTGACCCGGGAGGATTTCGGACGAATTGCGGTTGCCCAGCGCAGCAATGCGCTCAGCTACGCCAATGCCATCATGAAATCACCGCTGACGCTGGAGCAATATCTGTCGGCCCGGCCGATATCGGAGCCGTTCGGGCTGTTCGATTGCGTCATGCCGTGTGCGGGGGCGGAAGGGTTTCTTGTGATGCGGGAAGACGAGGCTATAAGCCGTGGCCTGGCCTATGCCCGCATTTCCGCGACGATCGAGCGCCACAATGCCTTTCCGGAAGACCCGGTGCAGCTGCGCGGTGGCTGGGCGATGGATATCGATGAGCTTTACGAGATGGCGGATTGCGGGCCGGATGCCATCGACGTGCTTGAGACCTATGACGATTACCCGGTCATCTCGATGATGCAGTTCGAGGATCTGGGCTTTTGCGCCAAGGGCGAAGGCGCGCAGTTTGTCCGCGAGCGCGACTTGACGATTACCGGCGATTTTCCGCACAACACCTCGGGCGGTCAGCTGTCCGCCGGTCAGGCGGGGGCTGCCGGCGGTTATCTCGGCCTCGTTGAAGCAATCCGGCAGGTGACCGGTACTGCGGCCGGCACCCAGGTTGCCGATGCCCGCACCGCGATGGTGTCGGGGTTCGGCATGATCAATTACGACCGCGGCCTGTGTTCCTCTGCCGCAATCCTGACGGGGGCGCGCTGATGAGCGAGAAATTGCCGGCGCCTGGAATGAAGAACCCGCAACTGCGCCAGCGGGTGCCGACCCTGCCACCTGCCATGAGGTCACGCGCAGCACTCGGACTGACGGCCGCTGCCGGGCGGGGTGCGTTTTCATTGCAGCATTGCGAGGAATGCGGCACCGTCCAGTACCCACCGCGCGACGCGTGTTCTTCCTGCCTGTCTGTCACACTCGCCTGGCGCGAGACCGGCCGTGAGGGCATGGTGATCGCCGAAACCCGCATTCACGCGTCCCCCGATCCCTATTACCGCGAGCGCTTGCCCTGGCGGACCGGGCTTGTTCAGTTGGCCGCCGGTCCGACAGTGTTGTGCCATCTGCATGGTGATGTGCGGCATGGGGATGGCGTGCACATGGACCTCAAGCTCGACAAGGCCGGGCAGGGGGTGATGATCGCCCTGCCAATGGAAAGGACACCCGACATGGCGGACGACCCGCAATTGCGCAGCCTGACGGCGGACCCGAAACATCGAAGGGTGCTGATCACAGACATCCGCTCTCCGATGACCCGGCCGCTTATCGATGGACTTCTGGCTGCGGGTGCGGCGCATATCTTTGTCGGTGAATCCGAAAGCTGGCGGCGCGGTTCCGGGCACGCGGCGATTGCCGCGCTCGACAAGGTTTCGGTGATGCAGCTTGATGTGTCCGACGCATCCTCGGTGCAGCGTCTTGCGGCTGAAATCGGCGGCAAGACCGACATTCTGATCAACACGGCGCGGCATGTGCGCCCGGGCGGTGTGCTCGGCGCGGATACGGTGTTTGCCCGTGAAGAATTCGAGATCAATGCGCTGGGGCTGATGCGGCTGGCGCAGGCCTTCGGTCCGGGCATGGCGTCACGGACTGCGGATGGCATCAATTCCGCCGTTGCCTTCGTCAACATTCTGTCGGTTCACGCCTTGTCGGCTGACCCGCAATATGGGGCGTTCTCCGCCAGCCAGTCGGCTGCGCTGTCGATCAGCCAGACGCTCAGGGCGGAATTCCGCAGCTCCGGTCTCCGGGTCATCAATGTCTTCACCGGTCCGACCGACGATGAATGGCACCAGCCGCTGCCGCCTCCGAAAGTGCCGCCGAAAGCGCTGGCCAAGTCGGTGATAAGCGCATTGCGCGAAGGTCTGGAAGATGTGTTGTCAGGCGATGTCGCCAAGGATCTGCAAGAGCGCTGGCGCAGGGATCCGAAGGTTCTGGAACGCGAACTGACAGGAGGCGGCGCATGAGTGACGCGATTTCAGACCTTGCGGCTGGGCTGAGTGACGGATCGGTCGCGGTTGTGGACCTGACCCACACACTTGATCCCGACTTTCCGGTGATCGTGCTGCCGCCGGAATTCGGTCAGTGCGCCCGGTTCCGGATGGAGGAAGTGTCTGCCTATGATGGCCGTGGCCCGGCCTGGAAATGGCACAATATTTCGATGAACGAGCACACCGGCACGCATTTCGATGCGCCGATTCACTGGGTGTCAGGCCGGGATGTGGCCAATGGCGCGGTGGATGAAATCGACCCGGCAATGTTCGTCGGACCGGTGGTGGTGATCGATTGCTCGGAAGGCGCGGCATCGAATGATGATTTCGAACTGACACCTGAGATCATTGCTGCCTGGGAAGCCGAGCACGGTCGTATACCGTCCGGCGCCTGGGTGTTGATGCGGACTGACTGGTCGAAGCGGCGCGGCGCCGAGTATCTCAATATGGCCGATGACGGGCCGCATTCGCCCGGGCCGACCCCGGCTGCAATCGAGATGTTGCTCGAGCGTGACATCCGCGGTTTCGGCACAGAGACTGTCGGCACGGATGCAGGGCAGGGCGCGCATTACACGCCGCCTTATCCGGCACATTATCTGCTGCACGGCGCGGGAAAATACGGGCTTCAGTGCCTGAGCAATCTCGATCGTCTGCCGCCAACGGGGGCAATGCTGATCGCACCGCCACTGAAGATCAAGGGCGGCACCGGAAGCCCGCTGAGGGTGCTGGCGCTTGTGCCGCAGAAGACCGGTTCGGGAGTTCATAAATGAGCGGCTATACGGCAGTCATAACCGGCGCTTCAAAGGGCATTGGCGCAGATCTCGCGGGCAAGCTGATCGAGCGTGGCTATACCGTGATCAATCTGTCACGCAACGCACCGGAGCAGGGGCATGAGCGGCTGATCAGCATCTCGTGCGATTTGCTGGATGCGGAAGCGGTTAGGCAGGCGGCACAGCAGATCGCGGCCGAGCATGAGGTTACGCATTTCATTCACAATGCCGGGCTGATCTGGCCGAACCTGGTTGAGGAGGCGAAGCCTGAAGACATTACCGGCCTGGCGCAATTGCACCTAGGGTCGGCGCTGACCTTGTTGCAGGCCTTCCTGCCGGCGATGAAGGCGCGCAAGTTCGGGCGGGTGATGTTCAACGGCTCCCGCGCCGCGCTGGGTGTTCCGACGCGAACCGCCTATTCTGCCACAAAGGCCGGCATGATCGGCATGGCCCGGACCTGGGCGCTTGAACTGGCGCCACATGGAATTACCGTCAATGTGGTGGCGCCCGGTCCTGTGCAGACAGACAATTTCTGGGGCATCATCCCCAAGGGCAGCGAGCGCGAATCCGAGCTGGCCAACAAGATACCTGTCGGACGGCTGGGATCAGTGGATGATGTGAGCAATGCGTTTCTGTTCTTCTGCGATCCCGCCAGCAGCTTCGTGACAGGGCAGACGCTGTATGTCTGCGGCGGAACCAGCATTGGAATGATCAACCTGTAAGACCGGTCTCAAACGCAGGCTTTGGCAATAAAAAATCGCGCCGGAACGGGCGCGATTTTGTGTCTTTCCAATGCAGATATGATTGGTCAAGCCGAGGGTTGCCCCGCGCGGGATCAATCAGATTGCCAGATAGTCGTGGCGGAGCTGCTCGTTTTCAAGCACTTCCTTGGCCAGGCCGTCATAAACCACTTCACCCGATTCAAGAATGACCGCGCGGTCAGCAAGCTTGAGGGCACGGACGGCGTTCTGTTCGACCAGAATTGTCGTAATGCCCTGCTGCTTGATGATGTTGAGGGTTTTCTCGATCTCGTCGACGATCACGGGCGCGAGGCCTTCGTAGGGTTCGTCGAGAAGCAGGACCTTGATGTCGCGGGCCAGGGCCCGTCCGATCGCCAGCATCTGCTGTTCGCCACCGGAAAGGGTGATGCCTTCCTGTTTGCGGCGTTCGCCCAGACGGGGAAACAGCTCGTAAATCCGCTCCAGCGACCAGCCGATCGGTGGTGCGATCTGGGCCAGCTGAATGTTCTCCTCGACCGTAAGTCCGGAAATGATCCGCCGGTCTTCGGGAACCAGAGACAGGCCGGCGCGGGAGGCCTCGTGTGAGCTCATGAGGTGGAGTGCCTGATGGTCGAGCCAGACTTCGCCACTGGTCATGGCCGGCGATCCGATCTGCGCAATGGCGCGGAGCGTGGAGGTCTTGCCTGCGCCATTGCGGCCGAGCAGCGCCAGGATCTCGCCTTCATGAACATTGAAGCTGACGCCCTGAACGATGTAGCTCTCGCCGTAATAGGCGTGGACGTCGTGGACCGAAAAATAGGCAGGAGCCGTCGCGGCATGATTGGCGTTCTTGGAGAAATCAGGACGATCAGTTGGCTGAGCGCCGGTTACAGGTTGGATCTGGCTCATGCTGCGGCCTCTCCCAGGTAGGCTTCTTTGACTTTCGGATGGCCCTTGATGTTTTCAGGGGTATCCTCGACCAGCGGTGTGCCCTGCGCCAGCACGGTAATGCGCTTGGCCAGCGAGAAGACGACATGCATGTCATGCTCGATGATCACCATGGTGATGTCGCGCTTTTCATGGATCTCGTTGAGCAGGTCGATGGTGTTGTTGGTGTCGGCCCGCGCCATCCCGGCAGTCGGTTCGTCGAGCAAGAGCAGTTTCGGCTCCTGCACCAGACACATCGCCATTTCGAGGCGGCGCTTGTCGCCGCGGGACAGTGAGCTTGCGATCATATGCCGTTTGTCGGCCATGTTGACCTCGGCCAGCATGTGCTCGGCTTTCTCGATCAGGGACTTTTCAGCCGCAATCGATTCCAGCGCATGCAGGCGGAAAGATCCGTCCCGTTTGGCGAAGCAGGGGATCAGCATGTTCTCGAAAACGGTGAGATCACCGAATATCTCCGGCGTCTGGAAAACGCGTGAAATGCCCAGCTGGTTGATCTCGTAAGGTTTGCGGCCAAGCACAGATGTGCCGTTGAACAATACCGTTCCCGTGTCGGGCACCAGCTTGCCGATCAGAACGTTGAGCAAGGTCGACTTGCCGGCACCGTTCGGTCCGATGATGGCGTGGACAGTACCTTCGGCAATGTCGAGATTGACATCGCCAAGTGCCTGCAGGCCGCCGAACCGCTTGTTGACGTTAGAGACTTCAAGAATTCCCATATCCGATATCTCCGCAGATCAGTTTACGTGGGCCGATGGCTTCGGGGCGTGGTCATGCTTCTTTTTCCGGTTCTTGCCGGTGATGGCGTTCCAGATCCGGGTTCCGCCTTCCATCAGGCCGCCAGGCAGGAAGATAACGACCAGCATGAACAGCAGACCCAGGGTCAGGTTCCAGCCCTTGCCGATGAAGGGATGGAAAAGGAACACAACCGCGTCCTCCATCCCGTCGGGCAGGGCAGAGAACCATGTATGCAAAATATTGTCGTTGATCTTGGAAAAGATGTTTTCGAAGTACTTGATGAAACCTGCTCCAAGAACCGGACCCATCAGTGTGCCGGCACCGCCGAGGATGGTCATCAGCACCACTTCACCAGACGCTGTCCACTGCATGCGCTCGGCACCGGCAAGCGGGTCCATCGCGGCAAGCAATCCGCCGGCAAGACCGGCATACATGCCCGAAATGACGAAGGCTGCGAGCGTGTAGGGGCGCGGGTTGAGGCCGGTGTAGTTCATGCGGGTCTGGTTGGTCTTGATCGCGCGCAGCATGATGCCGAAGGGTGACCGGAAGATCCGCATGGACAGGTAGAAGACGAGGATCGCGATGATGGCGCAGAAATAATAGCCATTGGAGAAGGTGAACTGCCAGCCGCCAACATCAATTTTGGTGGATTCGTTCATGACGAGGCCAAAGAGATGCGGTGAGGTCGGGCTTCCGGCGCTCATCAGCACCTGCGGGTCGTCGGTGTAGACCTGCAGACCGGTTTCCCCGTTGGTCAGGGGGGTGAGCACCGAATAGGCAAGGTTGAACGACATCTGGGCAAAGGCCAGCGTCAGGATCGAGAAATAGATACCTGATCTGCGCAGCGAGATGTAGCCGATCAACAACGCGAAGAGCGCCGATACGATGACCGCAAGAAGAAGTCCCGGGAGCACATTGTAGCTCAGGAGCTTGTACATCCAGACCACCGAGTAGGACCCGACACCGAGGAAGGCGGCGTGGCCGAACGAGAGGTAGCCGGTCAGGCCGAAGAGGATGTTGAAGCCGATTGCAAAGATGCCGAAGATGGCAAACCGCTGCATCAGATCCGGATATCCGGCATTGAACTGCGCCAGCGCCGAAGCCTCGGGGAATGGCTGCAGCAGAATTGGTGTCGCCATAGTCAGGAATATGACGATTAGGAGAAAGGTAGTGTCTTTCTTACTCAGACCCAGCATGGATTATTCCTCCATCACGCCTTTGCGACCCATAAGACCGCGTGGGCGGGTCAAAAGGATGATGATTGCAACGAGATAAATGATGATTTGGTCGATCCCGGGGATCAGCGACTTGACTTCGTTCATCGAGGCGAAGCTCTCGAGAATGCCAAGCAGGAAACCGGCCAGGACAGCACCGGGCAGGGAGCCCATGCCGCCAACCACGACCACAACGAAGGACAGCACAAGGAAGTCCATGCCCATGTGGTAGTTCGGCGAATTGATCGGTGCGTACATGACACCGGCGAGGCCTGCCACGGCGGCAGCGATGCCGAACATGATGGTGAAGCGCTTGTCGATGTTGATGCCGAGAAGGCCTACGGTCTCGCGGTCAGCCATGCCGGCGCGGACCACCATTCCGAAGGTGGTGAAACGCAGGAAGGCGAAAACCGCACCGATGATGACGGCCGAGAACAGGAAGTAGACCAGCCGCCAGTAGGGGTAGATAATCGAGTTCTGGGCATATCCGATCAACACCCCGAAATCGAGCGATCCACGGAACATGTCGGGTGCCGGGGTCGGGATCGGGTTGGCGCCGTAAAAATACTTGACGATTTCCTGAATGACGATCGCAAGACCGAAAGTGACAAGAATCTGGTCGGCATGTGGCCGCTTGTAGAAATGCTTGATCAGGCCACGTTCCATGACGTAGCCGACCAGCAGCATAACCGGTATGGCGAACAATATGGCCAGCGGGACGGACCAGTTGAGAATGGCGTTGCCGGTCGCATCGCCAAACCAGCTGACGATATAAGGCGTGTCGACCTGCAAAGGGTTGCCCAGAAAGTCCTTCTGGCTTGGATCTTCCACCGTGAAAGACAGCGACAGGATTTTCTGAAGCGTGACGGCGCAGAAAGCGCCGAGCATGAACAAGGCACCGTGGGCGAAGTTGACCACGCCCAGAGTGCCGAAAATGAGTGTCAGTCCGAGTGCGATCAGGGCATAGGCGCTGCCTTTGTCGAGACCGTTCAGAATCTGGAGAATGATTGCGTCCATAGTAAAGCCCGCATCGATAAAACCGCGCGCAAGGGGCGCAACGGCTCTAGTCCCAATTCAAGTAGAAAGCCGCGCCGCCGTGAGGCGGCGCGGCAAACTTGTGATTTAGCTTATGCGCCCGAGTTGCACGAGCCGAGATCGCCACCGGCAAACATCGGGTGATCGGGAGCGTACTCGACCTGGGCACGCGGGGTCACTTCGACGATTTCCAGCGTGTCGTATTCGTTGGTCGGGTTGTCGGTGCCCTTCATGACCAGCACGTCCTTGAAGCACTGGTGGTCGTCGGCACGATACAGTGTCGGACCATTGCCCATGCCGTCGAATTCAAAGCCTTCGAGGGCTTCGACAACGCCGCAAGGATCAAAAGTGCCAGCGCGCTCACAGGCATCTGCATAAAGCATGGTCTGGACGTAGCAGGTGTGCGCCGAGTTTGACGGCGGACGGCCGTATTTTTCGCCAAAGGACTTCACAAAGGCCTTGGAGCCTTCGTCCTGCAGCTGCCAGTTCCAGTTCATCGAGCCATACACGCCGCGCACGTTGGCACCAGCACCAGCTGCCATCAGCTCGGAGTAGAGCGGAACGATGATTTCGAACTGCTTGCCGTTGACCATCTTGTCGCGCAGGCCGAACTGCACAGCGTTGGTCAGCGAGTTGACCATGTTGCCGCCGTAGTGGTTCAGGACCAGGACGTCGGCGCCGGAATTGAGGACCGGAGCGATGTAGGACGAGAAGTCGGTCGAAGCCAGCGGGGTGAGCACGTTGTTGACGGTTTCCCAGCCCACGGCTTCAGTTGCAGCAGCGATCGATTCCTGCTGTGTCCAGCCCCAGGTGTAGTCGGCTGTCAGGTGGTAGGCGCGGCGGTCGGTGCCATAGGCCTTCGACAGAACCGGAGCCAAGGCGGCTGCAGACATGTAGGCGTTGAAGAAGTGACGGAAGCCGTTGGCCTTCTTGTCCTTGCCGGTGGTGTCGTTTGAGTGGGTAAGGCCAGCCATGAAGATAACGCCGGCTTCCTGGCAGAGGCCCTGAACCGCAACAGCCACGCCCGAGGACGAACCGCCGTTGATCATGATGGCGCCGTCTTTTTCGATCATCGACTTGGCCGATGCGCGAGCCGCGTCAGACTTGGTCTGAGTGTCGCCGGTAACGAATTGGACCTTCTTGCCCAGGATGCCGTTGCCCTTCAGAGCCTTCGAAGAGAAGGTGTTGAGCATGCCGCCGTCGCCTTCACCGTTAAGGTGCTGGACAGCCAGTTCCTGCGCACGAAGCTCATCAAGGCCCTCGTCAGCATAGGGGCCGGTCTGCGGAACGTTGAAGCCGAGCGTGACAGTGCCGCCCTTCGGCTCATTCAAATACGCGCGAGCTGAACTGGTAAAGATGGTTGGCAGTGCAAGACCGGCGCCAACGGCAGCGCCCGACTTGATCAGCGTACGGCGATTCAATTGGAATTTCGACATAAAATCCTCCCTGGAGTGGAACTGGCAAGGCCTCCCAGCCTTGCCACCATAGCTACGCTAATAGCAGTCTCCAAACAAACATGACCGGCGGTCTGATGCCATTAGACTATTGTATATTCATGCATTAATTTGGATCTGCTTGCGGACCAACAGACAAACAAGGCGGTGTGAGTGGTAATGGTCCAGTGTCATAAAGGCCCTTGAATCGCTTCAACTTTTGTCCTGCGGCCTGCCAGTTCGGACTGTATTCCCCTGGCCTGGAGCTTGCGCAATTTCCGGCAACAAACGCGGTCGGAGAGGCTTCAGAAAACGTCATCTTGCCTGGTTCGGGAGGCAGGCCTCCTGCGCCGGCAGTCAAAATCGACATTTTGCCAGTGGCGGGTGAGAATCACCAAGGTCTCTCAGACAGATATCCATGCCAGACGGTTGGGGCTTCGCCACAGAAGGACCTCCTCTCGCAGCTGGCAACACGGTCAGTACCGGTAGGTTGCCTCGATGAGGGCGCAAGGATCAGTGCCAAATAGATGGCGCGCTGTTTTTATGTGGTCAAATCGCGGAGTTGTCTTGCTCAGCGTTTGTTTGCCTCAGCCATTTCAGGACCGATTCCTGCTTGTTTTTCATGTGCTGTCTCAGAATCTCGCCCAGCTGCTTTCCCTCACGGGCCTCGAGTGAGCGGATGATCTGCTCGTGCTCGTCAACCGCATTGGCCCAGCGCTCCTCGGACAAATTGGCGGCATAGCGGGCTCTTTGCATGCGGGCCGACAGCGCCTGGCAGGTGTTGGTGAGGCTCTGATTTTTAGCGGCGAGGAGAATGGCCCGGTGAATTTCCTGATTGATCCTGAAATACTCGGCCAGATTCCTGTCGCGGTAATTCTGCATCATCTGGTCGTGAAGCTGGCGGATTTGGGTGATCTCGGTATCGGAGATGTTGGAACAGGCGAGCTCTCCGGACAGCGCTTCGAGAGCCCCCAGTACCGGAAACACTTCTTCCACTTCTTCAACCGTTACCTTGGTGACCCATGCGCCACGATTGGGCTCCAGCCGCACGAGACGTTCGGCGGCCAGCACTTTCAGAGCCTCGCGCATTGGCGTGCGGGAGACGCGGAAGCGTTCGCAAAGCTCCTTTTCAGGCACCTTGTCGCCGGCTTTCAATTGGCTTTCGACGATGAGCGGACGAATGCGCTCCACCAATTCGAGATGAAGTGAACGTCGTTCAATCACATTGGTATCGCTGGCGGCAGTCATTTCATTCAGACATCCTGTCTTAGTGCCATATCGAGAAGGCGGGCGACATGCAACGGCTTGTGATCCGTATTGTCCTGGATCTGATGTCTGCAAGACGTTCCGTCGGCGACAATGATTGCATCGGAATCTGCCGCGCGCACCGCCGGCAGCAAGTTCAGCTCGCCCATCTGCAGTGATATCTCGTGGGTGTCTGTGCCGTAGCCGAAAGCGCCGGCCATGCCGCAGCAACTTGTTTCCACCTTTTCAACTGCCGCACCCGGCAGCATCGCCAGAACCTTCTCGACACTCGACATCACATTCATTGCCTTCTGGTGGCAATGACCATGCAGGAGGATCTTCGCAGAAGGTGCTTTCAATTCCAGACGGAAAGACGGATTCTCGGACTGGTTGGCGACAAACTCCTCGAACATGAAGGCGTGCTTTGCAATCAGCGCGGTGTCCTTGCCGGGCAAGAGTGCAGGGATCTCGTCACGCAAGGTCAGCAGACAGCTTGGCTCAAGACCGATGATGGGTATGCCCTTCTCGGCATAGGGTAGCAGCGCATCGACCAGTCGTTGTGCTTCCTCCCTGGCCTTGTCAACGAGGCCGACGGACAGGAAGGTGCGGCCACAGCACAATGGTCTGCCACCATCTGCGGCCCTGACTACGTCAAGGGATATGCCGCCGGCCTGCAGCACGCGGATTGCTGAGCGCAGGTTCTCGGGTTCGAAATAGCGGTTGAAACTGTCGGCAAACAGCACGGCCTGCGGTGCCGCTGCGGGGTTCACCTCGCTGTCCTTGAACGGGGCGGCACTCCATTGCGGCAGCGCACGTTTTGCCGTGAAGCCGGTGAGCTTTTCCGATAAACCTGCAAGGCCGGGAATCTGGTCACGCAAATTCATCAGGAAGGGGAATTTCGAAGCCCAGACCGCATAGCGCGGCAGGAATCCCACCAGCCGGTCATGAAGGCTGAGCCCGTTCTTCCTGGCGCGCGCCGACAGCACCTCGATCTTCATGCGGGCCATGTCCACACCTGTGGGGCATTCGCTCTTGCATCCCTTGCAAGACACGCAGAGCTTCATGGTGTCTGCCATTTCGTCGGAGGCGAAGGCATCGGCCCCGAGCTGACCCGAGATTGCCAGCCGCAGGGTGTTGGCCCGGCCTCGGGTGAGATCCTTTTCCTTGCGGGTGACGCGGAATGACGGGCACATCACACCGCCTTTCAGCTTGCGGCAGGCGCCGTTGTTGTTGCACATCTCCACGGCGCCCTGAAAGCCGCCGCCACTGCCTGTCCATTCGGACCAGTCGAGTTCTGTATGCATCTCGGGAACCGCATAATCCGGTCCGTAGCGGAAAAGCCGCCGGTCATCCATCTTCGGCGGAGAGACAATCTTTCCCGGGTTGAACAGGCCCGCGGGATCAAAGCGCTTCTTGACCTCGGCGAAATTGGCGACCATCCGCGAGCCGAACATCTTCTCGTGGAATTCCGATCGCACCAGACCGTCGCCGTGTTCGCCTGAATGGGAGCCCTTGTAACGTGCAACCAGGTCAAAACACTCCTCGGCAACGGCGCGCATGGTCTTGACGTCCTTGTCGAGCCTCAGATTGAGAACCGGGCGGACATGCAGACAACCGACCGAGGCGTGGGCATACCAGGTGCCCTTGGTGCCATTTTTCTCGAAAATCTCTGTCAGGCCTGATGTGTATTCAGCCAGATCCGGCAGCTCGACGGCACAATCCTCGACAAAGGAAACCGGCTTTCCGTCGGTTTTCATCGACATCATGATGTTGAGCCCGGACTTGCGCAGCTCGGCGATCTGGTTTTGCAGAACCGGATCGGTCACGGATGTCACTCCGCCCCAGCGGTCGCCCGTTCCCGACCACGAGAAGCCGAGATCACCCATCATCTCTTCAAGTTGACGCAGCTTGACCGCGTTGTTGGCCTGATCCTCCTCGATGAATTCCACCAGCAGGAGGGCTTCGGGGTCGCCGGTTACAAAGTTCTCGATGGTTTTCCGGAACATTGGAATGTCGCGCGCCAGCGCAATCATGGTCGAATCGACCAGCTCCACACCCTGCGGCATCAGGGTGACCAGATGCTGTGCTGCGTCCATGGCCTGATAAAATGTCGGGAAGTGGCAGACGCCGATGGCCTTGCCGGAAATCAGCGGCGACAGCTTGAGTTCGATCGCGGTCGAGTAGGCAAGGGTGCCTTCTGATCCGACCAGGAGATGGGCGAGATTGTTGGGGGCCGCCTGGGGGACCAGGGCATCGATATTGTAGCCGCCAACCCGGCGCATCACGTTGGGAAAACGGGCGTCGATCTCGGCGGCCTCCCGTGCGCCCAGGGCCAGCAGGTCGGTGGACAGCGCCTGGTAAAGCCGGGACTGGTCAGAGTTGCCTGGACCGAAATTGTGTTGGCTGCCATCGGCCATCACTGCGTCAATCGAGAGAACATTGTCGCGCATCATGCCGTAACGAAGTGACTTGCCGCCGCAGGAATTGTTCGCGGTCATGCCTCCGATTGTTGCGCGGGATGCGGTGGAGACATCGACCGGAAACCAGAGCCCATGAGGTTTGAGCGCCCGGTTCAGTTCGTCCAGGACGATGCCGGGACGGACCACACATCGCCTGTTCTCAACGTCGAGTTCCAGGATGTCATTGAAATATTGCGTGTTATCCAGAACCAGCGCTTCGTTGACGGTTTGACCGCATTGCGAGGTGCCGCCGCCCCTGGCGAGGATGGGAACACCTTCCTCGCGCGCGATGTCGATCGCGGCGCTGATGTCGTCTTCGGATTTGGGGCACAAAATTCCCAGCGGCATCATCTGGTAGAACGAGGCATCCGTCGCATAGCGGCCGCGGGAAAACCGATCGAACAAGATGTCACCTTGCACGCGTTTGGAAAGGATTTGAGCGATGTTCGACACGTGATTCACCTGGCCAGAAAACAATGAGACGAGATTTTGATTGACATAATTATGAATTCAAAATGTAATCTGCACAACGACAAAGATTATGCATGACCCCGATCAGGCCAGCCTGACCGGGTGAGGCGCGGATAACTCCCGGGGGGAACATGAGACAGACAGGACATCATTTCTTGCAGATACCCGGACCGAGTTCGGTGCCTGAACGCGTTCTGCGGGCGATATCGGCGCAGACCATCGACCACCGCGGCCCGGATTTTGCCAAGGTCGGGATGCGGGCGCTGGATGGTCTGAAGACGATCTTCAAGACCGACCAGAATGTCATCATCTATCCGTCGTCGGGTACGGGCGCCTGGGAAGCGGCGCTGGTCAACACGCTTTCACCGGGTGACCGGGTGCTGATGTTCGAGACCGGGCATTTCGCCACCCTGTGGAAACAGATCGCGGAAAAACTGAAGCTCAGACCTGAGTTCATCGAGGGCGACTGGCGCGGTGGCGCGGATCCTGACCTGATCGAGGCCTATCTGGCTGAAGACAAGGCGCATGAAATCAAAGCCGTCTGTGTGGTGCACAATGAGACGTCGACCGGATCGGTGTCGCCGATTGCGGCGATACGGAAGGCAATCGACAATGCCGGTCACCCGGCTCTGTTTCTGGTCGATACCATCTCCGGCCTTGCGTCGCTCGAATACAATCACGACGAATGGGGTGTCGACGTAACCGTGTCGGGTTCCCAGAAGGGGCTGATGCTGCCGCCGGGACTGTCGTTTAATGCGGTGAGCCAGAAGGCGATGGCGGCCAGCAAGACGGCCAGCCTGCAGCGTTCCTACTGGGATTGGGCGGACATGGTTGGTCCCAACAAGACCGGGTATTTTCCCTACACGCCCTCCACCAACCTGCTCTACGGGCTGAATGAAGCAATCGACATGTTGCATGAGGAGGGACTCGACAACGTGTTTTCGCGGCATCAGCGCCATGGAAGGGCAGCCCGCGCAGCCGTGCGGGCCTGGGGGCTGGAAGTGCTGTGTTCGAAGCAGGGCCAGGAAAGCGGCGTGCTGACTGCGGTTCTCATGCCCGAAGGGCACAGTGCCGATCAGTTCCGCGCGAAAACCCTTCAGAATTACAACATGTCTCTGGGCAACGGCCTGTCCAAAGTGGCCGACCGGGTGTTTCGGATCGGCCATCTTGGCGATTTCAATGACCTGATGTTGATGGCCACTCTGTCCGGTGTGGAAATGGGTCTGGCAAAGGCTGACGTTCCTCACACTGCCGGGGGGATAAGTGCTGCAATGGAGTCGCTCCAGAGAGGAGGGCAGCCAAGCATTGCGGCGGAGTAAACTGACGAAATCTGAATAGTCTACTGGGAGGAAGAACTATGAAATTTATCGCAAGAATGCTCGCAACAACTGCAGCAATCGGAATCGCCAGCAGCGCTTTTGCTGCTGATATGACGATGAAATTCGGGCATGTGGGTGCCCCTGGATCGTTGTTTGAAGCGACTGCAGATCATTTTGCCGCATGCGTGAACTCTGCAAGCGACGGCAAGATTGAAGTCCAGACCTTCGGCTCATCACAGCTCGGCAAGGACAAGGAGCTTTTGCAGAAGCTCAAGCTCAACCAGGTCGATTTCGCATTGCCGTCATCGGTGATGTCTTCGGTTGATGACGTGTTCGGCATTTTTGAAATGCCTTACATTATTTCCGATCGCGACCATATGCGCCGGGTTCAGGGCGCCATGATGGACACGTTCCAGTCTGCGGCGCAGGCGAAGGGCTATCACATTGTCGGCCTTGCAGAGAACGGCTTCCGCCACATCACCAACAACACCCGTCCAATCAACGTTCCCGCCGATCTTGACGGAATCAAGCTGCGCACGCCGAACGGTGTCTGGCGGGTGTCGATGTTCAAACTCTACGGAGCCAATCCGACCCCGATGGCTTTCTCGGACGTTTTCACCGCCTTGCAGACCGGCGTCATGGATGGTCAGGAAAACCCCTATGCGCAGATTGCCTCTGCAAAATTCCAGGAAGTGCAGAAGTATCTGTCGATCACCGGACATGTCTACACGCCTGGCTATGTCCTAACGTCACAGAAAGGGTTCGCGGCACTGCCTGAGGATGTGCAGGCGATGTTGACTGACTGCGGAAACAAGACGCAGGATTTCACCTATGAAAAGGCGGCGCAGCTCGAGACCGAGTTGCTGGAGGTCATCAAGGCTGCAGGCGTCGAGGTTAACGAGGCTGACAAGGCCGCCTTCATAGAGGCTTCCAAGCCGGTCTACGAGGCATTTGCCAAGGAAGTTGATGGCGGTCAGGAAATGATCGACCAGGTTCTCGGACTGGCCAAGAGCAACTGATCTGCCACCGGGCAACAGGCACTGCCTGTTGCCCGATCATTTCCAGGCAGGCCACTATGCAGCGGCCTGTTTGACCACTCAAAATTCTCATACAAGAACAGACAGGTCCGCAATGGAGCAAACCTCGTCCTCCTTTTTGTCCAGGATCATCCTGGTTCTGGGCAAAATGCTAGAGTGGGTCACCATCACCCTTATGGTCGCGCTGACCGTGATTGTGACGCTTGCCGTCATTGCACGTCTGCTGGGGCAAAGCTTTTCCTGGTATGACGAAGTGGCCGCAATCATACTGGCCTGGATCACCTATTACGGATCGGCACTTGCGGCGCTGCACCGTCGGCATATCGGCTTCGACACGGTGCTGCTGGCCTTGCCGCTGCAATTGCGGCTGGCGGCCTTGTTGCTGGGCGAAGCGGTTGTCCTCGTCTTCTTTGTTCTGATGGCGCGCGCCGGCTTTCAGGTGCTCGAAGTGCTTGCGGGAGACACTCTGATCTCGATCAGGTGGGTTCCGGTTCAATTTACCCAATCGGTTATCCCGATCGGCGCACTGCTGTTCATATTGGCGCAACTGCTCAGTTTGCCGGGCTACTGGAAGACCACGGCTGCGGGGATTTCGCTCGAACATGCCGAGATCGAGGAAGAAGTCGAAGCTGAGCTTGAAAAAAACAAGGATCGTGTCTGATGCTGATGTTCGCCATTTTTGTCGGGTTGATGCTGATGATCTGCATCAATGTGCCGATCGCGGTCGCGCTGGCAATGTGCGGCGTCATCGGTCTGTTCTTGACCGAAGGCGTCGACAGTCTGGTGACCATTGCGCTGGACATGTATGACGGGTCGACCAAGTTCTCGCTGATCGCCATCCCGATGTTCGTTCTGGCTGGCGCCATCATGAATGCCGGTGGGATCACAGACCGGCTGATCAATTTTGTATCGAGCCTGATCGGGTTCGTCCGTGGTGGCCTTGCCATGGTCAATATCGGTGTGTCGCTGTTCTTTGCCGAGATTTCCGGTTCGGCCGTGGCGGACGTGGCAGCCATGGGGTCAATCCTGATCCCGCAAATGAAGAAGCGCGGCTACAGCAAGGAGTTCTCGGCGGCGGTAACCTCGTCATCAGCGTCACTTGCCATCATCATTCCACCATCGATTCCGATGATCCTTTACGCGGCATCAGCCAATACCTCGGTTGAGCAATTGTTCGTCGCCGGCGTCGTGCCCGGCCTGCTCGGGGCCGCGGGCCTGATGGGCGTCGCCTATTTCTTTGCCAAGCGCTACAACTTCCCGACGGAAGAGGCATTCAACCTGCCGCGGGTGCGCGAAACATTTGTTGATGCGCTTCCTGCCTTTGCGCTGCCAATGATCATTCTCGGCGGGATCTTCGGCGGTTTCGTGACGGCGACCGAAGCTGCGGGCCTTGCCGTTCTGGCTGCTATCGTTGTGTCGGCATGGTACCGCAACATCGACTGGGGCCACCTGCGCCGGGCCATGCTGGACGGCGGCATTCAGACAGCAGTTGTCATGCTGCTGGTTGCCGCGTCTGTTCTGATGGGTGGCTTTCTGACCCGTGCCCAGATTCCGCAGCAACTGGCCGAGAGCATCCTGTCAATCACCACCGAACAATGGGCGATCCTGCTGATCCTGAATTTCTTCTTTCTGATCATTGGTTTCTTCCTGCATTCGGCTGCCGCCATCATCCTGGTTATCCCGATCGTGATCCCGCTGATTACCGCTGCAGGCATTGATCCCGTCCATTTCGGGCTGATTGTCACCCTCAACCTTGCCATCGGTCAGCAAACACCGCCGGTTGCTTCGGTTCTGATCACCGCCTGTTCGGTAGCTCGGGCCAATATCTGGGAGGTCTCGAAGGTCAATATCTGGTTTGTCGGGGTGCTTCTGGCTGTGTTGATGCTGTGCACCTATGTGCCGGCTGTTCCGATGTTCCTGGTGGAGTATTTCTACCGATGAGTGAGACAACGCCTGTCCTCACAGAGGAATTGCGCGGCAAGACGCTTTGGGTGACGTTTAATCGCCCGGAAAGCCGCAATGCGCTGACTTTCGACATGTATGAGGCGCTCGCCAGGATCTGCCGGGACGCGCCGACAGACGGGTCGATAACCGCGATTGTGCTTTCCGGCGCGGGCGGCAAGGCTTTTGCCGCCGGAACCGACATGACCCAGTTCCGGGCGTTTGAAACGGCCCAGGATGCGCTGGATTATGAAGCGCGGATCAACAGCGTTCTTGATGCGGTCGAGCGGTGTCCGCTGCCGACGATTGCCGCCATCAACGGTGCCTGCACCGGCGGTGGCGCATCAATTGCCGCGGCATGTGACCTGCGGATTGGCTCGGCCAGTCTGAAATTCGGGTTTCCGATCGCCAGGACTTTGGGCAACTGTCTGGCGGCAGCAAATCTTGAGCGTCTTTCGGAACTGGTTGGCGCGGGGCGCGTCCGGGAGATGGTATTTACCGCCAGGCTCATGACGGCCGACGAGGCTCTTTCTGTCGGACTGGTCAGCGAGATACTGGCAGACGAAGCATCACTTCTGGCACGGGCGGAAGCGCAGGCGCATCATATTGGCGGCATGGCGCCGCTGACCTTGCGCGCGACCAAGGAAGCCATGCGCCGCAACCGGATGGCGACAAGAGTGGATGATTCCGACCTGATCACCATGTGCTACATGAGTGAAGATTTCCGCATGGGCATGGAGGCCTTTCTCGGCAAGACAAAACCGGAGTGGAGGGGCAAATGACCGCAAAAACCGGCCCGCTCAAAGGGATGAAAGTCGTGGAACTGGCTCACATCATGGCGGGGCCTGTGTGCGGGCTGATGCTGGCCGACATGGGCGCGGATGTGATCAAGGTGGAAAAGCCCAGTGGTGACGACAGCCGCAGGTTCGTGCCGCCTGACATCGAAGGTGAATCCGCAGCCTATATGATGATGAACCGCAACAAACGCGGCATTGCCCTCAATCTAAAGGATCCGGCGGCGGTCGAGGTACTGCACAAGCTGTTGCTGGATGCAGACGTTGTCATTGAAAATTACCGGCTGGGGACGATGGAGCGGCTGGGGCTCGGCTATGAAGAACTTTCTAGGCTCAACCCGCGTCTGATCTATTGCGAGATTTCCGGCTTCGGCCGGACCGGGCCCTATGCGCAGCGCGGCGGGTTTGACCTGATTGCCCAAGGCATGGCCGGGCTGATGTCGATCACGGGCGAGGGGCCGGGGCGTCCGCCGGTGAAGGTCGCCGCTCCCATATCCGATATCAATGCCGGCATTCTGGCGGCCATGGGAGTGTCCGCCGCCTATGCCAATATGCTCAAGACCGGGCAGGGGCAGAAGGTTGACACCTCGCTGTTCGAGGCGGCAATCGTACAGACCTACTGGCAATCGGCGATTGCCTTTGCAACGGGTGATAATCCCAAGCCGCTCGGATCGGCTCATCCCTTGAACGCGCCTTACCAGTCTTTCCAGACAAGCGATGGATGGATCAATGTGGGGGCTGCCAATCAAAGCAATTGGCTCAGATTCCTCGATGTAATTGGCGCCCCTGAACTTGACGCCGATCCGCGGTTTTCCTCAAACCTGCAGCGGATGAAGAATTTGCCTGCCTTGGTGGGGATACTTGATGGTTACCTCAAAAAAGACACCACCGCGAACTGGCTTGCCAGGATGGAAGAGGCGAACTTGCCTGCCGGGCCGGTTCTGGACATTCTCGAAATGCATGAGGACCCACAGGCTCTGGCCCGTGACATGATCGTCGAGGTTGATCATCCGAAGGCGGGCTGGGTCAAAACTCTGGGGCACCCGGTCAAGTTCAGTCAGACCCCGGCACAGATCAGCCGGGCCGCGCCATGTCTGGGCCAGCACAGCAAAGAGGTCTTGATGGAGTTGGGTTTCGGCACGGCGGAGATCGAAAACCTGATCGATACCGAAGCCGTCATCGCGGCTTGACCAGCTACTGATGCGGGTCTGTCTGTTTCCGGCAACATGGTAAGTGCCATTCCAATCATCAGATGAGGGAGATCAAGTCTTGGAACTCAATATGCAGGCCGCCCAGTCGATAGTTTCGTTTGCGCTCGACTGGCGCAAGAAGAACAACATGAAGCCTCTTACCGTTGCAGTTCTTGACAGCGGCGGCTTTCTTATTGCCCTGCTGCGCGAAGATGGCGGCAGCAATTTGCGCCCGGAAATAGCGCAGGGAAAGGCTCGCGGTGCCGTTGCTATGGGCCTGGGCTCGCGGGCGCTCTTTGAACGCGCCCAATCGCAGCCGTTCTTCATTCAGGCAATGAACAGTCTCGCATCAGGATCGCTTGTCCCGGTCCCGGGAGGGGTGTTGATCAAGCGCGATGGTGTGCTGTTGGGTGCTGTGGGCATCACCGGTGACTCGTCAGACAATGACGAAGCCTGTGCAATTGCGGCTATCGAAGCGGCCGGCTTTACGGCTGATGGCGGCTAGAGGTGGGGAGGCTCACTCGATCTCCGATGCGATTTTGGCACTTGCCGTAGCTTGGTCTGGCCTTGAGCAAGCGGTAGCCACCTGGTCGCGCATAACGTCCTGCGTCCCTACCTGCTTCGGATCTTTTTGGCGACCATTTGCAAATCATCTTCAATCGACTCCGTAGATATCTCGCGTGTAGACCTTGTGCTTTACATCATGAAGCTCACCTGAACGGCGGTTGGCGACAATGACATCGGCGCGCTGCTTGAATTCCGAAATGTCGGACACAACCTCCAAACCGGAATACTGGGAACCCGGATAATTGGGTTCATAGATGATGACAGAAACACCCTGCGCTTCCAGGCGCTCCATGATTCCCTGGATCGAGGAGTCACGAAAATTGTCGGAGCCCGCCTTCATGGCCAGAAGATACACGCCGACCACGGAGGGCCGGCGGGACAGGATGTCTGCGGTAATGAAATCCTTGCGCGTAGCGTTGGCATCGACAATCGCGCGGATGAGATTCTGCGGGACATCATTGAAATTTGCGAGCAACTGCTTGGTGTCCTTCGGCAGGCAATAGCCGCCATAGCCGAAGGACGGATTGTTGTAGTGATTGCCTATCCGCGGATCGAGGCTGATGCCTTCGATG
Organism: uncultured Hoeflea sp.; assembly: GCA_963975635.1. Classification (GTDB taxonomy): domain Bacteria; phylum Pseudomonadota; class Alphaproteobacteria; order Rhizobiales; family Rhizobiaceae; genus Hoeflea. The sequence continues at coordinate 104,493 of CAXBIE010000003.1, read as the reverse complement.
ATCTCCCGTGTCCCGATGCCGTGGGAGATGGCGTAGGAGTCCAGTTCGTTGAAATAGGCGACGCGCATGGCGAGATAGGTATTGGCGAATAGCTTGATCGCCTCCGCTTCACCAGGGCCCGTAAACAGCACCGGGATATCGGCCTTTATCGCAGCCTCCTTGAGCAACTCTGCAAATTGATGCGCTTCCGGGCTATGGGACCCGAGTACGATGCGCGAGGGGTATAGATTGTCATGCAGTGCCTTGCCTTCGCGCAGGAACTCGGGACAGAAAAAGATGCGCTCGTCGCCACGCTGCTGCTGGACTGATCGGGTGTAGCCGACGGGAATGGTTGATTTGATGACGATTGTTGCAGACCGGTTTATCTGCCGGGCCTCGTCGAGAACGCGTTCGACACTGCTGGTGTCGAACGAATTTGTCTCCAGATCATAATTGGTCGGCGTGGCGACAATGATGAAGTCGGCATCCGCGTATGCGTGGGCTCTGTCGCTTTCCGCTCTCAATCGAAGCGGCCGGGTTTCGAGGTAGTTCTTGATGTCCGCGTCGATCACCGGGGAGATCCGGTTGTTGAGCATCTTCACCTTTTCAGGATCTATGTCATGGGCGATGACGTTGTTGTGCTGGGCCAGCATCACGGCATTTGCCAGACCAACATACCCGATGCCGACAACTGAAATCTGAGCCATTGGCGCTCTCGGATTCTCGTTTTCCAACCGGGCGGAGGGGCTGCCCGGTTACGGATTTGAAACAAATCGAATTTGGCCTAACTGTCCTTCCGGGCTTTCCTGCTGGGTTGTGTTGCTGTTTCAGAATGCTGGTTTGCTCATTGCCCCGGTGTTCCCGGTGTAAACGCAGCCGCGATTTGTACCGGCAGGCTGTCCGGCCGAGGTATCGGATCTCACTTGCCCTCAGTAGCCTGATCCAAGGCTGGTCCTGGCTGCCGGCCTTCGTCGGCACCGTGCAGCACATAGTGAACTGCCGCATCCATCCCGACTGCGGCGACGTCGGGATGACGGATGAGATACCACTCCGGGTCCACGACACCGGTTGTCACGAGAAGCTTGGCCTGCTCGCCCAACCGAATATCCCTGTTGATGGGACCACCTTTCTTCCTGGGGAGCAGCGCCTTGACGATCCTGCCGATTTCTTCGCCGGCGACGCTGTTCAGCCGCTGGATCATCTGACGCAGCGCCTCCACCTCGTCCGCTGCATGTTGCAGCGTTTCAATCCGGTTGCGGAACACCGCGTTTTCAGCACGCATCTGATTGGCTTGGATCTGCAGCGCCTTCTCGGACTTCCTGAGCTGGGAGATTTCGACCTCGAGCCGCTCGATCTTGGCCTTGTAGTCGGCAAGCCGGGAAAGCGCCGCTTCGTTCGAGCGAAGCTCGTTGCGGGCGGTTTCGATGCGTTCTTCCAAAGTCTTCTGCATGCGGGCAAAGGCATCCCGCATGGGGCGGCTGCCACCCTCTTCAGCGCCGGCTGGGTCATCAGACTGGCAGACCGGCCCAGCTTCCGGAATGCAAGTTGCCTTCGCAGTTCCAGAGGCAGTTTTGACAGATTTCTGACGAGCCTTGCGCGACATGAAGCGCTCTCCCGACGTGGATTCTGTTTGCCTGTATTTTATCGGATTGACCGTCAAAGGCAATACTAGGTGTTATCCCTAGGATAGACTTGAGTTTTATTTGAAAGTATCGCTGTAAGTGTTGTATTTTCTTCGAGCGCCGGACTTTTGTTGCCTGAGGCGGTTTTGCACGTCTGCCCGTCAATCTGGAACAAACAGGGCCGGATTCATTTTCCGTCCACCCCAGAAGATGGTGCAAGACCGGCACGGCTCTGGCGCTTCGAGCCGCGTGATGCTGCGGTCCCGGAAGATCTTCATTTCATCGGAATTGTAGACGTCGAGGACATGTCTGTCCGACACATTTCCGATAACCCAGTCAGCCTTTCCGTCAAAACAGCAGATCGCCACTTCGCCCTGGCTGGTAATGGTCATTTGGTACCACTGGTGGCAGCCGGAAATCGGAACTTCGGCATAGGCCATTGTCTTGATCGGCGCGCCACCGGGGCCGACATCGATCTGGCCGAGGAAGTCCTTGACCGCCTTCGACACCGCTGTGAAACGCGGCCACTTCGCCTTGCAGAATTCCACAAACCCGGCGTCAGCCTCGGTACAGTCGCCGACCCTGCGGACGACGACCTTCTGGGATGCGCCCTTTTCGAGGCGCTCATGCAGCATGTCAAGATTGGCTACCGTTCGTCCGAATGGCAGCTTCATGGCAAACTCGTAGTCTTCCGCCCTGTGGTCGTTGAATGAAATATTGATTTCGTGGATGTTCCGGGCGGCGAGCAGAAAATCGATATTGGCCGCATTCAGTGTCGAGCCGTTGGTATTGACCAGCACATTGGCGTTGGGCAGATGGATGTCGGCCCACTCGACATATTTCGGGAACCGCTTGTCTATCAGCGGTTCGCTCATGTGATGAAACGAAACACCGAACTGGTGATCGCTGGGGATGTCGGTCAGATCCGCCAGGATTTTTTCAACAAGCGTATCGGACATCCTCGTGCCCTTCCGTTCCAGCTTCGGATACGGACAAAAAATACACGCCGCATTGCAGCTTGCCGTTGTCTCGATCCTGACAAAGGCCGGGTACTGCGCATATCGGGGGCCTAACGCGGCATAAGAACGATGCTCGGCGAGAATGCCGTCGGGCTCGTCAATCTTTTCCATCAATTGCATTGCCCTTGCGTGGCACTTCTCCTTGTTGCCGCCACTTGAGTGCACCGCAGCGGCAAGCATTGCTGTTACGGCTTCGTCCAAACGCCCGGATTCCACCATCAGTTCCGACAGGCTGACATATTGGGCCACCAGATCTGTCGCAGCGCCTTTGGAAGCAGTATTGGAAATCTGCTTCATTGCGTCGGAAACATTCCGTGAAATATTCATTCCGAGTTCCATCGGAGCCTAACACACCCCCCTTATGCTTGCGGACATGTGGGTGTTACTAGAGCATGCAGATGATCTTCTGTCACGTCACCACCGCGCGATCGGTTGATCGCCGCCAGTCGGTGCCGTCGCTGAATGCGAGGACGCCGCCGCCGGTTTCATCCGGGACATAGATGATCTGCCCTGCTCCGGCAGAGGCGGCCGGAAGCGCGGCAACCGTGTAGCTGCCGACACGCACCGGGCCGTTAACATCAAGCTTGCACACCGGCGGCGTTGAAGACCCGATCCGCATGTTGCCGCTTGTCGTCTGCAGGTAGGAATCCCATTTGCCGGAAAGCTGGTGGTTGAAGGCGGCGGTGCCATCCCCGGCATGAATGGTCACGTAGCAGCCATGGCTGGTGTTGGTGCCGCGGAAAAAACGGAATGCGGCTGGACTTGTTCCGTCGCCAGTAATCGGCGCTAGGTCTATAAGTGCGCCTTCGCCTGGCGGCGAGAAATGATTGAGCAGGGTCTGTCCGGCGCTGGCATTGATCAACTCGCTATAACCGCCGGAGCCATCCTCCTGTATCCGGATGCCGGGATTGTTCGCGCCACCCAGATGAAGCGTGCGGTCGGCACTGGCCCTTTGCAGCGCAAGATGTCCGGTGACGGTGTCAGCCCGCAGCACTTCCGTGAATGCCACACCATCGCCGGAAACCTTGAGTGCCAGCTGGTCGTCACCGATCAGGCCGATTTCGGCGCGGCCGGAAAAGCCGGACTGGAAAACCAGCGAGGCGGTGTGTGCCTCATCGATCTTGTTGATGATCTTGCGGGCGTTGCCGCTTCCCGGCGTCACATCGTCGTGGCTGAGCAATTCGGCATCCGCCTTCACCGCCAGCCGGTTGGTCGTGTCAGCAGCGGTGTTGACGCCGAAGCTCGGCACATTGTCAGCCGACAACGGGATCGCCGACCAGCCGGTGCCAGTGAAGAGCAGAAAAACGCCGGTGTCGACCACATAGGCGAGGAAACCGGGGGGCGGCGCTATTGCCGTGAACTGGCCATCCAGCCAGGCTGCGATGTTGCCCGGCTCGATGAAATCCCAGGACGGGCCGGACCGACCGGCAGGCAGAATCCATGTTTCACCATCCTGAGGATCAGCTGGCTCAACATCCTGGGTGGCAGAGACCACCGCACATTGCAAAAGTGCATCAACCAGCTGCAGGCTTTCATTGACTGTGACATGTTTTTGGGCTTGCGAAGGCAAGAGATAGGGAAGCGCGTGACGTGGTGAGAGATTGGACATGGGAAGTTCCTTGTTGACATCCGTCTTCCAAGCATACGATAATTTTTCGACAGTAGGACGAAATCCTCATCTGTTGGAGCAGCTGAAGTTCCAATTAGGCTGAAACAAACTGACTAGATAGATGTTATCGATAAGGAAAAATAATACGGTAATGAAATTCGGCTTTTGGATTCAAAATATTTTTTTGCTAAAAAGAATCTAGAAATTTAGAATAATTGTTAGCCGAAATGTATTGAGAATAAGGTGTTATCCATGATTCTCACTGTAGGAATTCCTGTATATAACGAGAATTTTTCAATAAATAGGGCTTTAGCTTCTATATTGAATCAGTCGTGGACTGGTAGTTACGAGATATTGATAGTTGATGATGGTTCTACTGATGATACGGTTCAAGTCGTCGAAAATTTAGCAATCCACTATCCGCAAATACGTCTCGTGAAGCACGAAAAAAACATGGGCCGACCTGTAACACGCAGCACTCTAGCGAGGGAAGCGCGTGGGGAATGGTTTGCCATGCTAGATGCTGACGATGAGTGGTACCCAGATAAAATTCAACGGCAGTTCGATTTGATTGCAAAACAGCAAAACGAAGGAAACGATGTCGCTAAATTGATGGTATGTGGCAACATTCATCATATCGATCGAGATAAAAAGACAGAGCGCATCAAGAATTTTTATGAAGGGTACGGCAAAGCTGGGTATGACCTTGCTAGGGTTTTGAAGAGTGACAATACTCCGATATCTCAATTGGCAATCTTAAGAACCGATTTTATGCGAGAGATCGGTGACTTCGATCCTCAACTGCGGCGGGCGCAAGATTGGGATTTTTTAATACGTTTTTTTCTCCATGGCGGAAAAATAGAATTTTTGCCCAACCCACCATTGGCCATATTCAATTTTCGACGGGGGGGGCGTGACCCGGATGTTGTTGAGCAATGCATGATGGCAGTTATTGATAAACATCTCACGGCGTACAATGACGCATCAGTCGACCATCGCGAAGTAAGGTCGTCGATACAGGGCTATATTCAAAGCTTCCGGGAGGAAGTAATTTGATACATGTTCTGCTAGCCAACAAGCATTTCCTTGGGATCACAGGTGGCGCTGAGCGTAATATTTCCGACCTCGCCAATTGGCTTTCCCGAAGTGGCTTCAAGGTCACCGTTGTGTCAGAATCAAAACACGGAACGTCGCCGGCGTTTCCGCTGGACGCATACGTAGACGTCATTGACCCCAGCGATGAGTCATACAGTCATCATTTGGTTGATCATTTGGCAATTCGCTTTGTTGGAGATCCTGAAGGTGAAGAATGGTTACTCTCCAGCGCGGACATTAGAAAACGTTGGGGTACATGCATACGCAGAATCGATCCGGATGTTATCCTGACATTTATGCCCCATACGAGTACTTTTATCCTGCAGGAGCTAGCGGACGAATATCCGATATTAGTAACCAACCAAAATGATCCAAGCATTGAATATTATTCAGATAAGCACGGATCATCTACATTTGAAAAATGCCTGCGGCTGGAAAGCCTTGCGCGCGCAAACCTTGTTCACTTTCTGATCCCCGGCTTTGTCGACAAAATGCCTGATTATGTAAAGGAACGGGCGATTGTTATTCCCAATGCCGTGCAATCAGCCGGTCAATTTCGAATCAGTCAGCGGGAGAAACGAATAATTGGAATAGGCCGCCTTGTGCCACAAAAAGGCTTTGACCAGCTTATTGCCGCATTTGCACAGACCAAAGCCATCTCGAATGGGTGGCAGTTGCATATTTTTGGGAACGGTGGCGAGCGCGACCACCTTCTTGAGCAGATCCGCCGGTTAAAAGCCCAGCGTTCAATTTTGTTGCGAGGCCACACTTCTCGCCCGCAAATTGAGATGGCGCGCAGCCAGATATTTGTGATCCCATCCGTCTATGAGGGGTGGGGGCTGACGCTTACGGAGGCGATGTCTGTAGGGCTCCCGTCAATTGGGTTTGTCGACTGTTCAGGCGTGAATTGGCTAATCCACGACAATGAGAACGGGCTACTGGTGGAACGGGGAGCGTCGGAACTGGCCGATGCAATAGATGACTTGGTGGGCAATGAGACTCAAAGAATACAGATGGGAGAAAGGGCCCAGTCCTTTACGCAGCAATTTGCTCCGGAAATGATATATTCCCAATGGGTTGATGCGGTTAAATCAATGGTCAGGGCGTAGCGTATGCAAGGAATAAGCGTAGGCATTCCGGTATATAACTCTCGCGACACATTGGAGCGGGCAATTGATAGTGCGCTGTCACAAACGACTGACGTGCCCTATGAAATCATTATTGTTGACGACGGCAGTACTGACACAACGGCAAATATTGGGTTATCGTATCAGCTTATTCATCCTGATATTGTCCGGTTGATTCGGACAAATAATAAGGGGGTTGCGGCTGCCCGAAATACCATCGTCGAGAATGCTCGATATAGCCATCTGACATGGCTCGATGCTGACGATTATTACTACTCGCATAAGCTGCAAGCCCAGTATGATGCTTTGTTCATCCATTCAATGGTAAATCACGAATTTCCGTCTGATGCCGATGTCATGGTGTTCTCTTCATTCGGTATGAATGGAAAACTGTATTCATTCAGCCCGTTTCTGAAAGACCCGGTTCGGCACATCCTTTCCGGTGAGTTCCGGGCTTATCTGTGGTCTTCTATGGTCGCAACGCAGGCCTATCGGGATGTTGGGCCATTCAATGAGGATCTTCACCGGTCCGAGGACACAGACTGGTTGCTGCGTTATTTGAAAAGCGGTGATCGCATACTTGTTCCAGGCAGCGAGGAGCCTCTGATGGAGTATCATTTCTCCACGCAACGGGACGGCGCAAAAGTCGAGGCCAGCTTCAATTATATGATGAACACTTATGGCGAAGACATGAAAAAAATTGGTATATATGACGAGTATAAACCAAGGAGATATTGGGAAATATCAAATTTTTATCATTCCAATAGGAAATGGGATGATATGTGGCGATGTAGAGCAATGGCCGCGAAAATAGATTCAGAGAGATTTGAACCGAAATTGAAAACAGAATTGGCGGCCATCAGTGACGTCCCGCACCGTCAGAGGGTGGAAGAGATTATAAGATCTGTCTTCGTCTAATTTTCTATGGTTATAAATCTCTTTTTTTTCTGCTGTTCAGTCGTTATTTATTAAGCTGTTTAGTAGTTGATTGTATTTTTTTGTAAACTACATTTTCTTCAATTTCTTCGTACCCAATATGGTTTTTTACGAGAGTGTCTATTACGTAGCCAACTTGACAGCTCGATTCTTGTTCCGGCGTCATGTATTCATGTCGGGTCCGTTTCATGTATGCAGACTGTTCAAATTTCCAGTTCCAATCATCGAATACAATTACCCCGCCGACTTTTATTAGGCGATCACACATAAAAAAAGCCAATGCATCGTGTAGATAGGTATGAGCCCCATCTATGTACATGATGTCAAAGCGTTCGCTCACACCCTGTTTTAGGAGTGCGGCTAAGCTCCAATGGTAGCTATCCCAATATTTTTGCGTGTTTCCGTGCGCGTGGATATTACAGTAGCCTAGGTTAGCCAGGTCAGATTTAAGCTCATTGGCGCTTTCTACGAAATCAAACAGGTGTATTTCGCCACGATTATCGAATGCTTTGGCGACTTCCAGGGTGGTTGCGCCGAAGCCGACTCCAATCTCTGCTAAAACAGGATGTTCTTGCCATGCACATAGTTCGGATGCAAGGTTTACTACTGTTTGCTTTGGGCGCGATACAGTAATCGCCTGCGGGGTGTTTAGTTTTTCGAGCATGTTGGGATCACCTATAGATCGATTTGGACAATGATATGTGCAAATGTTCCAGCTGTAAGATAGTGCACTTTTCTCAAGCTAAACTGAGGACCAGCGTTCCTGGTTTAGGTTCAATCGTCAACGTTTTCCAGCCGTAACGAGTAACTGTTCGTACGCCTGTCTGCGGGTGTTTTTCTTGTAAAAACGCTGCCAAGCCGTTCAGGTAGTCAGAATGTAGATTGACGTGACACATTGCGAGTTTGTTATGTACATAATACAGGGGTACGAATTTAGGGGCGCCGCCGAACATCAGCTTCGCTACCGCCTCCTGCGCTCCCGGCCATCTGACATGCAAGTAATCGTCGACAAAAATTACGCCTGTGTGGTCCGTTAGTTCCATGGCGATATTAATATCATTGTACGCATGTGTAAATTCATGGCATCCGTCTACACTAAAAAAGGAATATTTGGCAAAGTTATTTACAGTTCGTTCGATTTCTCTGCCGAGAAGATTCGTGCTGTCAGCCCTGATTATGCATATTTCTTCTGGGTCTATGTTATTTGATTTTAAATTTGATCTAAATTTGTCTAGTTGAGCATCGGAAATGCTGCTTGGGACTCGTATTCTACTGCCGTCGCCAGCAAGTGAAAATTCCTGCATATCAAACACATCAATCGCTGTATGCTGATATTTTGATCGTGCTTTTAGCAGTGAAAGCCCAATGAAGAATTTTCCATGGTAAACTCCGATCTCGGCAATAGGCCCAAGCTCATTAGACAGCTCTTCCTGCCGCTGGGCGAGGAACTGAATTGGTTGCCAGTTATATTCCCAGCACCAACCTTGGACCTTGTCATATCCTTCCGTAAGGTATTGGTTCAATTTTGAGACATCATCATCCCTTTGGGGGCTCTCTCGTACGATCAGGGGGATTTCGGTCGTGGACCGAACGGAGCCTTGCTCTGTATTGGGCGAGCTCCCGCTTTCTCGGTTTGGTGCGTTATTTAGGCGGGCTCGGATTTTGGAAATACGAGTTCTCTGATGATTCTGAAGTTCTTCCGGTGCTAAGAGCCAGTCACGAAATTTGTAATTCTGTTCTCCAGAAATTAGCTCGGCCTCGACGAGCCCATCTTCTCCGATGTGATAAAATTTGTATCCGATCGATTTAAAAAAATCAGGTATGCGCTGGTCTTCCAGTTTGTATAAAACCTCGCAAATTATCCATGGGCGGCAAGCTTTTATCCATTCCTGTCCACCCTCAATTACGTCACCCTCGGTGGATTCAGTGTCAATTTTTGCAACGACCCGCGGGCGTATATTACCCAACATCTCGGTGTCCATCGTTGATACTTCTACTTGAATTGTGTCGGTGGCCTTGCGAAATCCTTCGCGAAGGGAGCTAGAAGTGTCCGTAGGTGAGATATAGAAGTCTGCAGTGCCTGGCTCGGAAGCGAGCGCAAGTGCTCGTAAATCCACATTCAAATTGTTTATTGTGAATATTTCAGAGCAGATTGCAGCAAGTTTTGGAGTTGGCTCAAAAGCGACGATTTTAGCTCTGTCCCCAAAAATAGCAGCAACCAGTGTCGAATATAACCCAATGTTTGCACCTACATCGACAAACATCGGGTCATTAGTTTCTTCGAGCAAGGCCAATATTGTTGAGAGAGTCTCTGGTTCATAGCCCACTAACCCATCGGCAAGAATTGTTTTGTGGACGAATGTTCCTCGCGCTGGTTCCAGGTTCAAAATATTTTGTCTGGCTTTGGCGTCAAAAAATTCATCCAGACGGATGTTTTCTAGTGTCTTCAAGGTTTAGACTCCTTTGATTTCCGTCGAATTGCAAAAAGCGAGATGCTTTTATTGATATTGTTTCAAATCCCAGCGATGCAGTTCACCAGCTTTCTTTTGAATCAAGTCAGGCGTTGAATCCAGTATTCGGATATCGGAATCGGCCAGGCTCTGAATGGCGAGATTGGGGTGGATCACGAAGCAGCGGTCGGGAAAGGCGCGGGTGGCGGCACTGAGCGGGCCGATGTCATAAGGCATGTCGAAGCGCTTGACCTGATCGAGCAGGAACGGAATGACATCGAAACGCATGCCGACGGCGTGGGATCCTATGGCCGAGCCATTGGTGCGGTAAAGCAGCGGAGAGTGCCATTCCGCCCAGGGGGGCGACCAGTTGTATTGCAGGGTGCCGAGCTGCAGGATCAACCAGTCGTCCGGAAGCTGGCCCATCGCCTCGGCAAACAACGCCCTGGTGTCCTTGTGCAGCAACACGTCGTCATCAAGGACCAGCAGGCTTTCCACATTGTCGGCCAGTGCTTGCTCGAGAATGGATTCGCAGGATTTGAGATAGCCCCACGCGCCGCGCGAGGCGATGGCCTTCTTGTCCGTGCGTTCCAGATAGGCCAACCGTGCGCGCTGGCTGGCATACTCGATGTAGAATTCGCGCTGCGAGTTGATCGGTGGGACGGAGTTCGAAACCGTCGCCGGCGGCTGCTTCAGGTAGGCAGCGTACTCCGCCGCCACTTCGGGCCGGCTGCCATCCACCGCGCTGAACCGCTCGGCCTTGATACCGGCCAGCGCCAGGCTTCGCGACACGTTCTCCCAGCGGTCGGCGCGCCGGTCGAGATTGAGCACGGACACCCGCTCGAAGACCGAATTGATGGTCGGTCCGGACGATGCAGCCTTGGCGGCAGGGGGCGTGGCTGGTTTGGGCGGGATGCTGGTGAACCCGCTTTGTCCGTTCGGCGGCTTAAGCCGCAACTCACCGATCATCGCCAACAGGCTTTCGGCATCTTGCCCGCTGGCGGCGAGAACAGCTCCAGCCACACTCGTACCCGCCTTCAGTTTCAGCAGCTGCGATGCACCCCATGCGGCGGGCTTGCCGGCGGCGAGCGCTTGGCCATCTCTTGCGCCGGCCATTGACCGGGCCTCAACGGCCAGCAGCGCGGCGATGCCGGTCTTTTCCATCAACCCGGCAGCCTGCGTCAGCGCATCGCCCTTTGCCGTGTCGATCAGGTGGATTTCGCGCTCGATCCGCAATCCCGCCACGGCCTCTTCCAGCGCCGTGTCAGTGCGGTTGAATGCGAGCAGCATCACCCATTCGGCGGTTTCGCTGACCACCTGATCGAGAAAAAAATCGAGAGCCGGGGCAAGTCCGTCTATGCCGTCAAGTGTGAGCAGCAGTGCATATTTGCGGTCTTCGCCGACCTTGATGCTCAAAGGCCAATTGTGCTTGAGAACCGCGTCCTGCACCAGCGAGCTGTCAAAGCGGGTGCGTGTCCGGTTGAGGGAATGCTTGTAGATGGTCTCTTCGGGAGCGGCATGCTGGTTCTCCCGTACCCAGTTTTTGCGCCGCGCCGGCGTGAGCACCTGCAGATCGTTCTGCTGCGCATGCAGCGCCAGCCAGACATCGGCCGAATTGCAGTATTTGAAGTCGTCCCAGCGCATCGACACGGCGCTGCTGTGCATGCACAGCGCATTGGTGGCGCCGATATGCACACGCCGGTCAGTTGGCAACTCGCGCCCGAAATGGAACGTCGCCGCGCGCGAGCGGTTGTCGTAGTAATTGCTCACCGGCTGCCGCAGCAGCACACCATGCGTGGCATAGATCGCGCGCTTGCCCTTGGCGGCAACCTTGCCACACATGACGTCGGAGAAATCGGGTGGGAAAATCAGGTCGTCATCGGCGATCAGCCGGTAACCGGGCTGCTTGTCATGCTCGAGCCAGAACACCTTGCCGGCGTCGCCGCGGTCGTCCCAGTCCTGTGAACGGCGCACATCGACGCGCGGATGCAGCAGAAACCCGGGCACGTCCGGGTAATTGTTGAGGAACACCCGCACCCGGTCGCACTGCGACAGCAGGCTGTTGACGGCATCAGTCAGCATGGTTCGCCGTGACGGGATCGACGCCATCGACGCCAACACCGGTTCGCCGACACGGCTGCGTACGTCTCGTTGATGCGCATCAAGGCTTGTCCGCCGGAGGATCAGCCGGCGCACAGCAAAGCTGTCGCCGGTCCTGGCGTTGCGGGCATGGATGCGAAGCTTGACGCCGCACGTGCGGCCGGGGGCAAAGGCCCGCACTGTCGTGGTGCCAGGGCGAAGTTCCGTTTCCGGGCCTATGCCTTCATCTGCATCCGAGACGATGGAGAGAACCGGTCTGGCCGACCCGGCGGGATCTTTCGCCATCTCTATTTCGATCTCCAGCAGCCCGCCATCGGGGAAGGGATATGTCTGCGTTACAAATCCCGCGCCGGCCTCGCCGGTCGCGCGGACAATTCCGCCCGGATCAAGTTCTGCTTTGCCATTTGCCCAGCCGATGCCGTCCCATGTGCCGGAGAAAATTTCATCGGCAATGAGAACCGGTTCCGGTACATGCTGAAAACCTCGGGAGATTGCACTGTCAGTGGCCGGACCGGCACCATTGCGCACGACGCGCCAGACTGAGCCCTTGTCAGCCGGGGCGTTTTCTTCCACCCGTTTGTTAAACTCAATCTTGCGCTTTTCCCGTGCCTGTGCCTGGTTTTGCGCCGCAGCCTGCAGGTGCTCTGTCTCCGCCCAGAGTGCCGCGACCTGCGCCAGGTTTTCGATGTTGCTCTGGAGGTCCGCGATCTTCTCGCTGATGGCGCTTGTGGCCGCCGCATTGCGATCGTCCCGGGCTGTTTGCTTCTGGTCCAATTGAGCAATGGCCTGCTCAATGGCGTCAAGCCGGGCATTGGAGCGCTCGGCGGCCTTGGAGAGTTTCAGGACGGCCTGCACCGCCTCGTCGATGCCGGCGAGCCTTGTCTCCAAGGCGGCAATTTCGGAGGAAATGCGATCGGTGACCTGCTTGCCTGCGGTTGCAATTTCGCTTCGCACATATTCGCGAAGATCGCCGCTGATTGCCTCTTCGGCCTGAGCCAGCCTGACCGGCAGATCCCTGGCATAGTCCGAAAATGTCCCTGACAGCTGATCGCGCTGGGCCCGGGCTTGGCGCAGACCGCTGTTGAGAGCGTCGCGCAGCGCCGCGTGATCGATATAATCCATCGCCGATTGCCTGCTGATCAGCGCGAGCGTGCGATGCGTCCGGCTTCCGTCGTCCTCGAGAAACAGATGTGTTGGCGTGTAGTTGAAAGAGCCGGCTGCGATGTAGCCATACGGCTCCAGCATGGCTGAAATCTGAAGGAAGCTGTTACGGCTGGACGCTTCAATGGTTACCGCGGATTTGTCCCGCTCGATTACAGAAGCTGCGCCGCGCAGGACTTCAATATCCATGCCTTCGGCGTCAATCTTGATGAGGCGTATGAGATTGGGTCCGACATAGTCAGACAGCAGTCCGATCTGGACCGTTCCAGCGTCTCCTTCCGCCCTGTGAACTTCGGCCATGCCTAGATTGTGATCATCGGGCGAAACGATGCTGCCGGTGCCGGCTTCTGAGCCGAGTGCAATTTCGTGAACCTGGACCTGGTTTTCCAATCCGTTGAGCTCGACGTTCTTTCTCAGAATGCTCGCCGCAGCCGGGTTGGGTTCGAACGCGATGACATTGCAGCCGCACACGCCGGCAAAGTAGATCGAATGGTTGCCTATATTGGCGCCGGCATCGACGACCCAGTCGCCTGGGCTGAGCAGTGGGCGCAATGCGCTAAGTAGTTCCTGCTCATAGAATTCACCGTTGTTCTTGATGATGGAGAAAACGTGATCTCGCTCATCGTAGTGTGAAAATATATATGAATTTTCTTCAAAAATTAATTCGGTCTGTTTGAAATTGTTTTCCGCCGAATCCGCTATGATCTCGCCGATATTCAATTTCTCGCTCACCTTTGGTTTCAGCCCGGTGATCGGTTGGCAAGTGGTAGATCGCTCAAACGTGGCAACGCCCACATTGCGTGTCCGAAGCTGGCTATCTTCTCGATAATGAGCGTAGCTGATCTTTTATTATATGTTCGTCTGAGCTTGTAACGCACCAATTACCAAGGAATACGCACAATTATATCACAATTCACAAGAGAAAGAGAACTCTCGTAAAATTGTGTACTTTCTCCGATGAATGTCAAGTCTTTGTGTTTCGACAGAGCCGAATTGTAAACCTGATATTCGATGCTGTTTTGCCAGTAGTTTCCTTCGGTGATCGCACGGTGTATTTTCGAGGAAAAATGTGGCGCGAACTTGAAGTGCAGGAGTCCGAGGAAGCACTTCGATAAAAAGTTCTGTTCATATGGCCAAAGAAAATGCGGGTTGACGAAAAAATCATCCGGTTCAAGCCTGAACATCGGGTATTTTGTCAATTGTGGCTGAATCCCGGTGGAGGAATCGTTGAACAGCCTCTGTCTCGGGCCGCCTTCGCGCGCTATCAGTGGTGTAAGATCGTATTCGCGGTATCCGGCGCTGTCGAACAGCGGATAGGCATCCATCAGCGCTTGGCCTTCATCGGACAGGCTGTCGGCAACCGGCCGGTGAGAATACATATCCACCAGGCAGCCCCGCACGCGGCGGATGCCAGCTTTTTCCATCACATCGGCGAGGTCGGAAAAATCCCGCCCGTTTTCAAGCCCGTCGAAGACAATATGCTCATCCGCATCAACGCATATGAACCATTGACCGCGGGATCTGTAGCTATCGAGCAGGACATTGAGCCAGGCCTGTTTGCGCAGCGTGGTGAAAGCCGTGGCGGTGCGATAGAGGTCGATATCGGCCTGCTCCGTCAGGAACTCGAACGTGCCATCGGTTGAGTTGTTGTCGAGGATGACGAATTTCCTGATCCCCGCCTTGCGGTAGTGCGCGAGAAATTCGGCGATGATCCTCACTTCGTCGCGCATGACCGAGAAGACAATCGGACCAGGGCACGGATCGGAGCGACTTAGCGCCACAACATCGATCTTGGCGCAAACATATTCGTCGAGGATCTCCGGTATGGACTCATCAAACAGGACGCCGGCGCTTTGCCGGGGGAAACGCAAAGTCTCGGTCATTGCCGCAGAGCCGTTGCGAGTGGAGGCAGCTCCGTGCATTCCAGTTCAATCCAAGGGTGCCGCAATGCAATCACCGTTCGGGGACTGTCACAAATGTTCACCGTGTTGGCCCGAAGCATGGACGTCGTGAAAACCCGGTCGTGACACAGCGGGACGGGAAGATCGCAGGCTCCCTGTTCCAGCTCGGAAAGTTTACCCCGGAAATCACAGTCCTCGCATCCGCTGCCGGGATGAGTGCGTCCTCTGACGCGCTCCGAGGTAAGGTTCGCACTAAAGCCATGGCATCCATGGAATGCTCTTTGAAGAGATTTCGACCAATACTCAGCATAACCAAAATCCGTCATACACCCAAGTATCAGGAGCGGGATGGAACGGTGAAAAGGCTGTAGTTGGTCCGATCGTAAACGAAAGGGCAGGGGGAAATGGAATCTCCGTTTCGTGTCTCCGATTACGGGTAAGCGTCGTGACATGGGATTGGACAGGTGCCCCGATGTCAGTATTGGGGTAGCAAAAAGAGTTTTTTGGGACGCCCGGGATGTACCTGCGGCAGGTAGAGGCCCATTCGGTCAACGAGCTTTGAGCAAGAGCTGTCATTTTGCGGTAAAGACAGCGGGCGCTTGACGGACGCATCCGTGCGGATCAAGATTTCAACCAGTAGCGCAGGAGGATGTTGCTTCGGGAGGAATTGCCAATGTCGTCGATCAAGCTCTTCAGGGGCGAGTTCGGACATGTTTCCGTGCTTACCGTTTCCAGTGACCTGGTCACCCATGCCCACACCGAGGCCCACCTCATCATATGGCTGGAAGGCGCGTCCGGCGACATGATGATCGGAGACGAGGCAGTCACGCCCGGGCCGGGGCTTGCCGCGGCCGTCAATTCCTTCGAGCCGCACAGCCACTCGATGTCCAGCGAACAGGAGCCGGGGCTTTTTCTGGCGTTTTATATCGACCCGGACTGGGCGCGGCGGCGCTATGGCCTCGCCGCCGGCGCATCGCTGTTTGCACGGCCAACCATTCGCATGGATGCATTGCGCAACCGCGCGGCGCAGCAAATCTTCGACTTGTTGTATGATGATGCCAATATCGACGAGCTTGTGGTCTACGAGATCGAAAGGCTGATCGACAATCTGATCGATGTGGCGCGCCCGCAAGCCTTGCGGCTTCGGCCCTTGCGCAGTCAATCCAGGCACCTGGATTTCCGCGTCCGCAAGGCCATCGAGTTGATGAAGCTCAATATCTGCGAACGGATCTGCTTTGACGAGCTGGCGCGAAATGTCGGACTGTCGCGGGCGCATTTCTTCACCCTGTTCAAGGAGCAGACCCGGCTGACACCGAATGTCTATTGGAACACATTGCGCATGGAGGAGGCGCGGCGTCAGTTGCAGGGTTCGCAGGAGTCGCTGATTTCGGTCGCCTGCAATCTCGGCTTTACCACGCAGGGCAATTTCTCCCGCTTCTTTCGGGATCATGTCGGGGTTCCGCCGATCCAGTATCGCCGGGCTGCCGCATCTCGCATGGACTGTTCGGCGGTTTTTCCGACTGAGAGATAAACCGCCAAGACGCATTGATAAGTCCCGCCACCCCGCCCGTTCTACATTTGGCCCCTGTTGAACCCGTGAGGACTTTTATCAATGACGACGGTAACCATTTCCAGCATCATCGACGCGCCCGTGGAAAAAGTCTGGGCCCGCATCCGTGATTTCAACGGATTGCCAAGCTGGCATCCGCGCATGGTCGAAAGTCACATCGAGGATGGAAAATCCGCCACCGAAACCGGCTGCGTGCGCAATTTCACCCTGGCCAGCGGCCCTAAGATCCGCGAGAAGCTGACCGCCTTTTCCGACGAGGATTTCCTGGTCAGCTACTCCATCATCGAGCACCCGGCCCCGATCAGCAATCACAGCTCAACGCTCAAGCTGCACCGGGTCACCGATGGCGACCGCACCTTTGCGGAATGGACCGCCAGCTTTGAGGCGCCGGACGGCGAAGCCGACAAGATCGCCGATGGCATGGGCGCCAATGTGTTCCAGGGCGGCTTCAATGCGCTGCAGGAGCATTTCACCGGGAAATCCTGATCCAAATCCTGACCAAGGCCTGAAGGAGTCTCGCCATGCCGCTTGCTCTGACCACATGCGCAACAGCCAGTGAAGCCTCGGCGGCGCTTTCCCGCGAGGGCGCGCGCTATCTCGGTGGCGGCACCCTGCTGGTACGCGCGGTGAATGAGGGGGATATCGCCACCAGCAGCTATGTCCGGACCACGGATCCGGCTCTGTCTGGGATCGAGGTTTCACAGCAAAGGGTGCGGATCGGGGCGTCGACAACGATGTCCATGATACTCCGGCACAGCGCGCTTGCAGCAATCAGCCGGGCGGCGAAGGCGGTCGGCGGTCCGGCGATCCGCAACATGGCCACCGTCGGCGGCAATCTGTTTGCGCCAGCACCCTATGGCGATTTCACCGCGGCGCTTCAGGCGCTCGGTGCGACGGTGCATACCACCGGCGGCGATAGGGAGATCGATGATTTTCTCGCCCGCCGCGACGGGTTTGGCACGCAGGCCGGAGCAGACGCCATCGTTACCGCCGTCAGTTTCGACATTCCGGCGGAAGGCAGCTTTCGATTTGTGAAAGTGTCGCGGGTCAAGCCCAAGGGCGTGTCGGTTCTCAGCATTGCCGCGGTGATCGAGCGCGATGCGCAAGGACTTGTGACGGCGGCGCGGATTGCGCTCGGCTGCATGGCTGACCGCCCGATGCGGGCAGCGGCGGCCGAAAAGGCATTGATCGGTGCGCCCCTGACAAAAGCGGGTATCGCCGGGGCGGTTGCCGTCATCGGCGCGAAGACCGATCCGATCACCGATCCGGTGGCCAGCGCCTGGTACCGCAGCGAGGTCCTGCCGGTGCATTTCAGCCGGCTGCTGCTCGGGTAGGAAGAGGAATTGCAGTGACACTATGCCGGATGCTGGAGGGCTGAAGGCGGGAGGAGACGTGATGGCCAGAATTCCAGTTCAGTTTCGGCTCAACGGCGAGGAGCGGGCCGAGTTCATCGAAAGCGGCACGACGCTGTTCCATGCGTTGCGCGATACCATGGGGGACACATCGCCCAAGGGCGGCTGCCACCAGGGCACCTGCGGCGCTTGTTCGGTGATCGTCGATGGTGAATTGCGCCTGAGCTGTCTGACCCTTGCCGAGAGCTGCGAGGGCGCCACCATCGAAACCACCGCCGGGCTTGGACGCGACGGGGTTTTGCACCCGGTGCAACGCGCCATCCTGGACGGCTTTGCCACCCAGTGCGGCTTTTGCACGCCGGGCATGGTGATGGCGGCCAAGGCCTTGCTCGATCAGACACCCAACCCCAGCCGTGAAGATGTGGTCGAAGCCATCTCCGGCAATATCTGCCGCTGCACCGGCTACGAGCCGATCATCAATGCCGTCCTTGCCGCGGCCCGGTCAAATTCACGGAACGCGGGCCGAGGAGAACGATGATGGAACTTCGCAAGACGTATTTCGCCGATGAACGCGACGACAATCTCAACGAAATCGGTCAGCCGCGGCCGCGCTCCGATGCGCCGGGCCATGTCACCGGCAAGACAAGCTATTTCGCCGACCGGACGTTTCCTGGTCTGCTGCATCTGAAAGTGGTGCGCAGCCCGCATCATCACGCCAACATCCGGTCGATCGACACGTCGGAGGCAGAAAAACATCCCGGAGTCATCCGGGTTCTGACGGCGAAGGATGTCCCGCACAATCTCTACACCATTCTGATCCTGATCCAGGTTGGCCCCGAGGACGAAACCGTTCTGGCCGACAGGAAGGTCAGCTGGAAAGGCGAGGCGGTTGTCGCTGTGGTTGCCACCAGCGAGCGCGCCGCCCAGGAGGCGGCTGCCAAGGTGAAGGTCGATTACGAGGTGCTGCCCGCCGTCTTCGACGTGCTCGAAGCGCTCAAACCCGAGGCACCGCAGGTCAACGCGCATCATCCGGGCAACTATTACCACTATGACAGCGGCGATCACCGCAAGGTCCGTTTTGGCGACATCGAGGCCGGGTTTGCCATGGCCGACCATATTCTTGAGCAGACCTATTCCTCCTCACCGATCGAACAGGCGCCGACAGAGACCACCGGCTGTATCGTAGAGCCGGAAGGCAATGACCGCTTCACCTGCTATACCAACACGCAGGCGATGTTCTTCACCCTCGACAACACTTCGATCATCCTGCAGATGCCCGGTCACAAGCTGCACATGGTCGGCGGTACTGTCGGCGGCGGGTTCGGCGGCAAGGTTGATGTCATCGTCGAACCGATCGCCATCCTGGCGGCCAAACTGACCGGCCGACCGGTCTCGTTCATCTACAGCCGAGAGGAGGAAATGCAGATCTCCTCGCCGCGTGCTGCCGAGACGATCATCCTAAAGGATGGCGTCATGAATGACGGGCGTCTCGTTGCCCGGCAAGTTACCGGCTACACCGATGCCGGCGCCTATTCCCGGCACTCGCCCTATGGCGCGCAAAAGGGGGCGGCGCATTATCCGGGCCCCTATACGGTGCCGAATGTCTGGATCGACACCTATTGCGTCTACACCAACCGGACGCCGTCAAGCGCCATGCGCGGTTTCGGCGTCACCATCGCCGATTTTGCGCTCGAGGTGCAGATGGACAAGCTGGCGCGGCTGATCGGCATGGATCCGCTCGAGTTCCGCTTCATCAATGCCTATCGCGACGGCGACATGAAAGCCCACCGGCAACCCACGGAAGGCGCGGCGCTGATCGAGTGCATGCAGGAAGCTTCGCGCGTGTCCGGATGGCCGGTGGCACAGAAATATCTCGACATGTCCTCACGCAGCAGAGAGGCTTGAAATGGCGATGAAACACGGCCGCGGTGTCGCGGCAATCAACTATCCCACCGGCATGAATCTGGGCGGCGACCCGAGCCAGGCGCTGGTGCATTCGACGCCGACCGGTAACTTCATGGTGTCGTTGTCGAGTGTCGATCTCGGCCAGGGACTCAAGCAGGTGATGGCGCAGATCTGTGCCGAGACAATCGGCGTGCCCACCGACCTGGTGACCATCGACACCGCCGACACCGATACCGGGCCGCATTGCATGGGCACCTTCGCCTCGCGTGGCACCCACCGGATCGGCAATGCAGTGCTGCAGGCAGCCCAGGAAGCCCGCCAGGTGATGCTCGAAGTGGCGGCCGAGGAACTTGAGGTCAATGCCGCCGACCTCGACACCGACGGCGAAGCCAATATTCACGTCAAGGGCGCTCCGCAGAAGTCGATTTCGATATTCGACACCGCGCTGGCGGCTCACTTCAAACAGGGCCGCTCGATTTCCGGCCGCGGCATGTTTCTGGTGCAGCGTTCCTATCCCGACACGGAGACCGGCGCGATGAAGCCCGCCACCTGCTACGCCCATGCCTGCGTGGTGGCTGATGTCGAAGTGGATGACGAGACCGGCGAGGTCACGGTGCAATCGGTCAAGAACGTCTACGAGATCGGTCGGGCGCTGAACCCGAGGATGGTCGAGCAGCAACTGGTCGGCGGCTCCTGGATGGGTATCAGCCACGCGCTGTACGAGACCACCGAGCCCTATTACCCCAACCGCGATCACGGCGGCACCGATTTCAACCAGTATCTGATGCCCGGACCCGGTGATCTGGCCGAGACCGAAACCTATGTGCTGGAACGGCCATCGGCGGACGGACCCTATGGAGCCAAGGGCCCTGGCGAGATGTGCGCCAATCCGCAGATTCCGGCCGTGGCGAATGCGATCTATGACGCAGTCGGCGTCCGCATCGACACCATGCCGATCACCCCTGAGCGGATCCTGCGCGCCCTGAAGGCGAAAGCCGCCTCGGGCGAAGGCGCCCACGCGCCATGATGACCCACGGCAGCGACGGGATCGCGGTCTCGCCGGAAGCAGTGATGTCGGGGCTGGCGGAGTTGAACTATCTGGCGGACGAAGGTCTGGCGACGGCGATTTTCCTGGCGATCCGGCTGGGCAAGCCCCTGCTGCTGGAAGGTGCACCCGGCGTCGGCAAGACCGAGGCCGCCAAGGCGGTCGCCCAGGCCATGGGCTGCGATCTGGTGCGGCTGCAATGCTATGAGGGAATTGACGCCGCCCATGCGCTTTACGAATGGAACTACCAGCGGCAATTGCTGGCGATCCGGCAAGCCGGGGATGCAGATATCAACATCTATGGTGACCGGTTTCTGATTGCCCGCCCGCTGCTGCAAGTCCTGCAGGCGCCTGAGCAGCGCCTTCTTCTGGTTGATGAGATCGACCGCTCAGACCATGAATTCGAGGCCCTGCTGCTCGAGTTTCTGTCCGATTTCCAGATTTCCATCCCCGAACGCGGCACCATCCGGGCGACGGCGCGCCCGCTGGTGGTTCTGACCTCGAACCGGACCCGCGAGCTGGCTGAGGCGCTGCGCCGCCGCTGCGTCTATCACTGGATCGGTTATCCGGACGCCCAGCGCGAAGCGGCGATCATCATGGCGCGCGCTGGTGACGTCGCGCGGGAAACCGCGCTGGCGGTCGCCAGTGCCGTGCAGACCATCCGGTCGCGGCCGCTGGCCAAGCCGCCGGGTATCGCCGAAGCCATTGAATGGGCAAATGCTGCGACCATTCTGGAAAAAGGCGGCAGCCCCTGGCCCGAGGCGTTTCGAAGGGCGATCGGAGTCCTGATCAAGGACGAGGAAGACGTTCATTTCATTGAACCCGATATGCCCCGCATCATCGAGGTGGCCATGTCATGATCAAGTTTCCCCGCTGCGACACAGCCCCGGTCCCTGAAGACTTGCCACGCGGCGCGGGGACCCTGTTCGGGTTCGCCCGTTTGTTGCGCCGCTTCGGTTTTGCCGTCGCGCCGGAACAGGCAATTACCTTCATGCAGGCGGTCACCCTGCTCGGGCCGCGCTCGATGGACGACATTCGCCGCTCGGCGGTCGCCACCTTCGCACCGGCGCCGGAGCGGCGTGTGGAGTTCGATGCCCTGTTTGAAAGCTGGTTTCTGGGCGATGCGAGAGCGGCCATCGAGGGCGAGGTTGAACCCGAGGAAGAGCCTCACATCAAGGACGCCACAGACACAGCTGAGGAACAAAGCCTGCCGGTGCGGGATGAAACCGGCGGCGAACTGACCTCCGGTTCGGAACAGCTCGGCGTCCGGGCCTTTTCATATGATGGTTTGCGGCTGGACAAGCTCGAACGCGCGATCGGCTCGGCGCTTCCCTGGCGCAGGTCGTTTCGCATGGTCCGGACCAGGACCGGCACCAATTTCGACCTGCGCGGGTCGATGCGCAAGATGCTGGCCGCCGATGGGGACATCCCTTCTCCCCAGCTGCGCCGCCGGCAGCGGCTGCCGCGCAGATTGCTGCTGCTGCTCGATGTGTCAGGCTCGATGAAGTTGCACACCGAAGACTATCTCAAGCTTGCCCATGCGGCGGTGCAGGGGACCGGGCGCGCCGAGGTGTTTTCGTTCGGGACCAGATTGACGCGGCTGACGTCCGCCTTGCGGATCCGCAACCGCGATCAGGCGCTGGCCCGGGCCGGGGCCCTGGTGGAGGACTGGGACGGCGGCACCCGCATCGGGCAGACGCTGCTCGCCTTCCAGTCGGTGCCCCGCTTTTCGGCATTTGCCCGCGGCGCGGTGGTGGTGATCCTGTCGGACGCGCTGGAACGCGGCGAACCGGCCGAGATGGAAACCGCATTCCGCCGCTTTGCCGCCTCGGCCCACCGGCTGTCGCTGGCAACGCCGCTGGCCGGAGATCCGCGGTTCCGGCCCGAGACAGAAGCCCTGCGCGCCATTCTGCCAATGCTGGATGATCTGGTTGACGGATCCTCGATTGCCGGTCTGACCAGGTTTCTTCTGTCGTTGGGAGCCTCTTCGGCACCGCGCGGCACCAGGGCTTCGAGGGGGCTGTGACACCAGCAAGGCTTGCGTCCCGCTTTCACCGCGCGCGGACGCCTTTTTGATGCAAGGACATCGCCATGGGGCTGAGCGTGACGGGCCCCGGCGAACAATATCAGCTCGTGCAGGCCGATTGAGACAACAAAACGCAGGAGGGGATCATGGATATCATCGACAGCCATCATCACATTTGGAGACAGGCCGATCTGAAATGGCTGCAGGGCCCGATGCAGCCGCGGATCTTCGGGGACTATGAATCGGTCCGCCGCGATTATCTGATTGAGGAGTATCTTGCCGATATTGCCTCCAGCAATGTCAGGAAATCGGTCTATGTGCAGGCCAACTGGCCCACCGATCAATTTGAGGACGAAGTGCGCTGGGTGCAGGACCAGGCCAACAGGAGCGGCTGGCCGCACGGCATCGTCGGCTATGCCGATGTGACCGTGCCAGATGTCCGGCCGCAACTCGACCGCCTGCAGCCATATCCGGCGATGCGTGGCATCCGGCAGCAGTTCCACTGGCACGAAAATCCGCTCTACCGTTTCGCCTCCACCGCCGCCATGGCGGAAGATCCTGTGGTGCAGGCCAATATCCGCAAACTCGCCGATTACGGCTGGAGCTTCGATCTGCAACTGTTTGCCGGCCAGATGAAAGGGGCGGTAAACCTTGCCAAGGCCTGTCCGGATGTCACCTTTATCCTCCAGCACGCAGGCATGCCGGAGGATCTGTCGGAGGAGGGCTGGGCCAGCTGGCGCGACGGCATGGAAGCACTTGCCCGGATGCCCAATGTCACCAGCAAGCTGTCGGGGTTCGGTACCTTCGTTCACCGCGTGGACAAAGACCTGATCAAGCGGATCATCTTTGAAACCGTCGACATGTTTGGCCCTGACAGATGCATGTTTGGTTCGAATTTTCCGATCGAGAAGATCTGGAGTTCCTACCAGGCTCTGGTCGAGGCCCATGTTTGGGCTGCGGCAGACCTGGGTGAGGATGTCATGCACGAGATCTTCTACGCCACGGCCGCAAGGGTCTACCAGCTTTAAAACGCAACCTTAGTGCAAGATTTCAAAGATCAGTTCGATCAGGCGCTTCACCTGATCACACTGAAGGCTGCGTGTTCTGTCCACGAGCGGTAATGTACAACCTCCGCCCTGTGCCTGATCGTGGCCGTCTCAAAATCCTTCTTCGGCTCAGAGGCCACAGGTCCGGAAGGGCCGCGTTTCAGGGGCAGGCCATTGACCGCGCATTGCGCGGCCTTCTGGTCCAATGCCGTTCTCACCCCTTGTTGTAGCTGTCGAATTTCACCCAGGCCGCACCGCGGCGGGAGGATTCAACGCAAGCCGTGACAAAGGCGACGCCTGCCAGGCCGTCCGCTATTCCGGGGAACATCACGCCTTCCGGTGCCGGCTTGCCCTCCCTGTGGGCGATGATGGCTTCTGCGGCCTCGTTGTAGATGGTGGCGAAACCTTCGAGATAGCCTTCGGGGTGACCGCCCGGAATACGGCTGACGCGCTGGCCTGATGCAGTAGCGCCCGCGCCGTTGCGGGTGAGCAGCCGCTTGGGCTGTCCCAGCGGCGTGTGCCAGAGATAGTTCGGATCTTCCTGGGCCCATTCGATCCCGCCCTTGTCGCCATAGATCCTGAGCTTCAGGGCGTTCTCGTTTCCGGGTGCCACCTGGGAGCACCACAACATGCCCTTGGCGCCACCGGCATAGCGCATCAGCACATGGCCGTTGTCGTCAAGCTGCCGGCCCTCGACGAAACTGTCGAGATCGGCGCAGAGCTGCTCGAGCTCAAGACCGGAGACGAAGCTTGCCAGGTTGAAGGCATGGGTGCCGATGTCGCCGGTCGAACCACCAAGCCCGGAGCGCGCCGGATCGGTGCGCCACCCGGCCTGTTTCTGACCGGTCTGCTCGAGATTTTCCGACAGCCAGTCCTGGGCGTATTCGACCTGCACCAGCCGGATCTTGCCGAGCTCGCCGCCGGCAATCATCTCGCGCGCCTGACGGATCATCGGATAGCCGGTGTAATTGTGCGTCAGCACGAACAGCGCCCCGGATGAACTGGCTGCCTTGACCAGCTTGCGCGCGTCGGCAAGCGTCGAGGTCAGCGGCTTGTCGCAGATCACGTGGATGCCGCGCTTGAGGAATTCGCGCGCCACCGGATAATGCATGTGGTTCGGCGTGACGATCGCCACCGCCTCGATGCCTGATTTCAGCCGCGCTTCCCGCTTGGCCATTTCGACATAATCACCATAGGCGCGGTCGCCGGCCACGCCGAGGTCGGCTGCCGATGCTCTGGATTTCTCCGGCGTCGAGGAAAACGCACCGGCGACCAGCTCATAGCGGTCGTCGATGCGCGAGGCGATGCGGTGCACACCGCCGATAAAGGCGTCGCGCCCGCCGCCGACCATGCCGAGGCGGATGCGGCGCGAGGATGAGGTGTTTGAACCTTCGATAGCCATTGTCGTCCTCCCGCTCAGGAAATGCCGAGCATGCGGCGGTTGGCGGCGTCATCGGTGCCGCCATCGGCGAAATCGTCGAAGGCGCGCTCGGTGACCCGGATGATGTGGTCGGAGACGAACTGCGCGCCTTCGCGGGCACCGTCTTCGGGATGCTTCAGGCAGCATTCCCATTCCACCACGGCCCAGCCGTCGAAATCATTGGCTGCCATCTTCGAGAAGATCGCCCCGAAATCGACCTGGCCGTCTCCCAGTGATCGGAACCGTCCGGCCCGGTCGACCCAGGACTGGTAGCCCGAATAGACGCCCTGCCTGCCGGTTGGATTGAATTCGGCGTCCTTGACGTGGAACATCTTGATCCGGTCTTTGTAGATGTCGATGTTGTCGATGTAGTCGAGGCACTGCAGCAGATAGTGCGACGGATCGTAGAGCATGTTGCAGCGGGCGTGGTTGCCGACGCGCTCGAGAAACATCTCGAAGGTGACGCCGTCATGCAGATCTTCGCCCGGGTGGATCTCGTAGCAGATGTCGACGCCGCACTCCTCGGCATGATCGAGAATCGGGTGCCAGCGCTTGGCCAGCTCGTCAAAGGCGGTTTCGACCAGGCCTGCGGGCCGCTGCGGCCAGGGATAGATATAGGGCCAGGCCAGCGCGCCGGAAAAGCTTGCCATCGCGCCGATGCCCAGATTGCGCGAAGCCGTCAGCGCCATCCGCACCTGGTTGACCGCCCATTGCTGCCGTGCCTTGGGGTTGCCGCGCACTTCCGGCGCCGCAAATCCATCAAAGGCCTCGTCATAGGCAGGATGCACGGCAACCAGCTGCCCTTGCAAATGCGTCGACAACTCGGTGACCACGATGCCGCTCTCTGCCGCAACACCCTTGAATTCGTCGCAATAGTCTTTTGACGAGGCCGCTTTTTCAAGGTCGATCAATCGCCCGTCCCAGCTCGGGACCTGCACACCCTTGTAGCCGCAATCAGCAGCCCATTTGGTGATCGACGCCCAGGAATTGAACGGTGCTTCGTCGCCGGCGAACTGTGCCAGAAACAGCGCTGGACCCTTGATGGTTTTCATTGATCGTCTCCTCCAGTAGTCATTTTGTCTTGGCCGCTTGCGGCGTGTTGGTCATGCAGGTCCGGCCCGCCTCGTCAGTGAGCTTTCAGCGAAGCAGTGATATGAGCATATCCCTCTCGATACACCGCCTCCGGGCTTTCGGCAAAGTCCCTCCAGACCTTGGTCGCTGCCGCGAGATCCGGCAGGCCTCGGCCAAAGCTTTCGATTGTCAGCCAGCCATCATAGCCGATAGCAGCGATTGCGGCATAGGTTTCACGCCATGGAATATTGCCGCGTCCCGGTACCCCGCGATCATTCTCGGAAATATGAATATGGGCAACACTTGCAGAGTTCCGGGTCAGTGCGCCGATCGGATCGGTTTCCTCGATATTGGCATGGAAGGTGTCGTACATGGCGCGAATGTTCGGATGGCCGATGTCCGCGAGGTGGGCTGCAAGGCCGTCCATGATGTTGACCAGGTAACATTCGAAACGATTGAGAGCTTCAAGCGCCACCGTAATCCCGAGGCTGGATGCGTGATCGCCGATCAGCCGTTGCGACGATACCGAACGGGAAAACTCTTCCTGGGTGGGCCCGGCGCCTGAAAAATGCCCCAGTGTCGAGTGCATCGGCCCGCAAATCAGGCTGGCGCCCAGCGCATGGGTCTTGTCGAGGGTGGCGCGCATGTAATCGACGCCCTTGGCACGCGCGGCGGTGTCACCAATCAGGTTCATTGATGAATCACCCATGGCCGTGACCGCGGTGCGCTCAAGACCGATATCATCAAGCATGGTGGCGAGCTGGCTATAGTGGCGGATGTCGCCCTCGAAGATCGGGATCTCCACCCCATCATAGCCGCATGCCTTCAAATCGCGCAGCAGCGCTTCATGCTGGGGACCGACATGGGTGGTCCACAAGAACATGTTCATCCCGATCTTCACATGCGTCTCCCCAATTCCGGCATTCCTGATTGATGTTAATCTGGTAATACCAAAATACACCTGCCGCTACGACACCATTTTTACAATCGCTGCGCAAGGTGCAAAATGCTGGCGATAATGGCTGTTCCACGGAAGAAATGATGGCTGCAGGCTTGATTAGATCAAAAATAGAGATTAATTGGTCTAACCAGAATGGCAATATGCAATGCGCCGCGGGGTTGAGGAGCTCTGCTGCAAGGGAGGATTAACATGCATCTGTCGACTCACAACTGGATGCGGGCCGAGCCGCTGGACATAACGCTGCGCCGGATCAAGCAGTTCGGGTATGAAAGCATCGAGATTTCCGGTGAACCGACGCAGTATGACACCAAGGAGACCCGTGCGCTCCTCAAGGAACATGGCATCCGTTGCTGGGGCGCGGTGACGCTGACATTGGGTGAGCGCAACCTGGCCGCCAAGGATGAAGGCCAGCGCGCCCGCACCGTCGATTACGTCAAGAGCGTGCTGACCATGGTCAGCGAACTCGAGGGCGAGATCATCACGCTGGTGCCTGCCACCGTCGGCAAGGTGCAGCCCGATGCCACTGAAGAAGAGGAGTGGGGCTGGCTGGTCGAGGCGACCAAGGAGTGTTTCGCCCATTCGCAGAAGGTTGGCGTCAAGATCGCCATCGAGCCGCTCAACCGCTTCGAAACCTACATTTTCAATCGCTGCGCACAGGCGCTTGCGCTGGCTGATGCCGTCCACCCCGATTGCGGGGTATGTCTCGACGCCTATCACCTCAACATGGAAGAATCGAACATCTATGACGCCATCCGCCTGGCCGGCAAACGGCTGTTCGATTTCCATGTCGCTGACAACAACCGCTTTGCTGCGGGGCTAGGTCATCTCGACTGGCCCAAGATTGTCGAGACCCTCAAGGAGATCGGCTATGATGGCGCATTGACCAACGAGTTCGTGGCGCCTGTCGACCGTACGCCTGCGGCAATCTATCCCGATATGGTGGAGCGCGATCCGGTGGATATTTCGCCCGAGCAGCTCAAATTCATCCAGGATCACGGATCAAGCCTGCTGACCGAGAAGTTCTATTCGGACCAGATGCGGATCACGGCGGAAACTCTGTTGCCGCTCATCAAATAGGCCGTAAAGGCGTTCCACCGGGCGGAAATCATCCGGCGCCGGTGTGCGGGGTCCTTGTTATGAAAATCAAGTCCGTCCATGCGCGTTGGGTCCAGATTCCGATCGAACAGGCGCGCCAGCATACAAGCGATTTCGGCACGTTGCGGACATTCGACGCTGCGATCCTCCGCATCGAAACGGATGACGGTCTGGTTGGTTGGGGCGAGGGCAAGAATGCGGCCGGAAGCGCTGGAAACTACGCCACGCTGGTTCGCCTGATCAACGAGGATTTCGGGCCGCGGATCATTGGCCGCGATCCCGCGGACATTACCTTCATCTGGGAAGATCTCTACAATGGCGTACGCGCGCAAAAGGCCGCGACGGCCGGCCATGCCATGCCGGAGATGGCGCGGCGCGGGCTGACGGTTGCCGCGATCAGCGCGATCGACATCGCACTGTGGGACATTCTTGGCAAGGCGGATAGTAAACCGGTCTGGAAGCTGCTGGGCGGCCGCAAGGCTGATCGGATGCAGGCCTACGCCTCGGGTGGCTGGGCAGCGGCTGACAAGATCGGTGAACAATTGCAGTCCTATGTCGATGCCGGTGGCTTTCACATGGTCAAGATGCGCGTCGGGGCGATGGACCCGAACCCGCATGCCTCCGCCGAACGGGTCAAGGCCGCGCGAAAGGCGCTTGGGCCCGACGTCGAGCTTGCAGTGGATGCGCATGGTACCTTTACGGTCGCTACGGCGCGGCGGTTTGCCAACCTTGTCCAGAACTGCGATCTCGCCTGGTTTGAGGAGCCAATTATTGCCGACGACAAGATTGGTATCGCAGAGGTGCGGGCCACGATTCCGATTCCGGTGGCGACAGGTGAAAGCGAGGCGACACGGTTTGCATTTCGCGATCTGGCGATGAGGCGCGCTGCTGACATCTTTCAGCCGGACCCTGGCTTTTGCGGCGGTATCACAGAGGCCATGCGCATCGGCACAATCGCGTCGGCGTTCAATTTGCGGCTGGCGCCGCATCTGTGGGCGGGTGCGCCGTGCTTTTTTGCCGGGCTGCATGTCTGTGCGGCTTCACCATCCAGCTTTGCCATCGAGTTTTCCCTTGGCGCCAATCCGATGATACATGATATTATTGACGAATCCGTGGTGGCCAAAGACGGGATGATCGAGTTCCCAGAAAAGCCAGGCCTAGGCTTCACCATGAACGAAGCCATGCTGGACAAATACGCAAGGGTCATATGACGAGTTCCGAAAGCGATTTCCTGCCGAAACTGGTGGCGCATATTGTAGCGGTCGCCAGCGGCAATGCCGGCAAGGCTCCCTCCGAGCGGGAGCTCGCGGAACATTTTGCAGTCAGCCGGGGACAGGTGCGTGAATCGCTGGCGATCCTGGAAGCATTGCAACTTATCGAGCGGCGCGCCAAGTCTGGTATTTACCTCACGATGGAATCGGCCGGTTTGAGTTCAATGGCTCTGCTTGCCACTGCCGGCGTGCAGCTGCAGCCAAGGCAGATCTTTGAGGCTGTCGAGTTGCGCAAGATCCATGAGATCAAGGCTGCAGAGTTGGCGGCCCAGCGTGCGACCGGCGACAATCTCGACCAGCTCCGCGACATTCTTGCCCGCTCTGAAAAGCAAATCGCCGACGGGCTCGGACTGCACCGTCTCGACGGGGAATTCCATCTCGAGATCGTCCGCGCCACGCAAAACGAGATGTTTTACAAGATTTGCTCGAGTTTCTACGCCGCCAGTGAGCAGCGCCTGCCGATCTATTTCGGCAAGGCTGAACGCAATATCAAATCTCACAACGAGCACATGCAGATCTTTGATGCCCTGTACCGGCGGGACAGCAACCTGGCCCAGGCGCTGATGAACACACATCTCGGCCGTGCGCAGAGCTACTGGACTGAAATTCTTGATTCCGGTGGTGAGAAAACCGGTGAGCAGGCGGAACTGCCGCGCGCGCGTATGACATGATCTTTTCCACCCATCCACTGCATCCGGCTGTGACGACTGAGCTGCACCGCCTCGGAACGCTGGTGATTGCCAGCGAGCCGTCTCCGGAAGCTATTGTGAGGCAGAGCGCCGGCGCGTCGATTATCGTGGTCCGTGCTCCGATCCCGGCTGAGATTTTCGCGCGCGAGAAGGGCCTCAAGGCGGCTGTCCGGCACGGTGCGGGGCTCGACATGATTCCGGTTGAGGTTGCCACACAGGCAGGTGTCCTGGTGGCCAATGTGCCGGGTGTGAACGCGCCCACTGTGGCTGAGCACTGCATCTGGTCGTCGCTTGCGCTCTTGCGCCGATATCCAGCGGTCAGCGCCGATTTGAGATCGAATGGCTGGGCGACGGCGCGGGCGCATTCTGATCACGGCCGCGAACTGAGCGGAAGGACGCTCGGCATCGTCGGAATGGGAAATGTCGGAAACGCCCTGTTCCGGATTGCCCATCATGGCTTTGGAATGAAGGTCCTTGCGGTTACCAGCAGGCCTGAGGCGCTGCCTGATGGCGCTGAGGCAGTGGACCTCAACGACATGCTTGCCCGCAGCGATGTTGTCGTTCTCTGCTGCCCTCTGAATGACAAGACCCGCGGGATGATCGGGGCAGGGCAGCTTGCGCTGATGCAGCCTCGCGCCATTCTGGTCAATGTCGCGCGCGGCCCGGTGGTTGACGAAACGGCCCTGGTTGACGCGCTTTCAAGCGGAGTAATCAGCGGCGCGGCGCTGGACGTGTTTGAGCGGCAGCCGCTGCCGGCGGATCACCCGTTCCTGTCGATGCGCAACGTCATCCTGACGCCGCATATGGCGGGGATTACCGAGGAAAGCATGTTGCGGATGGGCCAGGGCGTGGTGGCGGAAACCAGACGCATCCTTGCCGGTGAGAAACCGCTCAATTTTTGCAATCCGGATGCCTGGGAGGCCTATCAGGCTCGGTTTGCGAGGTAGGTGAGGTCCGCGTGCATCATCCTGCACACCCAGTAGGACGGGCCGCACCACTGCGCATCGCGAGTTTCTGAACCCGTGCAGTCTACTTTTCTATCGGGATCAAGGGAGAGCATTATGATCAGACATACCGTCGCATTCAGGCTGAAGCATCCGGCCGGTTCGGAACGCGAAGCAACATTTCTCGCGGACGGACAGCGCATTCTCACGGCCATTCCGGGTGTCGGAGAATTCCAAGTGCTTGAGCAGGTCTCGGCCAAGAACAGTTTCAGGCACGGCTTTTCCATGGAGTTTGACGGGCAGGCCGCCTACGATGCCTACAACAATCATCCCGATCACGTGGCCTTCGTTCGTGACCGCTGGCTTCCGGAGGTCGATGAATTTCTTGAGATCGATTATGTGGCCTATATGCCGGGGTAAGTGCAGGCCTTAGGGATGGGCGGCTTGGCTCGTCCGGTTGTGCTGAGGGGCGGTTGGGTTCGCGCATGCCCGAACGCCGCCATCGCGCTCGGGCACCGGGTCGCATCACCGGGCCGCCAGGATCTTCGGTACCTTGTTCGGACGAAGGCGGTAGGCGTCTGGCATTCCGCTGCCCAGCAGGGGGCGCAGATATTGCCGGAACGCGTCGGTCACGTCGTGACCGGACGCCGAGATGAAGTTGTCGGGCATTGTGCGGGTCTTGCCGGCAACCATCTCCAGCGGGACCAGTTCGTAGTCAACCGAGTAGTGGCCGGTGCGCTTGATCGTCACCGATCCGTCGCGATCGCCGAACATCCCGTATTGAACCGCCTTTTCGCCGACTTCGCGGGCTTCGTTCTGGTCAACATCGGAAACACATCCGACAAAACTGCGCTGGATATAGCCGAGCGTATCGCCGCGCACGCGG
The DNA here is from genome assembly GCA_963975635.1 of uncultured Hoeflea sp. GTDB lineage: Bacteria > Pseudomonadota > Alphaproteobacteria > Rhizobiales > Rhizobiaceae > Hoeflea. The sequence goes on along the minus strand of CAXBIE010000003.1, from coordinate 72,213 downwards.
GTGATTCCAAGCTCCGTCTTCACCTTCTGTGTCAGCAGATCGGCCAGGGCGCCGCTTCCGGACAATTGCACATTGCCATGTGCATCACGTTCGGTCTCTTTGGCCAGTTTGGCGATGATCGGTTCGCCCGAGCTGTCATGGATGCCTTCACTGACCGCAATGATGCAGCGCCCAAGCCGTTCATAGACCTGCTTGACGTCCCTGAGGAAGTCATCGATGTCGAAGGTTCGCTCCGGCATGTAGATCAGATGAGGCCCATCATCGGAGAATTTCTTGCCCAGAGCCGAGGCGGCGGTGAGAAAGCCAGCGTGGCGCCCCATGACAACCCCGATATAGACGCCAGGCAGCGCCGCATTGTCGAGATTGATGCCCATGAACGCCTGCGCCACATAGCGTGCGGCCGATGGGAAACCCGGCGTATGGTCATTTTCGACCAGGTCATTGTCGATGGTTTTCGGAATGTGGATGCAGCGTAGATCGTAACCTGCCCTGCGCGCTTCATCGTTGACAATGCGCACGGTATCGGAGGAATCGTTGCCGCCGGTGTAAAAGAAATAACCGATCTGGTGCGCCCGCAGGACTTTGAAGATTTCCTGGCAGTACTTCAAATCCGGCTTGTCGCGCGTCGATCCAAGCGCCGAAGACGGCGTATTGGCGACCATCTCCAGATTATGGGTGGTCTCCTGGGTCAGATCGTAAAAATCCTCGTCCAGGATTCCACGCACACCGTGCACGGCGCCGTAGATCAGCTCAACCGCGCGGAACTTGCGTGATTCCAAAACCGCCCCAACCATGGACTGGTTGATAACCGCCGTCGGACCGCCCCCTTGGGCGACCAGTACCTTGCCGTGAAACACAAAGATGTCCTCCTTCACATAGACACATAAACTGGCATCAATGGTGGTCAACGAACAAGCGTTTAATTGCGCGTCCCGCGCGATCGGTTCACACCCGCCGAGCGCCGAGGCATTTGGTTCGCTTACCTTTGGAGCGCGTGAAAGCACCTGTTGTTGCTGTCTTGCCTGATAGGCCCCGCCGCTCTGTCCGTAAAGGGGCGCATTCTTTCGCGCGGCAAAAAGCGCCGGCTTGCTGCCTTGCCCGGATTTTCATCCAGACGAAACGCTCCCGCACCGGGGTTCATTTATCAGAAGCAGCAAGTCCCGCTCGTTTGCTTCAGCTCAGATCCATATTGCGGCCGTTGGACGGATCAAAGAAGAGGACCTTGTCGGGCTTCCAGCTGAATTTCAGGGTCTCGTCAATTTGAACCTTGGTCTGGGCCGACACCGTGGCATGCAGATGCGTGCCGTCGATGTCGAGCGTCAGGATCTTGATGACGCCGTGATTTTCGATGTCGAACACCTTGCCGATGGCCGGGCCGTCCGGATCGAGCACAACGTCCTCGGGCCTGATGCCAAAGCAGATCCGGTCGCCGTCCGATCCGCGCGGATCGGTGAGCGGCAGAGTGAACTTGCCGGCATCCAGCACCGCCGAATTGGCGTGGAGCACGCCGTCGAGCAGGTTCATCGGCGGGGTGCCGACCGAGCGGGCGACAAAGGTGTTGAGCGGCCTGGCATAGATTTCCGACGGGGTGCCGACCTGCACCAGCTTGCCCTTGTTGAGCACGCCGATCTTGTCGCCCATCGACATGGCCTCGACCTGGTCATGGGTCACGAACACGAAAGTGGCGCCGAGTTCGCTGTGCAGTTTCTTCAGCTCCACCCGCAGCACATCGCGCAGATTGGCGTCGAGCGCCGAAAGCGGCTCGTCCATCAGGAACACGCGCGGCTTGCGCACGATTGCCCGTCCGATCGAAACCCGCTGCATTTCGCCGCCCGACAGCCGTTCCACCTTGCGGTCGAGCAGCCGGGTGATCTGCAGCGTCTCGGCGACGCGGTCGACGCGTTCCTTGATCTCTGCGGCGGTGAAGATCTGGGTGCGGGATTTGAGCGGAAACTCGAGATTGCCGCGCACCGTCATGCGCGGGTAGAGTGAATATTGCTGCAGCACCAGTGCCACGTCGCGTTCCGCCGCGTTCCATTTGGTGGCGTCATGGCCGTCGATGATCACCTTGCCGGAATTGGGCACCTCGAGACCTGCGATCAGCCGCAGCGTCGTGGTCTTGCCGGCGCCGGTCTGGCCAAGAAGCACGAAGAACTCGCCGTCCTTGATGTCGAGGTCGAGATCCCGCAAAGCGGTGTTGGGGCCGAATTTTTTGGTGATGCCTTGAAGCGCGATGTCAGCCATCAGTTTGCTCCCCGCAAATTCAGCCCTGTGGCCGTGTCGAAGAAATGTGCCTGACCCGGATCAATCCGGACAAAGACCTTCTGGCCTTCACCCGAGACAAAGCCGCTTTCGGTGCGTGCGCGCAGCACCGTGCTGCCCAGCTGCACGTCGACGATGTCGTGGCTGCCAAGCGGCTCGATGTTGGTTGTCACACCCTCGATAAAGCCGTCTGCCTGGTCGTGCTTGAGCAGAACCGCCTCGGGGCGGACGCCCAGGGTCAGGTTGCCCTGCGTGCCGCGGGTGCCGGCAAGGGTCTCATCGGGGAAGTGAAATCCCTGGCTTGCGTCATTCAGCATCACGCTGTTTCCCTCAATGCGGGCGTCGTTGACGTTCATCACCGGCGAACCCACGAATTTAGCCACGAACAGATTGGTCGGATTGAGATAGACCTCGTCGGGCGCGCCGACCTGCTGGAGCACCCCGTCATGCAGAATGACGATGCGGTCGGCCAGGCTCATCGCCTCGATCTGGTCGTGGGTGACATAGACCGAGGTCGAGCCACGGGCGATGTGCAGCCGCTTGATCTCGGCGCGCATCTGCTCGCGCAGCTTGGCGTCGAGCACGCCCAGCGGTTCGTCCATCAGCAAGGCCTGCGGCCGCCGTACCAGCGCCCGGCCAATTGCCACACGCTGCATGTCGCCGCCCGACAGCGCCGAGGGCTTTCGGTTGAGGTGCTGGGCGATCTGCAGCGTCTCGGCGACTTCTTTCACCGCCTTGTCGCGGTCGGCTGCATTCATGCTGACGGCACGCAGCGGAAAGGCGATGTTCTCGCGCACCGTCATGTGCGGATAGAGTGAGAACGACTGGAACACGAAGGCAATGTCGCGGTCAGCCGCCTTGCGGTCCTGCACTTCCGTGCCGTTGATCAGGATCTTGCCCGAGGTTACCGTCTCGAGCCCGGCAATGGCGCGCAGCGCGGTGGTCTTGCCGCCGCCCGACTGGCCCAGCATGACGACGAATTCGCCGTCCTTGATGGTCAGGTTGAGGTTCTTGAGCACCTGCAGGTGGCCGAAGAACTTCTGCACGTTCTGGATATCGATCTGCGCCATCAGTTGCTCCCTCCGGCGCTATGCCTGGTATGCGAGCCGGTCGGGTCGTTCGCTTCGCTCAGCTCGAGCGCATCGAGCGATTCCTCAATAAAGCCTTCGTCCTGTTCCGGATCCGGCGCGATCTTGGAGGTGACCATGAAGCTCACCAGGCCGATCAGGGTCAGCGTGACGCCATATTGATGCAGGAGCAGGCTCCAGGGTTGGCACAGAGAGATGATGCCGAAGATCATCAGGCTTTGCGCGGCGGGCGCCAGAAAGCGCTGGTTTAGCTCACGAAAACTCATTTGCGGATCGCTCCGAAGGACATGCCGCGCAAGAGATGGTTGCGCAGAAGGAATGTGAAGATGGCGACCGGGATCAGGAACAGAAGCGTGCCTGCCGCAATCACGGTCCAGTCGGGCAGGCCGCTGCCGACCTGCGATGGAATGTAGGGCGGCGCGGTCTGGGCATTGCGGTTGGTCATGATCAGCGCGAAGGCATATTCGTTCCAAGCGGTGATGAAACAGAACACAGCCGTCGCCGCCATGCCGGTGAGCGCTTCGGGCAGCACCACCTTGAAGAACGCCTGCATGCGCGTGTAGCCATCGACCAGGGCTGCTTCCTCGTATTCGCGCGGAATCTCGTCGATGAAGCCCTTCATGATCCACACCGAAAAGCTCAGATTGAACGCGGTGTAAAGGATGATCAGCCCCAGATGGGTGTCGTTGAGACCCACCACCCGGTACATCAGGAACATCGGGATCGCCACCACCACCGGCGGCAGCATCCGGGTGGAGAGAATGAAGAACAGCCAGTCGTCTTCCCCCGCCACCTTGAAGCGGCTGAAGCCATAGGCTGTTAGCGTTCCCATCGACACGGCCAGGATCGTCGAGGTGATCGATATGATCAGCGAATTGGTGAAGCGGTCGTCATAGCCCGACAGGGTGACGTCACCGGTCTTGCGGTTGCGGACAACTTTCTCGCCGCCGTCAAACACCATCTGCTCCCACCACGGCGCGGCGTCATATTCCTCCTGAGAGGGCTGGTCGCGCAATTGCGAGCGCTTGGTAAACAGCTTGACGAAAGGCGAGACCGTCGGCTCGAACACCACCGTGGGCGGGATGGTGGTCGCGAGGTTTCGCGGTTTGAACGATGTCGCCGCGATCCAGTAGATCGGGGTGAGCATGATTGCGAGGGCGACAAAGACTGCCACGATCGCGATCCGGTTGGTCGCGATTTCCCGGGATGTGCGTACGCCAGCCATATCAGCGCGCCTTCACTTTGTTGAGGTATTTCACATAGATATTGGTGATAGCCACCACCATGATCAGCACGATGTAGGCAAATGCCGAGGACATGCCGGTCTGCCATTCCTGGAACGCCATCTTGTAAAGCCGGATGGCGATCAGTTCGGTGGTCGGCTGAGATGACAGCACATAGGCCAGGTCGAAGGTCTTGAAGGCCTCCATGGTGCGAAAGATGATGGCGATCATCAGGATCGGGGCTACCAGCGGCAGGGTGATGCGGAAAAACGTGTAGATGCCCGAGGCGCGGTCAATCTCGGCTGCCTCGTAAAGATGCTTGGGCACGGCGGACAGTCCCGCCAGCGACAGCAACATCACGAATGGCGCCCACATCCAGATGTCGACGATCGCAATGGCATAAAGTGCCACATCGGGATCAGCCAGCCACTCGAATTTGTCGAGCCCGAGGATGTAGTTGACGATGCCGAAATTGGGATCGTACAGCAGCTTCCAGAACAGCCCGACGACCGCCATCGACAGCATCATCGGCAACAGTAGCAAGGTGGTGATCAACCCCTTGGCGGGGATCTGACGATTGAGCAGCATGGCAAGGCCGAAGCCGACGATCACCTGGCCGGTCACCGAAATCAGCACATATTTGGCCGTGATCGAGAAATTGCTCCAGATGAACGGGTCGCTCAAGAGATCCCGGTAATTCTGCAGCCCGACGAAATTGGCCGGTGCATTGGTCGAGGCCCTGAAATCGGTGAACGAATAGGCCAGCGAATAGAGCAGGGGGAAGATGTTGAAAATGATCAGAAACGCAATTGTCGGAATGATGAACAGGTTGCGGATGGTCAGATCGCTCAGCCCCCTCGCGGCAGAGCGCGAATTCGGGTCAAGTTTGGTCATGACTTGGGACGCCACGGGATAACTTCCTTGCGTTTCAGGGTGTCGGGGAAAGAAGGGGCGCCGCAGCGCCCCTTGATCGTCTCACAAAGTCAGACGATTTACTCGGTGCGGCCGTACTTCTTGAAAGTCGCTTTCCAGTCACCGGCCAGGGCATCCAGCGCCTCTTTCGCAGTGCCTTCTCCGCCCACGATGTAGGGGTAGATGCGCTGGTTGGCAGCATTGAGAAGCTCCGCATATTCAGGCACGGCCCAGAAGTCCTTGACCTTGAACATGGTCTGGTAGAACGCCTCGTTGTAAGGCGTTGCCTTGCGGAATTCGTCGGACTTCAGCACGGCAGCACTTGCGGTGTAGCCGCCAAGTTCGGCCCAGCGTTTCTGGGTTTCGTCCTTGATGAACCACTCCAGGAACTTCATCGCTTCTTCCTTGTTTTCGGAATAGCTGACGATGGAGATGCCCTGGCCGCCGAGTGCTGCGAACTGGTCGCCATCAGGACCCGCCGGATTGGCAAAGAAACCGGTGTTGGCGGCGTTCGGATTGGAGGCCTCGTTGAGCAGGGCCGGGAAGAAGGCGAAGTAGTTCATCGACATGGCCGCCAGGCCTTCGGTGATCGCCTGGTTGTTTTCCACGAAGAATGTCTTGGCCCAGCCCGGAGGTGTGAAGCCGTATAGCTTCTTGTAGTTTTCAAGGGCTGCAACCGCCTTGTCGCTGTTGACGTAGCCCTCGACCTCATAGGTTTCGGTGTTGCCCAGCTCAGCGCCATAGGAGAACAGCGCGTTCTCCACGCCCATCACCAGACCATCATAGGAATTGTCGGTGTAAATCGCGATGCCGTAGCGGTTTTCGTCCGGACGGTGGAAGAACTCGGCAATGTCAGTGAGCTGCTGCCAGGTGGTCGGAACCGCCAGATCGTAGCCGTATTTTTCCTTGAAGGCTGCCATTTCGGCCGGGTCTTCGAACCAGTCCTTGCGGTAGGACCAGCCCACAGCGTCACCTTCGGCGGGAACAGCCCAGAATTTTCCGGAGTTGCCCGGATATTCGGCGTAATATTTCACAGTGGCCGGCGCCATCACTTCGCCGAGATTGTGTTCGGTGAAGAAGTCTGTCAGGTCGACATAGTGCCCGCCTTCCGAGGCTGCACCCAGCCACTGGCTGTCGCCAACGATCAGGTCGTAAGCCGAGCCGCGGGCGTTGAATTCGGTAAAGGCCTTGGTCTGGAAGTCCTGCCACGGCGTGGTTTCCACGGTGACCGTGACCCCGGTTTCCGCTTCGTAATCGTTTACAAGTTCCTGCAGATAGTTCGCTGGGTCCCATTCGGCCCAGAAGATGGTCAGTTCCTGCGCATAGGCAGAAGTCCCGCTTGCCAAGGCAAGTGCGAGTCCTCCGGCAATGCTGATCATTTTATTGCGCATAGTGTTCTCCTCCCATTGATGCACATCAGTCATTTTTCTTCCAGCAAGTCCGGGTCTTCGATTTCTGGCGCCTCCGCACCGGTCTCGTCCCATGCTGGTATGCTTTGCATCCTTCGTGCCTTGTGTGACCCTCCACTGTCACGTTCATGCTTCCGAATTGGTATTACCAAAATTGATGCCGGTCAACCGTATCAATTTGTCTTACGCTGTGTCTTTCTCCTGTTTATCAAATGAAAAATGCTGCATATGTTGATTATGCAGCATTTTCATGAGAAATGCCGTCTCGGGTTGCAGGCAGTTGGAAATGGAATGCTCCATGATTGGTAAGACCAGATCAACATTCACCTCAGGTTGCCTCCCTTGCACCCGTCTCGGCAATGGCGGATCGAACCAGAGCGCAGGCGGCCCATTTCGCCACTTTGGAAGATTGAATGTCGGAGAGGTCCCAGATGTCCTTGAGCACGGTGTAGACTTCGACGCCAAAGATCAGCGACAACGCCTGGGCGAGGCGGTCGAAGTCTTCGTCCGGCAACTGGCCGCGCAAGGGCGCAAGTGCATCATTGAGAAGCTCTCTCCGGTGCCCGCGGGTGAAACGGGGCTGCTCGCCGGTTGGCCCAACCTGGGCCGCTTGTTCCAGAGACAATCTGAGCGCCGCCTTGAAAGTGGCCTCGAATTCCGAAATGCGCGGCAGGGCCTTTTCAAACAGATCGAGAATGCGCTGCTCGGCATCCAGGGTCTTGCCCTTCCATTTCAGGATGGGTCCCAGAGCCTCGTCCACAACGGCGTGAACCAGCGCGGTCTGATTGGGGAAATAGCGGTAGGCGGTTGCGCGCGAGACTTCGGCTGCTTCGGCCACTTCACTAACCGATGGTGTGAGCCCCGCCTGCATGAGGCGGCTGGCAGTCGTGACCATAAGCTTTCGCGTACGGGCGCGCGGGCCCTGTTCGGATTTCGTGTTTGTATCGGTTGACTGAAATGAGACGTTCATATCATTATGATACTCGCGTCTCAAAAAACGGCAAGCCTGTTTTTGGGGGTTGTGTAAGGCCAGTGGCAACGTCGGGGAGTGGGTGCGTTGCCGGGCAGGGAGGAAGTCTTGAAACATGTCTATGTGGTCGGCACCGCCGACACCAAAGGGCCTGAACTCGCCTATCTGGCGGATGTGATCGCCAAGACAGGCGTTCCTGTCATCCTGGTTGATGTCGGGACCCGCGCGCCGGCCATCAAGGTCGTCATTTCGGCGGCCGAGGTTGCTGGCTATCACCCGGATGGGTCTGAGGCGGTGTTGTCTGGCGATGACCGGGGTGTGGCCGTTGCTGCAATGAGCACCGCCTTTTCCAATTTCATCAACGGCCGGCAGGATATTGCCGGGATCATCGGCGTTGGTGGCGGTGGTGGCACATCCATTGTCACCGCCGGCATGCGCGGCCTGCCTTACGGTCTGCCCAAGATCATGGTCTCGACCCTGGCCTCCGGCGATGTCGGCCCCTATGTCGATATTTCCGATATCATCATGATGCCGTCGGTGACTGATTTCGCCGGTCTCAATCATCTCAGCCGCCTGATCCTGCACAATGCCGGCAATGCCATTTCCGGGATGGCGCGTGCGAGCTATTCCGGCCAGGAGGACAAGGCCTCCGTCGGACTGACAATGTTCGGCGTCACCACGACTGGCGTGACCGCGATGGTCGAGCAACTCCAATCCAGCCACGACTGCATGGTGTTTCATGCCACCGGCGTTGGCGGGCGCACCATGGAAAAGCTCGTCGATGACGGGGTCCTTTCGGGTGTGCTCGACATCACCACGACGGAAATCTGCGACCTGCTGGTGGGCGGTGTGCTGCCTGCCACCCAGGCGCGGCTTGATGCGATTGCCCGCACGGGCGTGCCCTATGTCGGATCATGCGGCGCGCTCGACATGGTCAATTTCTGGGCGCCCGACATGGTACCGGCGGCTTTTGCCGGGCGGCTGTTCTATCATCACAATTCCAATGTCACGCTGATGCGCACAACAGCCGAAGAGTGCCGCATGATCGGCGCCTGGATCGGGTCCAAGCTCAGCGCCTGCAAAGGCCCGGTGCGATTTCTCATTCCGGAGCGCGGTGTCTCCGCTCTCGATATCGAAGGTGGCGTCTTTTTCGACAAGCAAGCCGATGAAGCGCTTTTCTCGGCCATTGAACAGGCCTTCGAAGCAACCGCGGACCGGCGCATCGAGCGCCTGCCGCTTCACATCAACGACCCGGAATTTGCCAAGGCCGCGGTCGATCGTTTTCTGTCCATCATCTGAAAGACCAGCTCATGCCCGCAATCCCCCGCAAGGATATTCTCACCCGCCTCAACGCAATGATTGCCGAAGGTCTGCCAATCATCGGCGGCGGCGCCGGAACCGGCCTGTCGGCCAAGGCCGAGGAAGCCGGCGGCATCGACCTGATCATCATCTACAATTCCGGGCGTTACCGCATGGCCGGGCGCGGCTCGGCCGCCGGCCTTCTGGCCTATGGAAATGCCAATGAAATAGTCAAGGAAATGGCGGTGGAAGTGTTGCCGGTGGTGCGCAACACGCCGGTTCTGGCCGGCGTCAACGGCACCGATCCCTTCGTACTGATGCCGCAGTTTCTGGCGGAGCTCAAATATATGGGCTTTTCCGGCGTCCAGAATTTTCCGACCATCGGCCTGTTCGATGGCGCGATGCGGCAGAGTTTCGAGGAAACCGGCATGGGCTTCGGGCTAGAGGTCGACATGATTGCCGCAGCGCACAACATCGATCTGCTTACCACGCCTTATGTGTTCAACGCCGACGAAGCGGTCGCCATGGCGCGGGCAGGGGCCGATATCATCGTCGCGCATATGGGGGTGACCACCGGCGGCAGCATCGGTGCGACCTCGGCCAAAAGCCTTGATGATTGCGTCGTGGATATCAATGCCATCGCCGCGGCTGCCCGCAGCGTTCGCAGCGACATCATCATGCTGTGCCATGGCGGACCGATCTCGATGCCCGGCGATGCAGCCTATGTGCTGGCGCGCTGCGAAGGCTGCCACGGGTTTTACGGGGCGAGTTCGGCGGAGCGTTTGCCTGCCGAAACCGCCATCCGCGACCAGATCCGCGATTTCAAATCCCTGCCGAACCTGAAAGGAACCGAAACATGAGCGAGACATTTTTCGTCTATCCCGAAGCCGTTGATCGTTTTGCCTTTGATTGGGGGCATCTGACTGTCACCTGTGGCCCATCGGTCAATGGCGCCGGCAAATTTTCTGCCGGCGTTGTCCACGTGCCGCCCGGTGAGGGCCACGCACGGCACAATCACCCCGGCGCTGAGGAGATCATCTATGTTCTGGAAGGCAGTGGCGAGCAGATGGTCGAGGACCTGGAAGGCAATCCGGTGACGGAACAGGTGCGCGCCGGCTGCACTATTTTTATACCCGAAAGCCGGTTTCATTCGACGCTCAACACCAGCGATGCCCCGATGAAGCTGTTCGTCGTCTACAGCCCGGCGGGGCCGGAGGAATTGCTGCGCGATCTGCCTGATTTCCGCCTCGTTCATCCACCCCACAAATAAGCCAGTGAGCCAGTCATGATGCACGAATTTTCACCCCTGCATGCGGCGTCTGCCGATGATCTGCCCTACAGCTTTGCCGCTCTCGATGCGGCAATGGAAGCTGCCGGGCTGGATGCGCTTGTTGCCACGTCCAAGCACAATGTCCGTTACCTGCTGGGCGGCTACCAGTTCATCTTCTTCTCGGCCATGGATGCCATCGGGCAGAGCCGTTACCTGCCGGCCTTTGTCTATGTTCGCGGACATCCGGATCACACCGGATATTTCGCCAATAAGATGGAAATCCACGAGCACAAGGTGGCCCCGTTCTGGGTGCCCGAATTCCGGCCGGACCATTGGGGATCGGTCGATACGATGACCGCGGTCGCCGGCCATCTGCAAAAATGCGGCGTTGCCAGCGGGCGGATCGGCTTTGAAGCCGGCTTCATGCCCAAGGACGGCTTTGATGCCATCGCCGAAGCCCTGCCGCAGGCGTCGCTGGTGGATGCCAGCATGGCCCTGACGCGGCTCCGGATGATCAAGACGAAACCCGAACTCGACCTGTTGCGCGAGGCAACCGCGCGGATCAGCCAGTCGATGCACGCCACCATTCTGGCCTCGGGCGAGGGCAGCTCGAAACATCAGATCATCGAACGTCTGCGCCAGGAAGAGACCAAACGCGAGCTTGCCTTTGAATATTGCCTGCTGACGTTGGGCGACAGTCATGTCCGGGCCGGATCTGACCAGACCTGGAACACAGGCGAGGTGTTGTCGATTGATTCAGGCGGCAATCTGCACGGCTATATCGGCGATATCTGCCGCATGGGTGTGCTTGGCGAGCCCGATGCCGAACTGGTTGATCTGCTGGCTGAGGTGGAGGCCGTGCAACAGGCAGCCTTTGCCTGCATCGGACCGGGTCAGACCGGTGCTGCGATGATTGCCGCCGGCGAAGCCGAGCTCAAGCGCGGGCCCAACGCAAAGCACAATGATTTCTTCGCCCATGGCATGGGGCTGATCAGCCACGAAGCCCCGTTCCTGATGACCAATCACCCGGTGGCCTATGAAGGCATTGACGCGGAACGGCCATTCGAACCCGGCATGGTGCTGTCGGTCGAAACCACGCTTCAGCATCCAGGTCGCGGCTATATCAAGCTCGAGGACACCGTCATCATCACCGAGGACGGTCACGAGCTGTTCGGTGACGACAATCGCGGCTGGATCGTCAGTCTAGGTTGATGCGGACGGGGGATAGCTCAACGACATGTGCCGAGGCGGCTGATATGAGCCGCCAATGCCCGCTCCGGCTTGAGCAGTAGAAACGGCACGCCATGCGCTGCCTGGGACTTTCGAATGTCCCAAATGATCCTGTACGGTCGCAGACTTGAGTGCAGCGACCTCTAAACTGTTGCCGACATGGCTGGCTTGTTTGTGTGCATTGCCACCAATCGAATGTCATTCATATAGAAAAGCCCGCGAGCGACCGGTTTCGAGCGCGACGGGCGGCAGCATGCCATTTCTGACGATGCCCCTCATAGATGCTTCGAATCTATTGCTTGACCTTCCAGTCGCTGGAGGGACTAGGGTCGCCTGAAGTCAGGAAGGATTGACATCATGGACCATCATCACAGCTGCAGTCACACGCATCCAGAACAACAAGGCGAGGTGCCGGCTATCGATACGGCTGCGCTCTTCGAGGCCGCCACGGTGGCTGTCGACGGCAAGGTGAAGGACCCGGTCTGCGGCATGGATGTCGCGCTCGACAAGGGCAAACCGAGCCTCACCTACAAGGGTGACGCGTTTCATTTCTGTTCGACGGGCTGTCATGACAAGTTCGAGCGCGATCCCTACTTCTACCTTTCCGGCAACAAGGCCCGGAAGAAGGCTTCTGCGCCCAAGACCGCGATGTACACCTGCCCGATGGACCCGGAAATCGTGCAGGAAGGACCTGGCACATGCCCAATTTGCGGCATGGCGCTCGAACCCATGGATGGTGTGGCCGACGGCCCCAATCATGAGCTGGTCGATTTCACCCGCAGGCTTTGGGTCAGTGCTGGAGCCGCATTACCTTTGCTGGTGCTGACAATGGGGCCGATGATTGGCCTTCCCATCCGAGAGTGGATCGGGGAAAAACTCGCGCTCTATCTCGAATTTGCCATAGCCACCCCTGTCGTCGTCTGGGCTGCGCGTCCTTTCTTCCATCGCGGCTGGACGTCGATCAAGACCTGGAATCTGAACATGTGGACGCTGATCATGATCGGCGTTGGCGCGGCCTATATCTATTCCACCGTCGCGACCTTCCTTCCCGGACTGTTTCCGTCGGGGCTGCAGATGCCGGGTGGCCACATGCCGGTCTATTACGAGGCGGCTGTGGTGATCATCGCATTGGTCTTTGTCGGGCAGGTGCTGGAACTCAGGGCCCGCGAACGCACCGGTGACGCCATTCGCGCGCTGCTCGATCTTGCGCCCAAGACAGCCCGCCGCATCACACCGGACGGCGAGGAGTATGATGCGCCGCTGGAGAATATTGTGGGTGGGGACCGGCTGCGCGTTCGCCCGGGCGAAGCCATACCGGTGGATTCCATTGTCGTGGAGGGCCACACTTCGGTCGATGAAAGCATGCTCACGGGTGAGCCACTGGCGGTAGAAAAAACAAAAGACGACCGGGTGACGGGCGGTACGCTCAACAGGAACGGGTCACTGATCATCGAAGCCGAGAAGGTTGGCGCCGAAACCATGCTGGCGCGGATCGTAGCCATGGTCTCTTCCGCCCAGCGTTCCCGGGCTCCGATACAGGGGCTGGCTGACCGCGTTGCTTCCTATTTTGTCCCGGCGGTCGTCATTGTTGCCGTTCTGGCCTTTGCCATCTGGATGGTGATCGGCCCCGATCCCGCTTTCGTTTTCGCCATCGTATCAGCTGTTTCTGTGTTGATTATTGCCTGCCCCTGCGCCCTGGGATTGGCGACGCCGATGTCGATCATGACGGCCACCGGACGCGGAGCACAGGCGGGAGTCCTGATCAAGGACGCCGAAGCACTGGAACGCATGGCCAAAGTGGATGTACTGGTCGTCGACAAGACCGGTACCCTGACCGAAGGCAAGCCGGCCCTGACCGACGTGATAAGCTTCGGAGACATCGCCGAGACCGAAATGCTGGCGCTGGTGCGCGGTCTTGAAGCCGGGTCCGAGCACCCGCTGGCCGAGGCTATCGTCGAAGGTATCGCCGCACGTGACATCCAGGCCGCGCCGGTCGCGGAGTTTGATGCGATCACCGGCAAAGGTGTGTCGGGTCGCTCAGGCGATCATAAACTCGCTTTGGGCAATGCCGCGATGATGCAGTTTGCCGGTGTGGACTGTACAAAGGCCGACGAACAGGCCGATGCCCTGCGCTCCGAGGGCAAGACAGCCATGTATCTTGCGATCGATGACACGCTGGCTGGGCTTATCGCGGTTGCAGACCCGATCAAGGCAACCACAAGAGATGCCATCAAGGCGCTGCATGAAGCCGGTCTCAAGGTCATTATGGCGACTGGCGACAACGAGACGACAGCCCGTGCGGTCGCTGATCAACTCGGCATTGACGAGGTGCGCGCAGGCGTTCTGCCTGAGGACAAGAAGGCGCTGGTGGATGAGCTGCACAAGGCCGGCCACAAGGTCGCAATGGCGGGGGATGGTATCAATGATGCGCCGGCACTGGCATCCGCCGAAGTCGGGATCGCCATGGGAACCGGAGCCGATGTGGCTGTGGAAAGCGCAGGCATTACGCTTCTGAAAGGTGATCTCGGTGGCATTCTCCGCGCCCGCAAACTCTCCGAAGCGACCCTGAGCAACATCAAGCAGAACCTGTTCTTCGCGTTCGCCTACAACAGTCTTGGCGTACCGGTGGCCGCAGGCCTTCTCTACCCGATCACCGGAACCTTGCTGTCGCCGATGATCGCAGCGGCAGCAATGAGCCTGTCGTCGGTCTCGGTGATCTCGAACGCCTTGCGCCTGCGAAGGGTCAATCTTGATGCTTGACCTTCCAGCGGGTGGAAGCACTAGCTGTTGGTCGAGCGGGACGGGATACTGAACCATGGAGGTCGAGGCATGAACATTGGTGAAGCAGCAGACGCGACCGGCCTGCCTGCCAAGACGATCCGCTATTACGAGGATATCGGCCTCATCAAACCTGGCCGAGCCGCCAACGGCTATCGCGCCTATGACGACAAGGATGTTCATCGCCTCGCGTTCATTCAGCGTTCACGGAGCCTCGGCTTCACCATCGATCAATGTCGCTCGCTTCTGTCCCTTTACGAAGACAAGGGACGCGCCAGTTCTGACGTCAAGGCCTTGGCCATGGACAAAATCCGCGAGATCGACCGCAAGCTGCAGGAGCTCAAGTCGCTCCGTGGCACGCTCAAGATGCTGGCAGATCACTGCCATGGCGACGACCGGCCCGACTGCCCAATAATCAACGAGATCGCCGGAGAGGACCAGATATGAACATGCGGAACCTTCTGATTGCTGCCGTCCTGCTGGTGGCTGCGGTGTTTGTCTACCGCAGCTCCGACGCGCCAGATCAACCGTCTGCAGGTGCCGCTATGGCGAGCGTGGTGGTGCCAGAATTGTCTGAGACTGCGGCGGCCGGAGAAGTGCTGTTCAACAGGTCCTGCGCGGCCTGTCATGGCAGCAGCGCGGCTGGACAGGATGGCGTTGCGCCACCTTTGATTCACAAGATTTATGAACCCAACCATCACGGAGACGCATCTTTCTACCTGGCGGCAAAGAACGGTGCTCGTGCGCACCATTGGTCATTTGGCGATATGCCGCCGGTGGAAGGCGTAACCGATCCGGAACTGGAAAAGATCGTTCTCTATGTGCGGGAACTCCAACGCGCGAATGGAATATACTGATCTGGATGATCCCGAGCTTTCAGAGCACGCCCGGTCTTTATTCTGTGCTGCCGTTGGAACTTAAGCGGTGACAGTATCCCGTTCGGACCTGATGAGTTGGGCCTATTCGGCTGAGAATTACCCTCTGGCGAGAGCGCATCTTATCACCAACCCCTAAGCGACCGGGCATTGCGATCTTGCCGGTGCGGTTCAATTCGTTTTGCGCTGCATGCCGGCCATTTGCATGTCTGCAAGATTGACGCCGGGCATTTCGGTGCCTGGCCCGTCTATCAACGCGTCCGGTCCGGCAATCGCCTCAAGTGCCTTCAGATCGGTGATGATAATGCGCATGCCGTCGACGGCGACGCCATCGGACTGAAGCGACTTGATCGCGCGGGACAGGTTTTCCGGGGTCATGCCGAGGTACGATGCCAGAAGCCGTTTTTCGACGGGCAGAATGAAACTGGCCGCGTTCCCGGCCAGTCTTGACTGCCGGCAAATGTAGGCCGCGACCCTTTCCTTTGAATTGCGGAGCTTAAGGCCTTTGGCATGCCGCACCACTGAGCGGTAGCAATTTGCCAACTCGGTGATGGTCGACACGGCAAATTCCGGATCGAGCCGAAATGTTGCGCGCAGATCCTTGGCGGGTATCATGATAATGCGGGATTTCTCGACTGTCCGCGCCGACATCAGATAGGGAGCGTCCTTGATGCAGGCGGCAAGAATGAAAGTCGAAACCGGCCTCACGACAGCCATGGTGGTCTCACGATCCCGCCACCCGGAAAACAGCTCTACTGTTCCCTCCATGACAATGTGCAGGAAATCCGCCGGTTCGCCTTGGCGGATCATTTCGAGTTGTGCTGGAAAGGCATGCGCGTAAGCCGCCTGCATGAGCGTTTCGAAATTGTCCGGGCTCATGTCGCGAAACAAGGCCAATTTGCGAATCTCGGGTTTGTCTTCATCCCGCATGTCATGTGTCCCCACGGTACCGACTTGCCAATTTCCAGATCAGGCCCGGACAATTGCTCGCACATGAATTGACAATTGTCACCCGTGCTGCCGACGCTTTTGTCTCCGGGCTTTGACCGAATGCAATTCCGGTTCGTTTGTGTCGTGCCTTGCCGGGCTATTTGATCTGCATCAACAAGACCCCGCGTCCCGCATGGATTTTTGTCTGCGACCGGCCACCGGGCCGTTGTCGGAAACAGATTTGCGCGGGCCATCTCCCGCGTTGCCAAGCGGAGACAGACAATGCTGGACAAGGTGAATGTACCGGATGGCGACCGCACTCGAGCGCTGGGGTTGAGCACACTCGCGTTCACCGCCTGTTTTGCGGTCTGGACCATTTTTTCAATCATTGGGGTCGAGATAAAGGCCGAGTTGGGACTCAATGAGTTTGAGTTCGGCCTGCTGATCGCCACACCCATCCTGACCGGTTCGCTGACGCGGCTGATCCTCGGTGTCTGGACGGAGAAATACGGCGGCAGGTTGATGTTCACCGCGCAGATGTTGTTGACTGCGGCGGCGACGTGGATGCTCACCTGGGCGTCCAGCTACACGATGTATCTCATCGCAGCGCTTGGCATCGGCCTCGCCGGTGGTTCGTTCATCATCGGAGTGGCCTATGTGTCTCGCTGGTATGACGCTGGAAAACAGGGAACAGCGCTGGGAATATTCGGTGCCGGCAATGTCGGCGCGGCGGTAACCAAATTCGTCGCCCCGTTCGTCATGGTGTCCTTCGGCTGGCACGGCGTGGCCCATATCTGGGCTGCCGCCCTGGCGTTGATGGCCGTTGCTTTTTACCTTTTGGCCAAGGATGACCCGGCCCTGGTGGCCCGCCGCATGTCCGGCGCCAGATCACCAAGCCTGGCCGAACAGTTCGCACCTTTGAAGAATCTGCAGGTCTGGAGATTCTCCGTCTACTACTTCTTCGTCTTCGGCGCGTTTGTGGCATTGGCGTTGTGGATGCCGCATTACCTGGTCGACGTTTACCAACTCGACATTCGCACCGCGGGCATGTCTGCCGCCGCCTTCTCGCTGTCAGCCTCGCTGTTCCGCGCCTATGGCGGGCATCTGTCAGACCGTTTTGGCGCTCGTGCGGTGATGTACTGGATGTTCGGTTTCTCGCTGATTATCCTGTTCATGCTGTCCTATCCGCCCACCGACTACGTGATCGCGGGCAAAGACGGGCCGATCGCTTTCTCCACGCAGATGGGGCAGTGGCCCTTCGTCATCACCCTGTTCGTGCTGGGCTTCTTCATGAGCCTCGGCAAGGCCGCGGTCTTCAAGCACATTCCGGTCTACTATCCCGATCATGTCGGCGCTGTCGGCGGTCTGGTCGGGATGATCGGCGGGCTGGGCGGTTTCGTGCTGCCGATCGCCTTCGGTGCGCTGCTGGATCTGACCGGCATCTACACCAGCTGTTTTGCCCTTCTGTTCGTGATTGTCGCGATCTCGCTTGCCTGGATGCATATGGCCATCCGTGCGATGGAACGGGCGGCCCAGGGCGAAGCGTTGGACAAGCTGCCGCAATTGCCGGAGATGCAGGCCATTCACAGTCCGGCGCAGCAGGCGCAGACGCATTTGCTGGATGAATGGAAACCCGAAGACAAGGCGTTTTGGGAAGAGAAGGGCCGCCGCATCGCGCGCCGGAACCTGTGGATCTCGATTCCTGCGTTGCTGCTGGCCTTTTCGGTCTGGATGGTCTGGTCGGTTGTGGTGGCGCGTCTTCCGGCGATCGGCTTTGACTTCACGCCGGGCGAATTGTTCTGGCTTGCTGCGCTGCCGGGGCTTTCGGGCGCCACATTGCGTATCTTCTACAGTTTCATGGTGCCGATCTTCGGTGGCAGGTTGTGGACGACGATCTCCACCGCCTCGCTGCTGCTGCCGGCCATGGGGATCGGATATGCAGTGCAAAATCCCGAGACACCCTATCTGATCTTTCTGACTCTGGCGCTGCTATGCGGTCTGGGTGGAGGCAACTTCGCCTCGTCGATGGCCAATATCGCCTTCTTCTATCCGAAAGCTGAGAAGGGCAACGCGCTGGCTCTGAATGCGGGGCTGGGAAATCTCGGTGTTTCGGTCATGCAGTTCCTGGTGCCGCTGGGGATCACTGCCGGCGTCTTCGGTGCGATGGGCGGGCAACCGCAGATCATGTCGGACGGCGGACAATTGTGGATGCAGAACGCCGGTTTTATCTGGGTGCCGTTCATCATCGCCGCCACGATCGCCGCCTGGATCGGCATGAACGACATTGCCGATGCCAGAGCCAGCTTCAAGGAACAGGCGATCATTTTCAGCCGCAAGCACAACTGGATCATGTGTGTGCTTTATACCGGGACCTTCGGCAGCTTCATTGGCTATTCCGCCGGCTTCCCGCTGCTGACCAAACTGCAGTTTCCTGAAGTCAATGCTTTACAGTTCGTCTTCCTCGGACCGCTTGTGGGCGCATTGTCGCGCGCTGCAACGGGCTGGATCTCCGACAAGTTCGGCGGCGGGCGGGTCACCTTCTGGACATTCCTTGGAATGATTGCTGCGGTGGCCGGGGTGATCTTCTTCCTGGGCATCAAGGAACAGCCGGGTGCGTTCTGGGGATTCTTCTCCTGCTTCATGGCGCTGTTCTTCCTCACCGGCGTCGGCAACGCCTCAACCTTCCAGATGATCCCGGTGATCATGGCGCGCGAAATCCCGCGTCTGATGAAAGGGCTGAAGGGCGACGAGTTGCAGAAACAGGCCGGTCGCGAGAGTGCGGCGATCATCGCCTTCACGTCGGCGATTGCTGCCTACGGGGCCTTCTTCATCCCGAAAGCCTACGGCACATCGATCGCCATGACGGGTGGTCCCGTCGCGG
The DNA here is from genome assembly GCA_963975635.1 of uncultured Hoeflea sp. Lineage (GTDB taxonomy): Bacteria > Pseudomonadota > Alphaproteobacteria > Rhizobiales > Rhizobiaceae > Hoeflea. The sequence goes on along the minus strand of CAXBIE010000003.1, from coordinate 53,086 downwards.
CACTTTGGGGGTTCCTGGCCTTCTACGTGATCTGTGCCCTGCTGACCTGGGCCTACTACACGCGGCGTGGCGGGCTTCTTTTCGAGGCCGAGCACAACCGGACGCCTGCTGCCCTTCGGGCCGCTTGACCTGAGACACGGTGCGGGCCGGACACAACCGGCCCGCTCTCTTCAAAACAAGCCGAGGATTCATCAATGAGCCATCTTCTCGATCGCCTCAACTTTTTCGCCAGCAAGCGCGTCGATACATTTTCCAACGGTCATGGCGAGACCACCATGGAAAGCCGCGACTGGGAAGATGTCTATCGAAACCGCTGGCGGCACGATAAGATCGTCCGCTCCACCCACGGCGTGAACTGCACCGGCTCCTGTTCCTGGAAGATCTATGTCAAATCCGGGGTGGTCACCTGGGAAACCCAGCAGACCGACTATCCGCGTACCCGGCCGGAACTGCCCAATCACGAGCCGCGCGGCTGTGCCCGCGGCGCCAGCTACAGCTGGTATCTCTATTCCGCCAACCGGGTGAAAACGCCGCTGGTGCGGGCGCGGTTGATGAAGATGTGGCGCAAGCTGCGCCAAACCCAGTCGGCGATCGAGGCCTGGACGACCATCCAGTCCGATCCGGCGCTGCGGGCCGACTATGTCAGCAAGCGCGGCAAGGGCGGCTTCGTGCGCGCCTCCTGGGACGAGGCGACCGAAATCACCGCCGCCGCCAATGCCTACACGGCGAAGAAATACGGCCCCGACCGGGTGTTCGGCTTCTCACCGATCCCGGCGATGTCGATGGTCTCCTACGCGGCCGGTTCGCGCTATCTGAGCCTGCTCGGCGGCACCTGCATGTCGTTTTACGACTGGTATTGCGATCTGCCGCCGGCCTCGCCGCAGACCTGGGGCGAGCAGACCGACGTGCCGGAATCGGCTGACTGGTACAATGCCGGCTTCCTCATCCTCTGGGGCTCGAACGTGCCGCAGACGCGTACGCCGGATGCGCATTTCTACACCGAGGCGCGCTATCGCGGCACCAAGTCTGCAGTCATATGCCCGGACTATTCGGAAGCGTCCAAATTCTCCGACATCTGGCTCAACGCCAAGCAGGGCACCGATGCGGCGCTCGGCATGGCTTTCGGCCATGTTATCCTCAGGGAATTCCATCTCGACCGGCAAGCCGAGTATTTCGAGGATTATTGCCGCAAATATTCCGACATGCCGATGCTGGTTCAGCTCGACAAGCGCGGCGGCTCCTACATTCCCGGGCGGCAGCTGCGCGCCTCCGATTTCTCCAGGAAACTGGGCCAGAGCAACAATCCGGAATGGAAGACCGTCGCCATTGACGAGGCCACCGGGGATGTGGTGGTTCCCAACGGCTCGATCGGTTTCCGCTGGGGCGAGCACGGCAACTGGAATCTCGAGGAAAAGGCTGCCGGCGAGCCGGTCAAGCTGCGCATGAGCCAGATCCTCGATACCGATCATGACACGGTTGTGGGCGTCGAGTTTCCCTATTTTGGCGGGGCCGCCACCAACGGCTTCGAAGTCTGCGATCATCCCGACGTACTGACCCGCAACGTGCCGGTGAGGAAGATCAAGCTGGCCAACGGCAAGATGGCCATGGTCGCCACGGTGTTCGACCTTTTCTGCGCCAATTACAGCCTCGACCGCGGCCTTGGCGGTAGCAATGTCGCCAGTACTTATGATGACGACGTACCGTTCACACCGGCCTGGGCCGAAAAGATCACCGGCGTTCGCCGCGACAAGATCATCCAGGTGGCGCGCGAATTCGCCGACAATGCCGAAAAGACCAATGGCAAATCCATGGTCATCATCGGGGCGGCGATGAACCATTGGTACCACATGGACATGAACTACCGCGCCGTCATCAACATGCTGGTGATGTGCGGTTGCGTCGGCCAGTCCGGCGGTGGCTGGGCGCATTATGTCGGCCAGGAGAAACTCAGGCCGCAAACCGGATGGGCGCCGCTGGCCTTTGCACTCGACTGGGCGCGTCCGCCGCGCCACATGAACTCGACCTCGGCCTGGTACGCCCACTCCAACCAGTGGCGATACGAGACAGTTACAGCCGCCGAGATCCTGTCGCCGACAGCGCCTGAGGGCGACTGGAAAACGCTCAGCCTGATCGACTACAACATCCGAGCCGAGCGCATGGGATGGTTGCCGTCAGCGCCTCAGCTCAAGACAAATCCGCTCGAGGTCGGCCGCGATGCCAAGGCCTCGGGTCAGGAGGTCGCGGCCTACGTTGCCGAGCGGCTGAAATCGGGCGAACTGGAAATGAGTTGCCAGGACCCGGACGCGCCGGAAAACTGGCCGCGCAACCTGTTTGTCTGGCGCTCCAACCTGCTTGGATCGTCGGGCAAGGGACACGAGTACTTCCTCAAGCACCTGCTGGGCACCGATCACGGCGTTCAGGGCAAGGATCTTGGCCAGGAAGGGCGGCAGAAGCCGGTCGAGGCCAAGTGGCACGATGAGGCGCCGGAAGGCAAACTCGACCTGCTGGTGACAATTGATTTCCGCATGTCGACCACCGCGGTCTATGCCGACATCGTGCTTCCAACGGCGAGCTGGTACGAAAAGGACGACATGAACACGTCCGACATGCACCCGTTCATCCATCCGCTACAGGCGGCGGTGGATCCGGCCTATGAAAGCAAGACGGACTGGGAGATCTTCAAGGCGATCGCCAAAAAGTTCTCCGAGATCTCGCCTGAAATCCTCGGCGTGGAAACCGATGTGTTGCAATTGGCGCTGCATCACGATACGCCGTCGGAACTGGCGCAGCCGCAGGTTCTCGACTGGAAACTCGGCGAATGCGACCTGATCCCGGGCAAGACGGCACCGGGTTATATTGCGGTCGAACGCGATTATCCCAATCTCTACAAGCGCTTCACCTCGCTCGGACCGCTGATGGACAAGGTCGGCAATGGCGGCAAGGGGATCACCTGGGACACCAAGCTGGAAGTCCACCACCTCAAGGCGCTTAACGGCACTGTGACGGAGGAGGGGGCCTCAAAGGGGCTGGCGAAGATCGACACGGCCATCGACGCCTGCGAGGTCATCCTGATGCTGGCGCCGGAGACCAATGGCGAGGTTGCGGTCAAGGCCTGGGACGCGCTGGGCAAGCACACCGGCATCGACCACCGGCATCTGGCCGAGGCCAAGCAGGACGAAAAGATCCGCTTCCGTGACATCGCTGCGCAACCGCGCAAGATCATCTCGTCACCGACCTGGTCGGGAATCGAGAGCGAGGAAGTCTGCTACAATGCAGGCTACACCAATGTGCATGAGCTCATCCCCTGGCGCACTGTCTCGGGCCGCCAGCAGCTCTACCAGGATCACAAATGGATGCAGGCCTTCGGCGAGTTCTTCGTCACCTGGCGTCCGCCGGTGGATCTGAAGACGGTCGGTCCGGACATCAATATTTCGGAACGCGACAGCGAACCGCATGTGGTGCTCAACTTCATCACGCCGCACCAGAAATGGGGCATTCACTCCACCTATTCAGACAATCTGATGATGCTGACGCTCAATCGCGGCGGCCCGGTGGTGTGGATTTCCGAGGTTGATGCCCGCAAGGGCGGGCTGGTCGATAATGATTGGGTCGAAGTCTACAACTCCAACGGTGTTTTGACGGCGCGTGCGGTGGTGAGCCAGCGCATCAAGGAAGGCACGCTGTTCATGTATCACGCCCAGGAAAAGATCGTGAACACGCCGGGATCGCAGATCACCGGCAAACGCGGCGGCATCCACAATTCGGTGACCCGAACAACGCTCAAGCCGACCCACATGATCGGCGGTTATGCGCAACTCTCCTACGGCTTCAACTACTACGGAACCGTGGGCTCCAATCGCGATGAATTCGTCATCGTCCGCAAAATGAAAAAGGTCGACTGGCTGGATCGCCCGGCCGCCCAAGTGGAGGCAGCTCAATGAAAGTCCGCGCACAAATCGGCATGGTGCTCAATCTCGATAAATGCATCGGGTGCCACACCTGCTCCGTCACCTGCAAGAACGTCTGGACCAGCCGTGAAGGCGTCGAATACGCCTGGTTCAACAATGTCGAGACCAAGCCCGGCATCGGCTATCCCAAGGACTGGGAAAACCAGAAGCGCTGGAATGGCGGCTGGACCCGGACCAAATCCGGCAAGCTGCAGCCCAAGCAAGGCGGCAAGTGGCGGATTCTGGCCAACATCTTCGCCAACCCGGACCTGCCCGAAATCGACGATTTCTACGAGCCCTTCGATTTCGATTACGACCACCTGAAATCGGCGCCCGAGATGGAAGCTTTCCCGACGGCAAGGCCACGCTCGAAGATCTCCGGCGAACGGATGGAAAAGATCGAGTGGGGGCCGAACTGGGAAGAGATTCTTGGCGGCGAATTCGCCAAGCGCAGCCAGGATTACAATTTCGAGGGCATCGAGAAGGAAATCTACGGCGAATACGAAAACACCTTCATGATGTATCTGCCGCGTTTGTGCGAGCATTGCCTCAACCCGGCCTGTGTCGCCTCTTGTCCCTCAGGCGCGATTTACAAGCGCGAGGATGACGGCGTCGTACTGATCGACCAGGAAAAGTGCCGTGGCTGGCGCATGTGCGTCTCCGGCTGCCCCTACAAGAAGATCTACTACAACTGGGAAAGCGGTAAATCGGAAAAATGCACCCTGTGCTATCCGCGCCTGGAATCGGGCCAACCGACGGTGTGTTCGGAAACCTGCGTCGGCCGCATCCGTTATCTTGGTGTCATGCTTTATGACGCCGACAAGATCTCCCAGGCAGCAGCGACGGAGAACGAGAAAGAGCTTTACGACGCCCAGCTCGGCGTGTTTCTCGATCCCAACGACCCCGAGGTGATTGCCGCAGCGCGTGCGGAAGGCGTTCCGGAAGACTGGATCAAGGGCGCGCAGAACTCGCCAATCTGGAAGATGGCGATGGAGTGGAAGATTGCCTTTCCGCTGCACCCCGAATATCGCACGCTGCCAATGGTCTGGTACGTGCCGCCGCTGTCGCCGATCCAGAATGCGGCGGAAGCCGGCTCAATTGCTTCCATCGACAACATGCCCGACGTCCGTTCGCTTCGGATCCCGGTGCGCTATCTCGCCAATATGCTGACGGCTGGCGACGAGCCTCCGGTGATCGCCGCACTGGAACGGATGATGGCGATGCGCGCCTACATGCGCTCCAAGACCGTGGATGGCGTGGTCAATCTCGGCGTCGCCAATCGCGTCGGGCTGACACCGGCGCAGATCGACGAGATGTACCAGCTGATGGCGATCGCCAATTACGAGGACCGGTTCGTCATCCCGACAACTCACAGGGAGATGGTCGAGGATGCCTATGACCTGAAAACCGGTTGCGGTTTCACCGACGGAAATGGCTGCTCCTCAGGCATTTCCAAAGGCAAATTGTTCGGCGGCGGCAAGAGCTTCCGCTCACCTACGGAGTTCCTGTCATGATCCGCACTTTCAAAGCACTGTCAGCGCTGTTGAGCTATCCTTCTGTTGAATTGCAAGAGGCCATCCCGGCGGTCCGGGATGTGCTGAAATCGGAAGCCATCGTGTCAGCGGATGCGCTTGAAGCCATCGAGCCGTTGCTGGCCGGGTTCGAGACCGGCGACATCTTCGACCTGCAGGAGCGCTATGTGCTGCTGTTTGACCGGTCGCGGACTCTGTCTCTCAACCTGTTCGAGCACATTCACGGCGAAGGCCGGGACAGGGGCGGGGCGATGGTTGACCTTCTCGAAACTTACCGCGCGCAGGGCTTCGATCTGATCAGCACCGAACTGCCCGACCATCTGCCTGTGCTGCTCGAGTTCCTTGCAACGCTGCCGGTTGACGAGGCGCGCGAGATGCTCGCCGACGCCGGCCACATCATCGCGGCCCTGGCCGAACGCCTGACCCGGCGGGAGACACCCTATGCGGCAGTCCTGACTGCGCTCTCGGATTTCGCCCGGGCGTCGCTTGAGACCGAAGAGGCCCAGGCGCTGATAGCGGAAAAGGACGACGACCCGGAAAATTTCGATGAGCTCGACGCGGTCTATGAGGAAGCAATGGTGACCTTCGGACCCGATCCGAACGCCGGCTGCCCGGTTAGCCGCGACATTCTTGCCCGCATGGACGCGCCGCTCCGGCCGGCTACAGCCTGATACGAAAGGACGTGCAACATGGACTATTTTCTCTTCGGAGTTCTTCCGTACCTGGCGCTCACCGTGCTGGTATTCGGCTTGATCGCGCGCTACGAGCGTGATCCCTTCACCTGGAAATCATCATCCAGCCAGCTGTTGCGCCGCAAGCAGCTGGTCTGGGGCTCGATCCTGTTTCATGTCGGCGTGCTGATCGTGTTCTTCGGTCATCTGGTGGGCATGCTGACGCCTGTCGAGATCTTCCACATGCTGGGCATGAGTTACGGTTTCAAGCAGGTGCTGGCGATCGTCGTTGGCGGCGTTGCCGGCGCGATGGCGATCGCCGGTGGCGCCATGCTGCTGCACCGGCGGCTGTTCGATCCACGGGTCAGGGCCAACTCGTCGTTTGCCGACACCGGCATTCTGGTCTTGTTGTGCGCACAGCTCGTGCTTGGTCTCGGCACCATTCTGATCTCGATCCAGCATCTGGATGGCGGCGAGATGGTCAAGTTCATGATGTGGGCGCAAGGCGTCTTCACCCTGCAATCGGGTGCCTGGGAACTGGTTGCCGATGTGCACTGGGTCTTCAAGCTGCATATCTTCTTGGGACTGTCGATCTTCATCTTGTTCCCGTTCACCCGTCTGGTGCACATGTTCTCGGTTCCGGTGCGCTACGTCGTACGGCCAGGTTACCAGATTGTCCGCACCCGCAAGCACAAGGTAAATCTGGGGCAAAAGCCATGAAACAGACATTCACCGACATCTCCGTCAATGGTGAGGCGATTCCGCCGGAACTTATTGCCACGGAAGCGCAGAACCATCCGGCGCCCAAGGGCAAGCCGGGCATGGCCTGGATGGCAGCGGCGCGGGCGCTTGTCGTCCGCACGCTGATCCTGCAGGACGCGCGGCGGCGCAATCTTGCGGCGGCGCCGATGGAACTGGCGCCGGGGCTCTGGGAGACCGAAGAGGAGGCGATCATCCGTCAGCTTCTCGACGAGGCGGTGGAGGTGGAAACGCCGACGCCTGAGGCCGTTCGCGCCGCCTATCAGTCCAACCCGGAACTGTATCGCGCGCCCGCGCTCTATGAAGCGGCGCATATCCTGTTTGCCGCGCGGCCTGATGATGTGGTGGCGCGCAAAGTGGCGAAGGACCAGGCAGAAGCGGTTCTGGCCAAGATCAAGGCCGAGCCGAAAGTCTTCGACGCGCTGGCGCGGGACCATTCGGCCTGTTCGTCGCGGGCCAATGGCGGCCGGCTGGGGCAGATCTCGGCCGGCGACACCGTCGCCGAATTCGAGGCCGCGCTGGACCGGCTCGCCGAGGGCGAGATCGCAGCAGAACCGGTTGAAAGCCGTTACGGCTTCCACATCATCCGGCTTGACGCCAAGGCGGAAGGAGAGATCCTGCCATTTGAGGCGGTGGAGACTGCTTTACGCTCGGCTTTGGAAAAAACCGGCTGGTTTCGAGCCAGCCGAGCCTTTGTCGATGCTTTGGCCGAACAGGCGGAAGTCACCGGCATCACCCTCAAGGCGGCCTGACTTTCACGCCTGTTCCCGCCTTGGCATCGAACGTCATGGCGGGGACTTTCCACCGGGCGCGAGCTTAGTTTCGTGTTCGGTCCTGTTGTAGAATGAGGAGCAGTCATCATGGCGTTGGCCTTTGTGAGAACCCTTGAGCGCGGATTGACCGACAGGTTGTTGTGGGAATTCGCAGACCGTCTTCAGCAACGCGGCTACAACCTGGCCGGTGTGGTGCAGACCAACAGCGACCGGCCTGGTTCGCGCCATTGCGACATGGATGTGCGGGTATTGCCTGGCGGGCCGGTGATCCGGATCAACCAGGTGCTGGGAGAGGATTCGCGCGGCTGCCGTCTTGATCCGGTTGCACTCGAAGAAGCCGTTGGGCTGGTCGAAGTCGGGCTTGAGCGTAGCCCCGATCTGCTGATCATCAACAAGTTCGGCAAGCACGAAGCCGAGGGCAGGGGCTTTCGGCCGCTGATAGCCGACGCGCTCTCCCGCGGCATACCCGTTCTGCTCGGAGTCAATGCGCTCAACCAGGACGCTTTTGAAGACTACAGCAGCGGCTACGCCGAGGAGATCGCGGCGGATGCGATCAGCCTTGCCGCCTGGTTCAGCAATGTGCTGCAGCTGGCTGCATGAGAATCTACCGCATACGGTCCGGTTAAGTCCAAATACGGAGTCACCTCCGGCCCGGTTCCGGGCGTGTATCCATGATGCGATGACTGATCGCTATCAGCTCCAACCGGCTTGATCAGCCAGATTCTCCGATGGAGGATCTGATAGCTGATTTGTTTTGCCGAGCGAGGCTCAGATGGGGAGTCTGTCGCCGCACTTCCCCTTTCGCATGGCGTTCTGTGGGTCGATGACCGGCGGGTGACCTGCCTTATTCAAAAAGTGGATGTTCCGCGCCATGCCGTCTGCAATCAGGCCGGGCAGTCCATCTGCACCACCGCTACAATCATCTTCTGGTTCAATGAGTCCTGACCTTCGGTGGCAATCGTGGATGAAATCCGGCAGTTTCTATCACTCGCCATGATCGTGAGCTGCAGGGCTGAGCCGCTCGAGCAGATAGCGGCTTGGCGGCTTGCCGACCATCTTTCGAAACATGGTCACGAAACTGCTGGCGCTCTCATAGCCGAGATCCATCGCGACGGCCTGGACCGTCTGGCCGGCGCTCAGGCGTCGCAAGGCGAGGATAACATGCAGTTGCCGGCGCCAGCGGCCGAAGCTCATGCCCACCTGTTCCGCCAGCATGCGGCTCAGGCTGCGCTCGCTGAGTGCCACGCGGGAAGCCCACTCCGCAACCGTCGCATGATCCGCAGGTGCGGCGATCAACAGGTCGGTGAGCTTCTTCAGGCGTGGATCGCCGGGGATCGGAAGGCGGAGGTCTTCGACCGGTGCCACAGCCAGCTCATCGAAGATAACGGACGCGATGCGGCCGTCCGGACCATCGACGTCATAGAGTTCCGGTAGCGCGTTTGCCCGCATCAGTAACGCGCGGAAAAAGCTCGACACCGTGATCGTGCAGCATTCGGTCGGCAGGTTCGCGGACCGAGGCGGTTCGATGAAGAGGGAGATGCACTCCACCTCGCCCGAGCCGAAAACGGTATGCGGCAGCCCGCCGGGAATCCACACGGCGCACTGTGGTGGCACGATCCAGACAGCGTCTTCAACCTCGCAGTTGATGACGCCACGGACCGTGAAAAGCAGTTGCGCCTTCTGGTGCTGGTGCCGCGGCGATTGCTCCAGCGTCTCAAGACTGGCGACGGCGTTGGCCGCGACGAGCGCGCGAGGAATCTCATCGACATGGGAAAGCCAATCGCTGCGGACGTTCAGATACATCAAATGCCTCGGTGTTTTTCAGTTTGGCCGAACTAAAACATATAATGGCAGGATTACGCAATGACGCCATTCTCTGGCTGACTTATTGCTTCCAGGCAGAAGAGGCACGCGGTGATCTCGATCGTGTTCCTCTTCGAGCGTGGCAGCGCTCGACCGCCCATCGAGCACATTCTGACAGGAGTTTTGACGTGATTGAAAATAACCCGGCTAAGCTCGCACTCGCATGGCTCGTTCCAGCGGTCGGTGCGGCAATCTTCGTCACGATCCAGTGTTTCTCTTATCTGAATGGCTACGTCGCCAGCGGCGGGACGATGCAGGCAACGACCTTCGACCCCGCCGCGTTGTGGGGCGTATCTATCTTTTACGGGGCCTGGGTCGTCCCGCCATTGCTGGCGCTTGCCGCAACGCGCGCGACCGACTGGGCCATGCTTGTCCTCGGCGGTCTGCTTTTCATCATGAGCACGCTTGCCGGCGTGTTCGATGGCTTGCGCGACGGCGGCCATCTCGTTGGCCTGGAGCTCTTGGCTGTCACGCTTCCGGGCGCGGTCGCCCTGATCATGACCTGGCGGCACATCCGCCCGAGTTGAAGCCATTCATTCCTGCAAGGAGACGAACCATGCCTTTGGACAACACGAACTTCCCGCTCGTCTGGATGAATTATGATGAAGAGCCCGATCACGACCACGACGAGGACTTCGAGGCGCTAGAGGCGAGCTTCAAGCGCGGTGCGCCGTTTGTGATCTTGACGGATAACGCGCCGATCGAAGAGCACGAGCACAGCCAGGAAGAAAAGAAGCGCACCGTGCTGTGGATGAAGAAACACAAGGCCGAGTTGCGGACACTGGTGCTGGCGATGATTGTGATTGAGCCGAGTGCCGCCAAGCGTATGGCATTCAAGCCATTCGGCGTGGCCTTTGCCAAATTCTGGGGTTACCCGATGAAGCTCGCCTCGTCCCGCGAGCAGGGTATTGAGATCGCCGGGAAACTGCTGTCGGAGCGCGCCGGGTCTGCAACAGCCTGACAAAGCTCACGTTCTCCCGCTGCAAGACCTTCATTTTCCCGGTCATCTCCGTTGGTCTGACTGCTCAATGGCCGGCTGAGAATCCAATACTCTCTGACTGGCAAGCACAGTGGCGCATTGCCGGCGGGATCTGGAAATCAATATTCAATCCCCAAAACTCACGCTTCAGCCATCGATGCTCCGTTGATGCAATCCGGAGCAATCTGGGAGTCCGGAAATTGTGGGCTGAGACTTTCCGCGATTCTCAGCAGAGAACAGCGCGCAAAGCGGTCTCTGCCATTTGCAGGCTTCGCTAACGCCCGGATTTGCCGTAACTATCTGTAAGCGTGAGGACATTAGACGGGGGGTTGGGGTAAGTGGCGGAGAGGAAGGGATTCGAACCCTCGATACCCTTCCGGGTATACTCCCTTAGCAGGGGAGCGCCTTCGACCACTCGGCCACCTCTCCGTTGGGTGTCTGTTACCTTAGCATGGCTGGCTAATCAACCGGAATTCCAGACCTAATTCAGCATTGCTAGAGAATGGCCGCGGGCAGTTGCAGATTCAGTGTGTTGCAAGCCTCGCTCAGTGCTGTAGCGAGTACGAATCCTTGCGCGAGCGGAAGCGTCAGCAGCAGACGGCTTGAGGATTGTGAAAATGGCGTTGCGAAAACGGTGACGTGCTCTAACCTGCCTTACCGCCACAGCGGCCTAGCGAATATGTTGCCAATTCCCCGGCGATGGCCGTGACTTGATTCGCAACCACCGCGACTCTGGCCTTACAAACATAAGGGCGTGAATGGCGGGCTGCCAGTTATCCGGTACCTCTGGCCGATTGGGTGCGGTCTTGCATTGAGAAAAGACAGGAATTGAATTGACGGGATGAAGCCGGAGGCCGCGGCCCTGTCCTTCCACCCGGAGCGAACTCATCGCGTGTTGCAGACCTATATATAGAGTGCGCATCAAATCGATACCCGCGCAAACAAGCCGGTGTGGTGTGCAGAGGTTCCGGGTTGGGTGAGAATCGCGAATAGCTGAAACGAGTCGGCGCTCGAGAAGCAAAGCCCCGGAATCACCTCGATTCTGGCTGAAGCGGCCGAAAGCGGGGTCGATTCTGCCATCTTGAGATGACGAAAAGATCGCGCAAGGCCCCGGTTTTCCTAACGAACAGTAAACAAACCGAGCGGCGCAGACCGATTTCGTGTCATTTGTGCAACAGGGGGATGGGAAGGCATGGCGTGAACCCGCTGCACCGAGTGATCGGCGTTGCGCGGGCCGCTCCTGCGAGTATGTTCACTTTCGAAGCCACGGCGGTTACCCGCTTGTCTTCTTCCATTGTGGGGATGGGACAGAAATACTGTCCTTCAGCGACAACCCAGACCATTAACTTTTGACTGGAGGTCAGAAATGAACATTAAGAGTCTTCTCATCGGCTCCGCAGCAGCACTCGTTGCTGTATCCGGCGCACGCGCTGCAGACGCAATCGTTGCAGCCGAGCCTGAGCCCGTTGAATACGTTCGCGTTTGCGACGCCTTCGGCACCGGCTACTTCTACATCCCGGGCACCGAAACCTGCCTGCAGCTCAGCGGTTATGTCCGCGTGCAGAACGATTTCACGTCAACCGAGATCAAGAACGGCGCAGGCTTCAACGCAGCCGCTCTGCCAGGTGCAGCTACAGCTTTGGCTGACAGCAACTCCGTTGCCCAGACGACCCGTGCACGTTTCAACGTCACTGCAAAGTCGGACACAGAATATGGCGTCCTGACAAGCTACATCGGCATGCAGGGCAATGACGGCGCAATGGGCGTTGACGAAGTCTACCTTTCGCTCGGCGGTTTCAAGGCCGGTTGGTATTACCACTGGATCGATAGCGGCCTTGCTGGCGAAACAGACAGCCTGTACAACGCCACGACACGCTTCAACTCGGTCATGTACCAGGCAAACAGCGGTGCGTTCACCTTCGGTGTTTCGCTTGACCAGAACGGCACTGCATGGGCAACCAATTCGGCTGCAGCCGCTGCTGTTGCTGGCACTGAAGGCCTCGGCGTTTCCGGTATTCTCGGCGGCACTTTCGGCGCCGTAACAGCAAGCCTGGTCGGTTTCTACGACACAGAAGTCAATGAAGGCGGCGTTCGCTTCCTGGCTGCTGCTGAAGTTGGTCCCGGCACGCTTGGTGTTCAGGCTGCTTACGCAACCGATGCAAACATGTACATCGGTGCTGGTGGCTTCGGCGTCACAGCAAGCACCATTTTCTACCAGGAATGGCTGGTTGGTGCAGACTACACATTCCAGGCTACCGACAAGCTTAAGCTCGGCGTTGGTGGTCAGTATGCGTCAATCAACGCTACTGGTGCTCTCGCTGCTGGCAAGCCAGAAGTTGGTGATATCTGGAAGGTCGGCATGACTGCTGACTACGCCATCACCGATGGTCTTGCTCTGAAGGGAACCGTCAACTACGAAATGTTTGATGGTAACACCAACATCGGTAGCATTGAGCGTGACACTGTTTCGGGCTTCATCCGCCTGCAGCGCTCGTTCTAATCAAACCCCGGTTTGATCTGAAAGAACCCGGTAGCTTCGGCTACCGGGTTTTTTGTTGTCTTTCGTTGCTCCATATCGGGGAATCGAGCGCCGCTGGACCTCTTCGATTGAAGAGAAGCTGCGTGCTCTGCTGCCGGGGGTGGGGGAACGGGAAAAGCTGCCGCAACTGACCGGATTTCGGTCACAGTTGAACAGCGACGTGCTCGAAGCCGCGGGTAGGGGCCATGGGGAAGTGTTCGATTGACAGGAAACTTCATCAGCTATGGAGGGTACTACGCCGCTGATGAGGTTATAGCACTGCTTTCAGTGGCGTCTTTGCTTGTCGACCGATGCGAAAAACCGGGTCAGGATGTCTGGGAGACCGGACAGATGAAGTATGGGCGCGTGACCCTGACCGGCTACCGTGACGGTCTGCAGCGCCGGGATGCAGTCTTTCATTTTCTCAAGCGTATCTGTTGAGAGCAGCGTCGAGTGCTCGCCATGCAGGGCCATCAACGGCATGCGTCCAAGCCCCGCGAATTGCGGCCACAGAGTCGGCAACGGAGTGCCGAGATCGATGTCCTTGAGACCGTGAAGCAATTTCGGGTCATAGTCAGCCACCAGATGGCCGTCTTTTTCCACATAAATGGCCCGGGCAAAATCGGCCCAGTCAGTTTCGGTCAGCGCAGGGAAGCTCTTGGAATGAGCCTCCGACAGGATCTGTGCTGCGTCGGCCCAGCTTTTCGGCTGCGGCATGCGGGAAAGATAGGCCTTGATCTGGGCCAGGCCCGCACCCTCGATCACCGGCCCGATATCATTGAGAACGCCTGCCGCCATCACACCGGGGCGCGTGGCCGCAAGGACGTGCATGATCAATCCGCCGCGTGATGTTCCGATGAAAATCGCATGCTCAAGCCCGAGTGCGGCCATTCCGCTGAGCACATCTTCGGCTTCGATGATGATGGTGTAACGTGACGGGTCCTTGTCCCAGCCGGATTGGCCCCGGCCCCGGTAGTCGAAACTGACGACGCGCCGTGGGGCTTTCGGATCGGTGGAGAGAAGACGCGCGAGATCATCAAAATCACGGGTATTGCGGGTCAGCCCGGGCAGGCAGACAACAGGCAAACGGTCGCGCGTGGCAGGATTGTGGCGTCCATAGTCGGCGGCATGCAGCTTGAGGCCGTCGCTGGCCGAGAAGAACACGCTTTCATATCCACCGGTTGCCACGGTGGCGGCTGTGTCAGCTTTCCGGTTCGCCATCTTCAGATCCTGCTTCCTGTCGGTTTTGCTTCAGGATCAATCCTATAGCCTATTCGGGGTGCAGAGCGACAGGTCTCATCTGCGGCCAAACCTGAGATCATCCTCAATGTTGCCGGGCTGACCAAGTCGCGCCTTGTAGACCTGGTAGTTTTCCATCACGCGCTGAACGTAGTGACGGGTCTCGGTGAAGGGAATCAGCTCTATCCAGTCAATCACCTCGTCCAGCGGCCGGCCACGCGGATCGCCAAAGCGTTCGATCCATTGCGGCACCCGGCTGGGGCCGGCGTTGTAGGCGATGAAGGTAAGAATGTAGGAGCCACCAAAGTCCTTGATCTGTTCTCCGAGGAAATGCGCGCCCAGGGTTGCATTATAGCCGGCATCGGTTGTCAGGCGGTCTTTTGAGTAAGGCAGGCCGTGGCGAGCGGCGACGCCCTTTGCCGTTCCAGGCAGGATCTGGAGAAGGCCGCGGGCGTTGGCGGGCGAGATCGCCGCCTTGTTGAACGCGCTTTCCTGGCGGGCGATGGAGTAGGCAAGCGCCTTGCCCGATCCATTGATATCAGCACCGCCCGGCACAGCACCCAGTGGATAAGCCAGCGCCGCGACATCAATGCCGCGGTTCCAGGCAATCTTGCCCACTTGCAGCGATGTCTGATGGTTGCCGCGCTTTTCCGCCATCGCCGCGAGAATGGCAAGTTCGCCGGGGTTGTCTAGATCGGCGGCAAGGGCGCGGTAGAGCATTTCTGCCCGCCATTCGTCACCGGCATCCTCGAGCTTGCGGATTGCCTGCACGGCCTCACGGCCGGCGAGTTTTGCCCGGTCCTGCTGAGAAGGCGAGGGGTACTTTATATCAAGCGACTTGCGGTCCAGTTTTGCACTGGCCAGCTGACCATAGAATGTGGATGGATATTTCGCCGCCCGTGCATAATGCTCCGATGCCTTGCCGCCGGCTCCGGCTTCGGCGGCGCGGCCGAGCCAATAGTGAGCGCGGGCCGATGATATCTGGCCACTGGCGACAGAAAGAATGGCCGAGAAATGTTCTGCGGCGGTCTTGGCGTCCTTAAGGCCCCGCAAGGCATACCAGCCCGCATGAAACTCTGCTTCCGCGACCTCTTCCGGACTCTCGGCGAGGTGCGCCGCGGCAAGCTTGTAAGCGCCTTTGATGTCGCCTTCCTCGTAGAGGCCGCGGCTGATGATGCGTGCTTCCACCCACCATTCATCCGGGTCAACCAGTGCGGCACGGTCCCTTGGCATTTTTGCCAGAAGAGCAGCAGCTTCCTTGTTGCGCTCGCGTTCGCGCAGCTGGCGAATGCGCAGATACAGATAGGCAGGTGTTGCGTGCCAGGAGGAATCAACTGCCTCTATTGCGCCACCGGCTTTTGCCGGGCTGCGGATTACCGCTGACCAGGCGCGGTAGAGCGAATACGCTTCGGCTTTCCTGGACACCTCCTTGGCATCGTTGACATGATCCCGGTAAAGCAGCATCTCCATGCGGCGGAAGTGGTCTTCCTTGCTCAGAAGATTGTCGAATTCATCAAGAAAGATGCTGGTTTCCTGACCATCCATCACGGCTGTGCGCCAGGAAGCCGCAGCAATGTTCCGGGCGCGCTTGGCGTCGCCGCTTGCCACCAATGCCCGCACCAGTGTGATGGTGCCTTTTATGGTTTCGGGAGGCTTGTCTTTGAAAGCTGCAAGAACTTTTTCGGCCGAAGGTTGTTCGTAAAACAGAGCGCGTTCGAACAGCCGGGGCAGAGAGGCAAGGCCTGGCCAGCCTTTGAGCTCTTCGGCAGCCTGTGCAATTTCGTCTGAGGGCACATCCTCCACACCCGACAGCACGATGGACCAGGTCAGGATATGCCGGTCCAGGGCATTTCGGGGCAGAGAGTCGCGGATTGACCGGGCGAGGCTGGCGTTCCTGTTCCCCAGTGCCAGCAGGCCGGATTCGAGTGCGTCAGTTGCCGGTTTGGAAGCTGCCTCAGCTTGAGGAGATGGTGTTGCGTCGCTGGCTGCAGCTGAAGGCCGGGGTGAAGGCAGGGGGATTGCCCCTGAGGGCAGTGCTGCAGCGTGACCAAGGCCAGCCATTGTGGTGGAGAGGATCAACAGAGTTGCGAGTGCGGTTTTTTGCATTTGGCCTTCGGTCCGTATTGACGTCTTTTGCGGCTGGCCGCCGCACCGCCTGCGCGGTTGGTCGTCCGGCAGTTTCGAACCCTGCATTTCATCTGGCAAGAACCGGTGACGAACGTGGAGGGAAATGCTTGGTCATTTCATTCATGCACCACATTCTGACGCAATTGCGGGTAATCTGCGGCAGGAAGGACGGAATGACCTGGAAGGGGCGGCAATCAGCGCAAAAGCGCTGTGAGATGCTGCGTAAGGCTTTTCCGCTGCCGTTATTTCCTGTATCGCGTGGGATACAGATGAGTGAATGCGCCATATCAGGCGCCGAGTAGAGTTTTTGGAGATCAGCATGTTCACGGGTTCCCTTCCGGCCCTCATTACCCCTTTTACCGAAAACGGCGCGGTGGACGAAGACGGCTTTGCGAGCCATGTCGAGCGGATGATCAAAGCCGGAAGCACAGGGCTCGTTCCGGTTGGCACCACCGGCGAGTCTCCGACGCTCACCCATGCCGAACACAAGCGGGTGGTGGAACTGTGTGTGGAAGTCGCCGCCGGCCGGGTGCCTGTGGTGGCCGGGGCCGGTTCGAACAACACTGCTGAATCTATAGAGCTTGCCGTGCATGCCGAAAAGGCAGGTGCGGACGCGGTTCTTGTGGTGACCCCGTATTACAACAAGCCGACACAGAAGGGGCTCTATCAGCACTTCAAGGCTGTGGCGGAAGCAACCAGTCTTCCCATCATCATTTACAATATTCCGCCGCGTTCGGTTATCGACATGTCGGTGGAAACCATGGCGGCGCTCAACCGCGACTTTGCCAATATCATTGGCGTCAAGGATGCGACCGGTAATCTTGCCCGGGTCCCCGAGCAGCGGATGGCCTGCGGCAAGGATTTTGTTCAATTGTCCGGCGAGGATCCGACAGCGCTTGGTTTCAACGTGCATGGCGGAGTTGGCTGCATCTCGGTGACCGCAAACGTTGCGCCGCGGGAGTGTGCCGAGTTTCAGCAGGCGACGTTGCGCGGCGACTATGCCACCGCGCTGACGATGCTTGACCGGTTGATGCCACTGCACAAGGCGATCTTTGCCGAGCCGGGTGTGGCTGGTGTCAAATATTGCCTGGGCAAGATGGGACTGATCAAGAACGTGGTGCGCTCGCCGCTGACAACCGTCGAACCCGCGACCGCGGCAGTGCTTGACGCGGCGCTGGCTCAGGCGGGCGTGGCTGCCTGATCATGGCTCCGAAAAAAGAAGACAAATCGCAGCACGGCAAGGTCGTAGCCGAAAACCGCAAAGCGCGGTTCAACTACGAAATCGTCGAAACCTTCGAAACAGGTCTGGTTCTGACCGGAACCGAAGTGAAATCGCTTCGCGAAGGCAAGGCCAACATTGCGGATTCCTACGCCAATGAAGAAGGCGGGGAATTGTGGCTGATCAATTCATATATACCCGAATACCTCCAGGCCAACCAGTTCAACCATGAGCCCCGCCGGCGCCGCAAGATTCTGGTCAAACTGCGTGAAATCGCGCGGCTCGGGATGGCCGTGCAGCGTGATGGCATGACGCTGGTGCCGCTCAAGATCTATTTCAACGACAAGGGTATTGCCAAGTTGCAGCTGGCACTGGCCAAGGGCAAGAAGTTGCACGACAAGCGCCAGACCCAGAAGGAACGCGACTGGAACCGGGACAAGTCCCGGCTGTTGCGTGACCGCGGTTAGGCGCTACTTGAGGGAGCCAACTGCTCCGGCTTCTATGCGGTAGCCAGTGACCGCACGGCTTTTTCAAACACCGCGTCAAACATGTCTTGCGTGAGGCGGCCGGTGTTGATGTTGTAGCGGGAGCAATGATAGCTCGAAACCACGCCGACACCGGCAATTCCGGTCCCGGCAGCATGTGCGAAAGGGTGTTGTGCAACCTTGCCACCAAGCGCGCGGATCGTGCTGTCATGGGCGATCTTGCCAAGTGTGACAACGACCTTCAGCGCGCTGCACCGGCTGATCGTTTCGATCAAAAATGTCCGGCAGGTGTTGATTTCTGCTCCCACCGGCTTGTTGCCTGGTGGCACACATCGAACGGCGTTGGTTATGGCTGTTTCCTTCAGCCGATACAGATTGCCAGAACTTGATGCTTCGTCTGTCACAGCAAAACCATGCCGCTTTAGCATTTTAAACAGGAGGGTGCCGGACTCATCACCTGTAAAAGGGATTCCCGTGCGATTTGCTCCCCGCAGCCCGGGTGCAAGGCCGACGATCAACAGCCTTACCGAGTTTGCCCCTGCAACGGGATACCAGGTGTTCACCGGTCCGTTGTGCCAATCCGGGAATTCTTCGCGGTTTTGAAGCGCGAAGTCACGCAGCCGCGGGCAGAGACTGCAATTGTAATCTGGCCGGTGTCTCACGTCTTCAGACTATCCCGGCGAAGTTCTGCCCGCCAATCAATCTTCGAACTCGTCTTCGTCCTCTTCGACCTCTTCGGCAGGGGTAAAGGCGCGTTGCGGGCGCTCTGACGCGTCGCGACCGATTTCCGACTTGAGGCTGGTCAGGTCGATAAAGTAATCGGCCTGGCGGCGAAGATCATCGGCGATCATAGGTGGCTGTGATGACAGCGAGGACACAACGGTGACTTTCCGTCCCTTGCGCTGAAGCGCCTCGACCAGAGAGGTGAAATCGCCGTCGCCGGAAAAAATAACCAGGTGATCGACCACGTCAGACTGCTCCATGGCGTCGATCGCGAGCTCGATATCCATGTTGCCCTTGATCTTTCTGCGGCCCATGGAGTCGGTGAATTCTTTGGCTGGTTTGGTAACTACCTTATAGCCATTGTAATCAAGCCAGTCGATCAGCGGGCGGATCGAGGAATATTCCTGATCTTCAATCAACGCGGTGTAATAATAAGCTCTCAACAAATAGCCACGAGACTGAAATGCCTTCAGAAGCTTTCGGTAGTCGATATCAAAGTTCAGGCTCTTGGAGGCGGCATAAAGATTAGCGCCGTCTATAAACAGTGCAATTTTTTCCCTAGGATCAAACACTTATGATCATCCTTTCAAATAGATCATCGATATTTTTCGCATACTAATTCGGCCTTCATATGGCAAAAGTAGATCGATTTCGAACTTCTTTTATACCAGACGTTTATCATCATCGTGTTTTTTAGCGACTCAAATATGTGTGAGATCGAACCAAATGTTGCAGATGTAGTCGCTTTTCAAGGGGTAACACGCTGTTATTTATGCATGGCTTCTAATGAAGCGATTAGGCTGACGCAAGGCGTTCCACGAGATGAGAGCCAACACCTGACTTTATCCGGTACATTTTCGGTGGATAAGCGACTTTGGCCGCAAAGGACTTGAAATCAACACATAATGTGTTTATCGCATGGTCAAACTCCCCCATAGCAGTTTGTAAAGGACAGGCAATGGCCCGCGTCACAGTCGAAGATTGCATCGACAAGGTTGATAATCGTTTTGAACTGGTTTTGCTTGCCAGCCATCGCGCCCGTCAAATTTCTCAGGGTGGTCAGATCACCATCCCTCGCGACAACGACAAGAATCCTGTCGTCGCGTTGAGAGAAATTGCTGACGAGACGCTTTCGCCGGGCGATCTCAAGGAAGACCTTATCCACTCGCTGCAGAAGCATGTTGAAGTTGATGAGCCGGAGCCCGATCCGGAGCGTTACCTGCAGACCGGCGATGCCGCAGCAGAGACCGTCGTCGAAGACGATCAGCCGGAAGCCGTTTCCTTCGGTTCGATGTCCGAAGAAGATCTGCTTGCTGGTATCGAAGGGCTTGTGCCGCCAGAAAAAAGCGACGACTATTAAGCGTCTGACTTGGAAGCCCGCTGATTTGTGCAATTCAGCGGGTAACCGGCCAGAGGCCGATAGACAGCTGATGCAATGCCATGCGCCGGTCGTTCGATTCGGCGCATTTTCTTGTTGTGGAGTGCCATTCCTATGATGCGTCAGTACGAGCTCGTGGAGCGCGTGCAAAAATACAAGCCGGATGCCAATGAGGCCCTGCTGAACAAGGCTTACGTGTACGCCATGCAAAAGCATGGAAAGCAAACGCGGGCCAGCGGCGATCCGTATATATCTCATCCTCTGGAAGTGGCCGCGATCCTGACTGAAATGCGTCTGGATGAATCGACCATCGCCGTTGCGCTGCTGCACGACACGATCGAGGATACGTCCGCGACACGGGCCGAGATCGATGAGCTGTTTGGTGAAGATATCGGACGGCTGGTGGAAGGTCTCACCAAGATCAAGAAGCTTGATCTGGTCAGCAAGCGGGCCAAGCAGGCCGAGAATCTTCGGAAACTGCTGCTGGCGATATCAGACGATGTGCGTGTGCTGCTGGTCAAGCTGGCTGATCGTTTGCACAACATGCGTACGCTTGAGCACGTGCCGCCTGAAAAACGGGCCCGCATTGCCGAAGAGACAATGGACATCTATGCCCCGCTGGCCGGTCGCATGGGTATGCAGAAAATGCGCGAGGAGCTTGAAGAGCTTGCCTTCAAGAACATCAATCAGGAAGCATATGACACGGTCACCGGCAAGCTGGCGGAACTTTCCGAGCGCAACCGTGACCTGATCCACACGATTGAGGACGAGCTCTCAGCGCTGTTCAGTCAGCAGGGTCTGCAAGCGAAGGTGAAAGGCCGGCAGAAAAAAGCCTATTCGGTGTTTCGCAAGATGCAGTCCAAGTCGCTGTCATTCGAGCAGCTCTCCGACGTGTTCGGGTTCCGCATCATTGTAGACACCGAGGCCGATTGCTACCGGGCGCTTGGTATCGTGCATATGCGCTGGTCGGTGGTGCCGGGACGTTTCAAGGATTACATCTCGACACCCAAGCAGAATGATTACCGTTCGATCCATACGACAATTGTCGGGCCTTCGCGGCAACGCGTGGAGCTTCAGATCCGGACCGGCCTGATGCAGGCTGTCGCTGAGCGAGGTGTTGCGGCGCATACACTTTACAAGGATGCGGCGTCCGCGGATGAGGCGGTGGTGCTGTCCAAGGATTCACGGGCCTATTCCTGGTTGCGGCAGACGATCGAGGCGCTGTCTGTCGGCGACAATCCGGAAGACTTCCTGGAGCACACCAAGCTTGAACTGTTCCAGGACCAGGTGTTCTGTTTTACGCCGAAAGGCCAGCTGATTGCGCTGCCGCGCGGTGCGACGCCGATTGATTTTGCCTACGCAGTGCATACCGATATCGGCGACACGTGTGTTGGCGCAAAGATCAATGGCCGGATCATGCCGTTGGTCACACGGTTGGCCAATGGCGACGAAGTGGAGATCTTGCGATCAGGCATTCAGGTTCCGCCTCCCGCCTGGGAAGAGATTGTCGTGACCGGCAAGGCGCGGGCGGCAATTCGCCGGGCGACGAAAGCGGCGGTGCGCAAGCAGTATTCCGGCCTTGGCATGCGCATTCTGGAACGGTCCTTTACACGTGCCGGCAAGCCTTTGTCGAAGGACGGCCTCAAACCGGTGCTGCACCGGCTTGGCCACAAGGATGTCGAAGACGTCTTGACCGCGGTGGGGCGTGGTGAACTCGCGTCAGATGATGTGTTTCGTGCGGTGTATCCGAATCATCAGGAAACGCGGGTGTCCCAGCACAAGCCGGCAGATGAAGGCTGGTTCAACCTGCGCAGCGCAGCAGGGCTCATATTCAAGCTGCCGGGGCTTGCGAAAACCCAGAAGCCGGCCAAGCGGTCACGAATGATCGGACCTGATCCGGATATGGCCGCGATGCCTATCCGCGGAGTGGATGACAACTCGGTGGTCAAGTTCGGTCCCGGTGGTGCTGTGCCTGGCGACAGGATCGTGGGTATCCTTGAAACCGGGTCGGGCATTACCATCTATCCGATTCAGTCGCCGGAGCTGACGAAATTCGATGATGAACCAAGCCGGTGGGTCGACATTCGCTGGGACATTGACGAAAACAACAAGAACCGTTTTCCGGCACGCATCCTTGTGACGGCCATCAACGCGCCGGGAACCCTTGCCGAAGTGTCACAGGGCATTGCCACGAGCGAGACGAATATCCAGAATTTGTCGATGGTGAGCGTTGCTGCCGATTTTACCGAGATGCTGATTGATCTGCAGGTATGGGACCTCAAGCATCTCAACCAACTGATCACACAGTTGAAAGGGCTTGGATCGGTCTCCACTGTCGAGCGGATTTATCAATAGTTTGCCGCGGCGCGCCGGCTTTGGCCTAGGGGGCACTCTTGGTTTTGCCTTGTCGAAGCGTGCGGGGTCTTTACCAGTTCTTCGCTGTTGGCTGGCAGACTGAGTCTGGAACGCGGGGCTGCGGCGCATGAAAATGTAGAGCTTCCGAGGAATTGTTGTCGGTCTGACTTAGAGCTGACACAAAAAAAGCGATATACGGAAACCAAATGCTGTTTCGTCGCCGAAGACCAGAAGGATTTTTTGACCGGATGCGCACCGCGCTTTGGCCGAGGAGATCGTTTGGGCGGTCGTTCCAGTATTTGATCAAGCGGGTGCTGCGATTGACCGCCACACCGCACGCCATCGCCGCGGGCGTCGCCGCCGGGGTCTTTGCATCCTGGACGCCTCTGCTGGGATTTCATTTTATTCTGGCATTTGCGCTGTCCTACGTGCTTGCCGGCAACATGGTTGCAGCAGCTATTGGTACCGGGTTCGGGAATCCATTGTCTTTTCCGTTCATCTGGGCTTTGACGATCAAGATCGGCAACATGCTGATTGGTATCGAGACCGGCGCGCACCAGAAGCATGTCAATCTGGAAGCCTTGTTGAGACATCTCGACGTCAAGCAATTGTGGGATCCCGTGCTCAAGCCAATGCTGATAGGTGCCATTCCGCCAGGGATTATCACCGGGGTTGGATTCTATATTCTGACCTATTGGGGGGTGCGCGCCTTCCAGACCCGGCGCCGGTCAAGGCTGGCGGCGCGGGCAAAAGTCCGCCTGCAGGAGCTGGCCGCGAAACGGCAAGACAGATCTGCTGACGGAGCAGAAAGCGCGTGATCATCGGTATCGGAAGCGACTTGATTGACATCAGGCGAATCGAGAAAACCCTGGAACGTCATGGCGAACGCTTCACCCACCGGTGTTTTACGGAGGTTGAACGGGCCAAGTCGGACCGCCGGGCCCTGCGCGCAGCCTCTTACGCCAAGCGTTTCGCGGCCAAGGAAGCCTGCTCCAAAGCGCTTGGCACCGGTCTGTCGAAAGGCGTTTTCTGGCGTGATATGGGGGTGGTCAACCTGCCGGGCGGAAAGCCGACCATGCAGCTCAGTGGCGGAGCCGCCGCGCAGCTGGACTCGATGACGCCTTCGGGGATGGTTTGCGTCATACATCTGACCATAACGGATGATTATCCGCTGGCGCAGGCTTTTGTGATCATCGAAGCTCTGCCTCGTGCGTGACGCCGGATTGGCCGCATATCGGCTTCTCAATCAGGTTTTGCGCCATTGATGCGGCAGTGAGACAATACGACATTGGTGAGCGGTGTTGCCGCGAACGATGCAAACGGCTAGAGAAAGCGCTTCCGCGCCCTACCTGAGGATTTCAACGCGTGTCAGATACAAAAAAAGACCAGTCCGGCGGACTTTGGGAAAACGTCAAGGTGCTTGGCCAGGCGCTGCTGCTTGCGGTGGTAATCCGCACGCTGTTCTTCCAGCCTTTCAGCATCCCGTCCGGTTCGATGATGGAGACGCTGCTGGTCGGCGACTATCTGTTCGTTTCGAAATATTCCTATGGCTACACCAAATATTCCGTTCCTTTTTCGCCGGACCTGTTTTCCGGGCGGATCTGGGGCAGTGAACCCGAACGCGGTGACGTTGCTGTTTTCAGGCTGCCAAGTAACACCAAGATCGATTACATCAAGCGCGTGATCGGTCTCCCCGGAGACAGGATTCAAGTCACCGATGGTGTGCTTTTCATCAATGGTGAAGCGGTCGAACGTGAACTTGTCGGCAGCTATGAGCCGGAAGGACGCTACAATCAGGGCACCGACGTGCCGGTCTACAAAGAGACGCTGCCCAATGGCGTGAGCTACACCACGCTTGATCTCAGCCCGAACTCTCCCGGTGACAACACCCGCGAATTCGTGGTGCCCGAAGGCCACTACTTCATGATGGGCGACAATCGCGACAACTCGCAGGATAGCCGCTTTGAAGTTGGTTACGTGCCGCTCGAGAACTTCATCGGCCGGGCGACGATCATCTTCTTCTCGATTGCCGAGGATGCATCTCCGCTGGAAATCTGGAAATGGCCGTCTGACCTGCGATTGAGCCGGTTCTTCAAATCAGCACAGCGATGAAGCGCGCAGCGAAAAAGGTGGCGGAAATCGTCGCCCGGGTTGAGCAGCGCATCGGACACACTTTCGCCAATGCAGAAAGGCTCGAGCGGGCGCTGACCCATTCCAGCCTCCGCAGTCCGGCCGGCGGCAATTACGAGCGGCTGGAGTTTCTCGGCGACCGGGTGCTTGGCCTGTGCGTGGCGGAAATGCTGTTTGACCATTTCCGTGACGCAACCGAAGGCGAGTTGTCCGTTCGACTCAATCAGCTTGTCAGTGCGCAGGCCTGCAGTGAAGTGGCGGACGAGCTGGGGTTGCATGAATTCATCCGCACCGGCGCCGACGTCAAACAGGTGGCTGACAAGCGCATGCTCAATGTTCGCGCCGATGTGGTAGAGTCGATCATTGCCGCGATCTATCTCGATGCAGGACTGGAAGCCGCGCGTGCCTTCATCCACAAACACTGGAAGCCGCGGGCCTTTGCCGATGACGCGGCACGACGTGACGCCAAGACCGAATTGCAGGAATGGGCCCATGCCCGCCACGGGGTGACACCGGTGTACCGTGTGACCGATCGCTCAGGACCCGACCACGAACCGGTGTTCAAGGTGACCGTGGAGGTGGAAGGCGCCATGCCCGCCAGCGGCGAAAGCCGTTCCAAGCGTGCCGCCGAACAGGCAGCCGCAACGGCACTGCTCGAACGCGAAGGCGTGTGGCAGGCAAACTCAGGACAAGATGATGACTGACACACCTGAAACAGATGCAAACCCGACCGAGCCGCAGGCTCCGACCCGATCCGGCTTCGTCGCACTGATCGGTGCACCCAATGCCGGCAAGTCGACACTGATGAACCAGCTTGTCGGCGCCAAGGTGTCGATTGTCTCTCACAAGGTGCAGACCACCCGGGCGATTGTCCGCGGGATCGCGATACATGACCGGACGCAGATCGTGTTCATCGATACGCCGGGGATCTTCACGCCGAAGCGGCGGCTTGACCGGGCGATGGTGTCGACTGCCTGGGGTGGCGCCAAGGATGGCGATCTGGTGCTGGTGCTGATCGATGCCGAGCGCGGGATCAGGGGTGAGGCGGAAGCTCTGCTGGACTCCCTGGCCGACAGGCAGGGGCACAAGGTTCTGGTGATCAACAAGATCGACCAGGTCAAGCGCGACACGCTGCTGGCGCTGACGTCTGCCATTCATGAGAAAGCCAAGTTTGACGAGACCTTCATGATCTCGGCTCTGAATGGTTCGGGCTGCAAGGACCTGATGGAGTATCTGGCGAAAACGCTGCCGGAAGGGCCCTGGTATTATCCCGAGGACCAGATCTCCGATCTGCCGATGCGGCAGCTGGCGGCCGAAATCACCCGCGAGAAACTGTTCCTGCGGCTGCATCAGGAACTGCCCTATGCATCACATGTCGAAACAGAAGGCTGGGTGGAGAAAAAGGACGGCTCGGTTCGCATCGAGCAGGTGATCTATGTCGAGCGCGACAGCCAGAAAAAGATTGTGCTCGGCCACAAGGGCGAAACCATCAAGTCCATCGGACAGGCATCGCGCAAGGAGATTGCCGAAATCCTCGAACAGACGGTGCATCTGTTCCTTTTCGTCAAGGTTCGCGAGAACTGGGGCAATGATCCCGAGCGGTACCGCGAGATGGGACTTGAATTTCCCCACTGAGCGGGCAAAGTCACGCGATGGAATGGCGAGACGAGGGAATTATTCTGGGCCTGCGCAAGCATGGCGAGACCTCGGTTATCGCCGAGGTGATGACGCGGGCGCACGGTCGGCATCTCGGCATCGTGCGTGGAGGCCGTTCCAAACGGCTGCAACCGGTGCTGCAACCGGGCAATTCGGTGGATCTGGTCTGGCGCGCCCGGCTGGACGAGCATCTGGGACAATACCAGGTCGAGCTCTTAAATGCCCGTGCCGGTCGATTGATGGAAAGCGCTATCGGCGTGCATGGCGTTCAGGCCATGGCAGCGCTGCTCCGACTTCTGCCGGAGCGCGATACGCATCCGCGGCTGCATGACGCCTTTGCCATCATTCTCGACAGTCTCGACACGCCTGAAGAGGCTGGCGCGCTTTATGTACGCTTTGAGCTCGCCGTGCTTGAAGATCTAGGGTTTGGCCTGGACCTGAATGAATGTGCCGCGAGTGGTTCCCGCTCCGACCTCATCTATGTGTCGCCAAAATCGGGCCGGGCGGTTTCTGCGGAGGCAGGCGCGCCCTGGGCTGACCGGCTGCTGGCTTTGCCGGCCTTTCTGCCTGATCGCTCAAAAGCCTGCACCGATGCCGAAATGCTGGCCCAGGCGTTTCGGCTGACCGGGTATTTTCTCAATCGTCATGTGTTTGAGGCGCGGGGCGTCGAACCACCGATCAGCCGCGAGAGCTTTTGCACGGCTGCCTTGCGTGCCCTGCCGCAACCCGGCCGCACGCCTCCCTCTTTTCAGGACGTCACCTCATGACAGACGATACGGACACCATGAGCAATGGCCAGTTCACCGGCGTCGTGCCGCTCGACGTGGTGGCTCGGGAGGGTGGGTTGTCGGTGATGAAGGGCATGCTTGAGGGGCGTTTGCCGGGTGCCTCGATGGCCAAGACACTGAATTTCTGGCTGACGACGGTGGAGGAGGGGCTGATTGTCTTCACCGGCACCCCGACGGTCGGTCATCTCAACCCGCTTGGCACCATTCACGGCGGATGGGCGGCGACCATCATGGACTCCGCACTTGCCTGCGCGGTGATGACGATGATCAAGCCGGGTGAGGGCTACACCACAGTGGAGTTCAAGCTCAACCTGACGCGCCCGATCCTGCCTGACATGGGCGAATTGACCTGTGAGGGCCGCATCGTGCACCGTGGCAGAACCATTGCCACATCGGAAGCCTATCTGAGGGACAGTTCCGGCAAGCTGCTGGCGCACGGCACGGAAACCTGTGCGATATTTCCGATCGACAAGCTGATGCGTTAAGCAGGCGCCACATGTACCGCGGGCTGTTTTCCCGTGTCATCTCAAATACCCCAGAACCGTGCCGCGGCTGTGATTGAACTCTGCTTCCGCCAGAATTTCCCACGACCACTGAGGCTTGGTATGGCCCACAGATCCCTGGGATAAGATGTAAATGTAATATGACTGTCACGTCTGCGTCTTAGGAGTGGGCGAGCCTAACTCGCTCGTTTCACATATGGAGATGGTTATGAAAAAAGTACTGATTGCATCGCTTGCGGTCACGTTGTCTGCCGGTGTGGCGCTGGCGCAGGAGCTGCCGCAGAAAGATTCGAAGTGGTTCACCGACGCACAGGCAAAAATCCAGGAAATGGTTGCCCGTCAGCCGAATACAAAGCGCGCCAAGAACGTGATCCTGTTCACCGCTGATGGCAACGGTGTCGGCACCAACTACGCTGTGCGTCTGTTCTCCGGTCAGCAGGCAGGGATGCTCGGTTCCGAGTATGTCCAGCCGCAGGAAGCCTTCCCAAATCTGGCTCTGGTCAAGACTTACACCACCAATGGCCAGACGCCGGACAGCGCCCCAACTGCTTCTGCAATGAACACCGGCGTCAAGTCCAAGAACACCATGATCAATGTCGACGAGACAATTGCTGTCAATGATTGCGCCGGTATGGCCGGTCATGAACTCAAGACCTTTGCTGAAATCGTCAGTGAAAGCGGAAAGTCGGTCGGCGTGATCTCGACTGCCCGCATCACCCATGCGACCCCGGCCGGCGTCTATGCCAAGACCGTTAACCGCAACTGGGAAGACAATACCGGCTTGCCGGAAGATTGCACCAACCAGAAGGACATCGCGGCTCAGCTCATCGATCAGATGAAAGCGGGCGTCATCGACGTCGCCTTTGGCGGCGGTCGCCGTCATTTTCTTCCGGCCGAAGTCACCGACGAAGAAGGCAAGACTGGCAGGCGCACTGACGGCCTGAACCTGGTGGAAGAAGCCAAGGCTAGCGGCGCACAATTTGCCTGGGGCTCGGACGATTTTGCTAATCTGAAGCTCGACGGCTCGCCGATCCTCGGCCTGTTTGAGGCTTCCCACATGAAATACGAAGCTGACCGCACCGGTGAGCCGAGCCTGGCGGAGATGACTGCTGCGACCATCAAGTCGCTCCAGAACAACGAGAACGGCTTCTACATCTCGATCGAAGCCGGACGCGTTGATCATGCCAACCATGACGGCAACGCCTATCGCACGTTGACCGACGGCAAGGCTTTTGCGGACGCAATAGCACTCGCAGACGAACTGACCGATGATGAAGACACGTTGATCATCGTCACTGCTGACCATGAACATGCAATTGCCTTTAACGGGTATTGCGGCCGCGGTTCGCCGATCACCGGCCTTTGCTACGACATCGACGACGCCGGCGAGGCGCACACCGATGAGCCGCTCAAGGGTAAGGATGGCAAGCCATTCACCGTTATCGGCTACCTCAACGGTGTCGGTTCGGTACTGAAGGAAGACCAGCAGTGGACCGGATCGCGCGCCGACCTGACCAATGAGCAGGCCATGGACAAGGACTACATCCAGCAGGCACTGATCCCGATGTCGTCTGAAACCCACTCAGGCGAAGATGTTGCGGTGATGGCCAAGGGCCCGTGGTCGCACCTGTTTGATGGCGTTATCGAGCAGAACTACATCTTCCACGTCATGAACTATGCCGTGAACGCCGAGTAAGCGGCGCCGGCTGCAAACTCAGAAAGGCCCGCAAGCGCGGGCCTTTCCCACTGCCGGGGGCTGGTTGAAACCTTCGGATAAGGAGTATTTCAATGAAGCGCAGACATTTTCTCGCGGGCGCCCTGAGCGTCCCGGCATTCCCGGTGATTTCCCTTCCTGCACTCGCCGAGGACACGATCAAGCTCAGGGACCTGTACAACAAGGATCTCAGCTTCTCCGATTATGCGCTGGCGCGCGAAAGCCAAAGGGTGTCGATCAGCGGTTTCATGGCGCCGCCGCTCAAGGCCGAATCGACCTTTTTTGTCCTGACCAACCGGCCGCTGGCGGTCTGCCCGTTCTGCGAGACCGAGGCCGAATGGCCCGACGACATTCTCGCCATCTATGCCAAGCGCGTCATCGAGGTGATCTCGTTTAACACCCGCATCGTCGTCCGCGGCAAGCTCGAACTCGGCGCCTTCACCGATCCCGACACGCAGTTCGTCAGCCGGGTGCGGCTGGTCGATGCCGTCTATGAGAGGGCCTGAGGGATGCGCGGACTGCCCCTTGAGCTCAGCAACCTGTCTGTCACGGGGGCTGAGGGCCGGATGCTGGTGCGGGCGGAGAGTCTGTCGATCGCGCCCGGCGAATCCATCGGCATCCGCGGCCCCTCCGGTGCCGGCAAGTCGACGCTGCTTTATGCGCTGGCGGGATTGCAGCCCACCGCGAAGGGAGTGATCCGCTGGGGCGACACAGATCTGGTCGCTCTGGGCGAGAGCGAGCGGGCCCGGTTCCGGCGCGACCGTGTTGGCCTGGTGTTCCAGGATTTCCTGCTGTTTGAGGAACTGACAGCGCAAGGCAATGCGGCACTGGCAGCCGCCTTTGGCGCGAGGGGCGATGCGGCCTCGATCCGGAGCCGCGCGGGCGCAGCCCTTGAGAGGCTGGGGATTGGCGATACCGCCCGCAATGTCGACAGTTTTTCCGGCGGCGAGCGTCAGCGCGTGGCCATCGCCCGGTCGCTCGCCAATGACCCGGCCATCATCCTCGCCGACGAACCCACCGCGAGCCTCGACCGCGACACGGCGGACCGGATGATCGACGACCTCGTCGATCTCGCGCGCACCGGCGGCAAGACGCTGATCGCGGTGAGCCATGACAGGACCCTGTTGGAGCGGATGGACCGCCTGGTCGAGGTGATCGACGGCCGGCTTCAGGAAGGGGCGTTTGATGCCTGAGATCATTCTCAATGCCTGGCAGGGGCTGAGCCCGACGGCTCAGGACATATTGATCCTTCTCATGCTGCTCGCGCCCGCGGTCCTGGCCGGATTTGCGGTCATCTTCGGCTATCGTCCGTTTTTGCTGGTCCGCTCGCTGTTGTGGCGCTACCGCTGGACCAATCTGGTGTTCGTGGCGCTGATCGCGGTTTCTGTCGGTCTCGGCGTCGGCCTGACCGCCCAGGAGCGCGGCCTGCGCCAGGGAACCGCCCGTGCTGCGGAGAAATTCGACCTGATCGTGTCGGCGCCCGGCAGCGAGATCACCATGCTGTTCGCCAGCGTCTATCTCCAGCCCAGCGACGTGCCGCTGCTTGACGGCGCGACCTATGACGCGATCGTCTCCAACGAGAATGTCAGTCTGGCGGCTCCGATCGCCTATGGCGACAGTTTCGCAGGCTATCCGGTGGTCGGTACGACGCCCGGTTTCATCGCGCACCTGTCCGGCGCACTCGCCTCGGGGGAGATGTTCTCCCGCTCCGGGCAGGCCGTGGCCGGATCCGCCGTGGATGTTTCGGTCGGTTCGAGCTTCACCCCGGCCCACGGGGTGGGCGACAGCGCCGATCACGGCGCCCATGCCGGCGCAGAAACCGTGATCGTCGGCCGGATGGCGCCGACCGGCAGTCCCTGGGACAAGGCCATTCTCGTGCCGGTCGAGGCCGTGTGGGAAGTCCACGGGCTGGCCAACGGCCATGCACCGGAGCGCGCGGGCCAGATCGGGCCGCCCTTCGATCCGGACTTTTTTCCCGGAACGCCGGCGGTGATGGTGCATGCGGATGCGCTGTGGGCCAATTACGCGCTCAAATCCGAATTCACCACGGACAAGACCATGGCGTTTTTCCCGGGCGCAGTGCTGTCGCGCCTGCACGCGCTGATGGGAGATGTCCGCCAGATCATGTCGCTGATGGCGGTGGTCACGCAGGTGTTGGTGACCGCCGGCGTGCTCACCGGGCTTGTCGTGCTCACGCGCCTGTTCTCGCGCCGGCTTGCATTGCTCAGGGCGCTCGGCGCGCAGCGGCGGTTCGTCTTCGCGGTGGTTTGGTGCTATGCGGCGACGCTGATCGCCGGCGGCGCGGTTTTGGGCCTTGCCGCGGGCTTCGCCGCCGCCGGCATCATCTCGCGCGAGATCAGCCGCCGCACCGATATTCTGGTGAGCGCCGGGCTTTCCTGGCCGGAGTTTCATCTTATCGCCGGTTTCGTGAGCCTGACCCTGTTGCTTGCGCTGATGCCGGCTTTCCTGGCGCTCAACCGCCCCGTCATTGCCGATCTGAGAAACTGAAGGAGACCGCCATGTTTCGACGCCTTGCCGCATCCACGCTGTTATTGTCCTGTCTCATGCTCCCGGCGTTTGCCGCGGAGAAAGCCGGCCACGATCATGGTCCGGCTGAGCATGTGAGCGAACTCGACGGGGTCAGGATCATCCATGCCTGGACCCGCGCCACGGTCGGCGGCGAGGCACTGATCTTTTTTGAGATCGAGAACCGGGCGGGCAAGCCCGTGTCGCTGACCGGCGGCGAGAGTGATCTCGCCGCCTCGGTGACGCTGGTTGGCATGCAGTTCAAGGACGGCGTCGCCGAATCCGTCGAGCTGCCGGCCGTGCCGGTGAAGGATGGCGGCGATCTGCACCTCGAGCCGGAGGGCCTGGCCTTGCGGATCGGCGGCCTTACGCAGCCGCTTGCCGAAGGCGATGTGATCGAGGTCGAGGTAGAGTTCGACATCGGCCATGTCGACGTTGATGTCGAGGTCGAGGCGGAAGACGCCACCGGCCATTCCCACGCCGGCCATTCGCACTGAACCCGGCATCCTTTTGGTTCAATATTCTAGAGCGTCAGTGATGCATCCACGGGGGTGCAGGATGCTTTAGCTTCCTGACCCCAAATGTTCGATCATCTGGCTGCGGAAATCCGTATCGGGCCAGGGTGCAGCTCCGGAGATGCGCCGTGTCACTGCGCCGTCGCGGTCGAGGAACAGGGTCAGCGGATAACCGATGATCTGGAACCGGCTGCCCGCCTCCGCCGGATCGACGAGGTAGGTCTGGAAACCGGGCAGATCCACGTCGGATTCGAGGAAGCGCCTGACATCGGCGCGCGGACGGGTATCTACCGAGACGACGATCAGCCGGGCACCGAGGCCTGCGGGCAGGGCGGCGCGGAAATCGGCCAGTTCCGGCAGTTCCGAGCGACAGGGCGCGCACCAGGTCGCCCAGAGATGAAGGATCAGCGGCTTGTCGGGCAAGATCTCGTCGAGCCTGTCGGGCAGTGCGTGCGGTGCGGTTTCGGATTTGCTCGCCGCCGCGGAGGAGACATCTGCGCCCGCCGCTGCAAGCGCCATTCCAGCCACGCAGGCCAGGCAGAGCGCCGCCCGCCTCATTCCGCAGCCGTCAGCACCGGCCGGTCGACGGCGCGCTCCTGGATCGGCCAGTGGACGATTGCGGCGAAAATTCCGAGCGCCACGCCCAGCCACCAGACCGGGTTGTAGGTGCCGAAGATGTCGTAGAGATAGCCGCCGAGCCAGACGCCGAGGAAAGAGCCGATCTGGTGCGCCAGGAAGACCACGCCGCCGAGCATGCCCAGATGGCCGGTGCCGAACATGATCGCCACCAGAGCGTTGGTTGGCGGTACGGTCGACAGCCACAGCAGGCCCATGACGATGGCGAAGAGGATGACTGATGTGCCGGTTTGCGGCAGCAGCAGGAAGGCGGTGACGGCGATTGACCGGCCGATATAGATCCAGACCAGCGCCATCGGCTTGGAATAGCGCTGCCCGATATAGCCGGAGGCGAGCGAGCCGATGATGTTGAAGAAACCGATCAGCGCCAGCGACAGCACGGCATAGGAGCTGTCAACGCCGATGTCACGCAGATAGGCCGGAAAATGGGCGGTGATAAAAGCCACCTGGAAGCCGCAGACAAAAAAACCGGAAACCAGCAACAGATAGCTCTTGTGAGCAAGCGCCTCGCGCAGGGCTTCGCCGATGGATTGCTTGTACTGCAGTGCTGATTGCGTGCCGGACTTGGAGTTGCCACGCAATGGAATGGCCAGGAACGGGATGATGAACATCATCGCCGCCATCCAGACCAGCGCTTCCTGCCAGCCATAGGCGTCGATCAGGCCCTGGCTCAACGGCGCGAAGACGAACATGCCGGCCGAGCCTGCGGCGGTGCCGATGCCAAAGGCCATGGAGCGCTGTTCCGGGGCGACATTGCGGGCGAAGGCGGCCAGCACAATGCCGAAGGACGCCGAGGCGATGCCGAGGCCGACAAGAACGCCGCCGCCGATATAGAACCAGCCGGGGGTCGGGGCCACCGACATGATGAACAGTCCGCTGGAATAGACAATCGCGGACAGGGCCAGCACTTTCCAGGTGCCGTATTTGTCGGCGATGGCGCCGAAGATCGGCTGCCCCAGCCCCCAGAACAGGTTCTGCACCGCCATTGCGAGACCGAATGTTGTCCGGTCCCATCCCGTGTCGGCAAGCATCGGGAGCTGGAAGAAGCCCATGGCCGAGCGCGGCCCGAAGGACATCAGCGCGATCAGAGAGCCGGCAATGATGATCAGCCAGGGCAGGGGCGCACTGGCTGCGGCGGGACGGGATGCGGACATCGGTTGGCTCCTAGAATGCTCGGCGACATTAGGGATTTCCCCGCATTCGACAAGTGCATTTGATTGAAAGAATGGATCAGCAATATTGATGATTGCCGCACGTTAACCGCGAAAACCGACTGCGATGTCCGGTGCTGCAAACAGTGTTTGTGGGCAGGGCAGGCAGTGTATATTCAAGTTCATTCGTTTTTTTGGATTTCAGCATGTTGTCAGTTTTATCGTTTCTTCTCCCGGTTGCATTGGCCTTGTGGGTCCGGACTCTTGTCATTGATCAACGCAGGATGGCCGAGCAGCTGGTGGTGTTGCGCCGGGATCTCGACCGGCTCAGGCCTCAGGGACTGGCTGTTTCCGGCGAAGATGCGCTTGATGAAACCGGCGAGCCGGACCCTGGAAGCGCCGCCAGCGAGACGGAGGAAGTGACTGGTGGCGAGACACTTGGGGCCAAGCCTGCTGGTGCCGACCGGCCTGAACCGGTCGAGGCATTTGCCGAAACCGGCTCGCATTCCGACAGTGAATCTGCCATGCCATTGGCGTCACCTGTGCCAGCCGAGCGCAAAAGCACGGACCTGGAGAGCCTGATCGGCGGGCGCTGGTCGGCCCTGCTTGGCGGACTTGCGATCGCCTTGGGAGTTCTGTTTCTGGCACGCTATTCCATTGAAGCAGGATTGCTCGGGCCGCGCGCCCGGATGACGATGGGTGCGCTGATGTCGGTGGCCTTGCTTGGCGCCGGGGAGTTGATGCGCCGCCGTGACCGGCAGGATGCCGTTCCAACGCTGATGAGCGCTGATATTCCGGGTATTCTGACCGGTGCCGGGGCGATCGGTGCCTTTGGCACGGTCTATGCGGCTTACGCGCTTTACGGTTTTGTTGGTCCGGCCATCGCCTTTGTCGGCCTGACAGTGCTTGGCATTGCCAGCCTGCTCCTGTCGGCCGTGCACGGGCCGAAACTCGCTGCCCTTGGATTGGTTGGCGCCTATGCCGCACCTTTGCTGGTGTCCTCGCAGGAGCCCAACCCGGTGGCATTCGCAGCGCATATCCTTGTTGTGACCGCCGCCGTGATGGGGGTCGCCCGGATCCGCGGCTGGCACTGGCTGGCAATCGGCGGGGTCGCAGGATCGACGGTTCTGGCATTGCTGCTGTTGACCATCGGGACAGACACCGCCCGAATCTCGCTCGGCATTCTGCTTGCCGCGTTGTTTGCCGTCCACATCGCAAGCCTTGTGGCAGGCATCGCCGCGCGTCCGGATCCGCTTGAAGACCGTCCGGCATTCAGGCTAGCGATCGGGGCGACGCTTGGCGTCGTGCTTGTTGCTGTTCTTGCTATTCTGGTCTGGGACAACCAGTTGCCCTTGATCATGCTGACCTCTGGTCTCGCGGTCTTGCTGGTGGCGGCTGCGGGGATCTGGCCGTCCGTGTCACTTGTCGCTCCCTTGTCTGCGCTGCTGATTGTGGCGGCGCTGTTATCTCTGCAACTCGATTTTCCAATCATGGCTGGCATAACCTCCAGCCTCGATCTCCGCGATGGTGTGATGGCGCCCGATATCGGCGGCTTTGTCCGCAACAGCCTGTTGCTGGCGGTTCCATCCTTCCTGCTTGCCCTGTTTTTCGGTCTCAAGGCAGCGGCCACCGCACCGGGCATGGCCGGGCGTTTGACGCTGGCTGCGATGAGTATCGCTGTTCTGACCATGACCGCGGTCTATCTGTCCGTTGCGCCGTTTGAAACGCATATCGCGACCGGGCTAACGGCGCTGGCGCTGGCCGCCGTTATGGTCGGCCTGACCGAGATTTTCGGTCGCGCCCGCCCGGAAGACTGGTCCGCACCGGCTCCGGCATGGCTGGCCGTGGGAGCGGTGGCGCTGGCAGGCCTTGCCGTTGCCATCCTGCTGACGCGTCAATGGATGCCGGTTGGTTTTGCGGTGACGGCAGCCGGTGCGTGCCAGATCCATGGCAAACGGCCGGTGCCGGCCTTGGGCTGGCTGGCTGTTGCGCTTGCCCTGCTGGCTTCCTCAGGGCTCTATTTCAACGCACCCTTTGCCGCCGATGCCATAGGGCTGACACCGGTCTTCAACAAGTTGATCGTGATCATTGCCCTGCCTGCGGCGCTGCTGATCTGGGGCGGACTGGCTCTGCTGCAATCCGGCGGACGCCGGCCCGGCGAACTGGTGATTGCCTTCGGGTTGGCGCTGGCTGCTTTGTTCGTGGCGCTGGAACTGCGCCATTTCATTGCTGGGGGCGACATTGTCGGCGCGCCGTTCGGACTGATCGACATGGCAACCCAGTCGATGGCGGCATTGGGCTTTTCTGTGGGACTCCAATTGGCCGCCCGGCGCAGCGATGCAGGCGTGTTCCAGCTCGCCTCGCTTTTGATCGGGGCGATCGGGATCGTGGCGATGGCGCTTGGTCTGATCGTGGTTTTCAATCCGTTCCTGAGCAATGCTGCGCTGGGTGACGGCAGGGTGTTCAACCTGCTGCTTCCTGGCTACCTGCTGCCCGGCTTGCTTGCTGGACTGACGGGGTACCTCACGCCTGCAACGCGGCCCAAGTGGTACCGGATCGGCTATGGCGCGACCGGGGCAGTGTTGGTGTTCATCTATGTGTCGTTGATGGTGCGGCACGGGTTCCAGGGCGAGAAAGTCGGATTGCTGCGGACGACTTCTGACGCGGAAATCTGGTCCTACTCGGTGGCATGGCTGGTGATGGGTGGCTGTGTGCTGGCACTTGGGCTGATCTTCCGCTCATTGCCATTGAGAGCGGCATCCGCGGGGATCATCCTGCTCACCGTTGCGAAAGTGTTTCTCATCGACATGTCGGCGTTGACCGGCGCCTTGCGGGCCTTTTCCTTCATCGGCCTGGGCGTTTCGTTGATGGTGATCGGCCGGTTTTACCAACGGGTTTTGCTTCGCACCGGCAATCGAACCGGCACAGGTGCATGAGGCAGGCCCTTGTTGACAGTCGTCCCTGCCAAGGGAATGCTTGCAAACCGGTGGGTATCAACGGGAGGCAAGGGCAATGCGGCAGGGGTTTTCAACGGCATTCATGGTGTTCGCGCTGGTTTTTGGACTGGCGGCGGGCGTCAGTGCGGACGCCTTCGACCCGGATCGCGCCACCTTTGATCCGGAAAGCAAGTTTGTCATCACCCCCTTTGGCGCCATCATCGGTGATCCGGCGCAACTGACCGATCTTTCCACCGGCCGGATTGGCTTCACCTATTGCTCGGCGGTGCCGGACAAGGATCGCGGCCTGCTGCTGATGGCGTCAATCGTCATTCCCGCGCAGGGCGGCGCCGACGGTGGCGGGCATGCGATGATGCTGCCGGTGGAGCAGGCACGCGCTTTCATCACCTTTCTGCGCAAGGGGCCGGAATGGGCAAAGGTGGCGGCTGATAACAAGGTCGGGCTGTTTTCCAAACCGATAGGTGACGTGATCGGCGCAGAGGGCGATCCCGAACACCTGTCGATCAAATTTGTTTCCGACGAACAGAGCAACGGGTCCGTGCGGATCGAACATGTGTTGGGCGGCGTGACCAGGGCCTTTGGGCTGGGCATCAATCCAGCGCTGAAATATGCCGCACAGGCCGAGTTCGTGCTCGAAACAGCACTTGCCCAAACGCCGGACTCGGCCCCTGCAGAAGACGCGGAAAAGTCAAAATTGTTCGAATGACGAATGCTGGCTTGGCCGGGCGCCATAGTCGGGCTGACTTGCATTCGCAAAGGCAAAGTCTTATGTGAAGTGCTCCCCGGCATTGCCGGGTTCTTTTGAAACCTGATTATGCTCAATTTGAGCATAATAGACGAAGACGGGAGGGTTCACCATGACCCGGTTGGAAACAGGAACCACCGCTCAGGCGACCAGACAGGCGCAAACTGCGGCGGAACGTTTTGGCGTGATGGAACGTCCGGAGTTGAAGTACACACCGGCCGTGGCCCGAGAAACCGCGCATCTTTACGAGCGCGTCCGCAACCATATCCCGGAAATCGAGTGGCCCGTCTACGCGCCTTACGTGCACGCCATCAACCGGATCAAGAAGGAACGCGGGGCAGCGATCCTGGCGCATAATTACCAGACTCCGGACATTTTTCACTGTGTTGCCGACATTACCGGTGATTCGCTGCAGCTGGCGCGCGAGGCGACGCTGGTTGACGAGCAGATCATCATCCAGTGCGGCGTGCATTTCATGGCCGAGACCTCGAAGCTGCTCAACATGGACAAGACCGTGCTGATACCTGACGGCAAGGCCGGGTGTTCGCTGTCGGATTCCATCACCGGTGCGGATGTGCGGCTGCTCAAGGAACGCTATCCCGGCGTGCCGGTGGTGACCTATGTCAACACGTCTGCCGACGTGAAGGCCGAGACCGATGTGTGCTGCACCTCGTCCAACGCCGTGGCTGTGTGCGAGAGCTTCGAGTCCGATACCATTCTTTGTATTCCGGACGAATATCTGGCGATGAATGTCGCCAAGCAGACCAAGAAGAAGATCCTGACCTGGAAGGGCCATTGCGAGGTGCATGAGCGCTTCACGGCAGAGGAATTGCTGGCCTACAAGGAGGCCGATCCGACCATCGAGATCATCGGTCACCCCGAGTGCCATCCTGACGTGATCGCGGTCTGCGATTATTCCGGATCGACGTCCGGCATGATCAATTATGTCAAGGACACGCGGCCGTCACGGGTGCTGCTGGTGACCGAATGCTCGATGGCATCCAATATCGAGAGCGAAGTCGAAGGCGTCGAGTTCATCAAGCCGTGCAATCTGTGCCCGCACATGAAACGCATCACGCTGCCCAAGATCCTCGACAGCCTGCTCACCATGACCGAGGAAGTGGTGGTTGATCCGGCGATTGCCGATCGCGCCCGGCTGGCGGTCGAGCGGATGGTCAATCTGAAAAACTGACGGTCTGGCCCGGCGGTTTACGGATCGCCAGCAACCAGCAGGGAGCATGTCATGGCGTCCACAGCAATCGCTGTCCATCAGCCGCAAACGGTCAAGCGATCCGAGGAGGTCGTCATCATTGGCGGCGGGCTTGCGGGCCTGTTCTGTGCGCTGAAACTGGCGCCCAGGGCGGTGACCGTTCTGGCCGCAGCGCCGATTGGCCGGGGTGCGTCCTCGGCCTGGGCGCAGGCAGGCATTGCCGCGGCGGTCGGGCCGGGGGACACCATCGAAAGCCACGTCACGGACACGATTGTCGCCGGCGACGGCATTGTCGATGAAGCCATTATCCGCACCATGGCATCAGAAGCCTCCGACCGGATTCATGACTTGCTCGCATACGGCGTGCCGTTCGATCGCGATCTGGAAGGCCATCTGGCGGTCAGCCGGGAGGCTGCGCATTCGGAAAGCCGCATCGTCCGGGTCAAGGGCGACATGGCAGGGCGCGCCATCATGGAAGCGCTGGTGGCTTCGGTGCGCAACACGCCGTCGATCCGGGTGCTGGAAGGCTATGTGGTCGAGGACCTGATTGTCGAAGACGGCAAGGTGACCGGCGTTGTGGCCCGCGACAAGGCAGGAAGCGGTGAAGAGCTGCACCGGGTGACGGGCTCGAATGTGGTGATGGCCACCGGCGGTATCGGCCATCTCTACGAGGTGACGACCAATCCGACGGAAGCCAGGGGCGGCGGCATCGGCATGGCGGCACGCGCCGGCGCACGGCTTGCAGATATGGAATTCGTGCAGTTTCACCCCACCGCGATCAATGTTGGCAAGGACCCGGCGCCGCTGGCCACCGAAGCGCTGCGGGGTCATGGCGCGACACTGCACAATTCGTCCGGCGAGCGCTTCATGCTGCCGCTGCATCCGGATGCCGAGCTTGCGCCCCGCGATGTGGTGGCGCGCGGCATCTTTGCCGAGGTCAAGGCGGGCCGCGGCGCCTTTCTCGATTGCCGCACCGCCGTTCACGATTTTGCGGCGGAATTTCCCACTGTCTTTGGCTATTGCCAGGAAGCGGGCATCGACCCGGCCCGGGAGATGATCCCGGTCATTCCGGCGGCGCATTATTTCATGGGCGGCATCTGGACCGACACCAATGGACGCTCGTCTCTGCCGGGGTTCTGGGCCTGCGGTGAATGCACGTCCACAGGGGCGCACGGGGCAAACCGGCTGGCGTCGAACTCGCTGCTGGAAGCGGTGGTGTTCTCCGCCCGCATTGCCGAAACACTGAAAGCTGAAATCAAGGCTGACGCGCCAAAGAACTGGCAGGATGGATCGGTGACGACGACCGAGTACATCACGGAAAACGACCATCCCAACATGATCGCCTTGCGCAAGACCATGAGCACTCATCTGGGTGTGTTGCGTGATGGTGAGGGTATGCGCGAGGCTCTTGCGACAATTCTGCATCTGGCCCGGGAAAGCCATTCCGTGCGGTTCGACAATGTGATCACCACGGCGAAACTGATCGCGGTTTGCGCTCTCAACCGCACTGAAAGCCGGGGCGGGCATTTTCGCACCGATTACCCCGAAGAACAGGCGGCGTGGAAACGGCGCACGCTGGTGACGCTCGATCAGGCCCACGCCATCATCCCCGACCTGCTGGAAAGCTGACTTATGACCTCCACTGCATTCCTTCACGAGCTGCCGCAATTGATGGTCGAGGATCAGGTGCGCGCAGCGCTTCTGGAAGACCTTGGCCGGGCAGGCGACATCACCTCCAACGCCACCATCGGCGCGGACCGGCAGGCGACGGCGGACATGAACAGCCGCGAGGCCGGAATCATCTCCGGGCTGCCGCTGGCCGAAACCGCCTTTCGTTTGATCAATCCGGCTGTCCGGTTTGAAGCGCTGGTGCATGATGGGGCACGGGTGGAACCCGGCACGATGATTGCGCGGATATCCGGTTCCGCACGCGGGCTGCTGTCAGCCGAGCGGGTGGCGCTGAACTACCTCATGCATCTGTCCGGCATCGCCACCCATACGGCACGGTTTGCCGACGCCATTGCTCACACTTCGGCGAAAGTCACCTGCACCCGCAAGACCATTCCGGGACTGCGTGGCGTGGAGAAATATGCCGTGCGCTGTGGTGGCGGTTCATCGCATCGCTACGGGCTCGACGATGCCATCCTGATCAAGGACAATCACATCGCGGTGGCCGGTGGAATCGCTGCAGCATTGCGTGCCGCCAAAGCCTTCGCAGGTCATCTGGTCAAGGTCGAGATCGAGGTTGATACGCTTGAGCAGTTCGAAACAGTGCTTGCCGAAGATGCGGATGTTTGTCTTCTCGACAATATGGGGCCGGAGACATTGCGTGAGGCCGTTGCGATGAACAATGCCCGCGACAGGGGGCCGATCACGCTTGAAGCCTCCGGCAACGTCAATCTCGACACGATCAGGGCCATTGCCGAAACCGGAGTTGATTATATCTCCACCTCAAAGATCACCATGGCAGCACCTACGCTGGATATCGGGCTGGACATGGCAATCGCTTGAAAGCCGCTGTTTTTGCCGTCTCCGCTCAAGATCAAGTCAACAATCGAAACCTGAAAACAATCCGGCTAACCGGATGGCACCTTCGCGCTGCGAGGTAAGACCCAGCATTGGAACTCGTGTGACAGCTCATATTGCGACGGACCGCAAGGCCAATCTTGCAGGCAGTGTCTGGATGATTGCGGCGATGGCCATCTTTGCCATCGAGGATGCCTTTGTCAAAGCAGCCTCCGTGACGCTGCCGGTCGGTCAGGTGCTCGTGTTCTTCGGTCTCGGTGGAGCCCTCGTCTTTGCCGCCGTGGCGCTTGTCAACAAGCAGCCTCTGTACACTCAGGACGTCGTATCGCGGCCGATGCTGGCCCGCGTTGTCTTCGAGATCACCGGCCGGCTGTTCTACGTGCTTGCACTTTCGCTGATCCCGTTGTCGGCGGCGACGGTCATCCTGCAGGCGACGCCGCTTGTTGTGGTTGCAGGCGCGGCACTGGTGTTCGGCGAAAAAGTGGGCTGGCGGCGTTGGACGGCAATTGTCGTCGGACTGATCGGTGTGGTGGTTATTCTTCAGCCGGGGACAGACAGTTTTTCGATGTTGTCGTTTCTGGCCGTGCTCGGAATGATCGGGTTCGCGGGACGTGATCTGGCCAGCCGCGCTGCGCCCGCCGGGTTGAGCACTGCCATTCTCGGACTCTACGGCTTTCTGTCCATTGTCGTTGCCGGCGGGTTCTACGCGGCCTGGCAGGGCGTGCAATTTGTGATGCCGGATGGCGAAACATCACTATGCCTGCTCGGCGCTGTTCTGGCGGGTGTCGCGGCCTATTCGTGCCTGATGAAAGCGATGCGCAGCGGAGAGGTGTCTGCGGTCACGCCGTTCCGATACACAAGGCTGCTGTTTGGCATTGCGCTCGGGATCGTGTTGTTCGGCGAACGGCTGAATGGGGCGATGGTGATCGGGTCGGGACTGATTGTCGTCTCCGGCCTGTTCATTCTCTGGCGTGGCCGGCAGGTTGGTGCCGCGACATGATGTGCGTGTCTGCTTCG
Source organism: uncultured Hoeflea sp. (assembly GCA_963975635.1). Classification (GTDB taxonomy): domain Bacteria; phylum Pseudomonadota; class Alphaproteobacteria; order Rhizobiales; family Rhizobiaceae; genus Hoeflea. Next base: position 10,444 of record CAXBIE010000003.1, on the reverse strand, counting down.
CCGGTCAAAGTTTGACGGTGTGGTAATAACCCGGACATTATCGCATGACGCTATAAGTTCATTTCAAACGCATGGTCAAAAAAAGGGCCGCCATCTCTGGCGGCCCCTTGGTTTTTAGCGTGGTTCGCTGTGCAGGCCCTTTACGATGGCGAAGCACGCGAGCAGCAGCACGATCGTGAACGGGAAGCCGGTCGAGACCGCCATGGCCTGGAGCGCCCCCAATCCACCACCGAGCAGCAGCGCGATGGCGACGAGGCCCTCGAAGCTGGCCCAGAAGATGCGTTGCGGCACCGGTGCGTCGACCTTACCGCCTGCAGTGATCGTGTCGATCACCAGCGAACCGGAGTCCGATGATGTGACGAAGAACACGATCACCAGTACGATGGCGATGAACGAGGTGATCTGCTGCAGCGGCAAGGCTTCGAGCATGGCAAACAGCTTCAGTTCCAGCGGAGCGTCGACGACGAGCTGATAGCCGTCATTGACCAGCTGGCTGATGGCGGTGCCACCGAAAACCGTCATCCAGAACACCGAGACGAGCGACGGGATGATCAGAACACAGGTCAGAAACTCGCGCACCGACCGGCCGCGGCTGACGCGGGCGATGAACATGCCGACAAACGGTGACCAGGAAATCCACCAGGCCCAGTAGAATGCTGTCCAGCCCTGACGGAAATTGTCATCCGTGCGTCCAAACGGGTTGGAGAGTTCCGGCAGGTAGCGGGCATATTCATAGAGGTTGTGGAAGAAGCCGGTGAAAATGGCCATTGTCGGTCCGACGAGCAGAACGAAGACCAGCAGCAGGGCTGCCAGGACCATGTTGATCTCGGACAGGCGTTTCACCCCGGCGTCAAGGCCGGCAACCACCGACATCAGCGCGATCCCCGTGATCGCCACGATCAGTACGACCTTTGAGACGTCGCTGATCGGAATTCCGAAGATGTGGTTGAGGCCGGCATTGGCCTGTTCCGCGCCGAAGCCCAACGATGTGGCCAGCCCGAAGAGCGTGGCGAACACCGCCAGAATGTCGATGATGTGGCCGGTCCAGCCCCAGACGCGCTCGCCGAAAATCGGGTAAAACACCGACCGCATGGTGAGCGGCAGGCCCTTGTTGTAGGAGAACAGCGCCAGTGCCAGTGCGACGATGGCATAGATCGCCCAAGGGTGTAGACCCCAGTGGAAAATCGTCGCCGCCATGCCGAGATCGCGCGCTTCGGCCGCGTTGCCAGCGGCCCCGCCGAGCGGTGCCCAGCTTTCGGGCGAACCGGCGCCCTCTGCCACCGAGGAGGAAAAGTGCGAGATCGGCTCCGAGACGCCGTAGAACATCAGTCCGATGCCCATGCCGGCGGCAAACAGCATCGCGAACCAGCCGGAATAGGAATAATCCGGTGTGGCGTCCTTGCCGCCGATCCGGACCTTGCCGTAGGGCGAGACAATCAGGAACAGGCACAACAGCACGAAGATGTTGGCGGCGGTGAGGAAGAACCAGTCAAAGGTGCCGGTCAGCCAGTTGCGCAGATCGTTGAAAGCCGCCCCGGTGCTTTCCTGGAATGCCAGGGTAACAAAGACAAATGCGACAATGGTCAATCCGGAGATTGCAAAGACCGGATTATGGATGTCCAGGCCGAACGGGCCAACTGACATGGAGATATTGTCCTGACCGACCTCGTATTCTGTATCGATCAGGGTTGCCGGACCTTCCGGTGCCGGAATTCCCGGTTCGTTGTTGTCGCTCATTGAGTGTTCTCCCGTTTGTGTATTGTTTTGGCAGGTGCCGTACTCTGCGATTAGCCGCGCACGAGAAAGACAGATGCATTGGTGTGGGTGGCAATCCGGCCGCCGTTTGAAGGCCAGATATGATCGGCGACATTTGGAATATGTGTCGCCATGACCACGAGGTCACTGCCGGTTTCATTCACAGCCTTGATCAATGCGTCGTCCAGATCAACTGCCGGATCATGGCTGACCACGGTCTTGCCATCGGCTTCAATGCCATGAGCATTGGTCTGGGTTGCAATAAAGTCGTTCAGTTTTTTTGAATATTCTTCCGGATTATGACCAAGAGGTCCGGGTACTGATGATGTCACGCCGACATAGGTCACCGGTGCATGATAGGTTTTCGCCAGATTTGCGGCCGTGTCCAAAGCACGCGCCAATTTATCGACGTGTGCAAGATCCACGGGCACCATGATTTTCTTGTACATTCGCTCTTCCCGTCTTGTTTTCGACCGGCTGGTCGTTTGCCGATGCTGTTGATTTCGCATCAGCCTACCGCTTATGGCGGGCTGCCGATGCGTTTCAAACGGCCAATAATAAGCCCGATTGCGACCAAAGGCTAACGTGGCGAATGTGTGATTGTAAACGGAAGCTGTCCGGTTTTGATTGGAACGGGCAGTCTATACAGAGGTTTTTGCAAGGAAATCTGACTGACTGAGTGCGTCACGCGGTTCTCGCTGCGGGCATCAAATTGGGATAGAAGAGGCTGTGTGCCGGGTTGGGAGGCCCGGCGGCAAGAGATCGGCAAGGGGAGGTAGATGCCACAATGAACCTGTTTTCAATGTTGAACCAGCGTGCCGAGAACGGCGATCCAATTCGCGTCGGGATGATCGGCGCGGGCAAGTTCGGCACCATGTTCCTGTCGCAGGTGCGCAGGCTCGCGGGCATTCATCTGATCGGCGTGGCGGATCTGTCGCCGGCAAATGCGCGCTCGAACATGGCGTTCGCCGGCTGGGAGCCGGAGCAGTTTGCGGCCACGTCGCTTGACCAGGCAGCCAAAGGCGGGGGAAGCCATGTCGGAGATGACTGGCAGGCGCTTGTCGCCCATCCGTCGGTCGACATTGTCATCGAATGCACTGGTGCGCCGGTCGCGGCAATCGATCATATCCTCGGGGCATTTGAAAACGGCAAGCACGTCATCAATGTCACGGTCGAAGCGGATGCGTTTTGCGGCTATGCACTGGCACGAAAAGCTGAAGCTGCCGGTGTGATTTACTCCATGGCCTATGGTGACCAGCCGGCCCTGACCTGCGACCTGGTCGACTGGGCGCGCACCTGCGGCTTCAACGTGACTGCTGCGGGGCGCGGGCACAAATGGCTGCCGGAATTCCGCAAGTCGACGCCGGAAACCGTGTGGGACCATTGGGGCGTTACCCGCGAGGCCGCCGAGCGCGGGCGGCTCAACCCGAAGATGTTCAACTCTTTTCTCGATGGCTCCAAGCCGGCAATCGAATCTTCTGCAATCGCCAACGCGACAGGCCTGCTGGTTCCGACGCAGGGTCTGCAGTTTCCCGTCGGCGGGGCAGAGGATCTGGCCAACATCATGCGGCCAAAGGCGGAAGGCGGGCATCTCGAGCAAAAGGGCATGGTCGAGGTGGCGTCGTCTCTCAGCCGCGACGGCACGCCGGTGCCTTACGACATCAGGCAGGGCGTCTGGGTGGTGTTTGAGGGGGACACGGAATATCTGCGCAACTGTTTCCAGGAATATCTTGTGCGAACCGATGACAGCGGCCGCTACTCGTCGCTCTACAAACGCTGGCACCTCATCGGGCTTGAACTGCCGGTGTCTGTTGCCTCGGTCGGGTTGCGCCGGGAACCGACCGGTGTCGCGCGGCATTTCAACGGGGATGTCGCGGCCATCGCCAAGCGCGACTTGGCTGCCGGCGAGATACTGGATGGAGAGGGCGGCTACACCGTGACCGGTGGCCTGCGTCCGGCAAGGGCGTCTGTGGCGGCTGGCTATCTTCCGCTGGGGCTGGCGCACAATGTCCGGCTGAAACGGGCAATCGCCGATGGTGCGCCGGTCCGGTTCGAGGATGTTGAAATTGATGAGACGACCACGGCCTACAAGCTGCGTCGGTGGATGGAGACATTGTCCTGAGCGCGTGTTTGATGGCGGCGGAGCGGTTGTGACAGCTGTTGCATGAAGGCGCTCGCGGGGCGGTTAGGTTGTGTAACAGTTCACCGCGGATCGAACTCCTGCTGCGCAAACAGCGACGGCGGCAGACCGACATGCCGGGTAAAGGCAACGCTGAAAGCGCTGGCAGAGCCATAGCCGACGCGCCCCGCGATTTCTCCGACGCCGATCTCACGCTGCCGCAGCATGGTCTTGGCCTGCGCCATGCGCCAGGCAAGCAGATATTCCATTGGCGCCAGTCCGACCAGGCGCTGGAACCTGTCGAAAAAGGCCGAGCGCGACAGGCCCGCCTGCCGGGCCAGCTCAGCAACCGTCCAGCGTTTCGTCGGGCTTTCGTGCATGGCCCGGATTGCCAGTGTCAGCCGTTCGTCCGCCAGTCCGCGCAGCAGGCCCGGCGATATTTCAGTGCCTGTGACCGAACGAAGCGCTTCGATCAGCAGCACCTCGAGCAGACGTTGCATGATGACGTCACGGGCCGGCCGCCTGGCGCGCGATTCATCGCTGACCAGCTGGGTGAGGGCTGACAGCCGCAGATCATCGCGGATGTGGATGAGCCGAGGCAGCAGCGAGACCAGCAGGGCAGCATCGGGAGAGCCGAAGACGCAGTACCCCACACGCAAACGCACATCGGGCGGACCGTCCTGCCGCCCGTGCCTGATTTCGCCATCAAGCCTTGAGGCGATCGACGGGTCAATGGCGTCTGCACCTCCCGGATCAAGATTGGACATGGTGAAGTTGTGTGCTGACGGGATCAAGACAAAGTCGCCTTCACGAAGGGTGACAGGGACATGATCATCCACGGCAAGCAGGCAGGAGCCTTCGAGCAGCAGGCAAAAGAACGGCCGCCCGAATTCCGCACGCTGCACGCTCCACTGGCCGGCCCCGCTGGCAAGCTTGGAAAAAGGTGCAGCAGGACGCAGCAGTGTGACGATTTCCGCCAGCGGATCGATCATTCTGGACTCCTGCAAATGAGATATGGATTTTGGATTATATATCGTCCGGATGGCGCCGTCTATCCTGATGTCAGTTCAAACCAAAGGAGCTGCCATGAAAACCGTACTCATTACCGGATGCTCATCCGGGTTCGGGCTGGAGACCGCCCGCTACTTTCTCGAGCGCGACTGGAACGTGATCGCCACGATGCGCAAGCCGGATCACAGCCCGCTGCCTGCTTCGGACAATCTGACTGTGCTTTCTCTCGATATCGATGACCCGGACAGCATCCGCGCGGCGATAGAGACAGCCGGACCGGTCGATGCGCTGGTCAACAATGCCGGTATCGGCCTGCTCGGGGTGTTCGAAACCACCGCGATGGCGACTGTCCGGGAGATATTCGAGACCAACACATTCGGCACAATGGAGATGATCCAGGCGGTGCTGCCGCAGTTCCGGGAGCGGAAGGCGGGTGTCATCGTCAACGTCACGTCCAGTGTGACACTGGCTCCGCTGCCGCTGCTGTCGGTCTATACGGCCAGCAAATCCGCTGTCACGGCCTTTACCCAATCGCTGGCTTTGGAACTCCGGCAATTCAATATCCGGCTGGCTGTGATCGAGCCGGGCCGGTCACCGACCCGCTTTAGCGAGAACGCTCGGCCCCGGATGGATGGAGGATTTCCGGAAGCCTATGCGGAATTTGCCGAGAGTGTGTTCTCCGGAATGGCGGAGCCTGAAGGCACCGCGGCCTCCGATGTGGCAGAAGCGGTGTGGCGCGCTGTCACTGATCCCGTCTCGCCGATGCGCATTCCCGCCGGTGCTGACGCCATTGCGATGGCCGAGGTGAATTGAGGCCGGTGACTGCCAGCAAACGCAAACCGGGCTGGACCCGCCGTACTGAGCGGGCATGGCGGGTCATGGACCTGTGTGGCTGAGACAGTCGCACAGTGCCGCCGGTGAAGATAGAATGCGCCTTGTCATTCAAGCACCGTGCTTTGGGAGTCTGTCTTTGCGCGTGTTTATTCCGAAAACCGGTTCCCAGCTTTCGGGACACGCTTTAGTCCGGCACCGTGATCTCGAGTTTGACGCTGCCGTACCAATCCGCCACGGCGCGGATTTCCGCGTCGGTCATGTCTGCCGCCACCGCACTCATAACCTCGTGTGTGCGTTTGCCCAGGCGAAAGGCCTTGAGCTGGGTGTCGATATAGATGTTGGTTTCCCCTGCCAGGTTCGGGGCCTGCTCGATCAAGGCAATGCCGTCGATCCCGTGACAGGCCGTGCAGGCCTCTGGCGCGCCGGATGGGTCGGCGGTCAGCGTTGCCATGGCGACAGGATAGGCATACCAGGAGGCAACATCGCTGATCTGCTGGTCGGTGAGCGATTTCGCCACCACTGACATCATCTCGTGTGTCCGCGTGCCGTTACGAAACGCGGTCAGCTGATCGCGGATATAGGACGCAGGTTCGCCGCCGATATGCGGGGCGATCGGAATTTTCGCATAGCCGTCGATGCCATGGCAGGTTCTGCATTGGCCGGCGATCTTCTTTCCTGCAACCGGGTCGCCCATGGCAGGTTGGTCAGCGCGGACGGTCCCGGCGAGCAAAAGCCCGCCGAGCCCCAGAACAAGAACCGCTCTCATTCGCCGTAACTGATCCGGTAGATCGCACCGGCCAGGTCGTCCGAAACCAGGAGCGATCCGTCGCGCAATTGTGCCACATCGACGGGGCGACCGAGATATTCGCCGTTCTCGTCGATCCAGCCTTCGGCGAATGGCTCCATGGTGGCATTGCCCTCATCATCAATCATGGTGACCATGACTCGGGCACCAACCGGTGTTGTCCGGTTCCAGGATCCATGCTGCGCGGAGAATATGGCGTTCTTGTATTTGGCCGGGAACTGGTTGCCCGTGTAGAAGGTCATGCCGAGATCGGCTGCGTGTGCAACCGTTGCCACCGCCGGCATGACAACTTCCACCGGCACTTCCTGGCCCGCATATTCATTGGTGCGCGTATCGCCGCCGCCATACCAGGGATGGCCAAAGTGTTGCCCCATGGCGGTCTGGTGGTTGAGTTCACCGGGAGGAATGTCGTCGCCCATGCCGTCGACCTGGTTGTCGGTGAACCAGAGGTCGCCGGTCACCGGATCGAAGTCGTGGCCGACCGAATTGCGGATGCCGTAGGTGTAGACTTCACGGCCGGTGCCATCGGTGTTCATGCGGATGATGCCGCCGATACCCCATTTGGTGTTGACCTCAAGATTTTCGGGCGGTGCGACGTTGAACGGCTGACCCAGCGAGATATAGATCTTGCCATCCGGACCCAGCTTGCAGACGCGGGCAGTGTGGTTGAAGCTTTCCTGCTCGGCCGGGATCAGCTCGCCCTGGGGGACCAGATTGAAGGCTGCGACATCCGGGCTCTCATAGAAGAATTCGGCGGCGGGAAACAGCAGAACCCGGTTCTGCTCGGCGATGTAGAGAAACCCGTCCTTGGAGAAACAGGGGCCGTTGGGGATCGTGAACGTCAGCGAGGGGGCGAAATCCTTCACCTCGTCGGCGACGCGGTCCTTGTTGCGATCAGTGACGGACCAGACCTTGTCCTTGCGCGTTCCGACGATGGTGACAATGCCTTGCGGTCCAACCGCCATATGCCGGGCGTCGGGGACAACCGCATAGAGCTCGATCTTGAAGCCATCTGGCAGAGTAATGCGTTCAAGGGTCTTCTTGATTCCATCCGCATAGTCGCCACTCTGTTCGATGAAGGTGAAATCGGTGACGCCAGTTGTCTTGAAGCCCGAAAGCTTCTCCAGATTGCTTGGTACATTGGCGGATTGGGCCAGGGCACTCGAGGCCATCAAGGCGCCAGCTGCCGTTAAGAGAAAAAGATTTTTCATACTCTACCTCCTCCAGATTTATGAAGCCCCCCTCCCAGAAGGGCTATCGGCATGCATGCCGATTTTCATATGTTATCATCACTATGTACTATTGAAAGTACTTTGTGATTCTTGCCGCAGTTGAGAGGTGCGTTTTGCAGTGCAATATTGTTGCCGTATATATGTCTGTATTTTGACGCGGCCTCGATGCTTTATTCGTTTGATCTAATAAATTGAAAGGCGCGACAAGTTGTTTGGCGACGGCTGGTTTGCTCAGCATTGAACGAAATATATTATACAAAACAGGTTATGGTTTTTGAGGTTCTGTCGGCCAGGCAATGCCCAGCGCTTGGTCCAGCCGCGATTGCACCGCATGGGGCGTCTGGCTGATTGGTTTTCTGCTGCCAGGTTCGGACGAGCGGCCAGGCGTGACGGCGGATGGTCCGTGGACGTTTGCGCCTATCCCCGGCCGCCCAGCCTCAATCCGGGCGCCGGGCGTTCTTCCAGGATCTTGGCGCGGAAGCGGTAGAGCGCTGCGGGGCGGCCGCCGGTGGTCGAGCTGGAGGCGCCGGTCGGCTCAACCAGTTCGGCGCCCTCGACCAGCCTTCGGAAATTCTGCTTGTGCAGGTGGCGGCCTGAAATCGCCTCGACTGTTGTCTGCAGCTCGGTCAGCGTGAATTCGGGCGGCATAAGCTCGAACACCACCGGGCGATACTTGATCTTGGCTCTGAGCCGCTGCACCGCGGTTGCGGCGATGCGGCGATGGTCAAAGCGCATGGCATGGCCAAGCTGCGCAGCAAGTCCCGTGGATGTCACTCGCTGATCAGCCACCGCCTCACTCAGCAGTCCGGCCTCGTACAGGAGTTCATAGCGGTCGAGCACCCGTTCCTCGTCCCAGGGAAAGTCCCCCAATCCGAAGGCCAGTCTGATACGCGCCTTCCGGCTGGGAGCCTGTTGCCGTTCCACCGGCTCGTCGGCCCAGGGCAACAGTCTGGGCAGGATCGCCGTGTCGAGCATTCCAGGGCGGCCCTGGCGCCAGTCCTCCCATGGGAACAGCTCATACCAGTCGCGCCAGCGCGCCCCGGTCGCATACAGGGCTTCGGGGTTTTCGGCATCCGCGCGGGTCAGCGCCAGATATCCCACCGAGACCAGATGCGGACTGCCATTGTCCCTGGCTTCATCGCTGCGCATGTGACGCCCGCGATCGCCGAATGTGTAGAGCTGTTCGACATATCCCAGATGCAATGCCGTCTGGCTTTCCACGCTCGAGCGCAGGCTGGCTTCAAAGGTCCGGTCCCGCGCTGGGTCGAACTGGCCAAACGGCAAACCGTCGGCTGCTCCTTCTCCGGGAGAGGCAGGAACCGCCAGAATGCTCGGCGTGTCATTGGTGACCGCAACGATGGCGGCGTTGAGGCCAATCCGCAGGGGAGGGATGAGATCAGTGTCCATGGCCGCGCTCAGCCGAGACCCGCGGGACGGTCCGGGGTGGCGGCCGGCACATCATCGCCGGGCCGGATGGCGAGGCAGATACGGCCACCCTCGAAGGTGTCGGCGCCCCGGCCGATGGCCTTGATGGCGCGGATCAGCCGCCCCTGCCTGCCGAGCAGGGAATCGCCGATTTCTATTAGCCGCGCATTGGGTGTGACAAAGGGAGATGCGGCGCGCAACCGCTCTGCCAAGGCGATCTCGTCCTGGTCAGGCTCAAGGGCCATGGCGGTGATGGCTGCAGCGGCAGGTGAGCGGGAAATCCCCAGCCAGCAGTGAATGACCAGTGGCGCGCGCTGGTCCCAGCCATGCGCGAATTTGATCAGGCGTTCGACATGGGCTTCGCCAGGAGGCGTCAGGCCGGGACGGGATTCGGATATGTCATTGAGGCCGAGCTTGAGGTGACGGTTTGCGTCGATCACCGCGGGGCGGTGGAAGTGCTGGTTTTCGGCAAGCAGGCTCACCATTTCCCGCGCGCCATGCAACACAGCGGTCTCGGCGATCTGGTTGAGGCGGCAGACAAGAATGTAGGACATGGGTCAGCCTTCCATCGCGTGGCGCAGGGCCTCGATTGCCTCGAAACGCTGAACAAACATTTTCTCGACCTCAGCGGCCGGGCGGGGCGCCACATCAAGCATATCGCAGGTGATGCCGCGCGGCGGGCCGAAAATGGCACGTGCCTCCTCGTCATCGAAACCGGCCAGTTCGGTTGCTTCGAAATAGGCTGCGATCTGGTCCGCGCGCTTGATCAGCGTCTTGATGGTTTTCGGCGTCACCGGCGGAAGACCGAAGCGGATGTGGATGGCGGACTCCAGCCGGGCCTCCACCGTCTTGTAACCGCCGCCGACCACGGCCTTGAAGGGCGAGATCATGTCGCCGATGACATATTCCGGCGCATCATGCAGCAATGCAAGCTGCAGCGTCTGGGGCGACGCGCCGGTGAGGCGTTCGACAATCGCCTCCACCATCAAGGAATGCTGCGCAACGGAAAACGCGTGATCGCCGCGGGTCTGGCCGTTCCAGCGCGCCACACGCGCCAGTCCCTGCGCGATATCGGAAATTTCGACGTCCAGCGGCGAGGGATCGAGCAGATCCAGTCTGCGGCCTGAGAGCATGCGCTGCCAGGCGCGGGGGGCTTTTTCGGCTGGGGGCATCGATCAGGCATCCGGTGTGTTCGGGTCACCGCTGTTAAAGGATAAACCGGCCCAGCCTGGCAAGGTCAAAGTGACCGGAATTCCCTCCACG
>CAXBIE010000002.1:0-146562 GCA_963975635.1 uncultured Hoeflea sp. | reverse complement strand
TCAATCGCTGGATTGATATCGCCGCCCGCTGTGCCGATCGCGGAATACGCCGGCTCATGCTGCTCAATGCGCATGGCGGGAATTCCCCGCTGCTGACCATTGTCGCAACCGAAGCCAGAGTTCGCTTCAACATGCTGGCGGTTGCAACAAGCTGGACCCGGTTTGGCATGCCAACCGACATCATCCAGCCTGAAGACAAGGCTTTCGACATCCATGCCGGAGACATCGAAACCTCTGTCATGCTGGCGATACGCCCTGATCTCGTCCGCCTGGACGGACTTCAGGACTTCCCTTCCCGGCAAGCGGAGTTTGCCAGACGCTTCACCCATTTGCGCGCCTACGGCCCGCATGCCTTCGGCTGGAAAATGTCAGATCTCAATCCGCACGGTGCAGCCGGTAAGGCAAGCCGGGCCTCCGCCAGCAAGGGCGAGGCAATTCTGGCTCACTCCCTGCAAGGGTTGAGCGAATTGCTGGTCGATATGGCGGCTTTCGATGTCGATGAACTGACCTGATTCCAAAGGTCTTCAGCATAGCAACTAACCGCTGTCTGGAGGGCGATTGGCTCTGCTCATGCTTGAATTGCACAGGATGTCTCTACTTTCTGAGCTGAGCTGCGTCGCCATTGCCTGACCGTTGGAAGATTGATCATGATTGAAACTGACACCCTTGTCATAGGCGCCGGCCTGGCTGGCCTGACTGTCGCGCGGCAACTGTCTGAACGCGCGGGCAAGGTCGTTGTCATCGAAAAATCCAGATCCGCCGGCGGCAGGCTGTCGACCCGCCGCAGTGATGCAGGACATTTCGATCACGGCGCGCAATACCTGACCAGTCGAACGCCCGGTTTTTCGACACTCCTCGATCAATTGTCTCAAAACGGCGACCTGGCGCAGTGGAACCCGGAGGGCAAGGACAGCACGCACTCTTGGTGGGTCGGGCAACCCGGCATGTCGGCGATTGGCAAGACCTTGGCCAAGAAGCTGGATGTCACCTACCAGACAAGGGCAACGCACATTGCCAAGCAGGAACAGACCTATCAGGTTCACACACAAGCTATCGACGGTGAAGGACCTGTATTTCGGGCTTCCAGAATAGTTGTAGCTGTTCCTGCACTACAAGCGGTCCCGCTGCTGGAACCGCTTGATCCGGTTTTCACGGACTTGCGCAAGGCCAGCATGGCGCCCTGCTGGTCCGCCATGCTGGTGTTTGATCAACCGCTGAAAGGCATCAACGATCTGACCCGGGGGCAGGATGCCGACATTCTCGCGTTAATTGCACGCAATGGCTCGAAGCCAAAGCGGTCCGGCGAGACCTTTGTCATGCACGCGACACCGCAATGGAGCCGCACCCACCTGGAAACTGATCGGGATGTCGTCAGGTCTGCCATGCTGCAGGCCATGCGGCAACAAACCGGGCTCGCCCATCATCTGCCGGACCCCATCCATTTCGAGGTCCATCGCTGGCTCTACGCCCTTGTGGACAAGCCGCTGAATCGCCCCTTCCTGAGCAACAGGGATGACACGCTGTTTGCCTGCGGCGACTGGTGCATCGGCGGTCGTGCCGAGGCGGCATATCAATCCGGCGAGGCTCTCGCCGATCACATCATGTCCTTGTGAGTGGCATAAACAGCACGAAACGCCTATATGGGGATCAATCACACCTTCCTGACAGAGAGATCCGATGAGCGAAGCGCCAGTTACCACCCCCGTGGCCCCCATCCCCGTGACCGTTCTGACCGGCTATCTCGGCGCCGGCAAGACCACTTTGCTAAACCGCATTCTCTCCGAACCGCACGGCAAGCGCTATGCGGTCATCGTCAATGAATTCGGCGAAATCGGCATCGACAATGACTTGATCGTGGAATCCGACGAGGAAATCTACGAGATGAACAACGGCTGCGTCTGCTGCACGGTGCGCGGCGACCTGATCCGCGTCGTCGAAGGCCTGATGCGCCGCCCGGGCCGCTTTGACGCCATCATCGTCGAGACAACCGGTCTGGCCGATCCTGTTCCTGTCGCCCAGACCTTCTTCATGGACGAGGACGTTCGCGCCAAGACCAGACTGGACGCAGTCGTGGCACTGGTCGATGCGCGGCACTTGCCTGCGCGCCTCAAGGACAGCCGCGAAGCCGAGGATCAGATCGCCTTTGCCGATGTGGTGATCCTCAACAAGACCGATCTGGTGACACCGGAAGAGCTTGAAACAGTTGAACGAACCGTACGCGCGATCAATCCATCAGCCCGCATTCACCGCACCGAACGCGCCGCTGTGCCGCTTGATGCCGTACTTGACCGCGGCGCCTTTGATCTCAGCCGGGCTCTCGACAACGACCCGCATTTCCTTGATCACGACCACCCAGACCATGCCTGCGGCCCGGATTGCGATCATGATCATGGACATGATCACCACCACCACGGTCATGACCATGATCATCACGGCCACAGCCATCATGATCACGCTGCACCGTCCGCCATTCACGATCTCACAATCGAATCGATCTCTCTGCGCGCCGGGCCGCTCAACCCGAAGCGGTTCTTCCCGTGGATCGAAAAGATCACCCAGCTTGAAGGCCCCAACATCCTCCGGCTCAAGGGCATCATCGCCTTTGAAGACGATGCGGACCGCTACGTGATCCAGGGTGTGCACATGATTGTCGAAGGCGATCATCAGCGGGCCTGGAAGGAAGACGAAAAGCGCGAAAGCCGCCTCGTCTTTATTGGCCGTGAACTTGACCGCGAGAAACTCGAGCGGACCTTCCTGGCCTGCCAGGCCTGAGGGAGCAACGAGCATGCCGACAGTTGCGCCGATTGATCTCGACGACCATTGCCTTGCGACCGTGTTCCTGAACGACGTCCCGGTGTTTGCGCTGGCTTCGGGACAGGTCGTCCGTCTCGACCACGGAACCCATCGCCATGAACTGCATGACGGGCTGATAGCCACTGCCCCCAGCTGGGATGGCAAAAGCCTGATCAGCGGCGGCGAAGATGGCAAGGTGATGCGGCTGGATGTCGATGGAACCGAGACCACGCTTCGCGGCCCGGCGCGCAAATGGGTGAGCGCCGTGGCCGCAGGGCCGCAAAGCGCCGTAGCCTTTGCCGATGGCAAAACAGCAACAGTGCTGCTTGCCGATGGCGCCGAGCGCTCCTTCGAGGAAGCCCGCACGATTGAAGGCCTGGCCTTTGCGCCGAAGGGTCTGCGGCTGGCAATGGCACGATACAACGGCGTCTCGCTGAGCTTCGTGCAAGGCAGCGCGGCTGCGCTCGATTTCGAGTGGAAGGGTGCCCACAATCAGGTCATGTTCAGCCCCGACGGGCGGTTTCTTGTGACTGCCATGCAGGAAAATGCGCTGCATGGCTGGAAGCTTGATGGCAAGCCCAGCGGTGAACAGCGCCACATGCGCATGACCGGTTACCCGGCCAAGGTCAAATCCCTGTCCTGGTCGAACAAGGGCAAATGGCTGGCTTCGTCGGGCGCACCTTCGGCAATCGTCTGGCCGTTTTCGGCCAAGGATGGCCCTATGGGCAAGGCTCCGCTGGAGCTTGGCCAGCGCGCCGACACCATGGTGACCTGCGTTGCCTGTCATCCGGTCGAGGATCTTGTCGCCATCGGATTCGGAGACGGCATGGTACTGGCCGTTCGCATTGCCGACAGCAAGGAAGCGCTATTGCGCCGTCCGGGCAAGGGACCGATCACCTCAATGGCCTGGAACAAGCCAGGCCGCCTGCTCGCGTTTGGATCGCAAGCAGGCGACTGTGGCGTTATCGACATTGCAGGCTGACAACCACCCCGGTTACGACCAGGACAGTTCCAGGTGCGGGCGGCCATTCGACGTCCGGGAATGGCTGACGCCATCCTTGCCGATGACACCATTGACGCGCTTGCGGAACGACGAGAAGCTGTCGAAGGTGACAACATCAACGGCTTCATCGAGATCCAGCGACACCCGGTAGTTTCCCGGCGAAGATGTCATCGCCTGAATACCAACCACCCGGGCTGCAAAGGGCTGCCCCAGATAGGCTCCGGTCACACGCGCACCAGGCGCAAGGCTTTCAGGCCCGGGCCGGTTGCCCAGCGCGGCATGCAAGGTGTTCCAGTCGTTGAAGCCGTGTTGTGCGGCAACAAGTTCCAGTGCTTTGGAATGACCAACGGTTTCACCGCCGGCTTCCAGTCGGGTCCTCAGGCGTCTGGCCTGATCTTTCAGTGCATTCAGATTTGGCAATGGCGTGGGGTCACGCATGGCAGTTCTCCTGTCATGACATACCGTGTTCAAGGGGTGTCCGCATTCCACCATCTGGCATGTCAACACAAAGATGACTGCTCGAAAACCGGAGACTTCACCACGGCACAATGCCTGCGAACGGCCGGGGCTCCAGACCCGAAGACGGTGAGATAGGGATGCACAGCGGCAATGTCAATGAGCTGGATATGAGCCGCTATTCAGCGGCCATGCTCGTCAGCGCCGCCTCTCGGTACTCCGTCGGGCTGACACCAACCCGCTCCCGGAATGCCCGGTTGAATGGAGCAAGCGAAGCATAGCCGAGACTGAAAGCGTGCTGGATAATCTGTTCGCGCGCCATTTGCGGGTCTGACAGTCTGCGCTTGGCCTCACGGACCCGGTAATCATTCACAAAAGCCGCAAAATTCCTGTAGCCAAGTCCGCCATTGATCAAACGCCGCAACCGGTGTTCCGGAATGCTCAACACATCTGCCAGCCCGCCGATGGTCAGACCCGGTTCAAGATACAGTCCGTCATCCATCGCCTTGACGACCCGCTCCAGTTCCAGCCGGTCAGCCGCTGACATCTCGTTGTGGGAAACCGCAGCGGGCGCGTTGTTGCCACTGCGCTGGAACAACCCTTCCTTCAAGTTTGTCAGCCAGATCGAAAAGCTGAGAGCCAGAACGAGATAGACAACCGAGTAAACAAGACACAGGCTGGAATTGAGCGGCGCGTCAATACTGATCAGATTTGCGATGAACACAAAAAGCGTGAACGGTGGCACCGAAAAAGCCAACGCCAGGCTGAAGCTGCGCCGCTCATCCACCAGGTCACTGGCCCGGTTTCGCAGGGCCCTGTGGATGATCAGCGCCAACAGCGTTGTGTTCAACACAACCAGCCCGGCGGTGAAATACCAACCCCAATCGCCTGCCGCGAAAGATGCCCCGGCGACCAGAGGAACGGCGACAGCAATCGGCCAGAAATGACCTGCCCGCCAACGAAACCGGTCATTGAACAGTGCCAGCACAAACCACCACAACGAGATAAAATGAAGTTGCTGAAAAGCCAGAACAAAGAAGCTTGCCGGAGCCAGCATTTCGATAACCGGCGGCGCGTTGAGAATGATCTCCACCAGGCCGGTCACACCGAACAGTATGCCGGTTCCACATAATACGGTGAAATCAGAACGCAGCAACAGACGGGCAATGACAAGCAGAAGAATGCCAAACGTCCCGCCGCGCAGGATCAGGTCAACAAAGCCAGTCAGGGTCAATTCAATTGACATCTTCAAGTCCGTTCACTGCGCGCCGCCCCATGGCCTGCGTCAGACACATACCGGAGATAGGTTTCCTTGGCGCAACAGTCCAATCGATTCCGGAATTGTCACCTCGATACTGAAACTTCCGCTCCAAATTTCAAAGTTGCGCGGCATGCCGCCGGGCAGATCACCAGATTGCGGTCATCGCCGGTTCCGTCACACTTTCTCGAAAATGACGGAAACGGCTTATCAAATTGCAAACGCTCTCAAAGGAGACGACCATGAAAAAGATGTTCACAATCGCAGCCCTTTCGCTTGCTGTAATCCTTCCATTCGCATCCGTGCCGGCATCTGCCGAGACAGCCACCGCACAGCCCAATCTTTGCGCCGAAGCGCCGCAAAAGGCCGCCAATAGCGGTATTGATTGCACCACAACTTCTTCCACCGGTCGTCATGAAGACACCGCCGGCAAGAAGTACCCGACCGGCCCGGTCAATTACGGTGGCGGCATCGTATTCTGATCCCGAAATTTGCAGACTGAAGCGCCGCGTTTCCTTGAGCTGCGGCGCTTCACCAACCTTTTCCTCACGCATCGCGTCAGCTCAAATTCTCTCCTCGTCTCAACCGTCACACGGCATTTGCCTTAAGCGTTGGGCACCATTCCGTTCCAGTCTCACAAACACAATCAACATTAAGCAAGCTGGTTTGATCGGCCCATCGGCGGGCCGAAAATCCACCAGGTAGAGCTTTGGAACGCCTGGCGTCATTGAAGGTCCTGTGGGCTTGAAGCCCTTCGTTATAACCTTCAATTGTTTTCCGGCATCTCCAGGAAATCTCACCCGAGCCAGCACCGGTGGGTACTCGTAGGCATGTCGATTCCGGACAATGCAGATCTTCAATTCACCTGTCGCCCTCAAATGTTTTCTCCGAGCCGCCCTTGAAAAGCCGGGCTTCGGAACGAATATCGGTAGTTGTGCATTTTTTGACAATCAGGTCAGCGTTTGCCCCCCGCATAGCGGGAACCTCAAGGATCTTCCTCGCATGGATACATTGACCAGGATTCGCGCTTTCATCGACGTGGTGGAGGCTGAGGGATTTTCGGCCGCGGCACGCAAGGTCGGGCGGTCGAAGGCGCTTTTGTCGAAATATGTCCGCGAACTCGAAGACGATCTGGGTGCCTTGTTGCTCAACCGCACAACCCGGCAGTTTTCCCTGACCGAAGCAGGGCACATTTACTTCCGGACCGCCTCGGACATTCTCAAAGAGATCGATAATCTCGCAGATCTGGTGCGCGAAGGCTCAACCGATCTCAAAGGTCGAATTCGTGTATCGGCCCCACGCACATTTGCCGACGCTGCCATTGGCCAGTCCCTGATAGATTTCGCGGCCGCTCATCCCGACGTCACACTGGAAATCATTTCGGATGACCGCTTTGTTGACCTGGTGGAAGAAGGCTATGACGTGGCGATACGCATCACCAAGCTGGAGGACTCCGGGCTGATCGCCCGCAAACTCTCGGCATTTTCGTTGATCGCCTGCGCATCGCCTGAGTTTCTGGAAAAACACGGCCCGATCATTCACCCCTCCCAGCTCTCCGATACTCCCTGCATTGTCGACACCAACGGACGGACCCTCAACAGCTGGCGCTTCGTCAACAAGGAAGGGACTGCCATCTCTGTTTCCGTCCACGGTCGGCTTGAGGTCAACAGCCCGCTTACGGCAATGCGCGCAGCCGAAGCGGGCCTGGGTGTGGCCGTGCTCCCCGATTTCATTTTCAAGGAACGTCAACCTAGCGGGACTCTTGTTCCCATTCTTGAGGAATTCAATCCGAACGACCGGGGAATTTACGCCATTTATCCGCATCGCCGCTATCTTCCGGCAAAAGTGCGGGCTTTTGTCGACTATCTGAACCAGTGGTTCAAGACGGCGCAATGACGCTTGTTGGCAGATGATTATACGGGCGTCGAAATTTGGTCCATATTCAGTGCGAACCAACCTCACTGGAAAAATCAGGCAGAGCAGCAGACCATGGATACGCATATGATGTTGCGACTAAGGGACTTTGTAATACTGGCCGGTTGTCTGTTGCCTGTTGCGGCTTCGGCCCATCCCCATGTGTTCGCTGAAGCACGTCTTGAAATCGAGACTTCGGCTGATGGCAATGTAACCGAGCTGCGCAACGTCTGGCGCTTCGATGAGGTCTTCTCGTCAAGCGTCATTCTGGATTTTGATGAGAACGCGGATCTCAAACTCGACTCTACCGAGCTTGCCAACATCAGCACCATGGTGACCCAGTCTCTCGCCGAGTTCGATTACTACATCTCCGTCACCGCAAACGGCAAGGACGCCGGCTTTTCGCTGCCACAAGCCATCAATGTCGATTATCAGGACGGACAATTGCTGATGTTCTTCGCAGTTGTACCGGATAAGAAACTGCCACTAGACGGCAAGATTGCGGTGGGCGTGTTTGATCCGACCATGTATGCAGCGATCGACTTCATCAACGATGAAGACATGATGGTAACGGGCGGTTCAACCTCGCGATGCGCACGCAAGGTGGTCCGGCCGGATCCCGATGAAATCATCGCCCAGAACCAGGCGTCCCTGACTGAAGCCTTCTTCGAAACCACCGGCAGCGGGGACCTTTCAAAGCTGCTTGCCACCCGGCTGGAGCTTGACTGCAAATGAGGCCTGTTTCCAAACGCGTGATCGTGGCGGCCACGATTGCCTGCATCGTGCTGGCAGGTGCGGCCCATGCGCAATCCTCGCTCGGCATCGGAGCAGCCGAACCGGCGATCACGCCAACCGGGTTGGGCGGCTCCGTTCTATACTGGGTCAACCAGCAGCAACAGGCGTTCTATAGGGCGCTCACCGGCGCCCTGAAGGCCATGCGCTCCGACCCATGGCAGATGTGGGGTCTGGTCAGCCTGTCTTTCCTGTATGGCGTGTTTCATGCCGCTGGACCCGGCCATGGCAAGGCGGTGATCTCGTCCTACATGCTGGCCAACGAAGTGGCGCTCAGGCGCGGCGTGGTTTTGGCACTGTTCTCGTCAATGCTGCAGGCACTGACTGCCGTAGCAGTTGTCGGCGTTGCCTACTACCTGCTGCGGGGTCTCTCGATCTCCATGACACAGGCGACGCATTTCATGGAAATTGCCAGCTACGCGCTGATAACCCTGTTCGGGCTGTGGCTGCTCAGCCGCAAACTGCTCTCGTTGCGCACCACCCCCGCGTTGAGCCCCGTTCCGGCGCAGCAGCCCCAAGCTCACGCCGAACACGCACACGCACATAGCGACCACCAGCATCACAATCACGATCATGATGGCCATCACCACCACCACGAGCACGCAGAAGGAGAGGTCTGCAGCACCTGCGGTCATTCTCACGTGCCTGACCCGAGGCTCATTTCGGGCCGGAATTTCAGTGTCCGTGAAGCCTGGAGCGCAGTTATCGCTGTCGGATTGAGGCCCTGTTCCGGCGCACTCATCGTGCTCACATTCTCGATGTTGAACGGGCTCTGGATCGCGGGCATTGTGTCAGCCTTCGCCATGGCGCTCGGTACCGCAATCACGGTGTCCGCCCTCGCCACCCTGGCCGTCCTGGCCAAAGGCACGGCTGTGCGTCTGGCCGGTGCCTCCATGGGAGGGACAGTCGGAACGATGATTGAAATACTGGGAGCAGCAACCGTTTTCGCACTGGGGCTGCTGCTGCTGGCCGCTTCCCTGCAGGCCTGACTATCCTACTCGGAAGATTTCCGGTCTTTGTTCTGCCGCTTGCCGCGCAACCAGAACACCGCGAAAAAGGCCAGCACAAACGCCGCGGCGACTGCGTAGGACAACCAGGGTGATATCTCAGACAGAGACATCATCATCGCAGGCATGAAATAGAAGACAAGCCCGGTGCCACCGAGAATTATCGCCGCCGCGATGGCAGACGAGCGGTTTGATGTGCTTGGTTCGCTCATGAGTGCGGTCCTTTGTAATCGGCGGTCATGCACCAGATAAGCCTTTTCGCCATCTCTGCAACACCCGTGATCCCACTCTTGCATCAGGATGCCATGATTTTCTGCGCCAGCAGGTTTCAGACGCGCGGGACCACCGCTGACATGTGGATGACACTTCGATCCGGCTGCACGTCTTCACGGTCCACCGAAAATCCCATCCTCTTATACCAGGAAAGTGCAGGATTGAGACTGTTGGTGATCAATCCGATACGCTTCAAACCGAGCTCGCGCGCCCGTTCGAACGTCGCCTCAAGCAACAACCGTCCGCGCCCCGTTCCAGCGCTGTCCGGCGCTGTGGCGATGGATTCAAGAAAAAGCTCTGTCTCGAGAACACGGAAAATCAGCACCCCGGTCAGCACACTGCCGCTCTCGTCAAACCAGACTTCGCAGTTATCCAGGATCTCTCCATAGTCCCATTCAAGCGGGATCGCGCGTGCGCCCACAGCAGCTTCAGTGCGTGCATAGGCGGCGTTCTGAAATGCTTCGACACGCGCCCGGTCAGCCGCAGAAGCCCTCCGCAAATTTATCATCCCTGTGCGGCCCTTATGTCCTCCAGACGGTGTTTCTGGCGTCCGTCCAGTTCAAAATTTGATGGATCAAGCCAGGCCTCGAAGCCGCGCTTGAGATCCGGCCATTCGCTGTCGATCATCGAGTACCAGGCCGTATCGCGATTGGCGCCCTTGGAAACGATATGCTGCCGGAACACGCCTTCAAATTGAAAGCCGAGACGAGCGGCCGTTACCTTGGATGGCCCGTTCTCATTGTGGCATTTCCATTCGTACCGGCGGTAGTCGAGTTCTTCGAACACATGCCGTGCCATCAGGTAGTGCGCCTCGGTCGACATCGGCGACCGCGCCATTGCCGCCCCATGTGCCACCGACCCCACCTCGACCACGCCGTTTGCCGGGTCTGGCCGCATCAACGATGCCATACCGACAACATTGCCGGTCTTGCGGCTGCGAAATATGCACGTCACCCAGCCGCCATCCTGGCAGGAACGATCCAGCCAGTCGCAAAGCTCCGATGAAGTCTGATAGGGACCATTGGGAAAATAACGGATCAGATCACTGACGCCCGCCCCGCCCAGCGCATCCCACAATTCTGTTTCGTGAACCGCGCGCCGGTACGGTTCAATCATCACATAGCGTCCCGTGGCGGAAAATCCCTGCGGCGCGGGCCGCGCCGTCCATTTGCTCAAATCACGCATTTTGTCACCAGAATTGAAATTCGCGCCGGGATAGGACATGAGTTCATCTGACAAAACAACCACCGTCGCGAGGAAAAATCAGATGATCCGTCCAGTTGCAGCCTTTGACCGTATCGGCGAAGAAAATGCCTTTGCCGTGCTGGCCCGCGCCACTGAGCTTGCAAATCAGGGCCGGGACATCATCAATCTCGGCATCGGCCAGCCGGATTTCAAAACGCCGGAACACATCGTCGAAGCCGCGATCAAGGCCTTGCGCGATGGCCATCACGGCTACACGCCAGCCAATGGATTGCTCGCCACGCGCGAAGCTGTATGCCGCAGAACGCTATCCATGACCGGTGTGGAAATCTCGCCAGACAGCGTCATGATCATGCCCGGCGGCAAGCCGACCATGTATGCCGCCATTCGCATGTTGGGCGAAGCCGGGGTCGATATTCTCTACCCCGATCCGGGATTTCCGATCTATCGCTCGATGATCGAGCATGTGGGAGCACGGCCGATCCCCGTGCCCATGCGTGAAGAAAACGGATTTGCCTTCTCAGCCGAGGAAACCCTGGCTCTGATCACGCCGCAAACGCGGCTGCTGATCCTCAACTCTCCCGCCAACCCGACCGGTGGCGTTACCCCGAAAGCCGAGATCGACAAGCTCGTCGCAGGGCTGGCGGACCATCCGCAGGTTACCATCATGTCCGACGAAATCTACGACGTGATGACCTATGACGGTGAACGCCACACCTCGTTGCTGAGCTACCCCGAGATCCGCGACCGGTTGATCGTGCTCAACGGCTGGTCCAAGACCTGGGCCATGACCGGCTGGCGCATGGGCTGGTCGATCTGGCCGGAAAGTCTGATCGGCTATGTCCGCAAACTCGCGGTCAATTGCTGGTCCTGTGTCAACGCCCCGTCGCAGTTCGCCGGCATCGCGGCAATTGACGGCCCCCAGGATGCAGTGGCCGAGATGCTGACCGCTTTCGACCGGCGTCGTCAGCTGGTCACCAATCTGCTCAATGAATTGCCAGGCGTTTCCTGCATCCTGCCCAAGGGCGCTTTTTATGCCTTCCCGAACATTTCGGAGACCGGATGGAAAGCCAAAAAGCTGGCCAGTGCGCTTCTTGAAGAAGCCGGTGTCGCGCTGATCGGCGGGCCGGATTTCGGCGTTCTTGGCGAGGGCTACATCCGTGTGTCCTGTGCCAACTCCGACGACAACATCAAGGCCGCCATCCTGCGTGTCGGGGATTTTCTGACCGACGCCAAACCCTGAACAGATCAAGGGCGGCTTGCGCCGCCCTTCTCCGTCATGCCGTTCTTGGGAGGAGTGAAGTGGCATGTCTGATGATCAGGTTGCGCTCCAAAAGTTAACCGAATGTAAACGCGAACTGGCGTTATTTGACCCGTAGCCGCACAAAATTGGCAGAAAGGCCTGGAAGCCCGGCATTCCAGCACGCGGATCGAAGGATCGGCAGGCAGTCAGAGCCGCCTCGCCAGCAGCGTCAAACCGGCAACACCGAACGCCATGGCGAACGCCCCCTCAAACCATCGCCTCAGGCGCATATAAACAGCAACAATCCGCCCGTTGGAAAACAGCAGCGCATAGGCTGCAAACACGCACAGGCTCTGCAGCCCGACAGCAACAACCACCGAGGCAATTTGCAGCGGTGAAGCGGAGGCCGGAACACCGACCGAGAACAGGGCCCCAAAGAACAGGATCGCCTTGGGGTTGGTAAGATGCATCGCCAGCCCCTTGCCATAGGCTGTCCGGTAGCTTCCGGCTGACACCGAACGCAGTTTTGCCTGCCCGGCAGACAAGGCACTGCGAGCGCTCTTGTAGGCCAGAAACAGCAGGTAGCCGGCTCCGAAATATCTCAACAGTTCAAATGTCCATGCATTGGCTTGCATGACCGCGCCTAGCCCGAGTGCCGCCGCCGCCGACCAGATCCAGGAACCACAGACGATACCCGTCACCAGAGCCAGAGCCTGCGCCCGCCCATGTGCCATCGCGGTCCCGGCAATTGCCAGTGTTGAAGGGCCGGGGCTGGCAGTGGCCATGAAGGCAGCCGTCAGGATCAATGGGAAGTTGATATCACTCATCATGCAGACAGCATGGCACCGGCTCATAGCCAGCACAACGCCAGGATTGATGACATTTTCTGAAGCCATCCATCAGATCAACTGATCAAGACTTCGAACACCCTTGCGCGCAAAACCGGTTGGTCCGACCCATAAAAAACCGGGGCGCTTGCGCGCCCCGGTCAATTTGAATTCAGATTTATCCAGTCCAAGTGCCCAATTGACTATCTGGTCACAATCTCCGGCCCCATCAGGCTGTAGGGCAGCCAGGTCGACAGCCCCGGCACATAGGTCACGATGATGAGGAACAGGAACAGCACCGCCACGAATGGCATTGCGGCGCGCACAACCTGCACCAGGCTCATCCCGGTGATCCCGGAGGTGACGAACAGGTTCAGACCTATCGGCGGCGTGATCATGCCGATTTCCATATTGACCACCATGATGATGCCCAGATGCACCGGATCAACGCCAAGCTCCATGGCGATCGGAAACACCACAGGCGCCACGATCAGCAGAAGACCCGACGGCTCCATGAACTGACCACCGATCAGCAGCAGGATGTTGACCGCAATCAGGAAGGTGAACCAGGTGAAGCCGTAGCCCAGCATCAGCTCGGTGATGGCATCCGGGATCCGCTCTGACGTCAACACATGCGCAAACAGCAGCGCGTTGACGATGATGAACATCAGCATGATGGTCGTCTTCGACGCATCCACCATCACCTTGCGGGTGTCTTCATTGAAGAAGGCACGACCGAAGTTGCGGCCCATCAGCGAGAGGTTGCGGCCCCACACCGGGAGACCGGCAACCACCGCGCCAGGCACACCGGCAATTCCCTTGTCACCACGCCAGGCGATGTAACCAACCAGAATGGCAAACGAGATGGCGAGCCCGAGATTGGACCGGCCGGCAAACGTGATCGTCTCGGAATCATTGGTCGCAAAGAACGACAGGATCATCCAGACGAAATAGAACGCCACTGCGTACACAACGCCGGAGAATCCGGCGCGTGCCCGGCGCGAGTCGGTGTCGTTGACCCATGTGATCCCCGCCATCGGCCCCATGTCGCGATAGATGAAGATCGCGATGAAGAACGAATAGACTGCCGCCACGGCCGCCGCCTCGGTCGGGGTGAACACACCGCCATAGATACCACCGATGATGATGATGATCAGGAACAGGCCCCAGCCGGCTTCCTTGCCACCCGCGACAATCTCGCCAAAGCCGCGCCATGGTTCTGACGGAAGGCCCTTGATGCGCGCCACGATGTAGATCGCAATCATCAGCATGAGACCGGCGACAATTCCGGGAATCACACCGGCCAGGAACATCCGGCCCACAGATACATCAGTCGCCGCCGCATAGACCACCATGACGATGGAGGGCGGTATGAGGATGCCGAGCGTGCCTGCATTGGCGATGATGCCGGCTGCGAATTCCTTGGAATATCCGACCTGCCGCATTCCGGCGATGGCAATGGTGCCGATAGCCACCACCGTCGCCGGCGATGAACCGGACAGTGCGGCAAACAGCATGCAGGCAAGCACGCTGGCCATGGCAAGACCGCCGCGGAAATGCCCGACCGTTGCAATCGCGAAGCGGATAATGCGTTTGGCAACACCGCCGGTCGACATGAAAGCCGACGCCAGCACAAAGAATGGAATGGCAAGCAGCGTGTAGTTTTGCGATGCCGTGAACAACTGGATGGCCACCGAGGACATCGAGTCATTCGAGAAAAAGGCGATCAGGATGATTGACGAAAGCCCCAGCGACACCGCCACGGGTACGCCGACAAACAGAAGCCCGAGAACGAGCACAAACAGGATTGCGGTTTCCATGGCGGATCAGTCCTTCAAAACGTTGCGGTTTTCGGCAACGAGGTCTTCCGCCTCATGTCCGGCAATGATCAGTTCGCGGTCACCGCGCCAGATCGCAATCATGGCTTGCAGCGCGCGAAATCCGAACAAACCCAATCCAATGGGAAGAATGAGATAGGCAATCCAGCGCTGCACGCGCTCCTTCAAGCCGAATGTTTCCTGCATCCATTCCGGATACCGCAGATCATCAAGGCCGATGCCGATCTGAAAAAACTTCGCCCAGTAGACCATTGCGCCACCGCTCGTATCTGCGCCCAGTATCCCGAGCCAGGAAGATTCAATCAGGATCGCCGCATAGAGAAAGGCGCAGACCGCGCCAAAAATGGCAAAAAATCGGAACACGGGCTTGGGGAACAAGCGCAAAAGCGCGTCCACACCCAGATGCATTCCCTGTTTGAGGCCGTAACTCATGCCGAACAGGATCATCCAGGCAAACAGAATACGGGTCAGCTCAAGTGCACCGGTCCAGCCGCTGTTGAAGCCGTAACGCGCTATTACCTGTGTAAAGGAAACGATTGTGATCAGCGCCAGAAGCACTGCCAACACATTCTCTTCGAACCGTGTGACAGCTTCTGGATTACGGCGTTCCGCGATCCAGAACAGCGCAATCACTGCCCCCATGATGAGATAAGGCAAGTAGATATTCATCGTGGCCCCCCGACTTGCCGGATTCTACCGGCAGACTGTGTGGTGGATCCGGAAGTTGAGGTCCGGATCCACCGTGCTTTGTTAGCTGGCGTCGTTGGAAGCCACTGCGGCTTCGATCAGATCAGTGCCGATATCGCCTTCGAACTTGGTCCAGACAGGCTTCATCACATCAACCCAGGCCTTGCGCTGTTCAGCGTCGAGTTCTCGGATTGTGCCACCGGCATCCAGAATGTTCTGACGGTTTTCAGCTTCCTTGGCAGCAACCGAAGCATTGGCTTCAATTGTCACTTCGTTGGCAATCTTGACGAACTGCTCACGGAAATCGGGGTCAAGACCGTTGAGCCATTCGGTTGAAGTCACCAACAGATAGGCAAGGAGCTGGTGGTTGGTTTCAGTCACTCCATCCTGCACTTCGAAGAACTTCTGGGTGTAGATGTTCGACCAGGAATTCTCCTGCCCGTCGACAACGCCGGTCTGCAGGGCGCCATAGACTTCCTTGAAAGCCAGCTTCTGGGCCGAACCACCCATGGCCTCGATCATCGCAACGGCGACATCGGAGGTCTGGACCCGGAACTTCAGGCCATCTGCATCAGAAGGCACCAACAGCGGCTTGTTGGCCGAAAACTGCTTCAGTCCCGACGACCAGTAGCCAAGGCCGGTGTAACCGACATCTTCCATGACAGTCAGCAGACCCTTGCCGGAATCGGACTGGGTAAAGACGTCAACGGCCTTCAGGCTAGCAAACAGGAACGGCAGGTCGAACAGGCGATACTTGAGGGTGTAGGCTTCGAATTTCGACAGCGAAGGCGCAGCAAGCTGAACGTCGCCCAGAAGCAGCGCCTCAAGAACCTTGTCATCATCGAACAGGGTCGAGTTGGCGAACACTTCCATGCAGGCCTTGCCGTTCATTTCCTCGTTGACCCGTTCGGCCAACAGGGTTGCCGCGTCACCCTTGGGGTGCCCGGTTGCGGCCACGACGTGGCTGAACTTGATGACCATCTCGCCATCATCACAATTGGCGGAAGCGGCGTTTGCAGTGAAAAGAAGAGCGGCGGCTGAAACGGCGCCAAGAAGAAGCTTTTTCATGAGGTATCCTCCACAAGGGCAACATGCCCGGAATTGTCAAACGAAGCGGAGACAAGAGAATACCGGAAAGGCCGGCAAACATCCGGCATCCTCCCAGCGACGACCTCCCGCCCATCGCATTCTATTGAACAGTAGCAATCCCTGTGCCAGTTCGGCAGAGACGCCTGAAACTGTCAGAATAGCTTAAAAACCGCATCTGGAACAGAAGATCGGGCCGATTGCGCCTGAACTGCGGCATTCGGCGGGCGTCAGTCTACCCATTCACAAACGCCAACGGGTCGTCTACGACCCATCGGCATCATTGCCGGAACTGATGCCCAGACGCCGCATCTTCTCGTACAGCCCCTTGCGTGAAACGCCGAGGCTTTCATAGGTCGGCTTCAAGCTACCACCATTGCGCTTGATCTCCGCCGTGATCACCGCACGTTCAAAGCTGTCCATTCGCTCCGACAGATTGCCGGTTCCGGTTTCGATACCAGCGTCGGGCTCTGCCCCGAACCCCGACCACATGCCCAGAACAAACCGGTCGGCAACGTTTCGCAACTCGCGCACATTGCCTGGCCAGTCATGCGCCACCAATCCAGCTTCAATCTGTGGCGTGACGTCGGGAATTTCACGGCGGTAGCGTGCGCGTGCTTCCCGCGCCAGGTGAAAGAACAACAGCGGAATGTCATCCCTGCGCGCCCGCAGCACCGGGATATCCAGGGTGATCACATTGAGCCGGTAATAAAGATCGGTCCGGAATGAAGGGTTGTTGATAAGGTCCGCCTTGGTCGCCGCCACGAAGCGCACGTCAAGCTCGACCTGCCGGTTCGATCCCAGCCGCTCGATTGACCGTGCTTCAATGGCGCGCAGCAGCTTGGCCTGCAGATCGATCGGCATCGACTCAATTTCGTCGAGAAACACCGTGCCGCCATTGGCGTGCTCCAGCTTGCCGATCCTGAGTTTTTGCGCCCCGGTAAACGCCCCCGCCTCATGCCCGAACAATTCGGATTCGAAGATATCAGCCGGAAGGGCCGCACAATTGATAGCGACAAAATTCCCCTTGGACCGGGAGCCGAAGTCGTGAAGCGCCCGCGCGACCACTTCCTTGCCCGTTCCAGTTTCTCCGGTGATCAGGACATCCGCATCGGTATCTGCAACCGCAGAGATCTGCGCCCGCAACCGCTGGATTGCAGGATCGCGGCCAACCAGCCTTGACGAGAGATCATCGCTGCCCTCAAGCGCATTGCGCAGGGAGCGGTTTTCCAGCACAAGCCGGCGCTTCTCGAGGGCCCGCTCGACCACCGAGAACAAGCGGTTTGCGGCAAACGGTTTCTCGATGAAATCATAAGCCCCGGCGCGCATCGCCTCCACGGCCATCTGCACATCGCCATGTCCGGTGATCAGCACCACGGGAAGGGTCGGGTCAATGCCGAGGATGCGGCGCATCAGCGTCAATCCATCTATTCCCGGCATGCGGATGTCAGAGACAATAACACCATAGAGGCTGCGCAATGGCAGATCTGCAATATCTTCCGCGCTGCTATGGCAAGTCACACCCAGCCCTTCGAGCTTTAGTGATTGCTTGAGCGCGTGCCGAAGATCTTCATCATCATCGACCAGATGAACTATTCTGTCCTGTGGCCTCAGTGCTGAATTGTCTTCCAAAAGACGGAACCTCCCCATGGCGTGGATGCATAGCCTGAAATCATGAAGCCGTCGTCTTGTCCAGCATCAAACCGCGGCGCCGCCCGATCTCAGAGCCGGCTTCCTTTCAAGAACGTCAGGGTCAGCAGCCCGCAGATTGATGGTGAAACAGGCGCCACCCTCGGGCCTGTTTGCAGCCATGATCGTGCCGCCAAAGTCCCGGATGATATTATCGACAATGGAGAGGCCAATGCCAATTCCATCGCCGACCCCCTTGGTGGTGAAGAACGGTTCGAACACCTTTGGCAACTGCTCAGGCTCTATCCCGGGACCATTGTCCATAATTGTTACGACAACCCGCTCGCCTTCCCGGCGTGCGTCGATCTCGATGCGTGCGTCGGCCTGCCCCGACAGGGCATCGATCGCATTGTTGACAAGGTTGACAATCACCTGTCCCAACCTGATCCGTCCGCCAAAGACGTGAAGGCCTGCCACGCCCTCGCCCACAGCAATTGCGGTAATCCCCGCCGCACGGGCACGCGGCCGCGCCAGCAGCAACGCCTCGTCGACAATCGTGCCAAGCGGCACCGGTCCTATTGTTGCGCCGGGTTTTCGGGAGAAGGACAGCAGGGTTTTCGACAATTCAGCCATCCGTTCAACCAGTGAATTGATCCGCGAGAGGTTTCCGGACACCTCCAATATGGCGCCGCGATCAAGAAACTTGAGCGCATTGTCCGCATAAGACCGGATAGCTGCCAGTGGCTGATTGTACTCATGGCTCAAGGCCGTCGACATCTGGCCCAGTGCTGCCAGCTTGGCAGTCTGGATCAGCTCATTCTGCGTCTTTCGCAACCGGTCTTCTGCCTCGCGGCGGACCTCGACTTCCTGACTTAGCGACTGATTGGTGATCGAAAGCGCCCGGGTCCGGTCCCTCACGACGCGCTCGAGCCGCAGTGCAGTCGCCCGATCAGAGCGGGATCTGATAACTGCGCTCTCGTTCCGGCGAAGCACGACCAAAGCAATCACGCCGGACAGCAAACAAGCCAGGGAAGCAATCGCCGCCGCGTTAAGCCGCGCCGCCGCAACCGGAGAAGGATCGGCCAGCACATGCAGATCCCACTCAAGCAACGGCAACCGGCGCACCAGATCCAGCCTCTCTTCATATTGGCCATTGATCAGGTAGCGATCAAATCTGCCGGTCTGACGCAATTCAGAAATTGGATTGAGCCGCCAGTTCGGATCATTCGCCA
Source organism: uncultured Hoeflea sp. (assembly GCA_963975635.1). GTDB lineage: Bacteria > Pseudomonadota > Alphaproteobacteria > Rhizobiales > Rhizobiaceae > Hoeflea. Next base: position 127,321 of record CAXBIE010000002.1, on the reverse strand, counting down.
GAAACACCGTACCGGCTTTGTCGGTTACAAAAATGCGGCGCGCCGACAAGGCCCAGGCCGCTTCGACCCGATAAAAGTCGACATAGATGATGACGACCCCGACGAATTTTCCCTCGCGGCGCACCCCCGACGAGAACGCATAAGTCCGCTCGCCCCCGCTGCTGGATAACGCCGCACGTCCGAGGCGACCCTGCATCGCGACTTCGATCAGCTGGGGTAATCCCTCATCTTGCACGGCGAACGAATCCCGTGCATTCGCCAGCAGTTCTCCATCGGGGAAGAAAAAGGCCACATCCATGGCCGCCGACATGCCGCCAATGGCTTCTGCCATCCGGCGCGCATCAAGCGATTGGGCGTTGCCATCGACATCACGCACGAAAAGCGCCCGTATCGAAGACTGCCGCGATAAAAGCGGCGGCAGCAACCTGTATTTGTCGAGAACCCCGGTCAGAATCTCGGTTTGCACAGACAGGGTTTCGCCGGCTCTCTGCATGACATCCGACAGCGCCCGCTCCTTGGCGGCACTCACCGACCACGCCACGACAATCGCCGAGAGGACCGCCCAGACGACAAACAGACCCATTCTGGTCAGACGGAAGTGTTTCTCGATGGCGACGCGTGATTGCATCGCCGGACTTTAGTGCCGTTCATCTCGAAATGAAATCGTCGGAGCGCTGTATTTTAGTAATCTCGCAAGGAAGTTGCGGCGGCGCGAGCACCATTAATCCTTCGCGACAAATTCGAAAGCGCGAAAAGACTGGCTCATACTTTGGTGCATCGCGATGAAAGTCGCTCGATTCAGACCTTGGCAGCCGCAACGGTTGCTTCGATGTGATCGACCAGCGGATCAGCAAGTCCCAGCCGGCCTGCCAGAAGATCAAGGAATCCACGTTCCGCGCGGCTGTCAGGTTCGATCGCAAGCCGGGCTGCGGTGAACATTTCCACCTTCTGCGCTTCGCTTGAGGCGGCAGCGATGATCCCATCCATATCCACCGGCTTGGACAATTCGTCATCAAGGAAAGAAACAGCGTCAGCGCCCAGTCCCGACAGGGCCAGCTTGTCATGGATACGGGCACGTTCTGCCTCATCCACATGACCATCCGCGCGCGCCGCGGCAATCATGACCCTGATCAGAGAAAGTGCAAAATCGCCGTTCACATTGGCCGGCTCGGCTGAAAAACCCGAATCCGAGGGAGGCGCCAGCAATTCGGGTTCCGAAGCAACGCCGCTATCGGTTGGAGATCTGCCGGCCTGATAGTTCTTCCAGGCCTGGTAACCAAGACCGGCGATTGCCGCCATGCCGCCAAGTCTCAAGGCCGATCCGCCGATGGCGCGCCCGGCTCCGGTTCCCAGGAGCACTGCGACAATAGCCCCTGTGGCAAGAGGATTGTCCTTTGCCAATTGCGTGGCCTGACCGGCCTTGTCACGAATCGTGCCTTGGGTGCCGGGAATGTTTGAACCGAGAAACTGGTCAAGCAGGGCTTTGGGATCGAACATGGCGAGGGTCCTTGTCTTCCTTGGCGCGGCCACACGATCTGGCCACTTCAGGATTTAGATAGGAAGCCGTTGCCTCGCTTTCAAATAGCCACAGGAGCACTCGCCTCCGGCGCAGATTGCCAGTCAGGCGAGTTCAATCAGAAAACTGGTAATCAAGTGATGGCTTCAGGCTGACAGGCGCGATGCTTCCGTGGCCAGCCGGGTAATTCCGTCCCAGTCGCCGGCTTCCACCAACGCATTGGGCGCAACCCAGGAGCCGCCCACGCAGATCACGTTGGGCAGGGACAGGTAATCCCGCGCATTGTCCGGAGTGATGCCGCCTGTCGGGCAAAACTGCATGCCGGCCAGGGGCGATGACAAGGACTTGAGATACCCGGCACCTCCGGCCTGTTCGGCCGGGAAGAACTTGAGCACCTTGTAGCCTTCTTCGCTGAGCGCCATCACCTCGCTCGGAGTTGCGGCACCCGGCAACAGCGGAACCGGTGATTTGCGGGCAACATCGAGCAGCTCAAGCGTCGTACCCGGCGACACGATGAACTGGGATCCTGCTTCAACAGCCTGGTGAAACTGGCCCGCATTGAGCACCGTACCCGCACCCGGAACAGCGCCTTCGACCTCATCAGCCACCGCACGGATAGCCTGCAGCGCCACCGGCGTTCTCATGGTGATCTCGATTGCCTTCAGGCCGCCCGCCACCAGCGCACGCGCCAGCGGCACGGCATGGGCTAGGTCCTTGATGACGAGCACGGGCACCACAGGCTGCAATTTCAGAATGGAAATGAGGGCTTGGGTTTTATCGCCCATGGCGCTGGTCCTTTCGCGGCATCAACTGGAGCGCTCCGAATAGCCTTTCAATCATGAATTGTCCATGCTGCAGCGTCATCAGGCCCCCACACACCGATTGCCTGAATTGCATGAACGCGCTATGCCCGCAGGTATGAAGACACCTGCAAAAACACCCGTTCCGAACCAGCCAGTGGTCGTCGCTGCGCTCTATCATTTCGCCCGGCTGGCCGAGCCGGAGACACTGCAGCCACCCCTGGCACAATTGTGCAACGAACAGGGCGTCAAAGGCACATTGTTGCTGGCCCGTGAAGGCGTCAACGGCACCATTGCCGGCACGCGCACGGCAATTGATGCAGTGCTTGATCATCTGCGCGCCATCCCCGGCCTCGCAGCTCTGGAGCACAAGGAAAGCAGCGCCCACAAGATGCCCTTCCGGCGCATGAAGGTGCGCCTGAAAAAAGAGATCGTCACCATGGGCGTTCCCGACATCGACCCGCTGGAGGAGGTTGGCGCTTATGTCGACCCCAAAGACTGGAACGCGCTGATTTCCGATCCCGAAACGGTCGTCATCGACACACGCAATGATTACGAGGTCGGGATCGGCACCTTCAAGGGTGCGATCAATCCCGAGACCCACACGTTCCGGGAGTTTCCGGGCTGGGTGGACCAGGCCGGCATTGAAGACAAGACCAAGCCCATCGCGATGTTCTGCACCGGTGGTATACGCTGCGAAAAGGCGACCGCCTTCATGCGCGCCCAAGGCTATGAAAATGTCTACCATCTCAAGGGCGGCATTCTGAAATATCTGGAAAATGTACCGGAAGAGGAAAGCCTCTGGCAGGGCTCCTGTTTTGTCTTTGACGAGCGGGTCGCCGTCACCCATGGCCTGCGCGAAAGCGATGAGATCCTGTGCCGCGCCTGCCGCAATCCGGTGGCGCCGGAGGAGCAGGCCTCACCGCTGTATGAAGACGGCGTTTCCTGCCCTCACTGTTATCACACACGCAGCGAGGAAGACAGGGCCCGGTTCCGGATGCGCCAACAGCAAATGCTGGCTGCAAAAGAGAAAGCACGTGCGGGCAGCGATCATCCATGACCCAAAACAGGATCGTTATCATCGGTGCCGGAATTGTCGGCATTGCCAGCGCAGCGTTGCTGTCGGAGCAAGGTCATGCGGTCACGGTGATCGACCGGTCCGGCATTGCCGAGGAAACCAGCAAGGGCAACGCCGCGGCACTGGCTTTCTCCGAGATCATGCCTTTGGCATCGCCCAAAACCCTTCTCAGAGCCCCGAAATGGTTGTTCGATCCGCTCGGGCCTTTGTCGATCCGGCCATCTTATCTGCCGCGGCTGACGCCCTGGCTGTGGCAATTCTGGAAAGCCAGCCTGCCCGGCCGGCAACAAGCCTCGATCAGCGCGCAAGCCAGCCTGATGCGATTGGCAGAGTCCGAGATGATGGCGCTGGTCGAGCGCGCCGGCATTGCCGGTATGGTGCACCATGACGGGTCACTGGAGCTGTATGAAAGCGAAGCCGAATTCAACAGCACCGCAGATGGCTGGCGGCAGCGCGAGCAGGCCGGCATCGCATTCGAACATGTCCGCGGCGCCCGGCTGACGGAATTGCAGCCCGGCCTGTCCCCACGGTTTGTCGCAGGCACCTTCGTGCCGGACTGGAAAAACGTCTCGGAGCCGCAGCGATTCGCCCAAGCACTGTGGAACCATGCGCAACGGCACGGAGCTGTTTTCGAAAAGGCCGAAGTTCTTGCCCTCGAACGTTCGGAAAATGGCCCCTCCGCTCGCCTCGCGGATGGAACGACACGAGAGGCCGACCGCATTGTTGTCTGTGCCGGTTCTTGGTCCACGCGGCTGATTAACCCGGTCACCCGGCTGCGCATTCCGCTTGACACCGAGCGTGGCTACAACACCACGCTGCCGCCCGGCGCATTCGATCTCAAACGCCAGCTGATCTTCGGCCACCATGGCTTCGTCATGACCCCTTTGGAAACCGGAGTGCGTGTTGGCGGCGCGGTTGAACTTGGCGGGCTGGACCTTCCACCCAATTTTGCCCGTTCGAAAGCCATGCTCGACAAGGCGGCAAGCTTCCTGCCCGGACTGAAAACCACCGGCGGTGTCGAATGGATGGGGTTCCGCCCCTCCCTGCCCGACACTTTGCCGGTTGTCGGCGCCCTGCCTGAGGATCCATCCGTTCTGCTGGCCTTCGGCAACGGCCATCTTGGATTGACCCAGTCTGCAGCCATGGGACGCCTGATCACCGACCTGGTGGACCACAAGACTCCAAGTATTGACATTGCGGCCTACCGGCCCGACCGTTTCTAACCCTGTAGCAATGAGCTGATCATGGCGCGCAATCGTTTTTTCTGCATCGACGGCCACACCTGCGGCAACCCGGTCCGGGTCGTCACCGGAGGTGGCCCGCAACTTGACGGCGCCACCATGCTGGAGCGCCGCGCTCATTTTCTTGCCGAGTATGACTGGATCCGCACCGGATTGATGTTCGAACCACGCGGCCACGACATGATGTCCGGCACCATCCTCTATCCTCCGACACGCGATGATTGCGACATCGCCTTCCTGTTCATCGAGACATCCGGCTGCCTGCCCATGTGCGGACATGGCACCATCGGCACCGTCACCATGGCGATCGAGAATGGACTGGTTTCTCCGCGTGAACCCGGCGTTCTGGCGATCGACACTCCGGCCGGCCGTATCGTCGCCCGCTATCAGCAGACCGGCCGCAAGGTCACCGAAGTTCGGTTGACCAATGTGCCTGCATTCCTGCATGCGACCGGCATCAAGACCTGGTGCGAAGGATTGGGCGACATCACCGTCGACGTCGCCTATGGCGGCAATTTCTACGCCATCGTCGACGCCCAGCAGAACTTCTCTGACATCGCGGATTTCTCTGCTGCGGATCTCGTCCGCATGAGCCCCGCTCTGCGTGAGCGCATCAACAGCGAGCACGAGTTCATCCACCCCGAGAAACCCGACATTCGTGGCCTGAGCCACATTCTCTGGACCGGCAATCCGACCAGGCCTGAGGCCAATGCCCGCAATGCCGTGTTCTACGGCGACAAGGCAATTGACCGCTCACCTTGCGGCACTGGGACATCAGCGCGAATGGCGCAATGGGCGGCCAAGGGCAAGCTCAAGCCAGGCGATGACTTCGTCCATGAGAGCATCATCGGATCGCTGTTTCAAGGCCGGGTCGAGGCCGCCACCGAAGCGGCAGGCAAACCCGCCATCATCCCCTCGGTGGCCGGCTGGGCAGTGGAAACCGGGATCAATACCATCACCATTGATGACGAGGAAGATCCCTTCGCCCACGGCTTTGTGGTGCGCTGATCAGCTCTTTGCGGCCTTGTGCGCGGCAATCAGCGAGGCGTACCAGTGGCCGGTTTGTTTGATTGTGCGTTTCTGCGTTTCGTAATCGACATGCACGATGCCGAAGCGCATCGAATAGCCTTCGGCCCATTCGTAATTGTCCATCAGGCTCCAGGCGAAATAGCCTTTCAACGGATAATTTTCAGCGATCAGACCGGCAGCGACTGAGAGATGGGTTGAAACGTAATCAAGCCGCATCGTGTCGCTGACCGCACCGTTTTCCACGTCCGTGTTGTCGGCCGCACCGTTCTCGGTGATGTAGAAATCCGGCAGCGTGTAGCGGCCATAAAGATCCTTGACCACATGCGAGAGCCCTTCAGGCTCGATTTCCCAGCCGATATCGGTCTTCTCCGGCTTGACTGCAGGCGCATTGGCGACATGCGGGAACGGCGATGACGCATCATCACCTACCCGCATAGGCGTATAATAATTCAGCCCCCAGAAATCCAGCGGCTGATGGATCGTTTCGAGATCGCCCTGCTTGATGCGGCTGGCCAGATCCGGACATCCCTCGAGTACGGAGTGCGGATAGGCGCCGGCGAATATCGGGCCGAAGAACACGCCATTGTGGAAATCATTGGCGCGCTCCGCCGCTTTCCGGTCGGCATTGCTGTCACTGCCGGCCATCACGCTCATTGCATTGAGAACGATGCCGACAGGGATATCCGCCCGTTCAGCCCGGATCGCCTGGACGCCGAGCCCATGGGCAAGGTTGGTGACGTGAAGTGCCGCCATTGCCGCCTCCATCGACCGCTCGCCGGGGGCATGAACGCCCATAAGATGACCCAGATAGACCGAACACCACGGCTCGTTGAAAGTCACAATTGTATCCAGACGATCGCCAAGCCGCTTCGCCGCAATACCCGCATAATTGGCGAAGGCCTCCGCCGTATCGCGGTCTGTCCACCCGCCGCGCCCCATCAGCGCCAATGGCAAATCCCAATGATAAAGCGTGGCAAAAGCCTTGATGCCGCGCGCTTTCAGACCGTCGAGCAGGCGGTCATAGAAATCAAATCCTTTTTCATTCACCGAGCCTGTCCCGTCAGGCAGAAGCCGCGGCCAGGCGATCGAAAACCGGTAAGCTTCCGCGCCGAGCTCAGCCATCAGGTCAAGATCCGCTTCAAGCCGGTTGTAATGATCACAGGCAATGTCACCGGTGTCGCCACCCTTGACCCGTCCGGGCATATGCGAAAACGCATCCCAGATTGACGGTTTGCGGCCATCCGCCTGCACAGCGCCCTCGATCTGGTAGGATGCCGTCGCCACACCAAAGAGAAAATCATCGGGAAAGCGGCGGGCCAGCTTTTGCGGCGAACTGTCAGAAGTCATTTCGGTTCCCTGTGATTGATCTGGCTGAGTTGAGCGGGCTTCAGTTTGTGGAAAGCTGCTCGATGAACGCCTTGATGATTTCGCTCAGTTCGATGGGCTTTTCGATGCACGGCAGATGCGCAGCACCCGGAATTTCCTGATACATCGCACCAGGAATCAGCCGCGCCAGTTCACCCACCAGTGCGGGAGGCGTCGAGCCGTCGTCAGTTCCGACCACACAGATGGCCGGCACCACCAGTTCTGAACTGGACTGGGTGAAATCACTGTCGCGGATCGCAGCGCACGTTCCCACATATCCTTTCACCGGGGTCCGCTCCAGCATCATCCGGTAACCGGTAAACTCGGCATTGTCTGCGCTGCGATACTCCTTGGTGAACCAGCGCTCCAGAATGGCGTCGGAGAGCCCCGCGATCCCAAGTTCGGTGATTGCAGAAATGCGGGCATCCCACATCTCTCGCGTGCCGATCTTGTGGCCGGTGTCGCACAGGATCAACGCCCGCACCAGATCAGGCCGCTTCGCTGCCAGTCCCTGTGCGATCATCCCGCCGACCGACAACCCGCAGACAATGACGTTCTTGGCTTCAAAGTGCTCGATCAGGGCAATCAGATCATCGATATGATCATCCATTGTGATCTCGCCGTCACCGGCTTCCGACAGGCCATGGCCGCGCTTGTCATAGGCGATGATGCTGTAGTCACCCACCATCCGCACGATCACATCCCGCCAGATGCGGTAATCGGTCCCCAGCGAATTGGCGAAAACGATCGTCGGCTTGTCAGGGGCTGCACCGATCACCTGATGATGAATGACGACACCGTTCAGGCGGGCAAATTGCATGGCGAGGCTTCCTTCCGGGATGGTCTTGCAGATTGGAAGCCTGATTTACGCGACAGAGGGCCGCCACGCAAACAAACACTGTTCATAAAAGAACGGCGGCTCACCGCAATGAACCGCCGTCCCTATCAATCACCTGTTGTCAGGCATCGGTCACACATACCGGTTGACGACATTCTCCAGATATTCCTGCCTGCCGGATTTCGGCTGCGGATTGATGTCGGCCTTGCGGACCCATTCCTCGATTTCCGCCAGCGAGAAGCCGCCATCAAGCATCTTCCTGGCTTCCGGAATCGACCATCCCTTGTAGCGATCCTCGACAAAATCTGTCAGCACGCCGTCTTCGACCATCTTTGCCGCCGCCTTAAGCGCCCGCGCGCAGGTGTCCATGCCGCCAATATGGGCATAGAGAAGATCTTCCGCATCGAGCGACTGACGGCGCAGCTTGGCATCGAAATTGGTGCCGCCGTTCTTGAACCCGCCGCCCTTCAGAATCGCATAATAGGCCAGTGCCATTTCCGGCACATTGTTGGGGAACTGGTCGGTATCCCAGCCTGACTGGTAGTCGTTGCGGTTCATGTCGATGGAGCCGAAAATGCCCAGCGCCTGAGCAAGTTCGATCTCGTGCTCGAAGGAATGGCCGGCAAGGATCGCATGGCCCTGTTCGATATTGACCTTGACCTCATTTTCCAGCCCGTGCCGCTTCAGGAACCCGTAGACCGTCGCCACATCGTAGTCATACTGATGCTTGGTTGGTTCCTGCGGCTTGGGCTCGATCAGGATCGTACCGTTGAAACCGATCTTGTGCTTGTACTCGACCACCAGATTGAGGAAGCGGCCAAGCTGCGCATCTTCGCGCTTCAGGTCGGTGTTGAGCAGCGTCTCGTAGCCTTCGCGCCCGCCCCACAGCACATAGTTGTCGCCGCCGAGCTTGTGTGTGGCGTCCATGCAGGTCTTTACGGTCGCCGCGGAAAAGGCAAACACGTCCGGGTCGGGATTGGTCGCAGCACCCGACATGAACCGCCGGTTGGAGAACAGATTGGCAGTGCCCCACAACAGCTTGACGCCGGTGGCTTCCTGCTTGCCGGCAAAATAGTCGACGATCTCTTCGAGATTCCTCGTGTTCTCGGCGAAGTTGGAGCCTTCAGGGCGCACGTCTGCATCATGGAAGCAGTAGAATGGCGCGCCCAGTGCCGAGAACATTTCGAAGGCCACGTCGGCCTTCAGCTTTGCCCGCTCCATTGAATCCTGCGGGTACCAGGGACGCTCGAAGGTCTGGCCGCCGAACGGATCGCCGCCCTCCCAGGCAAATGAATGCCAGTAGGCAACGGCAAAACGCAAATGGTCTTCCATGCGCTTGCCGCCGATGACTTCGTCGGCATTGTAGTGGCGGAAGGCCATCGGATTGGTGCTGTCCGGGCCTTCATATTTGATCTTGGTAACGTCTCCGAAAAATCCAGTGCTCATGACATGGCTCCTTTGATTGCAGGATAGAGGGCACGATAGGTCTGGTATGCTTCGTCAAAAGCAGCAGTCAGATCGCGATTTGGGTGAATGGTTTTTTCTGTGGCCGGCGCCGTGCAGATCGCAAACGGATCTGCATTTTCTGCGGCAATCAGGCCCAGCCGGGCTGCCCCGAAGGCTGCGCCAAAATCGCCACCCTCGGGAATATCGACCGGCAGGTCCAGCACGGTGGCAAGCGTTTGCAGCCAGTAGTCGGACTTGGATCCGCCACCGATGGCCGTGACCCGAGACAGCGATGTTCCCGCCTGCGCCAGAGCCGCCAGACTGTCGCGGAAAGCAAAACTCACGCCCTCCACCACCGCTCGGGTCAGATGGACGCGGCCGGATTCATGACCGAGACCGGCAAAACAGCCGCGAATGGCGGCGTCATTGTGGGGAGTTCGTTCGCCCGAGAGATATGGCAGGAACACTTCCGAACCCGGCGCTTCTAACGTGTTGCCCAATTCCGCGGTCAACGCTGCCGGATCGGTCGAGGTGATACCGGAGAGCCAGTTGAGCGAATCCGTTGCCGACAGGATCACGCCCATCTGGTGCCAGGTGCCGGGAAGCGCATGGCAAAACGCATGTACCGCACTGTCGGGATTGGGCAAATAACGGTTATTGGCGGCAAACAACACACCGGATGTACCCAGCGACGCAAAGGCGTGGCCGTCACCGACGGTCCCCATTCCGCAAGCCGACGCAGCATTGTCACCCGCACCCCCGGCAATCGGAATCCCTGCAGGCAAACCCAGTTCCGAAGCAACATCAGGCCGCAACGCGCCGCCGCGTTCGGTGCCTTCAACCAGCGCAGGCATCTGGCTGCGATCGAGGCCGGTGGCCGAGAGCAGACCATCGTCCCAGGCGCGCTTGCCGACATCAAGCCAGGATGTTCCGGCGGAATCCGACATCTCCGAGATCGCCTCTCCGGTCAGCCAGAGCCGCAGATAATCCTTGGGCAGCAGCACCTTGGCGACCCGTGCGAAGGCTTCCGGTTCGTTGGCAGCCATCCATTTCAGCTTCGGCGCGGTAAAGCCCGGAAACACGATGTTGCCGGTCAGACGCCGGAATTGCGGATCGGCATCAAGCTCTGCCGCCTCTTTGTAACTGCGGGTATCGTTCCACAGGATGCAGGGACGGATAACCTTGCCGTCCGCGTCGATGGTGGTTGCACCATGCATGTGGCCGGAAAGTCCGATGCCACGCACCTTTGCCAGTTGCGAAGCGTGGGTTTTGCCAAGCTCGGCCAACGCCGCCCGCGTTGCCGTGATCCAGCTGTCGGGATCTTGCTCCGACCATCCGGCATGCAATCGTTCCACGGTGAGCGGGGCGCTGGCGGAGCCCAGAATGCGCTGGGTATCGTCAATCAGCAACGCCTTCAGCGACGACGTTCCGAGATCAAGTCCGAGATACATGGCGGCAGATCCTTTCAAAAAACATGCAAATACGTTCACGACAATCGCTCATGGCAAATTGTCCTTGAGGAAAATATCTATGCGGATCCGCTCTTGTGCACTGATCGGCATCAATCCATCCGACCTTGCTTTCAGCACACGGATTGCGCTGCGCACCTCGTGCCCGCAATCCTGATTGATCACCGCATCAAACAGACCGTCGGCGAGGCCTTGGCGCGATGTCTCCGTAATTTCATGAACCACAATCGCCCGGTCTCGGTGGCCTCCGCGCCGCAAGGCTTCGAGCAGTCCGCGATTGCCCGCACCGAGATTGTAGATCGCGATAATTTCCGGATCCGCGTCAAGCGCGTCTCCGACCACCTGGCAGACCCTGTCCGCTTCATCGTTGGTCTCCACCGGCCCGACAATTTCCAGCTCCGGAAACTCGGACTTCAGAACCGTGGCAAACCCCGAAGCCCTTTCCATATGGTCCGAAAGCTTCATGGAACCGGCGATCACCAGCACCTTGCCCGTGCGCCCGGAACAAAACCGCCCGAGCAGGCCCGCAGCCGTGCGCCCCGCAGCCAGATTGTCGATTCCGCAATAATGCACACGCCGCGACCCGGGCAAATCCGATACCAGCGCAGCGATATGAACACCCTTTTCAGTCAGACGATCGACAGCAGCGGACACGTCGGCGGTGTCGGTGGCAACCAGTGCAACACCGGTGACATTTGCCGGGTCAATCGCATCGAGAACACGGACGACTGCAGCGGCGTCGAAAGGCGGCACCGTTTCGAGCTGGATTGACGTGCGCTCGACCGATGAGCGTTGCATCGCCGAACGAATCTCCGCTTCGAGACCGCGCATGAAGCTGTTGGGACCTTCGGGAATGACAAACACCAGCGGATAGATGCGCTTCTTGGCAAGATTGGCGGCCTGCACATCACGCACATAACCGAGCCGCTGGACCGCGGCCTCGACCTTGTCGACGGTCTTCTGCCGCACACCCGATCGAGCGTTGAGTACCCGGTCCACAGTCGCAAGACTGACCCCGGCTTCTGCCGCAATATCGTGCACAGTCGGTCGCATTATCTCCTCCTGCAGGCCTTCTAGAGCAATTTTTGAGGTACGTAAATCAAAAATCTTGCGAAGGCTCGAACCGCTGCCATTCGCACCAATTCTGCCGCGACGAACCAGCCGGCAGCCCTTATACTTGACGCAACCGGCACAATATGGCCTAAGGCAGCGCCTGCCGGTCTCCGCCGCGCCTTGCCTGGCTGCAGCGAAACCGGACAGCGATCGCAGCCGGCAAAAGCCGCCAAGCGCACCAATTAACCGGACCTGAAAGCGGGCGAACACAAAATGGCCAACACTGCAACGCGGGTGCGCATCGCACCGTCTCCGACTGGCGAACCGCATGTCGGAACCGCCTACATCGCGCTGTTCAACTACCTGTTTGCGAAAAAACACGGCGGCGAGTTCATTCTGCGCATCGAAGACACCGACGCCGCCCGATCCACACCGGAGTTTGAACAGAAGGTTCTCGACGCTCTGAAATGGTGCGGCCTGTCATGGTCAGAAGGCCCCGACATTGGCGGGCCCTACGGCCCCTACCGGCAGTCCGAACGCAAGGATCTCTATCTTCCCTATGTCGAGAAGATCGTCGAAAACGGCCACGGTTTCCGCTGTTTCTGCACACCCGAGCGCCTTGGCGAAATGCGGGCCGCCCAGCGCGCTGCCGGCAAACCGCCAAAATATGACGGCCATTGCCTCAACCTCACGGCTGAGGAAGTCACCACCCGCATGGCGGCAGGCGAACCATCCGTCGTCCGGATGAAAATCCCGGCCGAAGGCGCCTGCAAATTTGTCGACGGCGTCTATGGCGAGGTCGAGATCCCCTGGGAAGCGGTCGACATGCAGGTGCTGCTCAAGGCCGACGGCATGCCAACCTATCACATGGCCAATGTGGTCGACGATCATCTGATGAAGATCACCCACGTGGCCCGCGGTGAAGAATGGCTCTCCTCGGTCCCGAAGCACATTCTGATCTATCAGTATCTGGGTCTCGAGCCGCCGGTGTTCATGCATCTGTCTCTGATGCGCAATGCCGACAAGTCAAAGCTGTCAAAGCGCAAGAACCCGACCTCGATTTCCTATTATGGCGCGCTCGGCTTCCTGCCTGAGGCGCTGATGAACTTCCTCGGCCTGTTCTTCATTCAGATCTCCGAGGGAGAGGAACTGCAGACCATGGATCAGCTGGTTGCCAATTTCGACCCGGAAAACCTGAACAAGGCCGGAGCGATTTTCGACCTTCAGAAACTCGACTGGCTCAATGGCCGGTGGTTGCGCGAAAACATCTCCGAGACGGAATTCGTGTCCCGCGTCCTGGCCTGGGCCCAGGAAAATGGTCGCTTTGGCGAAGGTATGAAACTGGCGCAGTCGCGTATCACCAAGCTGTCCGACCTGCCGGATCTGACCGGTTTCCTGCTGAAGGGTGATCTGGGACTGACTTCAGCAGACTTCTCCAATATCAAGAAAGTCTCGCTGGAAGACGTCCTCCAGATCCTCCAGATCGTTCAGCCGGACCTCGAAACCATCTTTGAGTGGAACGCTGAAAGCATCGAAGCCGAACTTCGGGCCATTTCCGAGCGCAGCGAGATCAAATTGCGAAACCTGCTGGCGCCGCTCTTCATAGCGGTTTCGGGGTCTTCGCGGTCATTGCCACTGTTTGATTCCATGTCCATTCTCGGCCGCTCGGTCGTGCGCCAGCGCCTCAAGCAGGCCGAACTCGCAGTCAAGGCCGGCGTCGAAGCAGCCAAAGCAAACAACGGGTAAGACAATGACCGACACAACAACTCAGCCCGGCCTTTCATCCGACGTCACCGAAGTGCGCGCCCAAAAGCTTGCCAAGCTGCGTGAGACCGTTGCCGAGGTCTACCCGGCGCATTTCCACCGCACGATGACCAATGAAGAGCTTGCGGAAAAATACGCCGATATCGAGCCGGACACCTTGACCGGTGATATCATCACCGTCGCCGGACGGGTGTACTCATCGCGCAACTCCGGCATGTTCATGGACGTCCACGATGCCTCCGGCAAGGTTCAGATCTTCAGCCACAAGGACACCACGCCGCAGGAAGCCCGCGATCTCCTGCCGCTGATTGATCTGGGCGACATCATCGGCGTCACCGGCGAAGTGCGGCGCACCAAGCGCGGCGAGCTCACCGTCAACGCCCATGAAATCACCATGCTGACCAAGTCGCTGCTGCCGATGCCGGAAAAATGGCACGGGCTGTCGGACATCGAATTGCGCTATCGCAAGCGCCACCTCGACATCCTCACCAACGAGGATTCAAAGCTCCGCTTTCAGCAGCGCTCGAAGATCGTTTCCGGAATCCGCCGCTTCATGGAAGATGAGGGGTTCATGGAAATCGAAACCCCGATGCTGCATTCGGTCTATGGGGGCGCGACGGCCGAGCCGTTCAAGACCCATCACAACACCCTCAAGCTCGACATGTATCTGCGCATTGCGCCAGAACTTTACCTCAAGCGGGCACTGGTCTCCGGGCTAACCGACAAGGTATTCGAGGTCAACCGCAACTTCCGCAACGAAGGTGTGTCCACAAGGCACAATCCCGAGTTCACCATGCTCGAATGCTACTGGGCTTATGCCGACTACGAGGACATCATGGGCCTGGTCGAACGGCTGTTCGAAAGGCTGGCAACAGCAATCCACGGCAGCACCGAGATCATGTACGGCGAGCAGGAAATGTCGTTCAAGGGGCCGTTCAAACGGATTGCCATGCCCGATGCTGTCAAGGAAGCGACAGGCATCGACTTCCGCGCCATCGACAACGATGAGGAAGCCCGCGCTGCCGCCAAGGCTGCCGGGTTTGAAATCGAGGCTGACTGGACCTGGGGCGAATGCCTGGCCTTCATCTTCGAGGAAAAGGTCGAAGCCACATTGATCCAGCCATCACATGTGACGCATTTCCCGAAGGACATTTCGCCTTTCGCCAAGGAAGTACCCGGCGAACCGCGTCTTGTCGAACGCTTCGAGACCTACTGCAACGCCTGGGAACTTGGCAATGCGTTCTCCGAGCTCAACGACCCGGAAGAGCAGCGCAAACGCATGGTCGAGCAGCTCGAACAGGCCCACGCCCGCGGCGAGATGGAAAAGCAGCTTGATGACGAGTTTCTCGACGCCATCGACCAGGGCATGCCGCCTGCCGGCGGTCTGGGCATCGGTGTCGACCGGCTGATCATGCTGCTGACCAATGCACCGTCAATCCGCGATGTGATCCTGTTCCCGGCACGAAAGAGCCGCAGCGAATAGCAAAAGAGTGCTCAGGCGGGATCAGTGGCCAGCCGGTTTTGCCGGCTCGTCATGCCCGCCTGCCGCGACTGTCTGGGCTTCTTCCTCGACCAGATCGCCATCGCAGCCGGCAATCAACTCGATTTCATGAGCCAGGGATTCAATGTCACTCTGCGGCATGTCGATACGTTCGCCGAAATAGTAGCCCGTGCTGGTCGGCACGGTATTGACGTAACGCACCTCCCAGGGCTGCGACACCGCAAGCGTCCTTGTCGGGTTGGGGGCGTAGGCAATTTCAGCACCGATCGCAGCACCGCGAAGCCCGGCCCGCGTCATCGGACCGCGATTGTCGGCCACCTGAACGATAGTCAGATCGGAATGCAGCGTATCGGAAAGGTGGCGGGCAAGCCGAAGGCCTGTCTTGACCCGCTCCCTCGGTTCACGATCGTCGCCGGAGATCACCGCAATCAGACGTTTCTCTTTGCCGCGCCTGAACTCGGATTGATAAACCGTTTTGCAATGGCCACCGGTGTCTTCCTTGTAGCCCGGCATGATCGTCGCCGGTGCGAAAACCAGTGCGGCAGTTCCCGAGGCACCGAGAACGAACAGGAAAGCCCCGGATAGCAATGCAAGCTTCCGGGACATACGGAAAACCTGGGACAATTTACGCTTGGCTTCGGCCATTACTGGAGACCCTTTTACGCAGAACAACTCCACGCAGCATAGGCCAACGCACTTACGTAAGTATTAACCCTGTTCCTTAAGACGTGAGCCAGTTTGCGTCAGTGTTGCTCGGGCACTGTGAAGCGACGGTCGATACTCGCCTCCCTGCCCGGGATCTCAAGCCGCATCGGCGAAGGTTCGCGCCGCGCAATGACCTTGCCCCTTGCCATCACCAGCAGCCGGGTCGCTCGCAAGCGGATGGCTTCGATCGGATTGCCGGCGTCAAGCACGACGAGATCGGCACGTTTACCCACCTCAAGGCCATAGTCTTCAAGCCCCATGAGTGCAGCACTTTGGGTGGTCACCATCTCGTAGCAGCGCCGCATGTCATCCGGGCTTGTCATCTGCGCCACATGCAGCCCCATGAAGGCAACATCGAGCATGTCTGCAGTCCCCAGCGAATACCAGGGATCGAGCACACAGTCCTGACCGAAGCCGACGCGGATGCCGTGTTTGAGCATTTCAGGGACCCGCGTCATGCCGCGCCGTTTTGGATAGGTGTCGTGCCGGCCCTGCAGCGTGATGTTGATGAGCGGATTGGGGATCGCCGCCACTTCCGCTTCGGCAATCAGCGGCAGCAGTTTGGAGACATAATAATTGTCCATCGAATGCATCGAGGTCAGATGCGACCCCGCCACCCGCCGCTGAAGCCCGAGCCGCTGGGTCTCGTAAGCCAGTTGCTCGATATGGCGCGACAGCGGATCATCCGTCTCGTCACAATGCATGTCGACCATCAGGCCCCGCTCGGAGGCGATCTCGCAAAGCTCGGTCACCGAAGCACGGCCATCTGCCATGGTCCGCTCGAAATGCGGAATACCGCCGACCACGTCGACCCCCAGATCCAGCGCACGGATGGTGTTGTCGCGTGCCGTCGGCGAGCGATAGAGACCGTCCTGCGGAAACGCCACCAGTTGCAGATCGATATAGTGCGAGATCTCCTCTTTGACCTCCAGCAGTGCCTCAACAGCCAGCAACCGATCGTCACAGACATCAACATGGGTACGGATCGCAAGCAGCCCCATCGACGCTGCCCAGTCGCAATAGGCAAGCGCCCGTTCCTTGACGGCCTCATGGGTCAGAAGCGGCTTGAGTTCACCCCAAAGGCCGATCCCTTCAAGCAACGTACCCGAAGCATTGATCCGCGGCTGGCCATAGGACAGCGTCGCATCCATGTGAAAATGCGGGTCGACGAATGGCGGCGACACCAGATTGCCCGACACATCGAGTATCTCGCCTGCTTCAGCTTCGATACCGGGAGCAATGGCCGCGATGCGTCCATCCTGTATGGCGATATCGGCAACGGTCCCGTCGGGCAGCACGCCACCCTTGAGCAAAGTGTCAAAACTCATCTCTCGCCTTTCTGATAGGGAACCATCAACGCCTTGGGATAGGTCGCGCGGCGGGCAACAACAACCAGCGCCACGATCGACAGGACAAACGGCATCATCAGGAAAATCTGGTAGGGGATCACCCCGCCGGTGATCTGCTGCAACCGGACCTGATAGGCATCGAATGCCGCAAACAGAATCGCACCAATCAGCGCCTTGCCGGGCCGCCAGGATCCGAACACCACCAGTGCTATGGCAATCCAGCCGCGTCCGTTGATCATCTCGAAGAAGAAGGAATTGAACGCCGACATCGTCAGGAACGCCCCGCCGATCGCCATCAGCGCAGAGCCTGCCATCACCGCGCCGATGCGCACCGCCGTCACGGAAATGCCCTGAGCCTCGACCGCCGCCGGATTTTCACCCACCGCCCGCACGGCAATACCCACCGGTGTGCGATAGAAAATGAAGGCGACAGCAGCCACGCTGAAATAGGCCAGATAGGTCAGCGGCGTCTGGTTGAACAAGGCCGGACCCAGCACCGGAATATCCGAAAGAACCGGAACCGCGAAGGGCTGGAATGGTTCGATCTTCGGCGGCGACGAGACCTCCGGCAACAGGATGCGGTAGGTGAAATAGGTCAGACTCGAGGCAAGCAGCGTCACCCCGATGCCTGTCACATGCTGCGACAGACCCAGCGGCACTGTGAGGAAACCGTGCAACAGGCCGAACATTGCACCCGTCAGCGCAGCGACAAACACCCCGGTCCAAAGATCCCCGCCCATATAGACGGTAAACCAGCCGGAAAATGCTCCAGCCACCATGATGCCTTCGATACCGAGATTTAGGACGCCGGCCCGCTCGCAGATAAGTTCGCCCATGGTAGCGAAGATCAGCGGCGAGGCGATGCGGATGGCTGCAACCCAGAAACTTGCGGTGAAGAGGATTTCGAATGCTTCGCTCATGTCATCTCCAGCGCACGCGGTAACGCATCAGCATGATGGCGGCGACCATGGTCAGCAGCGACGTTGCCACCATCACCTCAGCGATATAGCTCGGCACATTGGCGCTGCGGCTCATCGCATCTGCGCCGACAAAGATTCCGGCAACGAAGATGGCCGCGGCAATCACCCCAAGCGGATTGAGCATCGCCAGCATCGCCACGACAATCCCGGTATAGCCATAGCCAGGCGACAGATCGAGCGTCAGATTGCCCTTGAGCCCGGCCACTTCGGAAAAGCCCGCCAGGGCCGCGAGGCCGCCCGACAACAACGCCGTCTTGGCGATCACCCGGTTGACCTGGATGCCCGCGAACCGCGCGGCTTCTGCATTGTGCCCGACTGCACGCATCTCGTAGCCAAGCGTGGTCTTTTTCATGATCACCCAGACCACGACCGCCGAAGCAATGGCGAGGATAAAGCCGAAATGCAGCCGCTTGCCCTTGATCAGGCGCGGCAATTGCGCATCCGCAATCACCCGTTTCGACTGCGGCCAGCCCATGCCTGTCGGATCCTTCAGCGGCCCCTCGAGCAACATCGAGACGAAAAGCAGGACGATGAAGTTCAGCAACAGCGTGGTCACAACCTCGTCGACACCGAATTTCGTCTTGAGGATGGCCGGACCAAGCAGCGTCAGCGCCCCGGTGAGCATTGCCGCGATCATGATCAGCGGGATCAGCCCCGCCGATGGCAGCGTTACCGCACCGGTTCCGATCACCACAGTCATCACCGCACCGAGATAGAGCTGGGCTTCAGCCCCGATGTTCCAGAGTTTGGCCCTGAACGCCACGGCCACGGCCAGCCCTGTGAAAATCAGCGGCGTCGCCCGAGTCAGCGTTTCCAGCAATGCGAACTGCGACCCCGCAGCTCCCTTGATCACCAGCCAGAAGACTGTGAACGGAGACGCGCCGGCGATCATCACCAGCACCGATGAAAACACGATCGTTGCAAGGATAGCCGCCACCGGCCAGAGCAGCTTTGTCGTCAGCGAGGACGATGGTCTCGGCTCAAGCCGCATGGTGAGCCCCTTCTTCGACGCCGTGTCCCGCCATCAGTTCTCCCAGGTCCATGACGCTGAGCTCCCCGCGCAATGAGGGTTGGGAGAGCTGACCGCGATGGATCACAAGGATCCGGTCCGACAATGTCTGGATTTCATCCAGATCCTCGGAAATAAGCAGCACCGCCGCTCCCCGGTCACGCGCCTCGATCAGCCGCGCATGCACATAGGCAACCGCACCGACATCAAGTCCGCGCGTCGGCTGGCTGGCCAGAATGATGTCCGGATCGCCATCCAGCGCCCGCCCGAGTATGAGCTTCTGCATATTGCCGCCCGACAGCAGCCGCACCCGCGCATCCGGCGAGGGACACTTCACGTCATAGGCTTTGATGATGCCGCTGGCGAATGCCGCGGCTGCCTTCCAGTCAAGAAACCCGAACCGCGAGAATCGCGGGCTGCGATAAGCTTCGGAAATCACATTTTCGGCCACGCTCATGTCGCCGATCATCCCGGTGGCATGACGGTCTTCCGGAATACGCCCCAGACCTCGGTCAAGTGCCGCTCGGGGCGACCAGCGATTGGCGGGCGCACCGTGAACGACAATATCGCCCTCGCTGGCTTGCAGCGTGCCCGCAATCAGCGCTGCGAGAGCAGCCTGGCCATTGCCGGAAATCCCGGCCAGACCGGTGATTTCGCCGCCGCGCAACTGCATCGATATCTGCTTGAGCGGCGCACCGCCCAGGCTCGCCGTGGACACGGACTTGAGCTCAAACAGGATATCCCGCGGTGTCGAAGGACCGATTTCATTGACCGGCAATTGCCCGCCGACCATCAACTCCGCCAGTTCCCGCCGCGTCGCGTCACGGGTCTTGCGTTCACCGGCAAGTTTGCCCCCGCGCAACACCACAACACGATCGGAAACCGATTGAACCTCACCAAGCTTGTGCGAAATGAAGATCACCGACAGCCCTGCCGCCACCAGTTTCTTCAGCGTAAAAAAGAGCGCCTCGGTTTCCATCGGCGTCAACACCGCCGTCGGTTCGTCGAGAATGAGGATACGCGCCTCGCGATAAAGCGCCTTGAGGATCTCGACCCTCTGCCGCTCCCCGACAGAGAGATCGGTGATCATCCGGTCCGGATCGACCTCAAGCCCGTAATCCTGTGCCAGTGTCCGGATCTTTGCGCGCGCACGCGCCTTGCCCAGATTGAGCGACCACAGGGGTTGCGTGCCGAGCACGATATTTTCGAGCACGCTCATCTGGTCGGCAAGTGTAAAATGCTGGTGCACCATGCCGATGCCGGCAGCCAGCGCCGCATTCGGATCGCCTGACGGCAGCGTCTTGCCGAACACCTGGATCTGTCCCTCATCGGCGGTGTAGTGGCCGAAAAGAATATTCATCAGCGTGGTCTTGCCGGCGCCGTTCTCGCCAAGCAGTGCCACCACCTCGCCGCGTTTCAGCGACAGCGAGATGGCGTCATTGGCGACCAGCGGGCCAAATCTCTTGGTAATGCCCGAGAGGCGGAGAACGGTCTCCGCCTCCGGGCTTTTGTCAGCGTCCATCAGTTGGACTTGGGTTCTTCGTCATTGATCTCGACCACAAAGGAGCCGTCCTTGATCGCGGCTTCCCGCTCCATGACCAGCTTCATTGTATCTTCGGGAACCTTGCCCTCGAAAGTGCCGAGCGGCGCCAGCGAATTGCCACCTTCCTTCATGAAGGAATAGACGCCGTAATTGTCGGCCTTGAACGTGCCGGCCTTGACCATCTCGATGGCGTGATCAAGCGTCGGCTCGAAGTGCCACAAAGCCGAAGCCACCACGGTGTCGGGATAATCCGCCTGTGTGTCGATGACGTTGCCGATCGCCAGCACGCCTTTTTCCTTGGCCGCATCGGAGACGCCGAAACGTTCCGCATAGAGAATGTCCGCGCCGCCGTCGATCTGCGCAAAGGCTGTTTCCTTGGCTTTCGGCGGATCGAACCATGAGCCGATGAAGGCGACCTGGAATTTGGCTTCAGGCGCGGTTTCCTTGACGCCGGCCATGAAGGCATGCATCAGCCGGTTGACTTCAGGGATCGGGAATCCACCGACCATGCCGATGTTCTTCGACTTGGTCATCGCGCCGGCAATGATGCCGGACAAATAGGACGCGTCCTGAATGTAGTTGTCGAACACCGCGAAATTCGGCAAGTCATCCTTGGGCAGGAAGCTCGACCCCATGAGGTAGGCCGTTTCAGGATAGTCGGCAGCCACCTGGCGCGCCGCATCTTCGACCGCAAACACTTCGCCGATGATCAGGTCATGACCGACTTCCGAATATTCGCGCATGACGCGCTCATAGTCGTTGTTCGAGGTATTTTCCGAAAACACATACTCGATGTCACCCCGCGCGACTGCCGCATTGGCGGCCTTGTGAATGCGGCTCACCCACTGCTGCTCAACCGGCACAGTGTAGATCGCGGCGACCTTCAGCGGCCCATCAGCGCGCGCTTTGCCCAGAAAACCGGGCATGCTCAATGCGGCAACTCCGGCGGCTGCACCAGCAAGAACCTGACGGCGTTTGAGAAGGTGAGGATGGCTAGACATAGGCGATTTGGTCATGGCTGACGCTCCTGTTTGAAGTGATTTTAAGCTGCACCCGTCTTTATTTTTGACCAAAAGATAAAACGTGCGCTCCGCCTTGGCAACAGACTTGTACTTGCTGTGCACAGGCCCGCGATTTTATCCTCACTGGCTGGCGATGAGGCCAAAACAGCCGCACAAACAAGGCCAGCTTGGGTTTTCAGTTGCAGATTCCCAGCAAACCGGCACAACGGGACAGCCCAACCGTCAAAGGCCCCACCCAAGAGCCGGGATCAAAGGAAGGACACCCCGATGACTGAAAGCCCGCACGCAAGCCTGCTGGCGCTCAATTGCGGCTCGTCCTCCATCAAGTTCGCGCTGTTCACACCCGAATTCGAGCGTGTTTTCTCCGGCCTGGTTGAGGCGATTGGCCATGGCCAGACCCCCAGGCTCAAGACCTCAACCGGAGAATCCCGGCAGTTTGGTGAAGCTGATCAAGGTCACGCCGATGTGTTGCCGTGTCTGATCTCCGACATCATCCTGCCGCGCGCCGGAGCGATTTCGGGTGTCGGCCACCGCATTGTCCATGGCGGCGAACGCTTCAGGGCCCCAGTCAGGATCGATCCGGAAGTCCGTTCAGGCATCGCCGCACTGACGCCTCTGGCGCCGGGTCACCAACCGCACAATCTGGCGGGGATCGATGCGGCCATGCAGGCCTTGCCGGGCGTTCCGCAAATTGCCTGTTTCGACACCGCCTTTCACGCAGGCCTGCCTGCGGTCCGGCGCGAGATGGCCCTGCCGCGCCGCTACGCCAGGGACGGGTTGCTTCGCTATGGGTTTCACGGCCTGTCCTATGAACATGTCGCCGCCAGCCTTGCCGGTCTCGAACTTTCCGGAAAACGGGTGATCGCCTGCCATCTTGGCAATGGCTGTTCGATCTGCGGCATGCTTGATGGAACGAGCCTCTGGACATCCATGGGCTTCACGCCGCTCGACGGGCTGATGATGGGCCAGCGCCCCGGACGTCTGGATCCGGGTGCGGTTCTCTGGCTCGTAGAGCAACACAGCGGCGACACCGGTGCTGTCAGCAAGCTGTTTTATCACCAGAGCGGCCTGTCCGGGGTATCCGGCATCTCGGGCGACATGCGCACGCTTCTGGCCAGCGACCAGCCCGATGCCGCCTTTGCAGTCGAGATGTTCGTTGACCGGCTGGTTCAGGAAATTGGCGCAGCGGCGGCAGGCATTGGCGGCGTCGACGCCATCGTCTTTTCCGGTGGCATCGGGGAAAACGCAGCCCCTATCCGCTCCATGACCCTGCAACGGCTCGAGTGGCTCGGCTTCGATCTGGATTCCGCGGCAAATGCTGCAGGCAAAAAAAGGCTGACCACACCCGGCAATCAGCGTCAGGCTTTTGTTGTGGAAGCCGATGAGGAGCGCATCATCGCCCAAGCTGTCATTAGCCTACTGGCGTGACCGGGCTGGCCTCTACTGCCAATTACCTGCAAGCGCGCGCAGCAGATCCGACCGGCTGATCTGCCCGACCAGACGGCCTTCCGACATGACCGGAAAACGCCGGAAGGGGCTGGCGAGAAACGCTTCCGCCGCCTCGACCAGATCAAGCTCCGCATCCAGTGCCTCCGGCGGGCCAGACATGTAGCCGGCCACCGTATCGCCCCACTCACGGTAATAGGTTGCATGCAGCGCGGCCTTGAGACAATCCTTCTGCGACAGCATGCCGACCAAATTTCCCGTCGCATCAAGCACCGGCGCCCCGGAAATCCGGTTGTCGATCAGAAGGTGCATCGCCCGGTTGATTTCCATGTCGGGTGTCAGCGTGATCAGCTCTCGGCTCATATAGGTCTTGATGCGGGGCCGGTCACTCATGAGCCCCGCCCCTTGCGGCAGCCGCTGCAGGATAGCCCGGTCGCGCAGGCCAGTCCGCCGCAGGACCCCTTGAGTGGCGAACGCCCGAAGATCACGCCAAGCGCAAGGCCAAGCAGGGACAAAAGAACCAGTCCAAATGCGAGCAGAAATGTCTCCATCGTCCGTTCCTCCTATGCGCTCACGTAAGCGTCAAATCCGCCGGTCATGATCTCGTGGCTGCCGGCCGTGTCGAGCCGGGCAAACAGCGCAGGGATTGCATGTGTCTCGGCGAAAGCAGCCCCTCGCTCCATGCCCATGACCATCAGTGCAGTCGCCAAACCATCAGCGCGCATTGCGGTCCCGGCAAGCACCGATACTGAAGCCGGCATTGCGTCAACCGGGCGAGATGTGCGCGGGTCGATCAGATGGCTGACGCCACCCTGCCCCAGTCTAACAGATTGCCTCCCGGTTCCCGATGTCGCCAAGGCCATTTTGCCCGGCGCTACGATATGCGCCACCATGCCCGATGCAGAATCCGGCCGTTCGATACCGACTTTCCAGGACCTGCCGTCCGGGTGTTCGCCGAGCGTGCGGATTTCCCCGCCGAGTTCAACCAGCGCGGCCTCAACCCCAACAGTCGGCAAGCCTTCGATGATGCGGTCCAGCGCATATCCCTTGGCGATCCCGCACAGATCAAGCGTCAGGCCGGCTGTGCGTTTGCGCAAGCTGTTTGAAGACACCGACAGGTCTTCAGGCAGTGCCCGCCCGCCATGTATCGGCCCGAACCCGAAGCGGTTGACCACCGGACCGATGGTCGGATCAAAGGCGCCTCCGGTAAACCGGCACATTTCCAGCGCCTGCTTGGAAACCTCGGCAAGCGGGGCAGAACATCGCTGCCAGTTCAACGTCACCGCACGGTTGAAAACCGACAGTTCCGACTGCGCCAGATAGGGCGACATCGCCTGATTGACTTCGGCGACAACCGAAGCAACCATCTCCCGCACCGCGTTTGAGCTGGCCTGATCCGGCAGGGCGGCGCGCCAGGTGCCGCCGAACGCCGGGCCGCCCACGGCAACCGTGCCGGCAAACGCAGGGCGAACAGCCGATGCCACGGCACCGGCACACGCGAAGATAAATTTGCGTCTGTTCATCCTCATGGCTCAGACTCCGAAATCATCTGTGAAGATACGGGATTTGTCGACACCGGCATCATCCAGCATCGCCAGCACGGCGCGGATCATCATCGGCGGGCCGCACAGATAATACTCGCAGGTCTCCGGGGCAGGATGGTCTTTGAGATATTTCTCCCACGCCACCATATGCACGAACCCGACACTGCCCTGCCAGTCGTCTTCCTCGCGGGGGTCAGACAAGGCCACGGTCCAGTCGAAATTCGGATGTTCAGCCGCCAGGGCGTCAAACTCGGTCTGGTAAGGCAGATCACCCTTGTTGCGCGCACCATACCAGTAGCTGATGCGGCGTTGCGTACCGACCCGCTGCAACTGGTCGAAAATAATGGCGCGCAAGGGCGCCATGCCGACGCCGCCGCCGATAAACACCATCTCGGCTTCACCGGGCTGAGCACGGAAACTACCGAACGGCCCCGATGTATCGACCCGATCACCCGGACGGAGCGAGAACAACCAGCTCGAAACAACGCCCGGCATTGCGCCAGGAACCGACGGCGGCGGCAGTGCCAATCTGATGTTGAGCACGATCAGGCCCGCTTCGGTATCGTTGGGCCGGTTGGAGACTGAATAGGCCCGTGTTACCGGCTCGGTGCTTGACACCTTGAGCGCGCGCAGGTTTTGCCAGACTTCCACGTGCTCCGCCGGCACATCGATATCCGCATAGTCCCGTTCGAAGGACGGGGCCGTCACCTGCACAAAGGAACCCGCCTCGATATCGGCTTTCATGCCTTCGGGCTGGCGCAGAACGATTTCGCGGATCAGTGGCGTAAGCGCCGTCACACGTTCAACCGTGCAGACAAATTTTTCCGCCGACATCAGATCCGTGTCGACCTCGACATCCATATCGCCGCGCATCACCACCTGACAGGCAAGATGAACATTGTCCCGCAGATCGGATTTGGTCAGACGCGCGGCTTCCGTTGGCAGGGGTGCGGCCCCACCCTTGAGGATTTTCACGCGGCACAATCCGCAGGTGCCTGCGCCGGCACAGGCCGAGGGGATCAGAATATCGTTGTCATGCAGGGCAGAGAGCAGTTTGATGCCGGTGCGTGTGTCAAAGTGGTTCGAGCCGTTGACGGTCAGCACCGCCGGGCGCGAGGGAGAAAGGATCGACCGCGCCATCATCACAGTGATCGCAAGCACGAGAACGATTACGGTCAGCAACAGGATACCGAGAACGATCTCCGTCATGGCGTCACCAGGGAAAAGGCCGAAAAACCAAGCGACATCAACCCGGTGACGATGAAGGCACTGGCAAGCCCCTCCACACCTTTCGGCATATCAGAGTATTTGAGCCGCTCCCGAATGGCAGCGAAAGTCACAATGGCCAGCGCCCAGCCCGCACCGCTGCCAATCCCGTAAACGACAGACTGTTCGAAATCATAATGCCGCTCCACCATGAAAAGGCTGCCGCCCAGAATGGCGCAATTGACGGTGATCAGCGGCAGGAAGATGCCAAGCGCCCGGTAGAGCCGCGGCACAAACCGGTCGAGTGTCATCTCCAGAATCTGCACCATTGCGGCGATCACCCCGATGAAGCTGACCAGCTTGAGAAAGGTCAGGTCAACATCCGGCAATCCGGCCCAGGCCCAGGCGCCCTCCAGCAGCAACATGTTGAAGATCAGATAGTTCACCGGAACGGTAATTGCCTGAACCACGATCACTGCGAGCCCCAGGCCGAATGCGGTATCGACCCGCTTGGAGACAGCCAGAAAGGTGCACATGCCCAGAAAGAAGGCCAGTGCCAGGTTTTCCTGGAAAATCGATTTGATCAGCAGCTCGGTCATGGCCGGCTATCCTCCGGCGCCCGCAGCCGGAATTCGGGCTGCTCCACCTGTTCGGGACGCAGGATCCGCACCAGCCAGACCAGAAGCCCGAGGATGAAGAAGGCACTTGGCGCCAGCTGCATCAGACCCAACGGCTGGAACCAGCCGCCTTCAGCCGCGGTGGCAACCAGCGGAACCCCCATCAATGCGCCGGTTCCCAGGAACTCCCGCAAGGCTCCGACAATCAACAGGACCAGGCTGTAGCCAAGACCATTCCCAAGTCCATCCATGACGCTCGGCAGCACCGGATTGCGCATGGCAAAGGCTTCCGCCCGGCCCAGCACCAGACAATTGGTGACGATCAGTCCGACGAAGATCGACAGCTTCTTGCTCATCTCGAACATGAAGGCCTGCATGAACTGATCGATCACGATGACGATAGAGGCGACAATGGTAATTTGAATGATAAGCCGGATCGACGGAGGAATGTGATTCCGCATCAGGCTGATCACTCCTCCTGACAGACACAGTACAACGGTCAGCGCCACCGACATGGTGACAGCCGTCGACAGCGTGGTTGTTACCGCCAGGGCCGAACATATGCCCAGTATTTGCAGTGTGATCGGATTGTTGCCGATCAACGGAGCCAGCAGATGATGTTTAAGCGACATCCTAAAGCCCTTCCTGCCTGAGCCGGGTCAGGAACGGGCCGAAGCCCTTGTCCCCCAACCAGAACCGCAAAATGTTGGTGAACCCGTTGCTGGTGCGCGTGGCGCCGGATATGCCGTCGACTTCGTAAGGCGTCGATGCCCCGTTGCGAACAAGCTCGATGCGAACGGTGCCGGTTTCATCGGCGATTTTCTTGCCGGGCCACTGTGCCAGCCAATCCGGCTCCTCAATCCGGGCACCGAAGCCGGGTGTGTCGCCCTGCTCGACAATCGCCAGTGCGGCAATGGTGACCAGATCGGCTTCAATTGCCAGGGCTGCGCGTATCGTTGACTGATAGCCCGCACCATAGACAGGCAGCACAATCAGCTTGAGATCACCGTCCTTTTGCAGCAGATAAACAGGCGATTGGTTTGCCCTGCGCTTGATCCCGGCAATATCCGCGTCAGCGTCGAGTGCGACGCTCGCTTCCGGATCCTGAAGCGCGGCCTCCAGATCAAATCCCGCCGCCTCATCGCTGCTTGCAAAACTGCCGTCATCAAGGTTGACCAACCGGGTCTCCAGCGTGTCGACCCCGGTTTCCATCATCAAGTCACGCATGCCCGGCAGGGTGTCGAGCATCTTGTCAATGCGGGCCTGTTGCTCGGCAGCACGATTGGCCTCCTGATAAGGCTTCAGCATGACCGCGGTAACGGAGACGGCGGCAGATGAGACAAACGCCACGAGAACCGCCATACCGATGATCTTGACCAGATCATCATTGGAGCGGGCGAAGAACTGTCGAACGGGTGCAAACAGCTTAGCCATGCCGAAGCCTCCGTCGCCGGACAATCAGCGCAACCGCCACATGATCGATCAGCGGCGCAAAGATACTGGCAAGCAGCGATGCAAAGACCACCGCAGCCGGTGCAATGGCCGGACCGTTGGCAGTATCAAACAGCACAATCAGCAGGCCGGCCAATACGCCAAACGCCCAGCGGCCCGGGTTTGTCGAAGCTCCGGCGACCGGATCGCCAATCAGGAAAACCACACCAAAAGCCACGGTGACGGCGGTGGTCAGCAACCCGCCCATGTCATTCTGGAGCAACCCGGCTCCGGCCAGAACGATGGTCACGGAAACAAGAACCCGCCATGAAACGAGACCGCCGGCAAGAAGCAGAGCCAAACCGGGAAGCGTCGCCAGCGCCATGACCTCGCTCTGGACCGGCAGCTCGGTTCCGGTAAAGGAAAACACGAGAAAGCCTGCGGCGGCGGCAGCTCCGGAAACAATCCCGTAGCCCCTGCCGCCAAACACCAGTTCGCCAAACACCACACCAAGGCTCACGGACACAATGACCTGCCAGATGGGAACAGACGCCGGCACCAGAACCGCAAAAATCAATGCCACCGTTGCAGTATGCCAACCCAATGCGCGGCCACGGATCAGATCGAACGCCATTTCCCAGACCAGACAGGTAACGGCAGCGGCCAGCAGCACGGCAATTTGCTGCGTTCCGCGCTCAGCCAGGCTCACGGCCACGGGTGCCGCCAGTGCAATGAGCTGTACATAGGTCACCCGCGCCGGGGTCCAGCCGGTCCGCTGCCGCATCAGGAAGGGGTCGAGGGTCCAGCCGGTCATGCGTCCTCCGCCAGTTCATCCAGCACGTGACGCAGCATACGGCCGTAATCAGCGCCACTGGTACAAGCCAGCGAGGCAGCAGCAACGTCTTCCTCAACCATTTCAAGACATCCCATACGGGCCGCGGTTTCCGCGTCGCCAACACTCAGC
Source organism: uncultured Hoeflea sp. (assembly GCA_963975635.1). GTDB lineage: Bacteria > Pseudomonadota > Alphaproteobacteria > Rhizobiales > Rhizobiaceae > Hoeflea. The sequence continues at coordinate 98,405 of CAXBIE010000002.1, read as the reverse complement.
GCCCGCAAGAACGGAACGACCGGAATATCGAATCCCAAAGCCTGCTCAAGAGCAGCCGTGGGGATCATCGCTGCGGGCCGTGATGACGCTTGCCTGAACAGTCCCAACAGGCCGCCCTTGGAAACCGTGCTGCGCGGCGGCGCAGCGTCGAGCAGTGTAATCTGCTGATGATAGCGGCCCAGCCAGGAGGCTTGCCGGCCATTCGTTACCGAGCCGGAAACAACGCAAAGAGCCGCGCCCTGGTCGCCCGGTAGGGTTTCATCGCGGATAAGGTCCTGCAGGTTGGCGCCCTCAACTGTCCGGAGCAACCTTGGCTGCCTTGCGCGTGAACCGGCAAGAGCGACAATCCGGCTGAAATCATGAATTCCGGTCTCGATCAGCTTACCGATAGCAGCCAGATCCTGATATCCAATGCTCCAGACCGTGCCGCTCCGGTCAACCGGATGCAGCCTGTGGATATGGGTTCCGCTCAAGCCCGAAGACCGGCCCTCGGGAAAAAAGGAACCGCGGATGCGATCGCCGCAACCAGCGGCAATATCCACACCCGGAGTCTGGCAGACATGGACCGTTCCACGGGTCAAGACCGCCATAGCTTTCAGTCCCGCTGCAAAAGCCTGATGCTGGTCACCCAACACCACTCTGGGGTCGGGCGCGTTTGGATTGTCGGGAGTCACGGTAACAAAGATGGCGTCGGGCACGGCGTCAGGCGCTGGAATCCGGCCGTAGGGCCGGGTCCGGAAGGCCGACCAGAATCCCTTGGCAAGAAGCGTTGCACGCAGGCCCTCCTCCGCCGTCAAAGATATACCGACAGGATCCGGTTGAGGCTGTTCGGGGTCGGATTGGATAACCAGCGCTGAAAGGCTGCGCCTTGGACCCAGCGTGATTGAATTGACCACGCCGGAAACCGGAGAAACGAAAACCACTTCCGGGTGTGCGCGATCGTGAAAGACCGCCTGGCCGCGCTTGACCCGGTCACCTTGTTCACAAAGCAGCTTTGGCCGCAGTCCCGGAAGATCCGCCCCCAGAAGCGCAATTGCCTTCACCGCCGCACCATCGTGAACCGTCTGGTCTGGCAGTCTCGTATGATCGATCCTCAAGCCGGGCAACACGTCAACATAATCCCTCAAGTTCCAGCCTGACATATTTTGCGCCAGTCCAAATACCTTTGTTCAGTATCCGCGAAACCTATCAGTGCAGAACACCCATGCCCTTGAGCCAGATCAATGCAGGACATTTGTCCGGCGTCATAATCAAAAGAAAAGCCAAGCATCCAGAATTGCCGGTTAAACCCAAATTGACTGAACCGCTGGAGGACCCCCGTGTTTTACACCCGTTTTTTCTTGCCTCTCACATTTTTGACTTTGGTTGCCGTTCCGACGGCTCAGGCACAAGATCAATCCCCTGTCACCTCAATTGTCGAAAGCTGGATCGCCTCTCCGCACGGTGATCGGAAAGCCGAAGCTTTTGCCCATTGGAACGAGGAAGGCGCAGTGCCTGAGGATTGCGCCACCTGCCATTCCGGCCCCGGATTGATGGATTTTCTCGGCGCTGACGGCTCAATGGCCGGCAAGGTTGATATGCCAGCGGCAATTGAAGCTCCCATCGATTGCGTAGCCTGCCACAACCAAGCCGCAAGCGATCTTGAGCAGATCACTTTCCCATCTGGCGAAATCATGACTGAGGCCAGCCCCTCGGCAATCTGCATGGTTTGCCATCAGGGGCGCGCCTCAAGCGACACCGTCAACACGGCAATCGCAGGTGGCGAAGACGATGCCATTAACAGTGAGCTCGGATTTATCAATGTCCACTACGCGGCTTCGGCAGCAACCATGTTCGGCGGTGCTGTTCGCGGCGGCTACCAGTATGATGGCAAGGCCTATGCCGAACGGTTTGTCCATGTGCCCGACTTCAACACCTGCACCACCTGCCACGATCCGCATACCACCAAGGTTGTCGCTGTCGACCAATGCGTTGCCTGCCACAAGGGGGCGGAAACTGTCCGCGATATACGCATCACCCCGGCCGACATTGATGGAGATGGCGACGTCAAGGAAGGCATCCGCGCCGAGATCAGCACTCTGCACGAGAAACTCGGCGAGGCTGTCATGCTTTACGCAAAAGAAGTCTCCGGCAAGCCCATAGCCTATGACTCTCACGCATATCCCTATTTCTTCAATGATCTGAACGGAAATGGCATGGCTGACCCTGATGAGGCCAAGTTTCCGAACCGGTATCAGAGCTGGACGCCGCGTCTGCTGCGCGCGGCCTACAACTACCAGTTCCTGGCCAAGGAAAATGGGGCCTATGCGCACAATCCGCGCTACGCCATACAACTCGCCTATGACAGCCTTGAGGACTTGTCATCCAAAGCTGCCGTTGACATGGCGGGCATGATCCGTCCCTGAGCAAGGCAGAATGAATCCAGCCAACGGCCCGGGAACCAATTCCGGGCCGTTTTGGTGAGAATGAAACTCACAACACGGCTTTAAGCCTGGGGAATGCCAATGGACAACGCTGAAGTTCTGGTCGCAATCGGCATTCTGTTTCTGGCCGGACTGTTGCTCGACAAGATCGGCCGCATTGTCCATGTCCCGCGCGTCACCCTGCTGATCCTGCTGGGCGCTCTCCTCGGCCCGCCAGCCCTGGACCTGCTGCCCAACAGCTTCAATGAGTCCAACGAGTTCTACGCACCCACTGCGCTAACCATGGTGGCCTTTCTGCTCGGCGGAACACTCAGCCCCGAGACACTAAAGGCGCACGGCCGGGAGATCGTGATCATTTCACTGACACTGGTTGCGGTATCCGTCGTTATCGTGGCCACAGGTCTTTGGCTGATCGGCCTGCCGGTCGGCATAGCGGTGCTGCTGGGCGGACTGTCTGCAGCCACCGATCCCGCTGCCACGCACGATGTCATCACCCAGACCGGCGCCAAGGGACGATTTGCCGGCAACCTGCTCGGGATCGTCGCTATTGATGACGCCTGGGGTCTCCTGGCTTTCTCAGCCGCTCTAACGATTACCGGTATCCTGCTGGACCAGAACGCCGTCATAGCGTTGGCTCATGGTGGGCGCGAGGTGGGAGGCGCCACACTACTCGGTCTTGCAATCGGCTTGCCAGCTGCCTTTCTGACCGGACGGATAAAGCCCGGCGAGCCCACCTTGATCGAGGCCGTGGGCCTGGTTTTCCTGTGCTCGGGGCTTGCCTTGTATTTCGGCTTCTCCTTCCTGCTGACAGGTATGGTCTGCGGCGCCACCATCGTCAATCTCGCGCGCCATCACGAGAGGCCCTTCTACGAAATCGAGAGAATCGAATGGCCGTTCATGCTGCTGTTCTTCGTCATGGCCGGCGCTTCGCTGAAGACAGCCAACCTTGCCGAGATCGGTTACATCTGCGCAGCCTACTGTGTTCTAAGGGCGCTGGCACGGCTTCTCGGCGGATGGCTTGGCGGACGCCTTGCAGGGTTGCCGCCAACTGAAAGCCGCCTGACCGGACTAGGTCTAATGCCGCAGGCGGGCGTGGCCATTGGCATGGCGCTGGTCGCCGGCGAGCGGTTCCCGGAAATCGGTGAAGATCTGCTCGCAGTCGCAGTCGCCAGCACCATCGCCTTCGAAATCATCGGGCCGTTTCTCACTCAGATCGCGCTCCGGCGGGCTGACGCAAAATAGCATCCACGGGTTTCACCGCCTTCAAATCCATGCCGAAAACAGCATTACCCGGTGGCCCGAACATGTCTTATGCAAGACACTTGTCTTCAACGCATTCAAATGACACTATGAAAGCGTTGTCATGCAGTCTCGGCTGAATTGAAAATCCGGGCCTACCGGGAGGGAACACAAGAGTCAGCGTACAACGACAGTTGGAGAAAACATTTCCGTGGGAGGAAACATGTCTAAATCTCTTAATCGCAGGAACTTTCTGCGCGGCTCTGCTATTGCGGGTACCGCTGCTCTGGCAACCCCGGCAATTGCTCAAAACGCAACAACCACATTGAAAATGCAGGCCGCCTGGGGCGGCGGCATTTTCCTTGAAAACGCACAGTCCTTTGCCAACCGCGTCAACGAAATGTCGGGTGGATCTCTGACCATTGAAGTGTTGGCAGTGGATTCTGTCGTCAAGACCAGTCAGATGCAGGACGCAGTGCATCGTGGTGTCCTCGATGCCGCTCACTACGTGACTGCCTACTGGTACGGCAAATCCAAAACCGCTTCGCTGTTCGGCACTGGGCCCTGCTTTGGTTGGTCCAGTAACGAAGTGCTGGGCTGGATCTATTCCGGTGGTGGTCAGGAACTGTTCGATGAGCTGATGGCCGAACTTCAGCTCAATGTTGTTTCGTTCTTCAATTCACCGATGCCTGCACAGCCGCTGGGCTGGTTCAACAAACAGATAACCGACGCTGCCCAGATGAAGGGCCTGAAGTACCGGACCGTTGGTCTGGCGGCAGACGTTCTGCTGGAAATGGGCATGTCGGTCGTCCAGTTGCCAGGCGGCGAAATTCAGCCGGCAATGAAATCCGGTCTGATTGACGCGGCCGAGTTCAACAACCCGACATCTGACCGCGACTTCGGCATGCAGGATGTTTCCAAACACTACATGTTGGCATCCTACCATCAGAGCCAGGAATTCTTTGAAGTCACCATCAACAAGGACAAGTTCAACGCGCTGTCGCCTGAACACCAGGCGATTATCCGCAATGCGTCCTTTGCGGAAAGCTCGGGCTTCTACTGGGGTAACACCAAGCGCTATTCTGACGACCTGATCAAGCTGCAGGAACAGGATGGTGTCAACGTCTACCGCACACCCGATTCGGTAATGGCCGATCAGTTGGCTGCCTGGGATGTGGTGGCAAATCGTATCGCGGCAGAGGATCCATTTTTCGCCAAGGTGATGGAATCGCAGATGGCCTACGCCAAGGATGTCATGGGGTATCTCAACCTCAATCAGCCAAACTATCAGCTGGCCTACGATCACTACTTCAAGAAAGCCTGATCACCTTTGATCCGTCCGGGGGCCTCTAACAGGCCCCCGGTTTTTTGGCTGGTTTCCGGGAGGGGCAAAAGTGGTCAAACTTGTTCATGCGATCGAGGGGCTGAGCCTCTGGGTCGGCCGCGCCTTTGGATGGTGCATCCTGATCCTCACATTGTCAGTGTCCTACGAAGTTTTTGTGCGCTATGTGCTCAACAGCCCGACGGTCTGGGCTTTTGACATGATGATCCAGATGTACGGCGCGCTGTTCCTGATGTGTGGTGCTTATGCGCTTGCCCAGGACACCCATGTGCGGGCCGATGTGCTCTATCGGTTGTTTCCGGTGCGTGTGCAGGCTTCTCTGGATTTCGTCCTCTATATTCTTTTCTTTTTCCCCGGCGTGCTTGCGCTGTTCTGGTTCGGCTGGGAGATAGCGTCAGACAGCTGGCGCTACAAGGAAGTCAGCTTCAACAGCCCGGCCAGCATTCAGATCTATTTCTTCAAATCGCTGATTCCGGTGGCGGGCGCTTTGCTGCTGATCCAGGGCTTTGCCGAACTTGTTCGCTGCGTGATGGCGATTCGTTCGGGACGCTGGCTCGACCGGCTCGAGGATGTGCGCGAGACCGAGGACATGCTCATGCATGTGACTGAGTTGAAGACCCCTTGATCTGACAGGCGCTTAGGAACCACAAAAATGACAAATCCAGAAGTTGCCCTGTTGATGCTGGGCCTGTTTATCGTCCTCGTTATGCTCGGCTTTCCGATTGCCTTCACACTGCTCGCCATGGGCGTCGGCTTCGGTTACTACGCCTACCATCAAGGTCATCCGATTGAGGCCTTCAGCGACATTTTCAACAACAACATCTTCTATCTGGTCAATCAGAACACCTATTCGGTGATGGAGAACGCTACACTAGTGGCGATTCCGTTGTTCTTGTTCATGGGATATGTGGTCGAGCGGGCCAATATCGTCGACAAGCTGTTCGTCTCGCTCTATATGGCCGCGCGAAACCTGCCCGGGTCACTGGCGATTGCCGCTCTGCTGACCTGCGCCGTCTTCTCGACAGCGTCGGGAATTGTCGGAGCCGTGGTGACGCTGATGGGGCTCTTGGCTTTTCCCGCCATGGCCAACGCCAATTACAACAAGAGCTTTGCCTCTGGCGTGATTTGCGCAGGCGGCACGCTGGGCATTCTGATCCCTCCCTCGATCATGCTGATTGTCTATGCGGCGATTGCCGACCTGTCACCTTTGCGCCTGTATGCCGCCGCGATGTTCCCCGGCCTGCTGCTGGCCGGGCTCTACATCGTCTATGTCATTGTTCGGGTCTGGTTCACGCCTTCACTGGCGCCCAAACCCGATATGAAGGATATCCCGCCCCGGCGTGAGATTTACTGGAATTTGCTTGTCTCTTTCGTGCCGTTGACGGTGCTTATCATGCTGGTTCTGGGTTCGATCCTCGGTGGACTGGCAACACCGCCCGAAGCCGCCGCCATGGGTGCGCTCGGCGGCCTTGTGCTTGCCGCGCTTTACCGCTCGCTATCATGGCAAAAGGTCAAGGAAAGCGTTTTTCTGACGGCAAAGTCGACCGCCATGGTCTGCTGGCTCTTCGTCGGATCGTGGACCTTCGCCTCGGTATTCTCCTACCTTGGCGGGCATGATCTTATCGCCGAATGGGTGACCAGCTTTGACCTGCAGCCATGGCAGTTCCTGATCCTGGCACAGCTGATCATCTTCCTGCTTGGCTGGCCGCTGGAATGGTCGGAAATTCTGATCATCTTTGTTCCTATATTCCTGCCGATGCTCGACACCTTCGGCGTCAATCCCTACTTCTTTGCCATGCTGGTGGCCCTCAATCTGCAGACGTCCTTCCTGACCCCGCCCATGGCCATGTCCGCCTATTATCTCAAAGGGGTGTTGAAAAAGCAGATCGAACTGATGGAAATCTTCCGCGGCATCATGCCCTATCTGGGCATCGTGATCCTGACCATGGTGCTGATGTATCAGTTCCCGGGTATCGCGCTGTGGCTGCCGGACTATCTGTTCGGAACCTACATTCCATGAGGATTGAGCCCTACAAGCTGTCAGCTGCCGAAGCCCTCGATGCCATGGCAGCCGGACGATTGACGTCTGTGCAGCTGGTTCAGTCCTGTCTCGACAGGATCGCCGAGACCGATGGTTCAATCCGGGCCTGGGCGCATCTGGATGCTGACTCGGCGCTGGTGCAGGCCAGCGAAGCCGACCGGCGGCGCAAGGCCGGGTATGCCTTGGGTGCGCTGCACGGGGTGCCGGTGGGTCTCAAGGACATCATCGATACCGCCGGCATGCCGACCGAACGCGGCACTCCGATCTTTACCGGCCGCCAGCCAGATGCGGACGCACGCGTCGTGGAGCTCCTGCGTGCCGCCGGCGCGGTGATACTGGGCAAGACGGTCACGACCGAACTGGCCTTCATGCATCCCAGTGAAACGCGGAATCCGCACAATCACGATTACAGTCCCGGCGGCTCTTCCAGCGGCGCGGCGGCAGCGGTCGGCGCACTTCAGGTGCCATTGGCTGTCGGAACCCAGACCAATGGTTCAGTGATACGTCCGGCTTCCTTTTGCGGTACTTTCGGGTTCAAGCCGACGCGCGGCGTGATCTCGCGCGCGGGCGTCTTGCAAACCTCGATCACGCTCGACCAGCTCGGTTGCTTCGCACGCAGTCTCGCCGATATTGCTTTGCTGACGGATGCAATCTCGGGTTACGATCAGCGTGATGCGGCAAGCTTGGCCTATCCCGCACCGCACATGTCGGTCGGCCAGGCACAGGACGTGCCGGTCCCGCCCGATTTGGCCTGGTTCGATCTGCCTTTCAATGATCGGCTCAGCGATGCCGCACGCGAAGGCCTTGATACCATCATGGATGTATTGGGCGAACGCGTGTTGCGCATGACCCCTGCCGATACACTTTCGAACCTGGTGGCGGTGCAGGCCCGCATCCATGAGTATGAATTCAGCAGGCATCTATCCGACACTTTTGAGGAACACTGGGACCAGATCAGCGATACGCTCAAGCCCATTGTCACGAGGGGCCGCCTGATCGGGCAGGCCGAGTACGAGGACGCTCTGGCGGTAAAAGTCTCGGCGGAAAAATTCTTTGCCGATTTCTTTTTGGAGTTCGACGCCATCCTTGCACCCGCTGCCGCCGGTGAAGCACCCGTGTTCGGCGCGGGAACGGGCGATCCGATATTCTGCACCCTCTGGACCCTGGCCGGTTTGCCCTGCGTGACCCTGCCCTTGCTGGTGGGCGAAACCGGACTGCCGATTGGAGTACAGTTGATCGGAGCAGCCGAAAAGGACGACCGGTTGCTGCGCACAGCGCGCTGGCTGCAGAACACACTGGCAACAGCAGCCGCTGAACACTGAAAGGACATTCCATGTCATACCCTGTCAAAGTGATCGCCGGCCTCATCGGCACCGCCCTTTTCCTGATCTTCATAGGCGAGCTGTCCCGTTCAATTTCGCACGGCTTTGCCGGGTTCTGGGGCGGCCTGCCATTCATGGTGATCGTGATCGTCGTCGGGTTGATGGCAGTCTACGATTACTGGGAAGAGTGCATTCGCAGGCCCGAGAAATGAACAGCAAACCCAAGCTATGGATCGCCCGCCGTCTGTCCGATGCGACGCTCGAACGGGCGCAACGGGACTACGACACGATCATCAATACCGACGACCGACTGAGCACGGCTGACGAAATTGTGGCCATGAGCGCCAAGGTCGACGCGATCATTCCCTGCCATTCAGAGCTGTTCAACGCTGATGTCGCTCAACGGCTCGACCCGCGCCTGAAGATCATCGCAAACCATTCGGTCGGTGTGGATCATTGTGATCTGCCGGCCCTGAAATCCCGCGGCATCGTGGTGACCAACACGCCTGACGTTCTGTCGGATGCGACCGCGGAAATCGCCATGTTGCTGATGCTTGGCGCGGCACGGCATGCTGTTGAAGGAGATCATCTGGTACGGTCCGGAAACTGGGATTTCTGGAGTCCGTCCTTCATGGTAGGCAAACAGGTGACCGGGGCACGTCTGGGAATTATCGGCATGGGTCGCGTCGGCCAGGCATTTGCCCGCAAGGCGCGCGGCTTCGATATGGAAATCCACTATTACAACCGCACTCGCCTGACACCGGACAAGGAGCATGGTGCCACTTACCACAGCACCATCGAAAGCCTTCTTCCGCTCGCAGGTTTCCTGTCATTGCATTGTCCTGCAACCCCCGAGACCACCGGTCTGATGAACGCCGAGCGGCTGGCGCAATTGCCCCCTGGCTCCATTCTCGTCAACACAGCTCGCGGTGCGCTCGTCGACGAAGCCGCCCTGCTGGCTGCCGTTGAAAGCGGTCACATTGCGGCTGCGGGGCTGGATTGCTTCGTCACTGAACCCGGCGGCAACCCGGCATTTTCCTCCCATCGCAACATCTTCATGCTGCCTCATATCGGCAGTGCGACGGTACGAACCCGTGACGCGATGGGTTTCAGAGCGCTCGACAATCTCGACGCATTCTTCAATGGTGAAACGCCAAAAGACAAATTGTAGCGCAATGAGGAACGGTACCGTCCTCCATTGAGCATTTGCGGACCGAAGCGCTCTGACTTGCATGAACACGGTATTAAGGTTCAAATTCGCTTATGAGCCATCATCAACCCAGCTTTACCCTTGGTGTCGAAGAAGAATATCTGCTCGTTGATCGCGAGACCCTGGATCTCGTCACCGCACCCGATACTCTCATGGCTGATTGTGTCGCCGAACTCGAAGATCAGGTCAGTCCCGAGTTTCTTCAATGCCAAATCGAGGTCGGCACGAGGGTCTGCAAAACCGTTGCCGAAGCCGGCGCTGATCTGGCGCGGCTTCGCTCTGCCATAGCCCGGATAGCACAACGGCATGGGCTGGCGCCGCTGGCCGTTTCCTGCCATCCGTTCGCCGATTGGCACAAGCAGCATTTCACAGACAAACAGCGCTACCGTGAACTTGAGCGCGACCTTGGCGGCGTCGCCCGCCGGGCGCTGATTTGCGGCATGCATGTGCATGTCGGCATCGATGACGATGAAACACGTATCGACCTCATGTCGCAGTTTCCCTATTTTCTGCCTCATCTGCTGGCGCTGTCGGCGTCATCTCCCTACTGGAAGGGCGACGATACGGGTCTCAAGGCTTATCGCCCCACGGTCTTCGACAACCTGCCCAGAACCGGCTTGCCGCCAAGCTTTTCCTCCTGGTCTGAATACCAGCGATCGGTGCAGATCATCATCGACAGCGGGCTGATAGAGGACGCCACCAAAATCTGGTGGGACCTGCGGCCTTCCGCGCGGTTCCCGACCCTGGAATCGCGTATTTGCGATGTCTCTCCGCGCCTCGACGACGCACTTTCCATCGTCGCCTTGACCCAATCGATCATGCGCATGCTGTGGCGGCTCAAACTGAGCAACCAGCGCTGGCGTATCTACGACCGGTTTCTGGTGGGAGAAAACCGCTGGCGTGCGCAACGGTATGGCGTATCCAACGGCATGATCGATCTTGCCAAGGGCGAAGTTATTGTCTTCGCTGACTTGCTGGAAGAGATCATCGAAATGGTGCGTGAAGATGCGGAAGCACTGGGGTGCTGGACCGAGGTTCAGGCAACCCGGCTGATTGTCACAAACGGGACCAGCGCCGACCGGCAACGCTCCACCTATACAACAGCAATTGCAGCCGGCGCATCCACCAGTGAAGCCCACCGTGAAGTGGTGGCTTCACTGATCGCCGAGTTCACCGAAGGCCTGGACGGACACACCGGAGCATCCGGCGGACAGGCGGCTATCCTGGCCACCACCCCGCAATAATCCTGCCTCTGTTTCCCGGCTATACCGCGCCCGCAGCGTCCCTCGCAGGCTGTGTCGAGCCTGATCCAGGCTTGCCTTCACGCTTGACCCGGAAGACCGCGAGATAGAGCGCCGGAGCGAAGAACAGCGTGATCACCGTGCCCGCAATGATGCCGCCCATCATAGCATAGGCCATCGGTCCCCAGAAAATCTGCCGCGAGATCGGAATCAGCGCCAGGCTGGCCGCAGCGGCGGTAAGCAGGATCGGGCGCGAACGTGCATCCGATGCATTGAAGACCGCATCCCACGCCGATTGCCCCCTGCCGCGAAGCACCTCGATCTCGTCAATCAGAATGATCGAGTTCCGGATCAGAATACCGATCAGCGCCAGGACGCCAAGGATTGCGACAAACCCGAGCGGTGCGCCCGAAGGAACCAGCGCAGCTACGACACCGATCAGTCCAAGAGGGGCTACGCAAATGACGACAAAAGCCAGCCTGAAACTCTGAACCTGCATCATGATCAGCGTCAGCATGATCAGCATCATCAACGGCACGACAGCAGCGATGGGCGCCTGGCTTTTGGCACTCTCGGCCACTGCCCCGCCAACTTCGACATGATAGCCCAAGGGAAGCTTCGCATTGAATTCGGCGATCTGTTGGTCCAGGGCAGTCACAATGGTTGCCGGCTGGTCCTTGCTTGAAATCGCTGCCTTGACCGTGATCGTTGGTTTGCGATTGCGCTGATTGATCACCGGCTGCTCGGTTTCGTAGCTGAAGGACGCCACTGCGCGTAGCGGGATCGTCACAGAACCGGTACCCGACAGCTGAAGCGCAGCCAGCGCCTCAACGGATTGCCGCGAGGCCGCGTCACCACGAGCCACAATATCAACCAGATAAGCCGCATCGCGCAGTTGCGTGACAGAAACTCCGTCATAGATTGCATTTAGCGCCGAAGCGATGTCGCGTTGCGTGATGCCCAGTTGACGGGCTTTATCCTGCAAAATGTCGACCCGGACCACGCGAACGGGTTCGTTCCAGTCCATCACGATCCCGTCCAGTCGCTGATCGGAAGCAACAACTGCGGTCAGGTCGCGGGCGTGATCCCGCAAGGTCTCGATATCCGGTCCGGAAATGCGATACTGAACCGGTCGTCCCACGGGAGGTCCGATTTCGAGCAGCTTGACGAAGATATCAACGCCGGGGAAATCGCTCGCCGCGGTGGCGTTCAATTCCGCCCTCAGCGCGTCGCGCGCTTCCACGGAAGGCGTCTGGATAACAATCTGACCGATATTCGGTGCAGGGGTTGTCACATCATAGGCGAGAAGAAAACGCGGAGCGCCCTGCCCGACATAGGTCGACCAGAACAGCACGTTGTCATTGCCTTCAAGCCGGTTTTCCATCCGCGCCATCTCGGCGGCTGTCTGGGAAATCGAGGCATTTTGCGGCAGGGTAAAATCGAGGATGAGTTCCGGCCGGTCAGAATTCGGAAAGAACTGCTGCTCGACGAAACGCATGCTGAACACCGAAAAGGCAAAGACGACAAGCGTCAGCCCTATTGTAATCCAGCGATGATTCATACTGGCTTTGAGCGCTGTGTGAAAAGCCCGCCTTATCCGGCCAGGCTCGCCACTATGGTGTTTCAGCCGGGCTGGCAGGAATGTGACCCCCAACAGCGGTGCAAACAGCACGGCAACCACCCATGACACCGTCAGCGAGACCGCAATGACAACGAAAAGCGAAAAGGTGAATTCACCCGCCGCCGACGTGTTCAGCCCGATCGGAATAAATCCGGCCACGGTCACCAGAGTTCCAGAGAGCATTGGAAAGGCAATGGAAGTCCAGGCGTAGGATGCCGATTTGGTCAGCGATTCACCCCGTTCAAGGCGAGAGATCATGGTCTCGATCGCAATCATCGCATCATCGACGAGAAGCCCCAGCGCGATGATCAGCGCACCGAGTGAAATCCGTTGCAGGGTAAATCCGGTGTAGTTCATCACCACAAATGTGATTGCCAGCACCAGGGGAATGGTCATGGCGACCACCAATCCTGCCCGCATGCCCAGCGAAATGAAGCTCACCGCCAGAACGATAAGCACCGCTTCGACCAGCGCCTGCAGGAAGTGGCCGACGGCTTCGTCCACGACGTGAGGCTGGTCGGCCACCTGGTGAATATCGACACCGATTGGCAGTTGGGCCTGGGCCTTGCTGATGACAGCATCCAACTCTTCACCGAAATCAACGATATTGGCGCCCTGCCGCATGCCGACCGCCAAACCGATCGCGTCCTGGCCGTTGTACCGGAACAAGTCCGACGCCGGATCTTCATAGGACCGGCGGATATCGGCAACATCGGTCAGGCGGAAGAACCGGTCCCCGACACGCAGATTGATATCCTCCAGGCTTTCGGCCCCGGAGAACTGGCCGCCGATACGCACCAGCACGCGCTCCGGCCCGGCATCGATCACGCCAGACGGCAGGATTGCATTCTGGGCCGCCAGTGTTGCCTGCACCGCTTCCTGGTTCAGCCCCATCGCAGCCAGACGCTCGGTGGAGAATTCGAGATAGATCACCTCGTCGCGAGTGCCGAAAAGTTCGACCTTGCCTGAATCCGTCAGACCCTGCACGGAGCGCCGCACGTCTTCGGCATAATCACGCACCTCGCGCGGAGAAAACCCGTCGGACGTGAACGCGTAAAGATTCCCGAAAACATCGCCAAAGCTGTCATTGAAGCTGAAGCCGCCAAACTCGGCGGGAAATTCGCCACGGATGTCCGACATCATGTTGCGAACACGTTGCCAGATTTCCGGCAGGTCCTTGGCAGATGTGGTCGGCAGCAGCTCAAGATAGACAATGCTGACACCGGGCCGCGTCACGGACCGGGTATAATCAAGCTCGCTCAGATCCTCGAGTTTCTTCTCGATCCGGTCAGTTACCTGCGTCAACGTCTCGCGCGTGTCGGCACCGGGCAGAGCCGCCGAGATGATCATCGTTTTGATCGCGAAATTCGGGTCTTCCTCACGCCCGATCGACATGTAGGAAAGGATCCCCGCGACCAGCGAAATGATCATCAGGAACCAGACAAAGGAACGGTGCTTTAGCGCCCAGTCGGAGAGATTGAAAGCCTTCATTCCGACACACGCGGGCCTACGGCCTGCCCTTCTTCCAGTGAATGGATCCCCTTGCTGACAACCTCATCGCCGGCGCTGAGGCCTGAGCTGACAACAACATAATCTCCCGAGGTGACCGAGACCTCAATTGGCCTGAGAGACACGACATTGCTGGTGCGGTCGACAATCCAGACTGCCGGCGGCTCCAGCAAAGCCGACTTGGGAAGAATGATATCGGCCTCCTTGCCCACCGCCGGCAAAACCCTGACAAGCGAACCAAGCCTGAACTCCTGCGGCGCGGTCTCGATGCTCAGATGAAGCCGGTAGGTTCGCGTCGCCTTTTCGGCCACCGGGTCAATACGGGTCAGCACGGCATCTGCCTTAATGGTGTCGCTGGCCATCAGACTGGCGATGAACCGGTCGTCAATCTGCTGCAGTCCGGCTTCCTCCTCGGAAACATCAATCACAATTTCCCGTTGGCCGATTGCCGCGAGTTGCAGGACCGTCTGTCCTTCGGAAAGCGTCGCCCCCGGCTCTGCAAATGTACCGGTCACTACCCCGGCATAAGGTGCGGTCAATATTGCCAGCCCCTTTACATCCAGCGCACGATCCTGCGAGGCCTTGGCTTGATCAAGCCGTGCCTGCGCCGAGATCAGCGCTCGTTCGGCATCCTCCAGCCTTGTCGCACTGTCGACGCCGCGTTCGGCCAGTGTCTTGGCTCTGTCGCGCGCGTCCGTTGCGGAACGCAATTGGGCTTGCGCCACGGTCACGCCGGCATCCGCAGTGCGCAGGTCTGCATCAAGATCGGACGTATCGAGCGACGCCAGCACCTCACCCTTATTGACCAGATCGCCCGTCGCGACCGGGCGCGCGGCAACCGTGCCGCTCATCGGAAAGCCAAGTGCTGTTTCGGTCCGGGCAACGACCGTACCTGTATAGCTCAGCGAAATGCCAGCCTGCGCATCAACAATCACAGAGACCACCGGGCGCGCCTGCTTCTCAACTTGGGTTGCCTCGTCAGCCTGGGCCGGCAAGCTCAGCACGAGGCCCAGAAGAAGACCAAAAGCTCTCATTGGTTTTCTCCTGCACGACGGACGATACGTCCGGGATAGAGCAGTTGTGCGCCCTTGCTGACGATCCAGGTTCCCTCCTCGACACCATCACTGAGCAGGACGCGGCCGGTCTCATAGCGGTCGATCGTGACAGGGTGTAGTGATACCTGCATGGTATCCCGATCAACCTGCCACACCGCAGGACCATCCGCAGTCGCGCTCATGACTGAGTAAGGCAGGCTGATCTGCGGAGGTGTCATCCAGGTGGCGGAACCCCGCACGGGTTCGCCGTAACCAAGGTCCGCCGGCGGATTGATGACTTCAACCGTTGTCTCAACCGTGCCGGTCTTCTCGTCAATCAGCGGTGAAACCTCGCCTATTCGGCCTTCAAACTGTGCTGTCGGGTCTGACAGACGCGACAGCATGATATTCGAATCTGGAACCTCGCCAATCATTGTCACCTCGGGCACCTCAAAGATCGCTTCGAAGCCTTTGTCCAATGCCAGCTCCATAGCCGTCTGGGCAGGTGCGATGATCTGGCCCGGCTCGATATTCCGGCTGATGACCGTGGATGCAAACGGCGCGCGCAGAACCGTGTCGGAAAGCGCTTTGGTGGTCCGGTCGAGGTCCGCTTCGGCTTGTTCAAGACCACCTTCAACAGAACGTAACGCATCAAATGCCGCATCCCGTGCAGCACGCGTCGTCGCTCCACTGGACAAGAGCTGCTCTGCCCGTTCGAGATCCTCAACCGCCTGACGGTGATCCGCCCTCGCCGTGGTCAAGCCGGCTTCTGCAGTGCGAACCGCCAATTCCTGCTGGATCGAATCGAGCCGCGCCAATGGCTGGTTCTCTTCCACCTTGGCGCCCAGTTCGACCATGACCTCGGTCACTCGCCCGCCGATGGGGAAGGCCGCCATCAGCGTCTCCTTGGCCTGTATTTCGCCGGTCAGGGTCAAGGTCCGTTGTTCTGCCTTCTTCTCGGCAACAACGATCTCCACCGCCAGCGGAGTTTCGCCATACGCAGGCGTGAAACCCAAAACGCCCAGAATGGCAACCCATGTGAAAATTGATCGTTTCAAGACGTGATCCAGACTTTCAAGAATTCCACAGTTGGTCCGACAAGACACTTCGTAGTTCGATGCCAGACAATAGACCGTTTTGCAACGAAACCACAGCATTTGCAGCTTGCCTTTGGCAAAAGATTTTCTTGTTGGAGCCGTCGTCATTTCTCCAAAGGAGGAAGCGACCAGGCCCGAAGCGCCAGGCTATCAGTCCATTCACGAGGCGTCGCGCGCAGGCCCCATATCTGTTGATGATGCGTTGGCCAATTGCCAAGCTTGGAGAACGCGAGAGATAATCCTGGACGAAGAGATGAGGTAGACTGTGAGCCGAGGACAGATTGGCTATTTCTCATCTCACTGAAAGAGTGAGCGTGTTTTTTGGTAAGAAGCAACCGCACATTTTCACTCAGAATGCCTTTTCCGCCATCAGCTTGAGCAATATTCAGGCGTTCTGGCATTATTCCCGCAAACTTGGCATTTTCACCCTTTACAAGCGGCGCTGACTGCCGTTTCCATAGAGCAAGCCTAACGATAACGCCCATCCACGAAGACGGGCGACAGAAGACAGGGGACGTTATGAGCGAAAACCGTGGCACAGCCACACGGTGCGAAGGCGTGCAAAAAATTCATGGCCGGGAAACACTCGTCGTTGGAAACCTTAATCTCGATTCACCTGCGGCGAAGTCGTGACAATGCTCCGGGCGTACGGACCGGGTAGCATTGCATGACTTGTGGTGCCTGCCGGCTCAAACCCGGGCACTGGCCTTTATGCTATACGAGTAATCCCCTCTCGCAACGAGAGCGGGTGTTGCTCTATTATACTACTGTTTTAATAGTATTTATGGCTGCAGGGATCACTATCACTTGATTGTTTGCACCTCTTCGAACGTCACAGATTCACATGCCGCTTACGGGTGGACAGTCGAGCCTGTATCTGCAAACATTAGAACAGTTGATAAATCGACACTATACGATCGACAAGGTGGCAACCGGCAAATCAATTGTCGGACCATTTACAAGGGGAAGGGCGCAAACGCCCACAGCAAGTAGGAGCGTGTTTTGGTATCAACCAACACGAATGATGGCTTCGTAGTGTTCGACGGAGTCCAAAAAAGCTACGACGGAGAAAATCTTGTCGTTAAGGATCTCAATCTTTCCATTGCGCGGGGCGAATTTCTCACAATGCTGGGCCCGTCGGGCTCTGGCAAAACCACCTGCCTGATGATGCTGGCTGGCTTCGAGACTGCCACCAATGGTGCGATCAGGCTGGACGGCAAAGAGATCAACAACATCCCGCCGCACAAGCGCGGCATCGGCATGGTGTTTCAGAACTACGCCCTGTTTCCGCACATGACCGTGGCCGAAAACCTCTCGTTCCCGCTGGAAGTGCGCAAGATCGGCAAGTCAGAGCGCGAAACAAAGGTTCAGCGCGCGCTCGACATGGTTCAGATGGGCGACTTTGGCGGCCGGCGGCCGGCGCAGTTGTCCGGTGGACAGCAGCAGCGCATCGCCCTGGCTCGCGCACTGGTGTTCGAAGCCGAACTGGTTTTGATGGACGAACCGCTCGGCGCGCTCGACAAGCAATTGCGTGAACACATGCAATTTGAGATCAAGCACATCTCCGATAATCTCGGCATCACCGTTGTCTACGTCACCCACGACCAGACCGAGGCGCTGACCATGTCAGACCGGGTCGCTGTTTTCGAGGATGGCCGGATCCAGCAGCTTGCCCCACCGGATGAACTTTACGAACAGCCGAAAAACAGCTTCGTGGCCCAGTTTATCGGCGAAAACAACACGCTGATGGGCAAGGTCGAAAAAATAGACAAGGATCTCGCCGTTGTCCGCCTCGACAATGGCGATCTTATCGACACCGTTCCCGTCAATGTCAGCAATGTCGGCGACCGCACGCTGGTTTCCATCCGCCCCGAACGGGTCGAATTCAACCGTGAGCGGTTGCATCCAGACGCACACACATTGAAGGCCGAAGTGCTGGAATTCATCTACATGGGTGACATCTACCGCACCCGGCTGCGCGTAGCGGGCAAGGAAGATTTCTTTGTGAAGACCCGCAATGCACCCGACCAGCGTCGGCTCAAGCCGGGCGAAATGATCGAGATCGGCTGGCGTCCGCAGGACTGCCGCGCACTCGACGCCTGAGCCATCACTCATACCCCCAGTGACTACCCGATCCATGGGGGGGAACCACCAACGGGTATCCTAACAAGGAGAACAAACATGAAATTCAAAATCCTTACACTGATGTGCGGAGTCGCAATTGCGGCGACCGGCATCAATGCCCAGGCAGCCGACATGGCAGACTCAATGACCATCGTCAGCTGGGGCGGAGCCTACCAGAAAAGCCAGATCAATGCCTATGCAGAGCCCTACAAGGAAATGCATTCTGAGGTCGAAGTGATCTGGGACGAGAGCTCGAACGAGGCCGTGGCCAAGCTGCGCGCCATGAACGAAGCCGGCAACATCACCTGGGACCTGGTCGACGTTGTGGCCGCAGACGCCATCCGCCTTTGCGATGAAGGCCTGGCGATGGAGTATGATCCCGACGAATTGCTGGCTGAAGGCAATGACGGATCACCGGCATCCGAGGACTTTGGTGACCTGATCGTCAGCGACTGCTTCATTCCTCAGATCGTCTACTCGACAACTTTCGGCTACCGTACAGACATGGTCGGCGACACGCCTCCGACCAGCATCTGCGACGTGTTCGACCTCGAAAAATATCCGGGCAAGCGCGCGCTGGAGAAGCGTCCGATCAACAACATGGAATGGGCCCTGCTTTGCGACGGTGTTGCCAAGGCCGACGTCTATGATGTGCTTGAAACCGAAGAAGGCCAGGCTCAGGCACTGGCCAAGCTCGACACCATCAAGGACCAGGTTGTCTGGTGGTCAGCTGGTGCCGATACACCGCAGCTGCTCGCTGACGGCGAAGTTGTCATGGGTTCGACCTACAATGGCCGCCTCTTCAGTCTGATCGAAGAGCAGGACCAGCCGGTCGCCATGCTTTGGGACGCCCAGGTGTTCGACCTTGACGGATGGATCATCCCGGCCGGTCTTCCCGAAGACCGTCTTGCCCGCGTCAAGGACTTCGTCAAGTTCGCCACAGACACCCAGCGTCTTGCTGACCAGGCCAAGTACATCTCCTACGGTCCGGCACGCAAGTCGTCGGCTCCGCTGGTTGGCAAGCATGAGGACCTCGGCATCGATATGGCGCCACATATGCCTACCGATCCGAACAACTCGAAGAACACCTTCCTGTATAACTACACTTGGTGGGCTGATTACCGCGATGACCTGGATGCCAAGTTCCAGGCCTGGCTCGCCCAGTAATCGATAAGAAAACGCGGAAGGGGCCGCCAGCCGGCCCCTTCCTGACCACGCATTCAGCATGATTTGACGCGACAGCAGGACGGAGCCGGCCTATGACCGATGCCACCAACAGCCCCTCAACTGGCCCCATGCTTTCCGCTGATGGCACGCCATTGAAGAAAAGCCTGCAAATTGCACTTCGCCGGCAAAAACTGCGTGCCCTGGCGCTCGTCGCGCCTCTCCTTTTGTTCGTACTGATAAGCTTCATCGCTCCGATTGCGGACATGCTGTTTCGCTCCGTCGAGAACGAGATCGTCTCAGAAACCATTCCACGCACCGTAATCGCCCTCGAGCAGTGGGATTACGACGACGGCAACGCCACCGCTCCGAGCGAAGAAGTGTATGCCGCACTCTATGTGGACTTGTCTGAGGCAGAAGAATTCAAGACCCATACACGGCTCGGTTCGCGGCTCAATTACGAGACCACCGGCATGTCGTCGCTGCTGCGCAAGACCGGCCGCGGCATCGGCCGCATGGACACGGACGAGTACACCAAGCAGTTCGTGGCGCTTGACCCGAGATGGAAAGATCCAGCCGCCTGGGTAGCCATGATGCAATCGCCCGGTGTGGCTGATGCACTACCTGAAACCGCATCCGCCTGGCAGTCCTGGCAGCGTATCGTCGCCAACAAGAACGACGTGCTGTCGGAAGAACAACCCGACGATTTCATCTATACGATGCTCTATCGCGACCTGGCCACACAGCCTGCATCGGCTATCACGGCCTATTCCGGCGCAGGCGCGACCATGCTGCAGGCAGCAGACAACGCTTTGGACGGATTTGAGCCGGTTTCGCTTCAGGAGCAGTTTGTCGAGATCGATAAGGATTGGGCCGACGCGCAGACCTGGGGCACCATCAAGGCTTTCTCATCTCCATACACCGCCGGTTATTTTCTGTCCTCTGTCGATCTGCAGCTGACGCCGGCAGGAATTGAGCCTCAACCGGAGAACCAGCAGATCTACATGCTGCTGTTCGGCCGTACGCTTTTCATGAGCATGGTCATCATGGGCTCGTGCATCCTGCTCGGCTATCCCATTGCCTATCTTTTGTCGAACCTTCCCCTCCGGACCTCCAACCTGCTGCTGATTCTGGTTCTGCTGCCTTTCTGGACCTCGCTGCTCGTGCGGACTTCGGCCTGGAAGGTGTTGCTGCAGCAACAGGGTGTGATCAACGA
This sequence comes from uncultured Hoeflea sp., assembly GCA_963975635.1. GTDB lineage: Bacteria > Pseudomonadota > Alphaproteobacteria > Rhizobiales > Rhizobiaceae > Hoeflea. Next base: position 77,822 of record CAXBIE010000002.1, on the reverse strand, counting down.
CATTCTGGTCTGGCTCGGATTGGTCGGTGACGGAGACCGGCTGGTGATGATCAACAACCAGTTCGGCACCATTGTTGCAATGACGCATATCCTGTTGCCCTTCATGATCCTGCCGCTCTATTCGGTGATGAAAACCATCCCGCCAAGCTATGTGCGTGCGGCCAAATCGCTCGGCGCAACCAATTGGACGGCCTTCTGGCGGGTCTATTTCCCGCAGTCGGTGCCCGGAATCGGCGCCGGATCGATCCTCGTCTTCATCCTGTCCATCGGCTACTACATCACCCCTGAATTGGTCGGTGGCACGACGGGTACCTTTATTTCCAACCGGATCGCCTACCACATTTCGTCCTCGCTCAACTGGGGCCTCGCGGCCGCATTGGGGACGATCCTTCTGGCGGTCGTTCTGTTGCTCTACTGGGTCTATGACCGCATCGTGGGCATCGACAATGTGAGCCTGGGATAGACCAATGAGCAAATTCACCAAGCCTGCAGTCGACTTCACCCGCTTTGTCTTGCCGCTGATGGCACTCGCCGGTGCCATATTTGGTTTTCTTGTCGGCACGGCAAATGACTCGTCGTTTGTCGGAGTCGTGATTGGCGCGATCTGTGGTGTGGCCCTGGCCTGGGGCCTCACCAGTTTCATTCCCTCAAAGCGCACTGGCATTGCCGTTGCAACCGTGCTTTTTGCAATTGTCGGCATGATAATCGCCGGGACAGGAGGGGTTGTCGGCGGCCTTGTTGTAGGGTTCGTGCTTTCCTGGCTGGCTTACTGGTTGTCCAGCGGCAGCTACCGCGCCGGAACACCGATCTACGCCACACCTGGCCAGGTGCTATGGCACAATACTTTCAAGTTCATGTGCGGAGCGATTTTCTTTTTCCTTATCGCACCAATTCTCACGATCATCCCGTTGAGTTTCAACGCTGAGAACTTCTTCACCTTCACCCCGGCCATGTTGTCGTTTGACCCCGAGGGTTATTCGCTCAAGCACTACCGCGATTTCTTCACCAATCCGGACTGGCAGCAGGCGCTGAAAAACTCGGTGCAGATTGCTCCGGCTGCAACTATCATCTCTGTTTCGCTCGGCACCCTCGCCGCGATTGGTCTTTCGCAACCGCATGTGCCGTTCCGGCGCGCAATCATGGCGATCCTGATTTCGCCGATGATCGTTCCATTGATCATCTCTGCGGCCGGCATGTACTTCTTCTACTCCCGCATCGGTCTGCAGGGGACCTATATCGGAGTGGTGCTGGCACATGCCGCGCTTGGCATTCCCTTCGTCATCATCACAGTTACGGCAACACTGGTCGGCTTCGACAAGTCGCTGACACGGGCCGCGGCCAACATGGGCGCCGATCCTGTCACCACCTTTTTCAAGGTGCAAATGCCGCTGATTCTGCCGGGTGTGATCTCGGGCGGCCTGTTTGCATTCATCACCTCCTTTGACGAAGTGGTGGTCGTTCTCTTCGTTGGTTCCGCAGGTCAGAAGACACTGCCATGGCAGATGTTCACCGGACTGCGCGAACAAATCAGCCCGACAATTCTCGCCGTGGCTACGATTCTTGTGGTGATTTCAATCATGCTGCTGACTGTCGTGGAACTGCTTCGCCGTAGGTCCGAACGCCTCCGCGGCCTCAGCCCGGGCTGAGCAGACCCGGCATGGCGTCGCGGAATCGCCACGCCATGTCAATTTCAGTGGCTATTTGGCATGCGGGATCGGCTATGCTGGCCTGACCGGTTTCACTTCCCGGCCAGGCCAACGTTCGCGGCATTAGGGTCGCGGGCCATCAGGCCCAATTGAAGCGATTCACACATGACACACCCCAACAGCACAGATGACATGCTGCATGTCTTCCAATGGAAGAATGGAGAAAAACAATGGTCGCCGTTCTCGGCGGCCGAAATGGACCGGCGCCAGAATGCCATGCGCGCGCACTTGGCCGCCCAAAATATCGATGCGGCGGTTTTCACCTCCTATCATGGCATCTGCTACTATTCCGGCTTCCTCTATTGCTCCTTCGGCCGCAAATTCGGCTTCGTGCTAACCGAGGACAACGCAACCACGGTCTCTGCAGGAATCGATGGCGGGCAACCCTGGCGGCGCAGCCATGGCGACAACATCATCTATTCCGACTGGCGCCGGGACAATTTCTTCACCGCACTGAAATCCCTCATTCCTGCAGATGCACGTCGCGTCGGCATAGAGTTCGACCATGTTTCCCTCGATTTCCGCAAACTGCTCGGCGACGCATTTCCAGCCGTCGAGTTCGTCGATGTAGCCGAGGCTTCGATGTGGATGCGCACCATGAAATCAGCCGAGGAACACGCGCTCATCCGCGAAGGCACGCGTGTCTGCAATGTCGGCGCGCGCGCCGTGATGGACGCAATCGCGGAAGGCGTGCCGGAATACGAAGTGGCACTCGCCTCAACCCAGGCCATGGTGCGCGAGATCGGCAAGAGCTTTCCCTTTGTCGAGCTGATGGACACCTGGACCTGGTTCCAGTCAGGCGTCATGACCGATGGCGCCCACAATCCGGTGACCAACAAGAAGATCACGCGCGGCGACATCCTGTCCCTCAACTGCTTCCCGATGATCTTTGGGTACTACACCGCCATCGAGCGCACTTTGTTCTGCGAGGAAGCATCCGATGCCCATCTCGATTTGTGGGAAAAGAACTGCGCTGTCATGAAAGCCGGCTCAGACATGATCGGGCCCGGCAAGAAATGCTCGGACATCGCTCTGGCGCTCAATGACATGTATCGCGACTGGGATCTCTTGAAATACCGTTCCTTCGGCTACGGACACTCCTTCGGCGTTCTCTCGCATTATTATGGCCGTGAAGCCGGCGTCGAACTGCGCGAGGACGTCGACACGGTGCTGGAGCCCGGAATGGTCGTCTCAATGGAACCGATGATCATGATCCCCGAGGGCATGCCGGGTGCGGGTGGCTATCGCGAGCATGATATCTTCATCATCACCGAGACAGGGGCGGAAAACATCACCAATTTCCCCTATGGCCCGGAACAGATGATCATCCGGCGCTAGCCGGCGCGCCTTGAAAGGAATGAAGCCATCATAAGTTGGCTTCATTCACTTTCCGCAGCGCTCTCCAATCCGGCAGCGGGACCTCCGACTATCAGCCGCGTTCCCGCCTCATCCAGCGTCGCGGCGATCTCATCCGAGACCGCTTCGTCCGTCACCACGTGGCCAATGGCGTCAAATCCGGCCACCAGCACCAGTCCGCGACGACCGAATTTTGTGTGATCGGTCACCACATAGCTTTGTGCGCCGCGCGACAGCATCATCCGGGCAAATTCGGCCTCCTCCAGATCAAAATCCATCACCCCTGCCCCGGCATCAATCGCGCCGGCGGAGATGATCGCGTGAGAGACAGAGAACTTGGAGATGAACTCGATTGCCGTAACCCCGAAGGCGGCTCCGGAATCGCTCCGTAGCTCACCGCCGGCCATGTAGACCTTGTTGCCGTTCACTGTGGCCAGCGTCCGGGCAATATCCGAAGAATTGGTCACGACAGTGAGCCGCCGGTGACCGAGCAGTTCGCGCGCCACGAAGCTCGTCGTCGTTCCCGTATCCAGCATCACCGAATCGCCATCATGGATCAGCTGTGCCATCTCGCGGGCAATGCGGCGCTTGGCATCGGCATTCTCGCGCATCCGCCGCTGAAACGGCGCTTCCCCCACCTGCCCCGCAAGACCAACCGCGCCGTGGATCTTGAGCACCGATCCGTTTTCCGTCAGCGGTCGCACATCCCGGCGCACCGTTTCCAGCGAGACTCCGAGCCGCGCCGCAAGCCCGGAGATGGTTACCGTGCCCTCGTCTGCCAGTATCCGCATGATTTCGGTATGACGTTTGGACAGCATTGTTGAGGTCCTGTTGATCTGCACCATTTTTAGGCGACAACCGCCGCTCAATCAATCAAAACCAAACAAAGCGGGCATCAAAGCAAAAAATAACCACAGAATTGATTGACAAGGTCGGAGGCGTGGTGTGGGATCAAGAGGTTAACAAGTCGCGTACGGCTGCGCTGCTGTCTGCCTTTTTCGGGGCGGAGAGTGAATGCGCCGGAATAGGCGACACAACAGGGTGAACAGGAGGCTCGACATGCATTCAGCCAATCTCTTTTCCGGCCGCACTTTCAGGCAATTGACCGCAGCGCTCGTCATTTCGGGCGCTTCGTGCATGAGCTTGGCGACTCCGGCGACAGCACAGGAATCCACAGATCCGATCAAACTGACGCTCCATGACTGGACCGGTCAGTTGATTACCACCGAAATCATGGGCGAAGTGCTCAAGAAGGCCGGCTATTCGATTGAATACGTCCAGGCCGATTACCTGGCCCAGTTCGCCGGGCTTGAATCCGGCGACCTCCATGTCGCAATGGAAATGTGGGAAACCACGGGCCGCGAAGCCATGGACGCTGCCACCGCGACCGGCAAGGTCGAAAATTTCGGCCCCACCGGCATGAAAGCCAAGGAAGAATGGTGGTACCCTTCCTACATGACCGAGCAATGCCCGGGCCTGCCCAACTGGGAAGCACTCAAGGACGAAGCCTGCGCCGAAGCCTTTTCAACGGCTGAAACCGCACCCAAGGGCCGCTATCTTGGCGGACCGGTAACCTGGGGCGGCTTTGACGATGAACGCGTTGAAGCGCTCGATCTGCCGTTCGAAGTCATCCATGCCGGCACTGATGCCGCACTCTTCGCGGAGCTTGAAAGCGCCTATCAGCGCAAGGCCCCGATCATGCTGTGGATCTACGCCCCGCACTGGGCTCCCGCCAAATATGAAGGCGCCTGGGTCGAGTTCCCGGAATATTCGGCCGAGTGCTACAATGACGCTGCAACCGGCATCAACCCTGACATGGCCTATGACTGCGGCAAGCCGTTCGGTGAAATCTGGAAAGTCGGCTGGGCTGGCGTGAAGGACAAATGGCCTGGCGCTTATGATGCGATCAAGGCCTTCACCATCGACAATGACGAGATGGGCAAGATGATCACCGAGGTCGATCTTGACGGCAAGACCGTCTCCGACGTCGTCGGCGAGTGGATGGGCGCCAATGAAGCCCGCTGGTCGGAATGGATCAAGAAATAATCCGGCCCACGGCAAGATGCACCTGCATCTGCCGGCAAGATTGCAACCGGGCGTTCCGTCCCGGTTGCAGACAACCGAAGGGAATAAGGCCAGCGGCCCTTCACCCTTCAGTACCTTTATGCATTTCCGACCGAGTTATCCATGACCACTCCCGAAGCCAAGCTCGTCTGCCGCAATGTCTGGAAGCTTTTCGGCGCTGATGCCGAAGCGTTCCTTGCCAGTCACGACGGGCATCCCGACACCGGCGCCCTTGCCGAAGCCGGACTGGTTGGTGCGGTGCGGCAGGTCGATCTGGATGTGCATGAGGGCGAGATTTTCGTGATCATGGGCCTGTCGGGATCAGGCAAGTCGACGCTGGTCCGGCTGATGTCCCGCCTGATCGAACCCACAGGCGGTGACGTACTGTTCAAGGGTGAAAACCTGCTCAAGGCGTCGCATTCGCGGATGATCGAAATCCGCCGCCATCAGATGGGCATGGTGTTTCAGCATTTCGCGCTGTTGCCGCATCTCACTGTGCTCGACAACGTTGCTTTTCCACTCGATATCCAGGGCATGGACCGTGCGGCGCGCGAAGCCCGGGCCCGTGAGATGATCGAACTGGTTGGCTTGGCCGGAAAGGAAAGCGCCTTCCCGCGGCAGCTTTCCGGCGGCCAGCAACAGCGTGTCGGTATCGCCCGCTCGCTCGCCGTAGAACCTGAAATCTGGTTCCTGGACGAGCCCTTCTCGGCGCTCGACCCGCTGATCCGCCGCGAAATGCAGGACGAGTTCATGCGGCTGCAAACCAAGCTGCACAAGACCATCGTCTTCATCACCCACGATTTCGACGAAGCCATTCGCCTGGCTGACAGGATCGCCATCATGAAGGACGGCGAGATCGTCCAGGCCGGCACACCCGAAGAGATTGTCCTGACACCGGCAACATCCTATGTGGCGGAATTCACCAAGAACGTCGCGCGCGCCAAGGTGATCCGCACCCGAAGCCTTATGGTGTCCGCCACAGCTGACGGCACCGAGATCCCGACAGTATCAGCCCGCTCCAATATTGCCGAAGCAGCACCCCTGTTTCTCGATGGCGCCACCCATCTTGGCGTGACCGATGACAATGGCCGGATCATTGGCAGACTTGATCGTGAAGCGGTCGTCTCGCTGATGCTGCAGGGCTGAAAATGACTATGTCCGGCGCACCTCTGTTGGAACCCGACGCGGCTCAGGCATCGCAGCGATCATTGAGGCTCCCGTTCGCCTGGCTGTCTGCCATAGCCGTTTTTGTGATTTTCTGGCTCTACGCCAAACCGCTGCTCCCCGCAGCTTTCGACTACCCGAAAGCCTATATAATAAAGCTCGCCAGATGGATCAGCACGGCGATGAAATGGCTGATCAACGAGGCCAGCTTTGGCCTGTTCAGCTTCACCGATTTCACCCGCTTCGTATCTGCCGTGCTCGACGTACCCTACACGCTTGCGGCAAGCCTGCTATCCACCGGCTTTCTCGAAGGCAGCGGTTCTTCGGCAATACAGATTGTTCCGCCCTTGCCCTGGATTGCTGTCATTGGCCTGGTGATGCTGCTCGGGCACTGGCTTGGCGGCCGGTCACTGGCGCTGCTGGCAGGTGGCTGTTTCCTGTTCATGGCGGTTTTCGGTCAATGGACCAGCGCCATGATCACGCTTGCCTCGATCCTCGTCGCAGCACCGCTTGGCGTTGCTTTTGGCCTGCTATTCGGTGTTGCCGCCTGGCGCTGGCGCTGGGTCGAGCGGATGGTCATGCCGCTTCTGGATCTGATGCAGACGATTCCGGTGTTTGCCTATCTGGTGCCGGTGCTCTTCCTGTTCGGCTTTGGCCCGACCGCAGCGGTGATCGCCACCTTGATATTCGCCACCCCGCCAATGACCCGTATCGCCATTCTTGCCCTGCGCGGTGTCCCTGGCGAAATCATCGATCTCGGGCACATGGTCGGCTGCACCGAACGGCAGATGACCTGGCGTGTCATGGTGCCGGCGGCGCGCGAAAGCCTGATGGTCGGCATGAACCAGGTGATCATGCTGTCGCTCAACATGGTCATCATCGCCTCTATGATCGGCGCCGGCGGTTTGGGATTTGATGTTCTGGCGGCTTTGCGCCGGCTCGATTTCGGCGCAGGTCTCGAAGCGGGTTTCGCCATCGTCGCGCTGGCCATTGCCATGGACCGGTTGAGCCAGGCCGCGGCCGAAAAGCTCTCCGCGCCGTCGCCGGAACCGCAAACCTCCGGCCTGCTTGCCCGTTATCCCTATCTGGTGACCGCACTGGCACTTGTTATTGCCACCACTGCGCTCGGTTATGTGGTCCCTGCCATCCATACCTACCCCGAAGCGATGCAGCTATCGACAGGCACCTTCTGGTCGGAAGTCGTTGCCTGGATCAACATCAATTATTTCGACACGCTTGAAGCGATCAAGAACGCCATGCTGCTCAATGTTCTGATCCCGTTCAAGCGCTTCCTTGGTGAGCTGCCCTGGCTTGGCGTCACGGCCTTTCTCGGCTTTGCCGGCTACAGGCTTGGCGGCTGGCGGCTGGGACTGCTGACGGTTTGCCTTCCCCTCTTTATCGCCGTGACCGGCCAGTGGGAAAAGGCGATGATCACCGTCTATCTCTGCGGCATCTCGGCAGTGCTTGCCTCACTGATCGGCATCCCGATCGGGATTTTTTCCGCCACCCGTGACCGGCTCTGGGGCTGGGTCCAGCTCGCAATCGACACACTTCAGACCCTGCCGAGCTTTGTCTATCTGATGCCCGCGGTCATGCTGTTCCGGGTTGGCGATTTTACTGCCATGATTGCCGTCGTCGCCTTCGCCATCGCGCCGGCCATCCGTTACGCAGCACTCGGGATTCGCAAGGTTGATCCCAAGCTGATCGAGGCCGGCCGTGCCATGGGATGCACCGAGTGGCAGATCCTCACCCGCATCCGGCTCAAGCTCGCCCTGCCCGAAATCCTGCTCGGGCTCAACCAGACCATCATGTTCGCCCTGTCGATGCTGGTCATCACCGCCCTGGTCGGCACCCGTGATCTCGGCCAGGAAGTCTACATTGCGCTGACCAAGGCAGACACCGGACGCGGTCTGGTCGCAGGCCTTTCGATCGCTGCCATAGCCATCATTGCCGACCGGTTGATCTCCGCAGGAGCCAGCCGCGCCCGCCATCGCCTGGGTCTGGAGTAAGCCATGACTGAACTCGCTTCCCTTGATCATATCCGCGCCCTGCCCTGCTTCTCGGGCAAGATCGAGATCGAACCGCTGACCGGCGGATTGAGCAACGAAAGCTGGCTGGTCTCCGACGCAACCGGCCGCCACGTGGTCCGGCTCGGCCGCGACTTCCCGTTTCACCATGTCGACCGCAAGCGCGAGGTGATGACCGCACGCGCAGCCCATGCAGCCGGATTCGCACCGAGGGTCGAATATGCCGAGCCGGGCATCATGGTCTCCGCGTTCATTGAGGCCCGCACTTTCGAAGCCGCCGATGTCCGCGCCAATCCCGGACGGATCGGCCGGCTCATCCGCGATTTCCACACCACGATGCCGCGTCACATTGAAGGGCCCGGTTTCATGTTCTGGGTCTTCCATGTCATCCGCGATTACGCCCGGACGCTTGAGACCGGCAAATCGCGTATGGTTGACCGGCTGCCGGCCTGGCTGGAGCTGGCTGATAATCTTGAAGTCGCTCAGGTCCCCTTGCCGATCATCTTCGGGCACAACGATCTTTTACCGGCCAATTTTCTCGACGACGGGCACAAGCTGTGGCTGATTGATTTCGAGTATGCCGGATTTTCCACCGCCATGTTCGACATTGCGGGTGCCGCATCGAACGCAGGGATGAATGATGCGGAAGCTGCCATCCTGCTTGAAGCGGCAATCGGCACCACTCCGGACAGCGCGCTCACACAATCCTTCCAGGCCATGCAATGCGCCTCGCTGCTGCGCGAAACCCTGTGGAGTCTTGTCTCGGAACTGCACCTTGATGCACCCGGTGCCGATTACCAGGCCTACACCGCCGAAAACCTTGAGCGTCTAGACGCCGCTCTTGACCAGTACCATTCGACCTACGGAAAGACATCGCAATGACCCTTCCAGACAGAGCACAAATCGTCGTCATCGGTGGCGGCATTATCGGTTGCTCGACCGCCTACCATCTGGCGCGCGACCACAAGGCCGATGTCATTCTGCTTGAGCAGGGTCAACTGACTTCGGGGTCCACCTGGCATGCTGCCGGACTGGTCGGGCAGCTGCGTTCGTCGGCCTCGATTACCAAAGTGCTCAAATACTCCGTCGACCTCTACAAGCGGCTCGATCAGGAAACCGGACTCGAGACTGGTTGGAAGATGTCCGGCTGCCTGCGGCTCGCCACCAACCAGGACCGCTGGATCGAGTACCGCAGGCTGGCCACCACAGCGCGGAGCTTCGGCATGGACATGCAATTGCTGTCGCCACAGGAAGCCAAGGCCAAGTTTCCCTTGATGGAAGTCGACGATCTGGTTGGCGCCAGCTGGCTGCCAACTGACGGACAGGCGAGTCCCTCCGATATCACCCAGTCTCTCGCCAAGGGCGCGCGCATGCATGGCGCCAAGATCCATGAGAACGTGCGGGTCACCGGCTTCGACATGAAGGACGGACGCATTCTTGCGGTCAAGACCAATAAGGGCGACATCGCCTGCGAGAAGGTGGTCAATTGCGCCGGGCAATGGGCCCGTCAGATTGGCGTAATGGCAGGCATCAACGTGCCGCTGCAACCGGTCAAGCATCAATATGTCATCACCGAAAAGGTGGAGGGGCTGTCAAGCGACGCGCCGACCATTCGCGATCCCGACCGCCGCACCTATTTCAAGGAAGAAGTCGGCGGCCTGTCCTTCGGCGGCTATGAACCAAATCCGCAGGGCTGGACAACGGGCGACGTGCCCAATGAGTTCGAGTTCCAGCTGTTCGACGATGATTACGATCATTTCGAGCAGCACATGATCCAGGCCATTGAGCGCGTTCCGGCCCTTGGCAATGTCGGCGTCAAACAGATGATCAACGGGCCCGAAAGCTTCACCCCGGACGGCAATTTCATTCTTGGCCCGGCACCCGAATGCGTCAACATGTTCGTCGGCGCCGGCTTCAACGCCTTCGGCATTGCCTCGGGTGGCGGTGCAGGCTGGGTGCTGGCGCAATGGGTGATCGACGGCGAAGCCCCGCTCGATCTCTGGGTGGTCGACATCCGGCGCTTCTCCGAGATGCACAAGGACCGGCAATGGGTCAATGACCGCACGCTGGAAGCCTATGGCAAGCACTACGCCATCGGCTTTCCCCATGTCGAATATGAGTCCGGACGGCCACGCATTGTTTCGCCTCTCTTTGAACGGCTGAAAACCCATCGTGCCGTCTTCGGCTCGAAGCTCGGCTGGGAACGGCCCAACTGGTTCGCGCCCGAGGGCATGGAAGCCGCCGATGTCCCGACAATGGGCCGCCAGAACTGGTTCGACGCCGTTGGCGAGGAGCACAAACATGTGCGCGAAAAGGTCGGCATATTTGATCAATCCTCTTTCGCAAAATACGAAATCAGCGGCTCCGGCGCACTGACCGCCCTGAGCCACATATGCGCAAATGACGTGACCAAACCGGCCGGTCGCCTGACCTACACCCAGCTGCTCAACACCCGGGGCGGCATCGAAGCCGACCTGACTGTTGCTCGATTGGCCGATGATAAATTCTACGTCGTTACCGGCACCGGCTTCCGCACCCACGATCTCGCCTGGATCCGGGAACACGTGCCCGAAGGTACAGATGTGCAGATCGAGGACATCACCGAGGCCTACGGCACTCTGTCACTGATGGGCCCACACGCTCGCGACGTTTTGGAGAAAGTCACCACCGAGGATGTCTCGAACGAGGCTTTCCCCTTCGGCCATGTCCGCGAGATCGACATCGCCGGCAGTACCGTTCGGGCCCTGCGCGTTACCTATGTCGGCGAACTCGGATGGGAGCTTCATGTCCCGATTGAAGCCATCGGCGACGTGTTTGACGCCCTGATGAAGGCAGGCCAGGCCTGGGACATCCGTCCCATCGGCTACCGCGCCCTGGAATCGCTGCGCCTCGAAAAAGGCTATCGCGCCTGGGGATCAGACATCACGCCCAACGACACCCCTCATGAGGCGGGCCTCGGCTGGGCGGTGCGGAAAAACTCCAATACCGGCTTCATTGGCGAAACAGCGCTCAAGTCGATCGCTGACAAGCCCTTGACCAAGCGCTTTGCCGGCTTTGTCATTGATGATCCCGACGCTGTCTTGGTCGGGCGCGAAACCATTTTGCGCGACGGCAAGCCGGTCGGCTACCTGACGTCGGGCGGGTATGGCTACACCATCGGCAAGAGCATCGGTTACGGCTATGTGCGCAATGACGATGGCGTGTCGAAAGAATTCCTCGAAGACGGAACCTATGAACTGGTCATCGCCCTTGACCGGGTTCCGGCGAAAATCGGCCTGAAGCCGTTTTTCGATCCGACCAACAGCAAGGTCAAAGCCTGAGAAGCTTCAGCTTACCTTGAGAGCGATGCAACGGCTCGGCGTGGTTCCGACCTCGCCGGGCATCGACACATAAGGCCCGGTGTCGTCAATCAATTTGAGAACACCTGCAGCTTCGAGTTCGGCAATTCGCCCGCTGAAGCTTGCCTGCCATAAAACATCCTTGACCGTCAGCACAATGATACCGCCCGGCGCGCAGACGCGAAGCAGGTCATCAAGCCCCTCGACACCGACATGGCCGGAAGTAAACACGCCGGCTGAAATGATGGCTGAAAACTGATTGTCTTTAAAAGGCAGAGTGCTGCCGAGAGCGGCCTTGTGCAGCCCCTTGTACACGGCCTTGCGCTCTGCCACTGCCAACATGCCCGCTGAAATATCCAGTGCATCGACATTGCTGTAGCCGGTGATCGCCAACCACTCTCCGATCAGTCCGGTGCCTGCACCGGCGTCGAGAAGAGGCTCCTCGCCCTTGGGCACATGACGGGCCAGAATTGCCAGAGAAATCGCCGGATGCCGGTATCCTGCAAGGGACATGTCGTCATCATATTTTTCGGCCCAGGAATCATAGACCCGCGCCACATCGTCAGCACTTTCTGCCTGATACACAGCACCAAGCCGGGCTGTCTTGTTTTCAGCATTCATGTCCAGCTCCGCTGTTGATCCGCATGTCGTTACCATAGCCATTTCAATGACTTTGTGGAACTGTGTCAGGACTGAAAAAAGCAAAGAGGAAGCGCTCCGCCATGTCCGATGAAACAGAAAACCAGCTGCGCGCCAGTCTCAAGGCCATCCCCTCGCTTGCCGCCCACACCGGCCCTGTCGAAAGGCTTGGTGGCCTCACCAACCTGGTTTTTCGCGTCGGTGATGCCTGTGTCCGCCTGCCCGGCGCGGGAACCGAGGAATACATCAACCGGGCGCATGAAGCCGTTGCAGCCCGGGCCGCCGCCGAGGCCGGTGTCAGCCCCGAGGTCATTCACGCCGATCCCCAAACCGGTGTCATGGCGACCCGCTTTGTGGAAGGCGCTGCAACCATGACACCGGAGGGTTTCCGCAATGATATCGGCGCCGTCCGCCGCGCCGGCGAGGCCTTTCGCCAATTGCATACATCAGGTGCCAAATTCCCGTTCACCTTTGAGCTTTTCGCCATGATCGACGAATATCTCGGGATCCTGTCAACCAAGGATGTTGTCTTGCCGGACGGCTACCACGACGTGGTTCGCGAAGCGGAGGCTGTCCGCGCGGCATTGGCGAAGAATCCGGCCCAACTGGTAGCCTGTCATTGCGATCCGCTGTGCGAGAATTTCCTCGATACCGGCCACCGCATCTTCATTGTCGACTGGGAATATTCCGGCATGAACGACCCGATGTGGGACCTCGGTGATCTTTCCGTGGAAGGCGAATTCGATGCCGCCCAGGATCAGGCCTTGCTGGAGGCCTATTTCAGCGGCCGGCCGGTCGCCACTGACCAGGCGCGCATGATCATTTACAAGGCGATGTGTGATCTGTTGTGGACTCTCTGGGGCCTGATCCAGCTCGCCAACGGCAACCCGGCAGAGGATTTCCGCGCCTATGCCGATGGCCGCTTCGCCCGCTGCAGAAAGCTGATGGCAAGTGACGAATTCGCAGATAGCCTGAAGACCCTGCAAACGGCCTGAGCCGCATCCCCCGCCAAGCCAACGGGCGCGACACCTCCAAGCCACCTTTCGATGGTCACAGCGATGCGCATTCTCGTCATTCAGCATTCAGACAAAGAGCATGCCGGCGCATTCAGACCGCTGCTCGAGCGCGACGGTCACGAGCTCGTCACCTGCGTGGCGCCTAACATGATCGGTGACGTTGATCTCGGCAATATTGACGGGCTCTGGGTGCTTGGCGGGCCGATGCAGGTCTGGGAGGCGGATCAACTGCCATGGCTGGCAAGGGAGATCGAAGTGATCCGCGAGGCCGTGCTGGAACGTGATCTCCCCTATTTCGGCATCTGCCTTGGCCATCAACTGCTGGCGCATGTGCTCGGCGGGCAAATCGGCCTCGCAACTCAATCAGAGGTCGGGCTTCTGCATGTCACCAAGCATGGAGACCCGCCGATGTTTGACGGAATGCCCGATCAGTTCCGCTGCTTTCAATGGCACAGCGCGGAAGTAAGTCGCCTGCCCGTCGGCGCCGGGATTCAGGCCTCGTCGGGAAGGTGCAATGTTCAGGCCATGAGCTGGGGCCGGACAGCTCATTCGGTCCAGTTCCATGCTGAGCTCGATGCCGCCACGCTTGCAGACTGGTACGAGATCGAGGACTGCGAAGAGATGCTGCGCAATGAAATCGGATCAGATGCAGATCGTGTGTTTGATGCCCTCTCCGCAGCGGAAGCCGATCTTGCCCGACTGAGACGAAACCTCTATCGGCACTGGTTCACCAGCATTCGAAAATAGAAGCCTTGAGGCAATTGCCCCCCGGCATGACCGGTTTGATCATGGCTGGGCCGCAGTGCTGGATATCGAGTTAAAAGCACATCACGGGAACTTTACCGCGGGATCCTCGTTGTGGGTGCATGGGGCCGGAGCATGGTGCTGGCCTGAAGTACCCAAGGAGATTTCAAATGCACGGTATCATTTATCTGGTCGGCCTCGTGGTCGTGGTCATGTTCATCCTGTCCCTGCTGGGCCTGCGGTAAGAACGTGGAAACGACAGGCGTAAAAACTGCATTGGTTCATTCGGATAATCTGCCGCAAGGGCAGTCCTATCTCGAATGGGGTGCAGTATGGGGAGGTAGCGTCATCGCTATCGCCACATCCACCGTCCTCGGACAATTCGGCGGAACCGCCGGTCTGGCGCTCGGAGATCCGATTCTGGCCAATGGCGAGCCGTCCTGGCAGGTTATTGTTGCAAGTCTGTGGCTCTTCCTGACAGCCCTCGCAAGTTCGGCCGGTGGCGGCTACATCGCCGGACGCATGCGCAGCCGCTGGGGTGACGCGGCCAAGAGCGAAGTCGAGTTTCGCGATGGTGTCCACGGCCTGTCCGTCTGGGCAGTTTCGACAATGGCAGTCGCAGCCGTTGCAGCCTTATCCGCAGCGCTTGCGGGCATTGGCGTGAATACCGCCACTGTTGAGGAAATCCCTGCCAACGTCGCCGAATACACCCAGACGTTGACCGTTGTTTACGGCTTCGCTGCAGGTGCAGCTGCTGCACTGGGCGCAGGCGCCGCATGGTGGTTCGCAAGCCTCGGTGGCAGCCACCGCGACGAGGGAACAGACGTCAACCTGCTGACGCCGCGCTTTCTGCGCCGATAGGTTTATAGCCGAATCAAAAAGGGGCACCACAAATGTGGTGCCCCTTTGCTGGCTACGTACAACCGACTTGCAGTCTGCCGATGTCTTACTTCATCGAAGCCTTTACGGCTGCCACATCGGCAGCCGTCATCTGACCGTTGGTCACCACTTCTCCGTCCTTGATCTGCCACAGGCGGAACGGCCCGGAAATGTCACCATACTGGTCGAAGGACACATTGCCGATCACGCCCTGATAGTTGATCGCCTTGCCCTCGTTGATCAACGCCAGAGCCTTCTTGAACTCTTCCGGTCCCGCATAGATGACTTCGCCTTCCGGATCGACAACCGAACGGATAGCATCACGGATGGCATCGGATTCGGCCTTGCCGGCCTTGGCAACTGCCAGCCCGACAATCGCACCCGCATCATAAGAGCGGTCAGCTGCGGGCGCCGATGGTGCAATGCCGCCCGAAAACGCTTCATAATTGGCGTAAAAATACTTGGTCGAGTCCGTCTCGGTGGTGCCTGAAGACGTGCCAAATGCACCTTCAAGATATTCTGCACCGACGGCCTCGATGAAGTCGGTCGAGTTCATCCCGTCATTGAGCAGGAACTTCTGCGCTCCCCCCTGACTGATCCAGGCCCGGGCAACGGTTGCCCCATCGACGGGATAGCTGATCAGGTAGAGTGCTTCCGGTTCGCCGGCCATCGCCGCGGTGACTTCGGCGCTGTAGTTCGGTTGGTTTTCGTTATAGGGCGTCGCCGAGGTGATCTCGCCGCCAAGTGCCTCGTAGGATGCGGTGAATTCGCGCATCAGATTGAGACCAAAGTCATTGTTCACATGAATGATGGCGAGCTTCTTCAAACCGGAATCCATGGCGTATTTCGCCGCCGCAATACCCTGCAGTGCGTCCGATGTGATGGTCCGGAAGAAATATCCGCCGGTCTTGCCGTCGCGGCTGAGCTGCGTCAGCGTCGGGCTGGAGGATGCAGGCGAGACCTGCACAACACCTGCGGCAGCGGTCACGGAGGTCAGGATCGGGATCGACACCGACGAGATGATGCCGCCGATGACGACCGGCACCTGCTTGACATTGACCAGCTGGGTGGCCTGGTCGACGGCAACATTGCCCTGGCTCTGGCTGTCGCGGGTGTCAGTCACCAGATCGCAGCCCAGCACACCACCGGCCTCGTTGATGTCGCGAAATGCCATTTCAACCGATTTCGCTCCGGCCTGGCCATAGGCGCCGGCGGGACCGGTCAGCTCCATCACCATGCCGATAGTGATGTCGCAGGCTTGCGAGCTCATTGCCGAAGCGCAGAGCATGGCCATTGCAAGGCCGGATTTCCTGATCATGTTCATTCTCGTTCTCCTTGTTATGGGGCCTCACTCGCCCGCTTCGTTATGTTGAAATCCATGTTTCCTGGAGCTGACGCCAGACCACCCCCTCAGGTGCGTCCGGATCGGCGCTGAACACGGCAGACGAGCGGCGAGCTGATTTCTGCCCGTCAATCACCTGATGTTCATCGTAGACCACAAGCGCAATGTCATCGCCGATCTGCCGCGCCGCGATCAATTCCACCCTGATTTTGAAATCCGCCGGGCGCTTGCCCCGGGCGGAGGTGATCATGGCAATGATCTCTTCGGTGCCGATGGTGTTGCTGTCCGGCTCGATCATCACCATGTCGGGCGCAAAGGCACGGATCGAAGTTGCCAGTTCTGCCTGCCCGGCCCGGCCGGTGAACCACTCGACAAAGAAATCGTGCCGCTTGATGACCTCGGCCTGGGCACGTGCGATCAGGTCCATCGGCTCAATGCCCCTCTTTGTTGAGATTATATTTCATCACCGACCCGTGCTTGCCCTTGCGGTCCCGCTCCAGCGTGTAGACATCACCGGGCACCTGATTGGCCCGCGCGAGCACTGCATTGATCTCGGCAAAATCCTGCTCGCTCAACGCGATGTCCGGAATGGCGAGATTGCGCTCGAGATGATCGCGGTTTCGTGCGCCGACGATGACGGCGGCAACCGCCGGGCGTTCCAGAACCGCTCGGCTGGCGATCGAGGCAATATCGCTGCCATGACGCCTGGCAACCCCGGACAACACCTCCAGCAATTCCTGAAACAGGTCCCATCCACCGAACTCGTCGACAATGAGCTTGTATTTGATCAGCGATCGGTTCTCGAATGGAGGCTGAAGCTCCGGCACGCCAAGCATGCGTTCAGAAAACAGCCCGCCCCCGACGGAGCCATAGCACAACAGGCTTACCCCACGGGCTTGCGCCGCTTCAACCATCGAGCGCGATGGCCGGTCATCGATAAGCGAATACTGTACCTGCATCGATACCAGCGGCACACCGGCATCTATGATTCGGAGCATCTGTTCGGTGTCGAAATTTGTGCCGCCGATATTGGCGATCTTGCCTTCCTGCCTGAGCTCTGCCAGCCAGGTGGCTACCTCGACCTGGCGGTCGATTTCGTAATCCCACCAGTGGAACTGCACCAGGTTGAGCTGTTCGAGGCCAAGGCGTTTAAGCGAAGTCTCAATGCCCTCGGCCACATCCGCGCGCGTCAGGGTGCCAAGCTTGCCGAGGTCGGGGACGAACTTGGTGTGAACCTTGATCCGGCTCAGCGCTTCCGCACCACGCACCCGCTCATACTCTTTCCGGAAATCCCCGATGAGCGCTTCCACGCCGGTATAGATGTCGGCGCAGTCAAACGTCGTGATCCCCGCATCGGCAAAGGCGATCATATCCTCGATGCCTGCCTGCCGGTCGACATCGCCGTGCCCGCCGGCGAGTTGCCATCCGCCCTTGATAACGCGCGAGATCCGGTGCCCCGGCGCGAGGTCAAATGTCTGCATTGTCATCTCCCAGCGGAACCGCTGTCGTCTCTGAATGGTTGAAGCGTCTGAGCTTCGTCCGGCTTATCTTTAGCCGTGACGGGCAATGCGGGTCGGGGCAGGCGATTTCGGCATCCGTGGACATCCAGTCATTGGGATCGGTCTTTCGCTGCTTGGCTGCCAGCAGTGGCAACACCGAAGCCAGCGAATAGATCGAAATTCCCTGCCCCGGCGGCAGATGCAGCATCTCGCCGCGCAGTTCGAAATAGTCGCCAACATTTGCGCCACACCAGATCTTCGCTCCTTCGGGAGCAACCACCTCAACCTTCAGGTCCCAGAGCTCAAAACCTTCATTGCTGCTCATGACGCAACTCCGCTTTGGCCAACCCAGAAATCGGGGTCGGCCCGTTCAAGAATGGCGAACGCCTGGCCGATATCAGCAGTAAGCTCCGCTGATACCTGCGCCCTGTCGCCCGCCGCAACCGCTGCAACAATGCCGCGGTGATGATGCGTGGCAGCCATATCGGTGAGCGGGCTGTGAAGCTTTGCCGCGGCTCGGACATAAGGTCCGGCCTGCATCCACAGACTTTCGACAATCGGCATGAACACAGAAGACCCCGCTGCCTCATAGAGCTTGAAATGGAAGGCGTGATTGAGCGTGGCGACATCCTGCGGGTCGCGAGTCTCCTCATACTCGGTGGTCAAGACCTCAAGCCGCTCGATGTCCGTTGGAGTAAGATTGGTGACCGCCCGTGCAGCCAGCTCTGCCTCGATCAGGGAGCGGGCCTGGGCGATATCGCGCGCCCGTTCCAGCGTCAGCAGGGGAACCCGCACACGCCGGTTGGCCATTGCCTCGAGCGCGCGTTCTGAAACCAGCCGGGCCAGAGCCTCGCGCACCGGCATGGAACTCACCGACATCCGTTGCGCCACATCGCCCGCAAGAAATATCTCGCCGGCATCGAACCGGCCCTGGATCAGCGCATCGCGAAGCTGCCGGTAAATCCGGTCCTGAACGGTTTCCCGGCCGACCGGAGCGAGGTGCTCCAGCCCCGGCCCGTCAAACTTTGAGCTGGTCTGCAAGTTCATTCTGCCAATGCCGCCTTCTTACGTTTGCAGCTTTACTTTAGGCATCAAACATGATCCTGTAAATGATAAATGATAGTTGATCAACTTTGATTGAGCGAATGACCGGATCCAGTCACACACCTATTCTCGAGGCGCGCGGCATCACCAAATCCTTCGGTGGCTTCTGCGTTGTCAACGATATTTCGCTGGATCTGACAGCCTCCGAAATCCTTGGGGTAATCGGTCCGAACGGTGCGGGCAAATCCACCTTGTTCAATCTTCTCGCCGGCGCTCTGCCGATCGATTCGGGCAGCATTCGTCTTGCGGGCAAGGACCTGTCGAGCGCCCGCCCCGAAGCTCGCATACAGTCCGGACTTGGACGCACCTTCCAGATCCCGCGGCCTTTTCCACGCATGACCGTTCTGGAAAACGTCATGACCGCCGCACAGAACCAGCGCGGAGAAAGCATGTTCTCAGCCTTGGCCGCGCCACGGCTGGTTGCTGCGCAGGAAAGGGCAAATGCCACCCGTGCCCGTGATCTCCTCGATTTCGTGTCCCTTACCCACCTTGAAAATCAACCGGCGGCGGTGCTGTCGGGCGGACAGAGAAAACTGCTCGAACTGGCGCGCGTGTTGATGGCTGACCCGCGTGTCATTCTGCTTGACGAACCGGCTGCGGGGGTCAATCCCGCGCTTCTCGATCTCATCATCGACCGGATCCTCGCCATCAACAAACTCGGAATTGCAGTGCTGTTGATCGAACATAATATGGAAATGATTGCCCGCCTCTGTCCCCGCGTCATCGTCATGGCTGCAGGCAAGGCCCTGGCGGAAGGTCCGCCCGCTGACGTCACCAAACGTGCGGATGTGATTGATGTCTATCTTGAAGGCATGCCGGCATGAGCGCCTTGTCACTCGAGAACCTGCAGGCCGGCTACGATCCGGATCTGCCGATCGTCAAGGGCGTCAGCTTCAGCGTCGAAAAGGGTGAGTCCGTCTGCATTCTCGGTCCCAACGGGGCCGGTAAATCCACCATGATCAAGGCCATCGCCGGGCTCGTTCCCTGCTTTGGCGGCAGGGTCGGGCTCCGGGAAGCTGACGTCACCGGCCTTCCCTCGCATCTTCTGGTACGCAATGGTATGGGCTTCGTTCCCCAGACCGAAAACATCTTCACCCGTCTCAGCATCATCGAAAACCTGCAGATTGCCGCGCAATTGCTGCCAAAACCGGAGCACTCCGGACGAATAGAGGCGATGCTCGACATGTTCCCCGACCTCGCCGCCCGCCCCCGTGAACTGGCAGGAGCCCTGTCCGGCGGACAGCGCCAGATGCTCGCGGCCGCACGTGCGCTGCTGACCGAACCCGAGGTGCTGATGCTCGACGAGCCTTCCGCCGGTCTCTCGCCCAAGCTGGTTGGCCAGGTGTTTGAAACGCTTCGCCGGATCTCGGACGCCGGTGTGACCCTTGTCCTGGTGGAACAGAATGTCCGCGCAGCCCTGACACTCACCGACCGGGCGCTGGTTCTGGTCGACGGCAAGCTGGCGCATGACGGGCCTACGGACGTGCTTCACGACGGCAGCTTCCTGGGCGAACTGTTTCTCGGCCATCGCGCAGCGGAGTCAAATCAATGAACCCGCAAGCCATCATCGACGGATTGATCTCCGGCTCCACCATCGGGCTCGGCGCAATCGGCCTGACATTGACCTACTCCATCCTGCGCTTCGCCAACTTCACCCATGGAGATTTTCTCGCTTGGGGCGCCTATCTGACACTCACCGTGGCAGGTGTTCTCGGCGGACTGGCTGCAGGCCTCGGCGCGCCGGTCTATCCGTTCAGCTTCGGCTGGGGGCTGCCGCTTGCCATGCTCGGCGGCGTGGCATTGACTGTGGCCCTGACGCTCGGGCTCGACCGCGTTCTTTTCGGGCGGCTGCGCGCCCGGGGCGCCGACGCAATCATTATCGTCATGGCAAGCTTTGGCGCATCGATGGCGCTGCGTTCACTTCTCGAATTCATCTTCACGGCAAAGCCTGCCTATTTCACCAAGGCACTGCAGATCGCCAAACCTCTGGGTTTCGGCATGCGCGCCACGCCGGATCAGCTTCTGGTCATCGGGCTAACCGCCCTGCTTGTTCTTGCGCTGCATCTGCTTGTCACCCGCAGCGCCACCGGCCGCGCCATGCGGGCGGTTTCGGAAAACCCGAGTCTCGCAGGCGTCTACGGAGTAGATGTCGGCAAGGTCGTGCGTGTCACCTGGATCATCGGCGCCGGCATGGCCTGTATCGCGGGTGTCATGGCGGGTCTCCTGGTACAGATCCGCCCCTATATGGGCTTTGATCTGCTGCTGCCCCTGTTTTCCGCTGCCATTCTCGGCGGCATCGGCTCCATCCCCGGAGCAATGCTCGGCGGTTTGATCATCGGTCTCAGCGAGGCCTTTGCGGTGCAGATCATCGGCGCGGAAT
The DNA here is from genome assembly GCA_963975635.1 of uncultured Hoeflea sp. Taxonomy (GTDB): domain Bacteria; phylum Pseudomonadota; class Alphaproteobacteria; order Rhizobiales; family Rhizobiaceae; genus Hoeflea. The sequence goes on along the minus strand of CAXBIE010000002.1, from coordinate 56,564 downwards.
GGCGCGCCGCCATCTCTTTCGTCATCCTCGTTATCGTGCTGATGCTGCGCCCCCAGGGCCTCTTTGGCCGAAAGGAGGCTTGAGAATGGAGATCCTCGCCTACGCCGCCTTCTTTCTGACCATCGCCCTGACCTACGCCATCATCTGCCTGGGACTGAATGTGCAATGGGGTCAGACCGGCCTGTTCAACGTCGGGATCGCCGGCTTTGTCGGGCTCGGTGCCTATGTCTCCGCAGCCCTGACCACCCCGGATGCCGCGGACCGCATCGGCGGCTTCGAACTTCCGATCATGCTCGGCTGGCTGGCGGCCATGGTTGCCGGTGGTCTGCTGGCGTTGGCAGTTGGTCTGCTAACCCTGAGAATGCGCTCGGATTACCTGGCAATCACCACATTCGGCATCGCCGTGGCGCTGCAGCTTGTGTTCCAGAACACCGAAAGCCTCACCGGTGGCGCTTTCGGCATGGCCTTCATCCCGCGCCCGTTTTCGGATCTGCAAAGTCATGCCATCGCTTTCAATCTATTCAATCTTGGGTTGACAGCCATTGTCGTTCTGCTGCTCTATTTCCTGCTCGAACACCTTCTTCGCAGCCCTTGGGGCCGGGCACTGAGAGCAGTGCGTGAAGATGAGGTTGCCGCACAGGCACTTGGCAAGAACCCGATCCTGCTGCGCATCCAGGCCTTTGCGCTCGGAGGCGCCATCATGGCGCTGGCCGGCGCCGTGCAAGCGCACTTCATCGGCTTCATCGCTCCTGGCAATTACCTGCCGATGATGACGTTTCAGGTCTGGGCGATGCTGATCGTTGGTGGTTCCGGCAACAACCGAGGCGCCATTCTCGGTGCCGTGCTCGTCTGGGCCATCTGGGCACTCTCCGGCGCACTGATCTCGGAGGTTTTCCCGGCCGATCAACAGGCCCGCGCCGCTTCCCTGCAGATCGTCATCATCGGCGTGATGCTCTGCGCCATCCTGCTCTGGCGGCCTCAGGGCATTCTACCCGAGGTGCGCTCCGTTTCACGCCATCTCGGACACCGCAACAAGGACGTTTGACACATGAAGCCTGACCGCACCGAACTCGCTCCGGGTCTTTCCATCAGCCGGATCCTGACCGGCCTCTGGCAGGTCGCCGATCAGGAGAAGGACGGCGACACGCTTGATCCGGTTGCAGGTGCCAGAGCCTTGGCTGACTACGCGTCTGCGGGCTTCGACACTTTCGACATGGCAGACCACTATGGCAGCGCGGAACTGATCACCGGCGAACTCCTGCGCAGCTGGAGCGGTGAAACACGCCCCAAGGCTTTCACCAAATGGTGCCCTGAGCCGGGGCCCATGACCCCGGAGGTTGTGCGCGCCGGTGTTCAGCAGCGGCTCGACCGTCTCGGTGTCGAGCGTGTCGACCTTCTCCAGTTCCACTGGTGGACATTCGAACATCCCGCCTGGCTCGACGCGCTTCATGAGCTCAAGCGCCTCAAGGAAGACGGTTTGATCGGACAGATCGGCGTCACCAATTTCGACGCTGCCCATCTCGCACTTGCCCTGGCAGAAGGCATTCCGCTGGTCTCCAACCAGGTGTCTTTCTCGCTGATTGACCGTCGTGCGGCGGGGCATCTCGCCGAGACCTGCAAACAACATGGCGTACGGCTTCTGGCCTACGGGACATTGTGCGGCGGATTCCTGTCAGAACGCTGGCTCGGAAAGCCCGAGCCCGAAGCAGTGAACGACTGGAGCGGTTCGAAATATCTCCGCTTCATCCAGACAGCCGGTGGATGGAACAGCTATCAGGGCATTCTGAAAGCTGCCGATACGATCGCCAAAAAACATGGCGTCTCGATTTCCAACGTAGCCACCCGCTGGGTATTGCAGCACGCCCATGTCGCGGGCGTTATCGTCGGCGCTCGGCTTGGCGAAAACCAGCACAGGGACGACAATCTGCGGCTGTTCCAGTTCGAACTCGATGCGTCCGATCTTGCTTTGCTGGATCAGGCCTTCACTGCCACCAGCATGATCCCCGGCGATTGCGGAGATGAATACCGGCAGCCGCCTTTCCTCACAGCTTCCGGCGACCTCAGCCACCACCTGGCGGCCATGCCCAGCGCACTGACCGCTGTTGCCGATCCGGACAATCCGGACAGGGCCCGGGTGTTTTCCGGCTCGCTATGGGAGCCGATCGCCGGCTACTGCCGTGCCCTGCGTGACGGCGACCGCATTGTGGTGTCCGGAACAACCGCCACGCACGGCGTCGACCGCACTGTGGCGATCAACGATGCCGGCGCCCAGACCACCTATATTCTCGACAAGATCGCGGCATCCGTGCGCGCACTCGGCGGAGATCCGAAGGACATTCTTCGCACCCGTATGTATCTGCGCGGTGATGAAGATATAGAGGCGGCAGCCCGCGCTCACGGACTGCGCTTCTCCACCAACCCGCCGGCCAACACCACGTTTCTGGTCGGAAATCTGATCGGCGATTTCCGCGTTGAGATCGAGGCGGAGGCAATGGTCACCAAAAAGCCGGACGCGCGCTGACGACCCTCAGATTCCCAACCTGTCGCGCAACCGGTAGGCTGCAACGGACGGGGCAAGGAACCATGGATTTCCGGTGTAGAACGGCAACGTCTTGAACGGGATTTTGCTGAAGGCGCCCAGATCCGTGTCCACACCCGCTGCCGCCTTGCCGAGCTTCGAGCCAAGATAGCCGGCCATACCGACGCCTGAGCCGCAGTAGCCCGTGGCATAGAAGAGGTTGTTGTCCTCGCCACAATGCATCAGCGTGTCGAAGGTGAACGCCACGATACCGGCCCAGGAATGGCTGATGCGGGTGTTCTTGAGGTCTGGAAACAACCGCACCAGTTCGGCCAGAAGCTTCGGGCCGCTCTTGCGTGGATCGGTTTCCTGCAGAGACACACGCCCGCCAAAAAGGACGCGCTTCCTGTCTGGCGATGGCCGATAGTAGTAAACCAGCTTTCTCGTGTCGGAGAGAATACGGTTGGTCGGAAACAGCCGGTCCATGGTCTCGGCCGGAATCTCCTCCGTGGCAATCACGTAGGATCCGATTGGGATCACCCGCCGCTGCTGCCAGGGCGATAGCGGCCCGGTGTAACCATTGGTCGCGATGATCACCTTGTTGGCGCGAATCCGGCCTTTTTCGGTGGAAACCTCAAAGCCGTTCGCTCCGCGCTCGAGATCATTCACACGGCACTGGCTGACGATATGCGCGCCCGCGGTCTTCGCGACAGCAAGCAAACCGGCATGATATTTACCCGGGTCGATGCTCGAATGCCGCGGAAAGACAACACCGCCATAATAGGCATCGGTGCCCAGCTCGCTGTGCTGGTTGTCGCGCGGAACCGCGAAAGCTCCTGTTTCAAAACCGGGATGGCCGTGGTCGCACTCACGTGCCAGCTTGTCATACTGGCGTGCAGTATGCGCACCGTGGAAACGTCCAACCTCATTGAAACTACAATCGATGGTCTCTTCAGAAACGAAATCCCGCACATGATGCAGCGAAGCCTGACCCTCCTTGAGGATCTGGATCGCCTGTGCTTCGCCATAGCGTTGGCAAAGCGTGGAATAGGACGGCTTCACACTGGTTGAAATCTGCCCGCCATTGCGGGTTGAGCAACCGAACCCGGCAGCCTCGGCGTCAACGACGACTGTATCGAGTCCCGCCCGGGCCGTCTGCACCGCCGCATGCAGCCCGGTATAGCCCGACCCGATGATCACCACATCCGCAGTCGCGCGAGGTTTCGTCAGATCATTGGCCGGGCGCGGGCTGGCGTCCCACCAGTAGGGCGCAGGCTTGAAGTCGGAGCTGAAGCAATCGCTGTCTTGTGTCATCTCAGGATCCCGCGTGGTCGGAGAGGATCATGTCAGCCCCTTTTTCCGCCACCATTATTGTCGGCGCATTGGTGTTTCCAGACGTGACCGCCGGAAAGACGGAAGCATCGATCACACGCAGATTTGCCAGCCCGTGCACTTGCAGCCGCGGACTGACGACGCTGTCGGCTGGACTCTCACCCATGCGACAGGTGCTGACCGGGTGAAAGACCGTTCCCGCCCGCGCACGGATATCGGCAATCATCTCCTCGTCCGTCTCCACCTGCCGCCCGGGCCGGATCTCTTCATCAAGGATTTCGGCAAAAGCTGGGGCATCGGCAAGCCTGCGCAGGAACCGCGCGCCCTCGAGCTGTTCGGCCACATCATGATTGGTCGAGAGATAATTGGGATGGATCGCCGGAGCATCGAACGGATCTGCCGACTTGAGATCCAGATATCCGCGGCTTGTCGGCCGGGTTGGCTGGGTTCCCATGATGACGCCCGAAAACGGATCCGGGCTCATCAGCGGCCGTTTGCCGGGTGGCGCCTTGGTATAGCTCACCGGTGAAAAATAGAGCTGCATGTTGGGCCGCTCAAGCTCCGGCCGGGTGCGGATGAAGCCACCGGCCTGATTGACGCCAAGCGAAAGCGGGCCCCTGCGTCTGAGCACATAGTTCAACCCATGCATCATCTTGCCGTAAAGCGGTCTCAGATCATCATTCAGTGTCCGGACCTTGGCCTTGTAGGTGTGATCGATGCACAGATGATCCTGCAGGTGCCGGCCCACATTGCGCTGTTCATGGACAATGTCGATGCCATGCCGCTTGAGTGTTTCAGCCGGACCGACGCCGGACAACATCAGCAGTTGCGGCGAGTTTACCGAGCCGCCCGAGACAATCACTTCACGACCGGCATACACCTGCGCGGCCTTCCCGTTGCGAATATATTCGACACCGGTGGCTTGAGACCCGTCAAACAGAATTCGCGTCGCATGCGCCCGCGTGATGACAGTCAGGTTTGACCGCCGCCTCGCCGGATGCAAATAGGCGCGCGCCGCAGACATCCGAAAACCGCCCCTGGCGGTATTCTGGTAAAGCCCGACACCTTCATTGCTGGCTGCATTGAAATCCGGATTGTAACTCAGCCCGCATTCTTCCCCCGCCCGGATGAAATTCTGGCAGGTCGGATGCAGGTCCCGCTCCATGGTCGACACCGCGACCGGCCCGCTGTCACCGCGCCATTCATTTCCGCCCTGGTCACTGGTTTCGCTTTTCTTGAAATACGGCAGCACATCGTTCCAGCCCCAGCCGGGATTGCCCATCGCCGCCCAGTCATCGAAATCACCATGGTGCCCGCGAATATAGACCATGGCGTTGATCGAGGACGATCCACCGATCACCTTGCCGCGTGGCCAGTAGCTGACCCGATTTCCGGTACCCGGGTCAGGCTCGGACCGGTACATCCAGTTGATGCGCTTGTCGTAAAACGCCATGCCGTAGCCGATTGGCATCCAGATCTTGAAATTCCGATCATGACCACCTGCCTCAAGCAGCGCAACGGAGTACTTGCCATTCTCGCTCAATCGGTTCGCGAGAACGCAGCCGGCGGATCCTGCCCCGACAATCACGAAATCATAGGTTTGCACGTGCTGGACTACTCTCAGGGTTGGCGCTCTGGTTTAAGACTCAGGTCTGGGGTTTGTCGCGTTGCACCAGCACCGAGACCAGGGCCAGCAATGCCGAGCCGACCATCAGGAAGAAGGACACGGCATTGAGCACCGGTGTCGACCCGACCTTGACCATCCGGTCATACATGGTGATCGTCAACGGCGCTTCGGAGCCAACCAGAAACAGCGTGGTGTTGAAGTTCTCGAAAGATACCAGGAAAGCCACGATGCCTGCGGCGGCCATCGCGGGGAACAGGAACGGCAGAGTGATCGTCCTGAGTACCCGCACACGGCTGGCGCCAAGATTGAATGCAGCTTCTTCCATCGACTCATCAAACTTCTTCAACCGGGCGATGATCACCAGCGAGGTGATAGTGGTGATGAAGGAGAACTGCCCCAGCACCACGAGAATGATACCGGGCCGCAGGAAATCAAGATCCAGAGACAGCGCCTCTTCCGCGCCATTGGCGATGTTGCTGGCCAGCAACAGGATCGAGATACCCAGGATGACGCCGGGAATAACCAGCGGCAGCACCATCATGATGTAGAAGAAATCCTTGGCCGGAAACTTGCAGCGCACAAACAGGAAGGCATTGCAGGTACCAACGAATACCGACAGCAGCGATACAAAGCCTGCAATGACAAAGGAATAATACAGCCCGCGCAACAGCCTGCGGTCGTGAAACATGCCGAGCTTCGGTTCGGTATCGTTGAAGAACCAGTCAAGCGTAAAACCCTGCCACGGCAGCGAGGGGAAGACCGAATCGTTGAAGGCGAACATGCCCGCGGCCACCAGCGGCGCCGCGAGAAAGATGAAGAAGGCAGCCACATAGACACGGTAGCTGGTCAGAAACGCGGTGTTGGGTTTAATGGCCATCAGCTTCTCGCCACCGTGGAGTTGAGTGTCTGTCCCGAGAGCTTCAGCCCGCCCCAGACCACCAGCGATGTGAATGCCAGCAGCAGGAAGCCGAACGCCGCGCCCGATTCCCAGTTGTAGCGGGTGATGAACTGGTCATAGATCTGCTCGGTGAACCAGCTCGAGTTCTTGCCGCCCAGCAGGATCGGCGTCAGGTAGCTGCCGGCCGTCAGCATGAACACCACGATACAACCCGAAACGATGCCCGGCATGGCATAGGGAATGATGATCCGGCGCAACACGGTCGGGCCGTTGCCGCCGAGATTGTAGCCGGCCTCGATCATCGCATTGTCCATGCCGTCAAGCGTCGAGACCAGCGGCACGATCATGAACAGGATCACCGTGTAGACCAGCCCCATGATCACCGCGGCATCATTGTATAAAAACTCGATCGGCGTGTTGATCACACCCGCCCACTGCAGGCTGCTGGAAATGATGCCGGTTTCGCGAAGCAACAGGATCCAGCCGAACGCCCGGATCAGGTCACTGACCCACAGCGGGATCAGGCACATCAGGAACAGAGCCCCGCGGGTTCGGTTGCCGGCGATTTTGGCGATGTAATAAGCGATCGGAAATCCGAGCAGCAGCGCCAGCACGGTAACCAGCAACGACATAGACCCGGTCCGGATCAGCGTGTTCCAGTAGATCGGCTCGGTGAAGAAATTGATGTAGTTGCCCAGCCCGAATTCATACATCCGGGGTCCGACCTTTTCCTGCACGGAGATATAGAACATCCCCAGATGCGGAAGAATGATCAGCAGGAAAATCCACAACGCGAACGGTGCGAACAGCAGAATAAGCGACAGCCGCTTGATATCACTCTGCATCATCGGATCGTCCTCATACCTTGAAGCTCATGGTCTGCTCGGGCGACCATGAAAGCATGACGTCATCTTTGGGCTTCAGATCCTGGGTTCCGCCGGTCAGCACGACATCGGCTTCAATCAGCTCTCCCGCACCATCCCTGACCAGGATACGGCTGTTGGCGCCGTTGAACAGGATGCTGTCGACCTTGCCGTTGATCACATTGTGCGTCGGATCAGCAGGCCTGGTTGAGCCGCCGGCTTTTTCAGCGGTAATGAACTCGGGCCGGACAAAAGCGCTAATGGTATCGCCCACGCCCGGAGCACCTGCGCCACGCACAGAGCCGCGCATGGTCAGCCCCGCTTCGGTTGCAACCTCAACCGCGCCGTTTTCAATCCGCGTCACCTTGCCAGCCCACCGGTTGGTGTCACCGACAAAACCAGCAACAAAAGCCGCTGACGGGTTATGATATAGGTCCTGCGGCGTGCCTATCTGGACAAATTTGCCTTCGTTCATGATCGCTACATTGTCCGACATCACCAGCGCCTCGGACTGGTCATGGGTGATGTAGACAAAGGTCGTGTCGAACTGGTGCTGCAGCAGCTTGAGCTCGATCTTCATGGCCTCGCGCAGCTTCAGGTCGAGCGCGCCGAGCGGTTCGTCGAGCAGCAGCACATCCGGGTCCAGCACCATGCAGCGGGCAATGGCAATGCGCTGCTTCTGGCCGCCCGACAGCTGCGTGATTTCGCGGTTGGCAACATCGGGCAGCGAAATACGTTCGAGAACATCATGCACCTTGGTGCGGATCACCTCTTTCGAGGCTCCCGCGCAGCGCAGGCCGTAGGCGATATTCTCGTAGACATTCATCATCGGAAACAGCGCGAGATGCTGAAACACCATCTTCACATTGCGCCGGTTCGGCGGTGTGCCGATCACCGATTTGCCCTTGATCCGGATGTCGCCGGAGGTCGGGGACTCAAATCCCGCAATCATCCGCATCAGAGTGGTCTTGCCACATCCGGACGGACCAAGAATGGAAAAGAACGAGCCCTTTGGAATCTCGAAAGAGACGTCATCAACAGCTCGGACCGAGCCAAAGTGTTTCTTGACCTGAACACATTCCAGATCGTTCTCGGTGGTTGTCAAATCGTTCTCGGTCATTGATTGCATCGAGTGCCCAGTGCAGTGACGTCAGCTGTCTTTGAAGGTTTCAATGCGGCTGCCCGGATTGGAAAAGGGCAGCCGCATCGTGTCACGAAAAGAAAATCGTGGTGCCGGGCTTACTCGGAGCCGGTGGCAGCCTTGATCTTCTCAAGCGTCTTGCCTTCCATGTCCTCGACCCCGGCCGGGATGTTGGCGAAGAACTTCAGGTTGTCGATGTCAGCATCGGTAAAGGCAGCATTGACAGCAGCCTTCTTGTCATCCGGCAACAGATCCTTGCCACCATTGACCGCTGCAATGGCACCGGTGCTTGCCGACATGATCTTCACATTCTCGGGCTCGAGCACGAAGTTGATCCACTTGTAGGCGGCATCATCTGCTTCGCCCTTACGCGGAATTGCGAAGGTGTCGATCCAGGCCAGCGCGCCGGTCTTCGGCGGCACGAACACGATGTCCTTGTTCTCGCCATAGAGCTTGTAAGCAGTCGAGTCCCAGGTTTCAGACGCAACGATTTCGCCAGACATCATCATCGCCGAAAGGTCGTCACCACCCTTCCAGTAGGCCTTGAGGTTGTCCTTGCACGAGATCAGCTTGTCGGCGACCTTGTCGAGAATGCCCTGATACTTGTCGAGATCGGCGTAGGCTGCAAACGGATCTTCACCCATGTCGAACGCCATGCCGAGCAGGATGGTGCGCTTCAGGCGCATCGAGGTCTTGCCCTTGTATTGCGGATCGCAAAGGTCGCCCCAGGCCTTGACGTCCGGTGCCATCGACTTGTTGGCCATCAGACCGGATGTGCCCCACTGGTGCGGCACGGCATAGACTTCGCCATCAATCGTGGTGTTGGCCTTGACGCCATCGAGCAGCTTGGCCTGCATTGCATCCGTGTTGATCTTTGACAGATCAAGCGGCTTGTAGATGTTGTATTCCTGCTGCACAGCATAGATACGGTCATGGCTCGGCTGAGCCAGATCGAAACCGGCGCCGCCAGTGGCGCGCAGCTTGGCAACCATTTCCTCGTTGTTCGAGAAAGTCACCTCGACAGTGATGTCGGGATTTGCCGCTTCAAACTTCTTCACCAGTTCGTCAGGAGCATAGGAGCCCCATGTCAACAAACGCAGGGTCTCAGCCTGCGCCGGAGCGACTGCCATAACTGTTGTGGCCAAAAGCCCGGCCATTGCTAGTTTCATGATCATATTAGACTCCCTTTGAACCCTCTGAATATCAGCGCATTATTGATTATAACCCGCGCAGATGACAAGAAGCGTAGCCCCTCATTGGACTGCGCCGCATATCCATTATAGATAATTTTCCATACCAATTTGCGACAGCTGAACACTTGTTGCAAACAAGGTCGAACACCGCAAGCCACTGCATACCGGACTCGGACCAACTGAAGCGGGACAACGCTTTCTCAGCAAAACAACAGCCCCATGACGTCCAGGCCCTGCCGGATTTCGGCTTCACTGGCTGCTCCATAGCCAATGACCACTCCCTTGCGTTCGATCGGAGCGAGACAATAACGCCCGATCCCTGACAGGGTAAGACCGGCAGCTGTCGCAGCGCTGACAAAAGTCGCCTCGTCTCTCTTCGGGTCCTTGAAATACCCCACCGTGTGAAAACCTGCGGACGCACGCTGGATCTGCATGTGCGGTTCAAGCTGCCGGGCATGCTCGTGCAAGATCTCGTGCCGGCGCTTGTAATGCTGCCGCATGGTTCTGATGTGCGTGGCGAAGTGGCCCTCATCGATGAAATCGGCAACGATGGCCTGCGGCCAGGTCGCCACCCCGCTCAGCGCGGCGGAAAAGATCGTCGACATGGCATCCACCATGCTGGCGGGCGCCACCATGAAACCGAGCCGCAATGAAGGAAACAGCGTCTTCGAGAAGGTCCCGACATAGATCACCCGGCCATTGGTATCGATGCTCTTGAGCGTCGGCAGCGGCTGGTCGCCGAAATAGAAATCACCGTCATAATCGTCCTCGACGATAAAGGCATCCGCCTGATCGGCTGCATCCAGCAATGCCAGCCGGCGCGCCAGACTGAGAATCCTGCTCAGGGGCTGCTGGTGAGAGGGCGTAACAAAGGCCAGCCGGAAATCCGGCGCCTTTGCCAGCCCGTCCTCCACCACAATGCCCTCGTCATCCACCGCCACCGGAACCAGATCAGCACCTTGTGATATGAAGGCGTTGCGCGCGCCAATGGCCCCGGGATTTTCAAACCAGACCTTCTCCCCCCGGTCGAGCAACATGCCGCCGATCAGCGAGAACGCCTGCTGCGCGCCGCCGACCACGAACACCTGCTCGGGGTCACACTGAATGCCCCGGCTCGCATTGAGATGGGTGGCAATCGCGGCCCGAAGCCGCGGCAGGCCATATGGGTTGCCATACCCCATGACGGCGTCCCTGTCCGACCGCAGATGCCGCGCCGAAAGCCGCGCCCACTGCGCCATCGGAAAAGCGTTCAGCGCTGGAAGCGCCGTGACAAAGGCCTGTGATTTATGCGGCAGCCGGCGCCGCTCTGCAAACAATTGCCGTGCGCGGAGTGTTGACGGAGACAGCCGCGGTTGCCGCTCGTTCTCCGCCCCCACGGCCTTCGGCTTGACCGGAGCCCGGCCCGTCATGGTATGGCTGACGAAGGTCCCGGCGCCGATGCGCGATTCCAGCAACCCCTCCGATATCAGCCGGCTGACCGCATCCAGCGCAGTCGTGCGCGACACACCGACCTCACTTGCCAGCGTCCGCGTCGCCGGCAGCCGCTCGCCCCCATTCAATCCGCCCGACAGGATGATGTCGCGCAGTCCCATATAGAGTTGCACGCTGATTTTCCTGTCCTGATCCCGGTCTATCCGGATCGAAGAAAGAATTGCTCCGGCCTTGGTTTTCATGAACGACGGACCACCACAGTTTGAATTGGTCTGGAACCTTTGCGAGATTGGACCTTATCGTAAGTCCAATCTTCCCGCTACGGTTTATAAAAATGTCGGCACGGATCAGCAAAACATGAAAATCTCTCACATCGAAACATTCACCAACGAGTTCGTCTGCTTCGTCAAGGTCACCACCGATACCGGTGACATTGGCTGGGGTCAGGTCGCGCCATATTACGCGGATATCACCGCACAGATCGTCCATCGGCAGGTCGCGCCCTATGCGTTGGGCCAATCCGCTCTCGATATCGATTACCTTGTCGATCTCATCCCCGAAAAAGAGCACAAGTTCCCCGGCTCCTACGTCAAGCGCGCGCTCGGCGGACTCGACACAGCCCTGTGGGATCTGCGCGGCCGCCTTGAAGGCAAGCCGGTCTGTGAGCTGATCGGCGGCACGCCCGGCACTGTCCGCGCCTATGGTTCCTCGATGAAACGCGACATCACGCCCAAGGACGAGGCTGCGCGGCTGAGCCGCTTGCGCGACCAGTTCGGTTTCGACGCCTTCAAGTTCCGCATTGGCGCTGAATGCGGCCGGGGTCAGGACGAATGGTCCGGACGGACCGAGGAAATCGTCCCCACCATGCGCAACGCCATGGATAACAGCGTCGCCCTGCTGGTTGACGCCAATTCCTGCTACTCACCGGCTCAGGCCATCGAGATCGGCAAGCTCCTGATCGATAACGGCATCAGCCATTTCGAGGAACCTTGCCCCTACTGGGAATACGAGCAGACCAAACAGGTCACCGAAGCCTTGTCCATCGACGTGACCGGCGGCGAACAGGATTGCGAGCTGCCAAACTGGCGCTGGATGATTGACATGAAGGCCGTCGACATCGTTCAACCCGATATCTGCTATCTCGGCGGTCTCACCCGCACGTTGCGGGTCGCAGACATGGCCCACAAGGCCGGGCTTCCCTGCACGCCGCACTGCGCCAACTGGTCGATGGTGACACTGTTCACGATGCACATGTTGCGCGCCATCCCGAATGCGGGAAAATATCTCGAATTTTCAATCGAGGGTGAAGACTACTATCCATGGCAGGACGGTCTCTTTGTTGAATCGCCCTATGCCATTGTCGACGGCAAGGCGACGATTACCAATGCACCCGGCTGGGGCGTCGAAATCAACCCGGCATGGCTCGAGCAATCAAAACACCAGATCAGTTCCCTGGGAGCCTGACCCATGCTCACAACACCCGACAACCTGCTGAAATACCTCACGGACGTCACCGACCTTCGGCTTCCTGATGGCCATTTCATCGACGGCACCTACCAGGCCGCCCGCAGCGGCCGCACCATGCAAAGTGAAGATCCCGGCCGCGGTGAAGCCTTCGCCGATTTCGCCCGCGGCGATGGCGATGATATCGCTGACGCTGTCTCCAGTTCGCGCAAGGCATTTGCCGTCTGGCGCTGCACCCCGCCCGCCGAACGCGGACGCATCCTCGCCCGCACTGCGGAGCTGATCCGCCGCAACAGCGAACGCCTGGCGATTGTGGAATGCCTCGACAGCGGCAAACCGATCGGCGAAGCCCGTGGCGACGTGTCCGGGGCGGCACGGACGTTCGAATATTATGCCGGTGCCTGCGACAAGCTGGAGGGAAGCACTTTTCCGCTACCTGCAGATTATGTCGGCTTCAGCCAGTTCGAACCCGTCGGCGTCACCGCCCACATCATCCCCTGGAACTTCCCGATTTCCACCGCCGCCCGCGGCATGGCTCCGGCATTGGCTGCTGGCTGCACCGTCGTCGCCAAGCCGGCCGAACAAAGCCCGTTCACAGCGCTTCTGCTCGCGGAGCTGCTCGTAGAGGCCGGATTGCCCGCTGGCGTCTGCAATGTGGTCACCGGCACCGGCGCGGAAGCCGGCGCCCCGCTGGTGGCCAGTCCCGGCATTGATCATGTCACCTTCACCGGCTCGGTGGCGACCGGCGGACACGTGATGCGCGCCTGTGCGGACAACGTCACCCGTTCGGTGATGGAGCTCGGAGGCAAATCGCCGGTGATTGTGCTCAACGACTGCAATTTTGACAGCACCATCGCCAATGTCACCGGCGCGATCTTCGAACACGCCGGGCAGATCTGCTCCGCCGGTTCGCGCCTCGTCATCGAAGCCGGAATTCACGACCGCTTTATAGAGGCGCTCGGCAAAAAGGCCAAGACGATTTCACTGGGCCATGGGCTTCGCTCGCCGGATATGGGACCGGTCAGTTCCGCGGCCCAACGCGACAAGATTCTCGGATTTCTTGACCGGGCGCGCGAGCGCGGAGCCGAGTTCATCAGCGGCGGACAGGCTTGCGCCAGCACCGAATCCGGCAAGGGCTATTTCATCGAACCGACAATCGTCGCCGACCGGCCGGAGAATGATGAACTGGTGCAGGAAGAAATCTTCGGTCCGGTTCTCACAGTCCAGAAAGCCGATGACGCGGAGCACGCGCTGCATCTGGCCAATTGCACCCGCTTCGGTCTTGTCGCCGGTGTGTTCACCGCTGATTTTGCCAAGGCCCATCAACTCGCCCGCGACATTGATGCCGGACAGGTTTACATCAACGAATATTTTGCCGGCGGCATCGAAGTCCCGTTTGGCGGAAACAAGCAATCCGGTTTCGGCCGGGAAAAGGGCATCGAAGGTCTCAAGAGCTACTGCAAGGTGAAAAGCATTGCTGCCCGTATCGGCTGATCCGACGGCCTTCGGCACAGAATAGTCCGGTCCGAATATCAAAACGCCCCGTCCGGTGATCCGGCGGGGCGTTTTTCTTTGAGCTCATCTGCTGAGCCAGTGAAGGCCTAAACCTTGACGGCCACAACCACCATGCAGTCTCCAGACTTGACCAGGCCGGGAAAATGCCGCGATGCCACGATCCCCGAGCGCCTGGCGCGATAATCCACCGGCAATCTACCCGTTCGATCGACAGGCCAGACGCGGGCGACGATCTCGCCTTGTTTCACCTCTTCGCCAAGGTCTTTCACCGCCTCAATCATGCCGTCATCCTGGGAAAAGACGAAGCAATCATCATCAGGCATGTCGAGCATCACCGAGGGAGACATTTCCAGTTCGCCCTTCATGATGCCGGCGTGCTTGAGCACATTTCGCACGCCTTTCTTGGCGATCATGTTCGAAAACGCGGTTGAGGTGCCGCCACCGCCCAGTTCCGTGGTGACAAAGGTCTTGCCCTGATCCTCGACGCTGGTGTCATACATGCCGACATTGTCGATCTCGAGCATGATCATCGAGTAGGGTGCGTTGAAGGCTTCCACCGCGGCCACACAGGCGGCCTGCTGCTCCTTGTTTTCCAGTACATGAGCGGATGCGAAGGGAATGAAATCCAGCGTCCTGCCACCTGAGTGGAAGTCGAGCACGATACTGGCTTCCGGCAACAAGACGGTCTGGATATAGTCCGCAATCTTTTCCGTGACTGTACCACTTGGCGACCCCGGAAATGACCGGTTCATGTTGCCCCGGTCAATCGGCGAAGTGCGGGTTCCCGACCGGAATGCGGGATAGTTCATGGCCGGTACGATGATCACCCGGCCCTCGATGTCCTCGGGCTTCAACGAGACCGCCAGATCCATCAAAGCGACCGGACCTTCATATTCATCGCCATGATTGGCGCCGGTCAAAAGCGCACACGGCCCGATTCCGTTCTTGATCACGGTGATGGGGATCATCACCGATCCCCAGGCGGAATCATCGCGGCTGTAAGGCAGACGCAGAAATCCGTGATGCACTCCGTCTTCATTGAGCGGAATTGTCGGTGTAATTGGATTGCCTGGCATCTGCGGTCAATCCTTCACATGCAGACGGCGCGGCACGTTGGCCAGGCACTCGGGCCCGTTCGCCCCGATAACAATGCTCTCGGTGATCTCAAAACCCCAGTCATCCATCCACAACCCGGTCATGAAGTGAAACGTCATGTTTTCCTCAAGCACGGTCTTGTCGCCGGGGCGCAGGGACATGGTGCGCTCGCCCCAATCCGGCGGATAGGACAGACCGATCGGATAGCCGGTCCGGTTGTCCTTGGTAATCCCGTATTTGTTGAGCACCGAGAAGAACGCGATGGCGATGTCCTCGCACAGATTGCCCGCCTTGGCCGCCTCAAGTCCCGCTTCCATGCCTTCCAGCACGGCCTTTTCCGCATCGATGAATGTCTGCGTCGGCTTACCCAGGAACACCGTCCGCGACAGCGGGCAATGATAGCGTTTGTAGACTCCTGCGATCTCGAAGAACGTGCCCTCGCCGCTCTTCATCGGCTGGTCGTCCCAGGTCAGGTGCGGCGCGGACGCATCCGCGCCCGAGGGCAGCAACGGCACGATCGCCGGGTAGTCGCCGCCAAACCCCAGCCCGTCATCATAGCGCAGACCGGCTTCATAGATGTCGGCCACCAGATCGCACTTGCGGTACCCCGGCTCGCATTTCTCGAAGATCGTCTGATGCATACGCTCGACAAGACGTGCCGCCTTGCGCATGTAGTCAAGCTCCTGGTTCGACTTGACCGCCCGCTGCCAATTCACCAGTGCCGTGACATCGGAGAATTTTGCGTTCGGCAGATGCTTCTGCAGCGCGGCATAGGCCGCCGCCGAAAACCAGTAATTGTCCATCTCGACGCCGATACGCTTGTTGCCCCATCCGCGCTCCTCAAGCTTGACCGAGAGATAATCCATCGGATGCCGCTCGGTCGATTGAACATAGTGATCCGCGTAACCGATGATGTCGCTGTCGGACAGATATGCCGTGCGCCGTGCACCATTTGCATCCTGGCCGCGGCCGAACCAGACAGGATCACCATCAGGCCCCACCACCACGCACTGGTGCACATAAAACGACCAGCCGTCATAGCCGGTCAGCCAGGCCATGTTGGACGGATCCGACACGATGATGACATCAACACCTGCGGCAGCCATGGCGGTACGCGTCTTGGCGATGCGCTGAGAATATTCGTCCCGGCTGAAATTGAGAACTGGCGCGGACATTCGGGGGGATTTTCCTTTCTTGGTGGGAATTCAGTTTGAAAAGTCTGTACCAGCATTCGCGGCGAGTGCACGGCTGCTGGCGAATGTTGCGATCGCGGTATCCTGAACGCCGGTCCCGGTCAGATCAGCGATGGTGATTTCATTGCCGGACATTCTGCCCTTGGCCTTTCCCGCAACAATCATTCCGAGTTCGGCAAACTCCGCATCAGCCGGCACGACACCTGCAGCGATAGCGGATCGCAGCTCGCCCAGACCCCGGGTTTGCGACAGACGGTCGGGCACGTAGAGATCGGCCTTGCCGACACAAGCCGGATCGAGCTCGTTCTTGTGCTCCTGATCCGAACCCATCGCTGTAATGTGCTGGCCCGGCCGCAACCACTGCGCCTGCAGGATCGGCTGCGCCGCCGGGGTTGTGGTGACAATCACATCCGCCGCAGACACGGCGCCGGCGAGATCGGTCGCGGCCCTCACTTCAATTCCCAGTTCCTGCGTCATCTGTGTGGCCGCCGCAATCGCCTTGTCGGCATCTCGCGCCCAGATGGTTGCACTGCTGATCGGACGGACCAGGCAAAGCGCCTTGAGCTGCAGCTTTCCCTGAGCGCCGGCACCCAGGATACAGGCGGTCGAGACATCAGGCCGCGACAGATGGCGGGCGGCAACGGCTCCGGCCGCGGCTGTCCGCACATCGGTGAGATAGCCATTGTCGAGCAACAGCGCCTCGAGCATACCAGTCCTGGCCGAAAACAGCACCATCAATCCCGACGTGCTCGGCAGCCCGATTTTCGGATTGTCGAAGAAGCCCGGAGAAATCTTGATGGCGAAACTGCCGATGCCCGGCACGAATGCCGTCTTGACATCCACCTCGCCATTGAACGGCGCAATCGCCATCGAGAGGATCGGCGGCATCACCACTTCACCGCTCGCCAGAGCGGCAAAGGCCTGCTCGACGCAATCAATGGCATCAAGATCCAGCTTCACCAGGCTGCGCAAATCCGCCTCGGTCAGGATCTTGATGTGGGTCATGTTATGCCGCCTCTTGAGTAACATCGACATCTTCGCCGGAGATGATGCGATGGTGCTGTTTCATGTCGATGTTGCCGCCACTCAGAATGGCGGCAATCGGGCCTGCGCTTTCGATCCGGCCCGTCAGCAGAGCCGCAACGCCGACGGAGCCGGAACCTTCTATGATCTGGCGTTCCTGCCAGTAGACATGCCTGATGGCGGCAGCGATCTCCGCTTCGCTGACCAGAATGATGTCGTCGACCAGATCCCGGGTCATGGCAAATGTCAGCTGGTTTTCCAGACCAATGCCGCCGCCGAGCGAGTCAGCCAGCGTGGCGAGCTCCTCGACCAGCACCGGCTTGCCGGCTTTCAGGCAGGCATGCATGGCTGCCCCGCGCTCCATCGAGATCCCGACGATCCGAATGTCGGGACGCTTGGCTTTCAGCGCTGCGGCTACACCCGAAATCAAACCACCGCCAGAAAGCGGAACAAGAACCGTGGCCACATCAGACACCTGCTCAAGCAGTTCCAGACCAAGGGTCCCTTGTCCCGCAATCACCTTGCGATGATCAAAGGGCGGGATCATGGTCATGCCGTCTTCCGCGACAAGGCGATCGACTTCCACCTGCGCCTCGTCCTGAGAACTGCCGACAATGCGAACCTCCGCGCCTTGCGCCTTGATCCCGTCGATCTTGGCCTGCGGAACCAGCCGCGACATGCAGATGATGCACTTCACACCGGCGGCCCTGGCGGCATAGGCAAGCCCGCGCCCGTGATTGCCGGTCGAGACACCGGCCACACCGCGGCTTTTCTCGGCATCAGAGAGCGACGCGACCGCATTGGTTGCTCCGCGCAGTTTGAAGCTCCCGGTCAGCTGTGTGTGTTCCAGCTTCAGATGCACCGGAACACCGGCGAGGTCTGACAGCGAGGACGACACATTGACCGGCGTCATCCGCACGGTGGAGGCAATGGCGTCGCGGGCGCGCTCGATTTCACCGAGATCGACGAAGGGCTGGGACATGGTCATGCAGCCTCGCCAAAGGCATGATCTGGCAAGGCGCTGTCAAACAGCCTGCCAAACTGTGCCGGCCGGTGACCGGCAAAACCGCCAAGGCGTGCCATCATCCATGCACTCGCCTGATTGGACGTGACCACCGGTTTGCCGGTCCGCGCTTCAAGCTCGGCAATGACATTGATCGCGGGCAAGCCTGTGCAGGAAAGGAACACCGCCTCTGCATCTGCGGTATCAACAGCAAGAGCCGCATTGAGAATTGTCCGGTCGCTGACCCGTGCCATATCGCGATCATCCTCGAGACCGAGACAGGCGACATTTGAAAGCTCCATCCCGTGGCTCATGAAATAAGCCGCCATCGGCTTGGTGGTTTCAAGCGTGTAAGGCGTAAGGATAGCGATGCGCCGGACGCCAAGTGCCGCAAACGCCATCCGTGCAGCCCCCGATGGCGTCACCACCGGAACGTCTCCCATGCCTGCATGGATAGATGCCCTGACGGGATCGTCACCGATCGCCACGGAGGCGGCAGTGCAACTGTAGCAGACCGCTTTCAACGGTTGCAGCGGCGCAAGCAGTTGAGCGGCTTCCGTCAGATGCGGGGCCATTTTCCGAAGATTTTCAGGTGTTGTCGGGTTTTCAAACGCAACACGGGTGACGTGAATCGAGACATGCTCCTGCGGCAGTTGGCGATAGAGGTCGCGTTCGCTGGTGAGATCGGTGGCAAGAGCGATGAGACCGAACCGCGCTGTCGCGCCGGCATCGTTGAGCCGGACTGTTTCGTCTGATCGTGAAACACTGATGCTGCTCATCCACCAACTCCCTCCTTCACTTTGGGACGCTTCAGCGCCCCTGCTTGCCAAAAAATTATCAGACCACCATCACCGGGGTCGCCGCCAGACTTGTCACCTTATGCGAGACACTGCCGAGCAGAAAACCCTGCATGTCGCCCTGGCCACGGCTGCCGACAATGATCAGGTCAGCTTTGTGCTCTTCGCCGAATTTCACGATGGTACGCGCCGGCTGGCCGCCCTTGACGAAAGCTCGTACTTTGCCGGCACCCGCCTCCGCTGCAATCGTCTTGGCGTCTTCGGCCACCTCCTTGGCATAAGCACGCATGGAGTCGTCAAGGCTTTGCGGATCCTCCGGGCGAACCATCGACATGGAAGCCTCCAGCAACGAATGGTGCCGGTACACGGTCAGAAGTAGCAGTTCGCCACCGCAGGTCTGCTGCAGCTTGGAAGCTACTCTGAGGGCTTTTTTGGATCCCTCGGACCCGTCGACCGCAACAAGTATTCGTTCAAACATCGTATCCTCCCCTACCGGAATGCCAGATCGCGAAGGAACAGCGCGATTTGCGGGAAATAAATAAGGGCAACGGAGACGCAGAGCAGGATCATCGTGAACGGGAAGATACCGCGAATGACCTCGATATAGGGCCGCTTGAAAATGGCGATCGCCGTGAAGATGTCACAGCCAAACGGTGGCGTCGCTGACCCAATCGCCACCTGAAGCGTAATGATGGTGCCGACCAGCACCGGATCAAGTCCGACCGTCTTGACCACAGGCGCGAAGATCGGAACCAGGATCAGGATGACCACAATCGGGTCGACAAACATGCAGCCGATGAAGAAGGCAATCGAGATCACCGCCAGCACGCCCTTCGGCCCCATGTCGGCGACACCAACAGCTGCCAGGATCGCCTGCGGCACCTGGGCAAACGAAATGACCCAGGAAAACGCTGCCCCCGCGCCAACCAGAATGAACACCACCGCGGTGATCAGCCCTGTCGATTTGGCGATGCGGTAGATGTCGGGCAGATCCAGCGAGCGGAACACGACGAATTCGAGAATGATGGCGTAAAGCACGCAAGCCGCCGCAGCTTCGGTCGGGCTGAAAATGCCGCCATAGATACCACCTACAATGATCACAGGAAAACCAAGCGGCCATATTGCCCGCTTGACCGCCTGTCCCCGCTCGGCCCAGCTGGCTTTTGGCTCGGTCGGCACCTTGTTGATGATGGCGTAGGCCATGCTGTAGGCAGAAAACAGAACCAGCAGCAAAAGCCCCGGTCCTATGCCCGCGATAAACAGTTCCGAGATCGAGGTGCTTGAAATCACCCCATAGATGATCATGCCGATCGAGGGCGGGATCAGGAACGCGATGTCGGACGCGTTGATGATCAGCGCCAGCACGAAGGAATCCTTGTAGCCCGCTTTCAACATGCGCGGCCGCAATGGCGAACCGACGGCAACAACAGTTGCCTGGGTCGACCCGGATACCGCCCCGAACAGAGTGCAGGCCGCAGCAGTGCTGACCGCCAGCCCGCCTTTGACGTGACCGACAAACTTCATCACCATGTCGATCAGCCGGTTGGCCGACTGGCCCCGTGTCATGATGTCGGCGGCAAGAATGAACATCGGAACCGCGATCAGCGAGGCGGGACGAATGCCCGCCATGATCTGCTGAATCATGAAGTCCATCTTGCCGATATCGCCGAACATGAAGAGGAAGCCGACAAAGGTGGCGACGAGCAGCGGGATCATCATCGGAAAGCCGAGCAACAGCAGAACGATCATGATCAGGAAAATGGTCAGTGCCATGGAACGTCTTCCCTCAAATCTCGAGTTCGTCTTCGTCGTAACCCTCGAGCACGCGGGTCGACAGATAGATGTCTTTTGCGGTCAGATTCTTGATCGCGGTGAGCGCGTATTGGAGGCCGGTCATGAAGAAGCCGACCGGCACCCAGAGGAAGATCCAGTAGACCGGCAATTGCAGTGACGGCAGCACGCGTCCCGAAGTCGCGACCTTGGTGATATAGCCGACCGAAAAATAGCAAAGCGCGAACATCGTCAGTGCGGTGACCGCCGCAATCAGCACCATGAAACCCTTGCGCGCCGGGGGCGGCAATGCATCATAGATTGCCGACATCCGGATATGACGCCCCTGCCGGGCGGCATAGCTGATGCCGGCGAACGTAATCAGGATGATCAGGATGCGGTTGAGTTCCTCGGAGAAAAACAGGCTGTACTGAAACACGAACCGGCCAACAACATTGGCCACCGTGTTGAATGCCATCAGCAAGACACCGGCAGCAAGCAGAACGGATTCCACCCGGCTGATGGTTGAATCGATCACGCCCAGAACACCTGGAAGTGACGATTCATGCGGGTTCGTTTCCTTCAAATCGTCCAAGATCGCCTCCCGGCTTGTTGCTGCCCGGACCGAAGGCCATAACCACGTGGCCTTCGGAATTTTCGGACCCTAGATCCTGAGTGGATCAGTTCTTGGTGGCGTCCAGGTCAGCTTTCAGCTGATCAAGGATGGCTTTGCCGCTATCACCGGTCATCTCGATGAATTTGGCTTCGACCTCTGCGGCCGCATCCTTGAAGCAGGCACGCTCTTCTTCGGAAAGCACGGTCACCGTTATCTCGGGCTTGGCTTCCTTGATCTTCTTGAGCTCGCTTTCGGCGAGACCCTTCTGGTATTCGACGATGTAATCATAGGCTGATGCCGCAGCATCCTCGATCACCTTCTTGTCGGCATCGCCAAGACCGTCATAAAAGTCCTTGTTGGCCATCACGGCGGTCGTGAAGTTGTTGTGGCCGGTATAGGTAATGTGATCGGTCACTTCGTAGATGCCGGTCGAGAACAGGAAGAAGGTCGGGTTTTCCTGGCCCTGGATGATGTTGGTCTGCAGACCGCCATAGACTTCGCCCCAGGGAAGCGGTGTCGGGGTTGCGCCGAAGGCCTTATAGGATTCAACCAGCAGCGGATTGGTCATGACCCGGAACTTGACTTCATTGAGGTCGGCACAGGTCTTGACCGGTTCCTTCGTGGTCATCGCCACTTCGCCTTCAGGGAACATCACCAGAAGCTCAAGTCCCTGGTTGGCATAAAGACCCTCGAAATCCTCGTTGATCGCCTTGCTCTCCTTGTAGAACCGGGCCAGATGCGCCTGGTCTGTTGGCAGCAGATAGGGAACGAAGAACACCTGCGCTTCAGGGATCAGCGCACCGGTAAAGCCGGGAGACTGGTCAACAAACTGGAGAATTCCGGCCTGCGCCTGCTCCATGATGTCGGCGGATTCACCCAGGGTTCCATAGGGAAACAGCTGGATCGTGTGATCGGAGTTTGCCTCGACAGCTTCCTTGAACTTCGTTGCGTAAACGCCCTGAACCTCTGTCAGGGATTCCTCAAAGGCGTATTTCCAGTCATCGGCCTGAGCGGCGACCGTGCCGCCGGCCAGCATAGCGACGGCGGCAACGCCACCAAGAAAATTGCGGAATGTCGATTTCATAGTCGGTTCCTCTCTTTTGATTGTCTGCTCGTGTTGATGCGCCGGCCATCCGGCCGGTTAAAATTGTTGCGTGCCGGGACATGGCAATCGCCATTCACGAAAACGGTTTCCGGCATCCCTCATGCGAGCGAGTGGAGCATTGCAAAAATCAACACCCCCGCTTCTTTATTGTTATGATTTGACGAGAGTTGAACAAGGACAATAAAGAGTCAATGTGATTATTAAATCATGACAATTTTGTTGCAAGCCGCCATTGCACGCGATCGCACCTTTTGTGCAGTCAATGGCTGAGGCTCTGCGGGAACTTGTGAGGGGCAGTTGCTTACAGGGTGAGCAGGGCTGGCTCCGGATTGCTGCGGGCAAGCCGTGATATGACGTTCAAACCGCGCTCAAGTGTCTTGCCCGTTTCAGCACCCAGGCAGATGCGGACGCCCTGCTGCCGCACATTATCCGACATTGCAAAGGCAGAGCCCGGCGCCACCGCGACACCATTGAGCCGTGCATGCGCCACAAAGGCATCCTCGGTCCACGATCCCGGAACCGGAAGCCAGACATGCATGCCGTTCGGGCTGGCTTGAAACGGGATATTCGAAAGCATTTTCGCGGCCACTTGATTGCGTTTGCCCAGCGCATTCATCTGCCAGTTCAGCAGGCGCTCCGCCGTTCCATCCTCGATCCAGCGGCAGCCTATCTCCGCCATCAGAGCTGTGGCCATCCAGTTTGTCACAAGGTGCCGGTTGGCTGTAGCCGATTCAAAAGCCTCGGGCATCGTCAGGAACCCGAACCTCAATCCCGGCATGATGCACTTGGTCAGGCTGGTGAAATAGAAGGTCCGCTCTGGAGCCATTGCAGCTATCGGATTTGGCCTGCCTGGTTGCAGCGGCCCCCAGGCATCGTTCTCTATTATCAGCACATCATGACGCCGGGCAATTTCGACCAGTTCGGCACGTCTGGCGGCAGACATCGTGGCTGCACGCGGGTTCAGCCCGCTCGGCATCAGGTATATCCCCTTGACTTGCGATCTTCTGCAAGCCGCCTCGAATGCCGCGGGGACAACCCCCTCCGCATCAATCTCGAGTCCCTGTATTCGAACTCCCAGATAGCGCGACAGCGCTTTCAAGGTGTGATGCGCAAGCTCTTCCGTGACAATCAGATCCCCGGAACTTGCCACTGTCATCAAGGCAATCGTCATCGCCGACGTATTGCCATTGGTCATCAGCAGGCCTTGAGCCGACGGATCGAGGCCGCAACGCGTCAGCCACTTGGCGGCGGCAGGTGTATATTTCTTCAGCGCGGTGGAAGGCCGGAAGGCAGAGATGGTCGAGCTTGGCAGATCGGCCCCCAACCGCGTCAATGCACCTTGCATCTCTTCAAGATGCATTGCCTCGAAGACCGGCATTAGGATTGAAAAATCAATAAACTTCTCGTTCTGGCTGTCCGGAACGTAGGGAGTCTTCGTGTCGCTGCGGCCCGCGCGGACAAATGTCCCACGCCCGACTTCGCCGGCGATGACGCCGCGGCGGATCAGCTCGTCATAGGCTCTGCTGACCGTCTGCACGCTCAGTTCCAGATCATAGGCAAGATTCCGGTGGGTCGGGAGCCGGTCGCCACTGCGCAACTCACCCGCATCAACGGCTCGTACCAATGTATCAGCAAGCGATCTGTAGGCGGGACGACGGAGATCACCCGGTTTTGGGGGCCAGATTGTCATGATTTACTGATGACCCTAATCACATTAATTGACAACCCCTCAAGGCTCAATCAAAAGTCCACCCATGGCCTCAATCAAACTCGATGACCGTGACATAAAGATCCTCGCAACACTGTCGCGGGAAGGCCGGATTTCCAAATCCGATCTGGCAAAGCGCGTCAATCTCAGCCCGACACCCTGCTGGGAACGCTTGAGCCGGCTGGAGAAGGCCGGCATCATTTCCGGCTATCATGCCGACATTGAATTGAAGCATGTGGGACCGCAGGTCTCGGTCTTCGTCATGATCGAACTGGAAAACCACCGCTCCACCACATTCCAGGCCTTCGAGCAGGCCATCGACGGCTATGACGAGATCATGTCGTGCTGGGCGCTGGGTGGCGGCTTTGATTATCTGCTGCATGTCATCACCCGCGACATCGACAGTTACCAGCGGCTGATTGACGATCTTTTGGCACGGCGCGCCGGGCTGGCGCGCTATTTCACCTACATCGTCACCAAGCCGGTCAAGCATTCAACAGTTCCGCCTTTCGACATTCTGACCGCTGCGGCGCCGGAGACGAATTAGCCTGCCAACGGAGAAACAATGGATGAAACCTCTGGCAGAAGCATAGCCATCAGAGAATTCATCTCCACGGACACGGCTAGAGTCTGGGCACGACAACCCAACCCGGGAGCAATCGCAGTGTCCATTGTTCAATCCAAATTCAACACGACGCAGTTCGAGCTTTCCGATCCCGCCCTGTTCCGGGGCTTTTCCTATATCGGCGGACGCTGGACAGCAGGAGCTGCAGCCCAGATGTTCGCGGTCTCCAATCCTGCCGATGGCAGTCATCTTGGCGATGTCGCCAGCCTGTCGGCCGTGGACAGCGCCGGAGCCATTGATGCGGCACAGGAGGCCTTTGCCGCGTGGTCGTCCATGCTGCCGCAAAAGCGCTCCGCCATTCTTCGCCGCTGGTTCGAGCTGATGCTCGAACACAAGCAGGATCTCGCGCAAATCATGACCCTCGAGCAGGGCAAGCCGATTTCCGAAGCCCGCGGCGAGATCGAATACGGCGCATCCTTTGTCGAGTTTTTTGCCGAGGAGGCCAAGCGCCCTAACATCGAAAGCGTCACCTCGCATCTGCCTGACGCGGAAGTCGAGATCTGGCGCGAACCCGTCGGCGTCGCCGCCCTCATCACACCGTGGAATTTCCCCTCCGCCATGCTCACCCGCAAGGCAGCCGCAGCACTTGCCGCCGGATGCACCGTCGTGGCGCATCCATCCGCAGAAACACCGTTTTCTGCCCTTGCCCTGGCCGAGCTTGCCGAGCGCGCCGGCTTTCCGGCAGGCGTCTTCAATGTCATCACCGGAAGCGCACCGGTGGTCGTCGAGCCTTGGATGAAGGACAAGCGGGTCCGGGCGGTTTCTTTCACCGGCTCCACCGAAATCGGAAAGCTGCTTTACAGACAGAGTGCGGACACGGTCAAACGGCTGGTGCTCGAACTGGGTGGCCATGCGCCTTTCATCGTGTTTGCCGATGCTGATCTCAGGCAAGCGGTTGCTGAAGCCATCAAGGCAAAATTCGCAACATCCGGCCAGGATTGTCTTGGCACCAACCGCTTCTTCATCGAACGCCCGGTCTACGATGCATTTTGTACAAAATTCGCCGGCGCGACCGCAAAGCTGACCGTGGGCATCGGCATGGATGATCCGGACCTGGGTCCCCTGATGAACGAAAAGGCGGTAGCCAAGCAGGAAGAGCATGTCGCGGACGCTCTTGCCAAAGGCGCCCGTCTGCTCATCGGCGGCAACCGTCACAAGGCCGGAATTCTGTTCTATGAGCCGACGGTGCTGGCTGATGTCCCCGCCGACGCGCTCATCATGCACGAAGAGACCTTCGGCCCCGTGGCCGCCATTTCGGCATTCGACACGGAGGAAGAAGTGCTGCAGAAAGCCAACGATACCGAGTATGGTCTGGTTGCCTATCTGCACACACAGGATCCGCGCAGGATTTACCGCGCCAGCCGGGCACTTCAATTCGGTATGGTTGCCGTCAACCGCACCAAGGTTACCGGCGCACCTATTCCCTTCGGCGGGATGAAACAATCCGGCCTCGAACGCGAAGGATCCCGCCTTGGCATGGAAGCCTTCACAGAGGTCAAATACGTCTGCCGCGACTGGGCATGACACACATTGAAAAGGACACACCAATGCTGACCAATGACCAACTGTCTCAATGGGACCGGGAGAACTTCTTCCACCCGTCGACCCATCTTGCCCAGCACGCCCGCGGCGAAAGCCCGTCACGCATTGTCACCGGCGGCGACGGCGTGTTCATCGAGGATCGCGACGGTAACAGATTGCTCGACGCATTTGCCGGGCTTTATTGTGTCAATGTCGGCTATGGCCGCACCGAGGTTCAGGATGCGATTGCCGCCCAAGCCAGGGAACTGGCCTATTACCATGCCTATGTCGGACATGGCACCGAGGCCTCTATCACACTGTCCAAGATGGTGCTCGACCGGGCCCCGTCGAACATGTCGAAGGTCTATTTCGGCCTCGGCGGCTCGGACGCCAACGAGACCAACATCAAGCTGGTATGGTATTACAACAACATTCTCGGCCGCCCCGAGAAGAAGAAAATCATCTCGCGCTGGCGCGGCTATCACGGCTCCGGTCTGATGACCGGTTCGCTGACCGGCCTGGAAGTCTTTCACAAGAAGTTCGATCTGCCGCTGTCGCAGGTCAAGCACACGATCGCGCCAGACTATTTCCGCCGCGCCGATCTGAACCAGAGCGAAGCACAGTTTGTCGCCCATTGCGTCAGCGAGCTCGAGGCTCTGATCGAGCGCGAAGGCGCTGACACGATTGCTGCTTTCATCGGCGAACCGCTGCTTGGCACCGGGGGCCTGGTGCCACCACCGGCCGGGTACTGGGAAGCCATCCAGAAGGTGCTGAAGAAGCACGACATCCTGATGATCGCCGATGAAGTGGTCACCGGCTTTGGCCGTCTCGGCACCATGTTCGGCTCCGATCACTACGGCATCGAATCCGACATCATCACAATCGCCAAGGGCCTGACCTCGGCCTATGCGCCGCTGTCCGGATCGATCATCTCCGACAAGGTCTGGAAGGTGCTGGAACAGGGCACCGACGAGAATGGCCCGATCGGTCATGGCTGGACCTATTCGGCCCACCCGATCGGAGCTGCCGCTGGTGTCGCCAACCTCAATCTGATTGATTCTATGGGCCTGGTCGACAATGCCGGCAAGATGGGCGCCTATTTCAACCAGGCAATGAAAGACGCTGTTGGCGATCACGCCCATGTCGGAGACGTGCGCGGCGAGGGCATGCTCTGCGCGGTCGAATTTGTTGAAGACAAGGCAGACCGCGCCTTCTACGACCCGAGCAAGAAGATCGGTCCGCAGGTGGCCGCAGCCCTGCTCAAGCGCAATATCATTGCCCGCGCAATGCCGCAGGGTGATATCATCGGCTTCGCACCACCGCTCTGCCTGTCAAAGACAGAGGCCGACACGGTGATCATCGCGATGACAGACAGCGTCAAGGAAGTTCTCGGCGCGGCCTGAACCGAGCCGGGACCACGCGACCTGCCAATCGAGCCAGTCCTTTCGAGGGCTGGCTTTTTAGTGGCAGCAATGGGCCCGCCGGGTCCCAGGCTGTTGAGCCATTCGATTCGGATTGCCCGTACAAGAGTTTGGCTCTACAAAATCCGGATGGAAAAAAGACAATTGGGAAAAGCCGGCCCCAGCGTTTCGGCAATCGGGCTCGGGTGTTGGAACTTCGCCGGGGCCTATGGCCCAACCAGCGAAAAGGAAAGCCACGAGACCCTCGCCGTAGCGAAGGATCTCGGCATCAACCTGATCGACACGGCCAATGTCTATGGCATGGGCGTTTCCGAAACGGTCATTGGAAACTACCTCCGGCAAAATCCGGGTCATTTCAGAATTGCCACCAAGGCCGGCATTTGCCGCGATCCGTCGACCGGCACACGCAGCTTCAACAACGCACCGGAACACCTCAGAGGTGAACTGGAAGCATCGCTCAAGCGACTCGGCGTTGATCATGTCGAACCTGTTCTACATTCATCGGCGTGAAGCGGACCGGCCCATCGAGGAGGTTGTGGAGACGCTTGAGAAACTGAGGCACGAGGGAAAGATCGGCGGCTTCGGATTTTCCGAAATCGCCCCAGCCTCGCTCCGTCTTGCTCACGCAACAGCCCCCGTGATGGCGGTGCAAAGTGAGTATTCCCTGTGGACCCGGCAGCCTGATCTCGGAATGGTGCAGGCCTGCGACGAGCTCGGCGTCGCTTTCGTCGCCTTCTGCCCGCTTGGCCGCGGCATGTTCGGCGCTCAGGCACCCGACCGTGCAACTTTCGAAAAGGGAGATTTTCGCACCGCGAATCCGCGCTTCCTCGAACCCAACCTCACCCGCAACATCAATGCCGTGGCACCGTTCAAGGACTACGCCCGCGATATTGGCACCACACCGGTTGCTCTGGCAATCGCCTGGCTGCTCACTCGCGGCGAGCATGTGATCCCGATCCCCGGAACCCGCTCGGCCGCCCATCTGGAAGAGTGCGCGCGCGGTGTCGACATCAAACTTGACCCATCCCAACTCGCAGAAATCGAGCGAATTCTGCCGCCCGGTTTCGCCAGCGGAAACCGCTATTCGATCGAGCAGTCAATTGGTGTCGAGAGCTACTGCTGACACAGGCTGGAGCGCCAGGACCGGAAATCAACTCAAATCATCTTGCCAGAAAATCAAAATGTGCATAAAAATTGGACATGGAAGTTTTTTATGCAGATACGCCGAATATACCGACGACACTCCCCAAGCCAATCCCGAAAAGATTGCGCTACGGATTGCAGATGCTACTGCGATCAATCTACCCGGACGCCGATCAATCGGCATTGCTTGAACAGACCATAACGGCATTCTGGCCCAATGACGAACAGCCGAAGCGGCGCGGGCGGGTACCTGCCAACACGCTGTGGAACGAAAAAGACAGCTACATCATTACCTATGGCAACACGTTCATAAACGGCGAGCACAAGCCGCTGGATCTGCTGTTCGACTTCCTCCACACCCGGCTCAAAGACATCGCCACCGGTGTGCACATCCTGCCCTATTTCCCCTATACCTCCGACGACGGTTTCGCCATCACAGACTATTATGCCGTCGACAGCGGGCTGGGCGCCTGGGAAGATATCGGCCGCATAGCCAGCGATTTCCGGTTGATGTCAGACCTCGTGATCAATCATTGCTCGAGCCAGAGCACCTTTTTCAATGAATATCTTCTCGGACACGAGCCTTACGACAAGTTCTTCTTCGAAGCATCTCCTGACGACGATCTGTCCATGGTGGTCCGCCCCCGCGCCCATGCTCTGCTCAGACCGGTAGAGACCGCGAACGGAGCGCGGCACGTCTGGTGCACCTTCAGCCATGACCAGGTCGATTTTGACTTCTCCAACCCGGAGGTGCTGTTCGAATTCCTGCGCATTCTCCGGTTCCACATCTCCAAGGGCGTCCAGACTCTGCGCCTCGATGCGATTGCCTTTCTCTGGAAGGAAGTGGGCTCACCTTCGATTCATTTGCGCCAGACCCACGACATTGTCCGGCTGATCCGGCTGCTTGCCGATTACACCCGTGAGCCGCTGGTGCTGCTCACAGAGACCAACGTGCCCAATGCCGAGAACCTGAGCTATTTCGGCAATCGCAATGAAGCGCACATGGTCTACAATTTCTCGCTGCCGCCCTTATTGCTTCATGCGCTGCTGCACGGCACATCGAAACATCTCAACACATGGCAGATGTCGATGCCGCCGGCGCAGCTTGGATGCGCCTATTTCAATTTCACCGCCTCGCATGACGGCATCGGCATGCGGCCGGCCGAGGGCCTGCTGAGCGAAGAGGACATCGCACGGGTGATCGACACGGTGCAGCAGTTCGGCGGCCTGCTCTCGATGCGCAAGATGCCCGATGGTGGCACCCGGCCCTACGAGATCAACATCGCGCTGATCGACGCGCTGAAGGGCACCATCGACGGCGTTGACGAGTGGAACATCGAACGCTTCCTGTGCAGCCAGATCATTGCCATGGGGCTGGAAGGCATTCCCGGTTTCTACATCCATTCCCTGCTGGCCACCGGCAATGATCATGAGGGCGTTGAAAAAACCGGACACAACCGGGCAATCAACCGGCACCGCTGGCATTATCCGGATTTGCTGGAACAGCTCGATGATCCCGCCAGCACACATGCGCGAGTCTTCACCGCATTGACGCAAACGCTGAAAACCAGATCGAAGCAGGCGGCATTTCATCCCAACGCGACACAATTCACGCTGCAGCTCGGCGAACAGTTTTTCGGCTTCTGGCGGCAGAGTCTCGACCGCTCGCAAAGTATCTTTGCCATCCACAATCTGACGAACCAGACTGTCACGATCCCGATAATGTCCCTCAACCTGATCGGCGGCGCGAGCTGGAGCGACCTGATATCGGGAGAGGACATCAGCGGAACCGCCGGCGAGATTGAGTTTTCACCCTACCAGTGCCGCTGGATTAGCAACTCAATGATGGCTTCGTGAATACACCCCTCGCCCGCAACCTGATCGTCTTCACCGACCTTGATGGCACGCTTCTCGACCACGAAACCTACGCCCACAGCGCGGCAGAGCCGGCACTCGGCCGATTGCGCGAGCTGGGCGTTCCTTTGATCCTGGCCTCGAGCAAAACCGCGGCAGAGATTATCCCCTTGCGCGACCAGCTGGGCTTTTCTCACTGCGAGGCAATCGTCGAGAACGGCTCGGGCATCCTCGAACCGCGTGATGATGGCAACCAATCCGAAGGTACCTATCAACGACTCCTGCAGGCGCTGAACCAGATTCCCGGTCCACTGCGCCAGCATTACCTGGGATTCGCCGACTGGAGCACCGAAGAGGTCTCCGCCCGCACCGGTCTGCCACTTGCGGATGCTGCGAACGCCAAGATCCGCCGTTTCTCCGAACCCGGCCTTTGGCAGGGCAGCGAGCAGGGCCGGGATGAGTTCGTAGCCGCCGCTCGAGCTGCAGGCCTCACGGTGCAGCAAGGCGGACGGTTTCTCACCGTGTCATTTGGCGGCAACAAGGCGCAGCGTATGATGGAAATCGTCAAGCGCCACAGCAAGGCCGGAAAACCTGCCTTTGTCGTGGCGCTGGGAGATGCGCAAAATGATGTGGCGATGATCGAGCAGGCTGATCTCGGCGTCATCATCCCCAATCCGGCGCATCAACAACTGCCTCGACTTGACGGGGAAGCTGCCGGACGCATCATCAGGGCGGCATCTGCCGGTCCCGCAGGATGGAATGAAGTCATCATGTCACTGCTTGAGACAGCAGCGAAGAAATAGGAATTCAAATGGCCGATTTTCACCAGAATGGCAGCGTCGCAACTCTCCACAATCTGACCCGAATGCCGTTGGAAATGATGGAAGGCCAGCTGCGGCAATTCTCCGCCAACCGCAAGATAACCCTGATCCTGCCGTCTTTGTTTTCCGAGCTTGGCCGCGATGCGCTCTCGCACATTCTCGATGAGTTGAGTGGTGCAACCTACATCAACCACATCATCATCGGCCTCGATCAGGCGACCGAGGAACAATACCGTTTTGCCAGGGACTATTTCTCCCGCTTGCCGCAGAAGCACGACATCCTCTGGAACGACGGGCCACGGCTCAAGGCGATCGACAACCAGTTGCAGGAAGCGGGTCTTGCACCCAAGGAACCAGGCAAGGGCCGCAATGTCTGGTATTGCATCGGCTACGCACTGGCATCTCAGAATTCCGATGTCGTGGCACTGCATGATTGCGACATCACCACCTATTCCCGCGAGATGCTGGCCCGTCTGGTCTACCCGGTTACCAATCCCGCCTTCCCCTACCAGTTCTGCAAGGGCTATTATCCAAGGATTGCCGACGGCAAGCTCAATGGCCGTGTTTCGCGGCTGCTCGTCTCGCCCCTGTTGCTGTCGATCCAAAAGGTCTTCGGCCATCTCGATTACATCGAGTACCTCAAGGGCTTCCGCTATCCGCTGGCCGGCGAATTCGCCATGCGGGTGAGCATGCTGCCCGACATGCGCATTCCCTCCGACTGGGGACTTGAGATCGGCGTCCTTTCGGAAGTCTGGCGAAACCTGTCGCATCGCTCGGTATGTCAGGTGGATATTTCCGATGCCTACGACCACAAGCACCAGGACCTGTCCAAGGCAGATGCCACCCAAGGCCTGTCGCGCATGTCGGTCGACATCTCCAAAGCCCTGTTCCGCAAGCTCGCCACCGATGGTGTGATCTTCACCAACGAAACTTTCCGGACCATCAAGGCGACCTACTACCGGACAGCCCTTGATCTGATCGAGATGTATCACAACGATGCAATAATGAACGGGCTACACACCGACCGGCACCAGGAAGAAGAAGCCGTCGAACTGTTCGCGGCCAATATTGTCACGGCCGGACAGATCTTCCTCGAAAACCCGATGGAAACACCATTCATTCCGAACTGGAGCCGGGTCCAGTCAGCCAATCCGGATTTGCTGCGGAAATTGCACGAGGCAGTCGCTGCCGACCGCACCGAAATATAGCCCGGACAGTGCCGGCCAAACAGTCTCCTGGAGCAATGCAATTCGGGCGCGGACGGAAAACCCCATCCGCGCCCGAACAATTTCATAATGCGATCAGGCGGCGAGATCGAAACGATCTGCGTTCATCACCTTGGTCCAGGCAGCAACGAAATCGTTGACGAACTTCCCATTAGACTCGTCCTGGGCGTAAATCTCGGCGTAGGCGCGCAGGATCGAATTCGAGCCGAACACGAGGTCAACACGCGTCGCTGTCCACTTGACCGAACCTGTCTTGCGATCGCGGATCTCATAGACGCCGCCGTCAACAGGATTCCAAGTGTTGCCCATGTCGGTCAGGTTCACGAAGAAGTCTGTGGTCAGCGCGCCTTCACGGTCGGTGAAGACGCCATGCTTGGTACCGGCGAAATTAGCGCCAAGCACGCGCATGCCGCCGACCAGAACCGTCATTTCCGGCGCAGTCAGCCCCATCAGCTGCGTGCGGTCGAGCATGAGCTCTTCGGAGCTGACGACATAGTCCTTCTTGAGCCAGTTGCGATAGCCGTCAGCGAGCGGTTCGAGCACGTCGAAGGACGCCGCATCAGTCATCTCGTCGGTCGCATCGCCACGGCCGGGCGCAAACGGCACCGCGATATCGTAGCCGGCGGCCTTGGCGGCCTGCTCGACGCCGACATTACCGGCCAGCACGATCACGTCGGCGACGCTGGCACCATACTCGGCCGCGATCGGCTCCAGGACACCGAGGACCTTACCCAGACGGGACGGCTCATTGCCTTCCCAGTCCTTTTGTGGCGCCAGGCGGATACGCGCGCCATTGGCGCCGCCGCGCATGTCAGAACCGCGATAGGTGCGGGCGCTGTCCCAGGCGGTCGAAACCAACTCGGCAACGCTCAGGCCGGACGCCGCAATCTTCGACTTGATGGCGCCGACATCATAGTTGTTCGGGCCAGCAGGAACCGGATCCATCCAGATCAGCTCTTCACTTGGAACGTCCGGGCCGACGTAACGAACCTTCGGACCCATGTCGCGGTGAGTGAGCTTGAACCAGGCGCGTGCAAAGGCATCCCTGAAGTAGTCCGGATCGGCCATGAACTTCTGGCAGATAGCGTTGTAAATCGGGTCCATCTTCATGGCCATGTCGGCGTCGGTCATGATCGGCATGCGGCGGATCGACGGATCGGTCGCATCCACCGGCATGTGCTCTTCCTTGATGCCGATGGGCTGCCACTGGTTGGCGCCAGCCGGGCTCTTGGCGAGTTCCCACTCGTAGCCGAACAGGAGTTCGAAATAGCCCATGTCGAACACGGTCGGATTGGTGGTCCATGCACCCTCGATGCCGGAGGTAATCGCGTTGGATGCCTTGCCGCCAAGGTTCGGATTGATCCAGCCGAAGCCCATATTCTCGACGTCGGCGGCCTCGGGCTCCACGCCCAGCGCGCCTGCGTCACCGTTGCCGTGGGTTTTGCCGACGGTGTGGCCACCAGCGGTCAGGGCGGCCGTTTCCTCATCGTCCATGGCCATGCGGGCAAAGGTCTCGCGAACCTGCGCGGCGGTCTTCAGCGGGTCGGACTGGCCGTTCACACCTTCCGGGTTGACGTAGATGAGGCCCATCTGCACGGCGGCGAGCGGGTTTTCCATCGTGTCAGGCTTGGCGACATCCTCGTAGCGGTTGTCGGACGGAGCCAGCCATTCCTTCTCGGCACCCCAGTAGGTGTCAATTTCCGGATGCCAGATGTCATTGCGGCCGAAACCGAAACCGAATGTCTTCAGGCCCATGTTTTCGTAGGCGATGGTGCCGGCGAGGATGATCAGGTCAGCCCAGGAGACGGCATTACCGTATTTTTTCTTGAGCGGCCACAGCAGACGACGGGCCTTGTCGAGGTTGCCGTTGTCAGGCCAGGAGTTCAGGGGCGCAAAACGTATGTTGCCGGCGCCGGCGCCGCCACGGCCATCAGCCAGGCGGTAGGAGCCGGCTGAATGCCAGGCCAGGCGGATCATCAGGCCGCCATAGTGACCATAGTCCGCCGGCCACCAGTCCTGGCTGTCGGTCAGGAGGGCATGCATGTCCTTTTTCAGGGCTTCGATATCGAGCTTCTTCAGCTCATCGCGATAGTCGAAGTCCTTGCCGAGAGGATTGGTCTTGGTGTCATGCTGGTGGAGAATTTCCAGATTGAGCGATTTCGGCCACCAGCTCATGACAGTGCTGCCCGAAATGGTGTTGCCACCATGCATAACGGGGCATTTATTCACTTTGTCTATAGCGTTCATTTTCGTCTCCGATCCTACCTGCTTTGATTGGCTTCATCTGTTGATGAAATCCTGGAAATCTCGTGGGTCAAGCAACATTCACGCGCGAACCGGACCGCCTGCATCTTCAAGTCTGACGAAGGACCAGCGGCCATGGGTGCGATGAGTCGCAAGATCGAGAAGAGGCTACGAAGCTGTAAGCTAAGCCCTCCCCATCTCCTGACGTTTACATATAACAATTGCGCCATTTATATAAGTTGAAATTATTGATCGTTGCGATAAACTAAAACTATGAGAAATTTGACGCTTAAACAGCTCCGGTATTTTGAATCACTGGCGCAACATGGCCACTTCGGACGTGCATCCCACGCCTGCTCGATATCGCAGCCGGCCCTGTCGGTGCAGATCAGGGAGCTCGAGGAGACCTTGGGAACCGGGCTCTTCGAACGCGGCGCCCGCCACGTCCGGCTGACGAACTTCGGAGAGGAATTTGCCGTCCGGGTGCGTGGTATCCTGCGTTCCGTTGATGAGCTGGGCGAGCTGGCACGCGCCTCCCGCGATCATCTGGCCGGACGTTTGCGAATTGGCGTGATCCCGACTATCGCGCCTTATCTGCTGCCGGATATCATCACCAACCTGACAGCTTCCAACAGCAACATCGAAATCCAGATCAGAGAGTCTCTGACACCCATTCTGGTTCGCGAGCTCGCTGACGGGCTTCTCGACGCGGCAGTTGTCGCGCTCCCGGTTTCCGAACCGTCATTGACCGAGATTGCATTGTTTGAAGAAAAATTCGTTTTGGTGCGCCCGGTTGGAGACGAAGACAAGCCGGTGCCAGGTCACGAGGATCTGCGCGAGATGAAGCTGCTCCTGCTCGAGGAAGGTCACTGCTTTCGCGACCAGGCCTTGTCCTTTTGCAACATACAATCGAGCCGGCCGCGCGAGATGCTGGATGCAAGTTCGCTGGCCACTCTGGTGCAGATGGTCGGCGCTGGATTGGGTGTGACTCTGATTCCGGAAATGGCCATATCGGTCGAAACCCGTTCCGCCCCGGTTTCGATCGCGCATTTCAAGAGCCCGCAGCCATCGCGCACCATCGGAATGATATGGCGCAAGACGAGTCCACTGGCCAAGCAGCTGACCCAGATATCCGAAGTCGTCCGACAGGCAACCGCGGCCATCAAGACGCGATAACGGGAGCCTCACCTGGCATCGCTGCCTATTTCTGATGTGCCACGATGACTTCGAGAAATTTGTCTCCATAGCGTTCAAGCTTTGACTGACCGACGCCGGATATGCCCAGCAGCGCGTCATGATCGGCCGGGCGGTTGGTTGCGAATGCCACCAGCGTTGTATCGGGGAACACCACATAAGGCGGCACTCCCAGCTCCTTGGCAATTGCCATGCGGGCGGCGCGAAGCGCTTCGAACAGTTCGACATCCGCTTCTTCAAGTGCAGATTTGGCGTTCATCGACCCCGTTGACTGGCGTCTGTCCGCCTTGCCCTTGGTCGGGCGGTCCTTGCGAAACCGGACTTCACGCTCGCGTTTGAACACCGCACGCGCCTCGGGCTCCAGCTTCAGAGCCCCGTAGGCTTCATGATCGACACTGACCAGTCCGCTGGCCAGCAACTGCCGGTAGACCGATTGCCAGGTCTTGGCGGGGATGTCGCTTCCGGCTCCGAAGACAGGCATGTCGACATGCCCAAAACGCTTGGTCTTGTCGTTCTCGTTGCCTGTCAGCACATCGATCAGATGACCGGTGCCAAAGCGTTCGCCGGTCCGGTACACGGCGGCCAATGCCTTGATCGCCGCCTCCGTTCCGTCCCAGGTTTCAACCGGCTTCTGACATGTGTCGCAATTGCCGCAATTGCCCGGATGCGCCTCGCCGAAATGGGCAAGGATCGCCTGCCGCCGACAGCCCGGGGTTTCACAGATAGCAAGCAGCGCATTGAGCTTGGCCCGTTCGACCCGCTTGATATCCTCACCCGACCCGCCACCATCGATCATCCGGCCACGCTGGATCACATCGGCCATACCGTAGGCCATCCAGACATCGGATGGCAGGCCGTCGCGGCCGGCACGACCGGTCTCCTGGTAATAGGCCTCGACCGAACCGGGCAGATCCAGATGCGCGACATAGCGGACATTCGGCTTGTCGATTCCCATGCCGAAGGCCACCGTGGCGACGAGGCAGAGACCTTCTTCCTTGAGGAACGCATCCTGATTGGCGTCACGAACCTCGCGCGCCATGCCGGCGTGATAAGCCCTCGCCCGGATACCCTGTTTGTTGAGCCATTCTGCCGTGTCCTCAACCTTGGCGCGGGAGAGGCAATAGACAATGCCGCTCGATCCCGTGTGGCGGGACAGAAAACGCAACAGCTGCTGGCGCGCCTGATCCCGCTCAACGATCTCGTAGGCAATGTTTGGACGGTCGAACGACGTGGTGAACACCTCGCCCGAGCGCAGCGCCAGCTTGTCGATGATGTCTTCTCTTGTATGTGGATCAGCCGTCGCCGTGAGCGCCATTCGCGGCACACCGGGATAATGCTCAGCGAGATGACCAAGCTCGCGATATTCCGGACGGAAGTCATGCCCCCATTGCGAAACGCAATGGGCCTCGTCGATCGCAAACAACGCAATTTTGGCATTGCCGATCATGTCCTTGAAACCCGGCGTGACAATCCGCTCCGGCGTCACATACAAAAGATCAAGCTCGCCGCTGCTGATCGCATTGCGCACATCCATGAACTCTTCACGCGTCAGCGACGAATTCAGGGCCGCAGCGCGGACACCCAACTGCTTGAGCGCTTCCACCTGGTCGCGCATCAGCGCAATCAGCGGAGAAACAACAATGCCAACCCCGTCCCTGCACAGCGCAGGAATCTGGAAGCACAGCGACTTGCCGGCTCCGGTGGGAAACAGCACCACTGCATCACCGCCCGAAACGACCTGGTTGACCACCTCGGCCTGCCGTCCGCGAAAGGCAGGGTAGCCATAGACCCGTTTCAGGATGGCGAGCGGATCGTTCGTTGCTTTGCTGGCAAACACAGGTTCGGCACGGCTTTCGGATGGCGGCATGGAATCACTTTCATGGGAAGACACAAACCATGGCACAGAACCGGTTGCAGCCGCGAGCCTTTCCCCGAAATTCTCCGCAATTTACATAGGCAAACGCCGCGCATCGTGTTGATGCGCGGCATTGTTGTCAGATCTCAGACTGCTGGTTCCAGAACACCAAACGCCAGGGTAACTGGCGCAGAAGATCCGTCCTTGGCCTCAAACAGCTGCGATGCAGAGTATTTCGACGTTGTAATCCGGTGTCGCCAGTTTGGATTCGCCGGCGGCGCGTGCGGGCGTATGGCCCTGCGGCACCCAGGCATCCCAGACTGCGTTCATCTCGGCGAAATCATCCATTGAAGACAGCCAGATGGTGGTCTGCAGGATCTTTGTCTTGTCCGAGCCAACTTCAGCCAGCAGACGATCGACATTTGCAAGAATAACCTGCGTCTGCTCAGTGATGCTGGCGCCGGCAGTGCCAACCTGGCCAGCCAGATAGACGACGCCGCCATGGACAACAGCCTGGCTCATGCGCGGGCCGGTTTCGATGCGTTTGATGTCACTCATGTGTTTTATCCCTGTTGAAAATTCAGTGCCGCCCGTCCGGGGCTAAGCGCTTCTATTACGGCCGGGGCCAATGGCGATAGCCGCCCGAGGCACAAATCTGCAGCCAGTTGCGACAAGGCCGGGGCCGTCTGCATGCCATAGCCACCCTGCCCCGCAAGCCAGAAGAAGCCATCGGCGTCCGGCGCGAAGCCGACGACCGGCGTCCTGTCCGGCGCAAAGGTGCGCATGCCCGCCCAGGAATGCTCCACCCGTGTGACTGGAGTGGTCACAGCTTGCTCATACCTATGAAGCCCCTCGGCAATCACCATGTCGTCTGCCCACACGTCGTGAGCTTCAACCGGATCTTCATCTGCCGGCGAGATCATCAGCTTGCCGGCTTCCGGTTTGGCGTACCATTGATCCCCGGCATTGGCGAACAATGGCCACCGATTGATGTCATGGCCCTCGGGCGCGGGAATCAGCACTGCCGACCGGCGCAGGGGCGCCAGACCCGAAGTACGGACACCGGCCATCTGCGCCACAGTGTCGGCCCAGCCGCCGGCCGCATTGATCAGCAGCGGCGCCGTGAACTCCCCCGCGGGTGTCACAACAGTCCAGACACCATCGTGGCGCGCAATCGACTGCACCGGAGCACCTGTGACGATGCCGCCGCCGAGGCTTCGCAACTTGCGGGCAAATCCCTGCAGCATGCGGTCGACATCAATATCCTGCGCGTCCCATTCGATCGCAGCGGCGGCGATGGCATCTTCCCGCAGGATCGGAACCAGCTCAAGCGCCTGCTGCGCCGACAACCGCTCCAGCCCGTCGCTGCCATCAAGATAGGCATCAAACTTTGCGAGATCCTCATCCGTTGCCAGCAGCAATTCGCCACGCGGCGACAGCAGGCTTGTTTCGGAGATACCGTCCGGATACGCCAGAAACGGCGCCGATGCAGCATTCAAGGCCCGCAACGTGGCATTGCCGTAATTGCGGATGAAAATCGCCGCAGAACGCCCCGAGGAATGATGCCCTATCATCGGCTCGGCCTCGAGCACGGTAACCCTGGCGTCGGGCGCCAGCCGCGCGGCGGCGCTGATCCCGGCAATCCCGCCGCCAATCACCAATACGTCTGTGTTTGTGCTCATCCCGCCTGATATCCGTTGAGAAAGCTTGTCAGGTTGTCGCCCAGATCGGACGACAGATAACCGCCTTCCTGCACGATGATGGCGGGAAGATCCAGTCCCGCAATCGCCGAGGCGATCTGGGCGAATCCCGGCGTTGTCACCTTGAATCCATGGAACGGATCATTCTCGTGCGCATCCAGCCCCATGGCCACCACAATCGCATCAGCGCCAAAGGATCGCACCCGCTTGAGAGCGATCTCCAGCGCCGCCATATAATCCGCATCGCCGGTACCGCGCGGCAGCGGCAGATTGAGGTTGTAGCCCATGCCCTCCCCCTCGCCGCGCTCTGCCGCGTGGCCCCAGAAGAACGGGTAGAACCGCGCCGGATCGGCATGGATGGAAACGGTCAGCACATCACGACGATGATAGAAGATGCCTTGCGTGCCATTGCCGTGATGCACGTCGACATCGAGGATCGCCGGACGGCGTCCGGCGCGAAGCAATGCCTGTGCAGCAATCGCGGAATTGTTGAGAAAACAGAATCCGCCGGCCAGATCACCGAATGCATGGTGCCCGGGCGGACGGCACAATGCGTAAGCTGCAGGCTCTCCGCCAAGAACCATATCCACAGCACTGAGCGCCGACTGCGCCGACCAGTAAGCTGATTGCCAGGTGCCCGCAGCAATCGGA
Source organism: uncultured Hoeflea sp. (assembly GCA_963975635.1). Taxonomy (GTDB): domain Bacteria; phylum Pseudomonadota; class Alphaproteobacteria; order Rhizobiales; family Rhizobiaceae; genus Hoeflea. The sequence goes on along the minus strand of CAXBIE010000002.1, from coordinate 16,017 downwards.
CACGACGTGTCAGCCTGGTGAAAACCGGACTGCCCGGTCGCTGACTTTGGATAGCTGACAGTCCGTCGATCCGGATGAATGTTGGGGATGACTTCGTCGGAAGCCCCCTCGGTCCTGATCCAGCGGGCGTGAATCGTTTCGAGGAAAGTCAGGTATTCCGGCGAGTGGATCTCCGCAATCGGCCCCATCCCATGATCGGACGGCATGATGAAATCACACCCCGCAGCCCGGGCGCCGCGGCTGAGTTCCTCGATCCGCTGCGGTTGCTCGGGATTGGCGGACAGCCGGCCATTCGCCATGAAGTGTTTGGGATCATGCGCCCATTGGCGCTCATCAAAAATGGCCTTCATGCATGTTCTCCCAAGGATTCGAGCGCTTTGCCGGCCAGCATCATGAATTCGGTATCGTCTGCTGATACGAACCCCAGACGCTCGTAAAAGGCGCGGGCCCTCGGGTTGTCATGGTAGACACCGAGCCGAATGAAGCTCGCATCCCAGGCATCCAGTCCAAATGCCCGCACCGCTGCGAGGATTCGGTGCCCGAGCTTTCGGCTGCGGGCCTGCTCAGACACCCAGAGGTCCGAGACATAGATCCCGACGGATCCGTACACCGTGGAGAAGAACGGTGAAAAGGCCGCCACACCGACAATGCTGCCATCTGCGGTTTCCGCCAGAAGCGCGTGGAAAACCGGCGACGGCCCGAAACAAAACCGAGCGATATCAGCATCACTGGCCGCATGCGCGTCTCCCATATCGGCCGACAGCTGGCCCAACGCACTGTTCAGCGCAGCCACATCGTCAGGCACCGCCGGTCTGATGTTGATCTCATTCACACTCAAAATCCCACATTATCTTTGCCTTTCAAACCGAGCATCTCCCGCGCTTCATCAGGCGTCGCCACGCTACGGCCGACAGATTCGACGATATCGCGCACCATCTCCACCTGTTCGGCATTGGATTTGGCCAATTGACCGCGCGCGATATAGAGATTGTCTTCCAGCCCCACCCGCACATGCCCACCCATCGTTGCGCCGATTTTGGCCATCGCCATCTGCTGACGTCCGGCGGCCAGAACCGAGAACATGTAGTCATCGCCAAACAGGCTGTCCGCTGTCTGCTTGAGATAAGCCAGATGATCCGGTTCCGCCGGGATACCTCCCAACACACCCATGACGAACTGGATGAACATCGGCGTCTCGATCAGCCCCCGGTCGACAAAGTGCCTGAGCATGTAGAGATGGCTGATGTCGTAGCATTCAAACTCGAACCGCGCGCCGCGCTGCTGCCCCATCTGCCTCAGCACACCCTCAATGTCGCGCGGCGTGTTCTTGAACACCAGATCGTCGGAATTGCGCAGGAATGGCTCTTCCCAGTCATGCAGCCACTCCGTGCGTTTGCCAAGCATCGGATAGAGCGCGAAATTCATTGAGCCCATGTTGAGCGAACACATTTCAGGCTTTGCCGCCAGCGGCCCGGCCAGCCGCTGCTCCAGCGTCATCACCGCGCTGCCGCCGGTAGTGAGGTTTATCACCGCTTCGGTTCCCTTCTTGATCACGGGAAGGAACGCCATGTAGTGTTCCAGAGACGCCGAAGGCTGACCGGTCAGGGGATCACGGGCATGCAGATGCAGGATTGCGGCGCCTGCCTCGGCCGCGCCGATTGCCTGCTCGGCAATCGCCTCCGCCGTCACCGGCAGGTAGGGCGACATGGATGGCGTGTGAATCGAGCCGGTCACGGCGCAGGAGATGATAATCTTCGACATGCAATTCTCCGTCAGGCCGTCTCGACAGCGAGACCGGCGCTGGCCGCAAACTTGTCCAGGGCGTTGGTCAACATGTCGATGATCTCATTAACCTGTCCTTCGGTGATGATCATCGGCGGGCAGACCAGGAAATGATCGCCCTCAAGTCCGCCACGGGTGCGGCGTGAATAGATGATCAGCCCTTCAGCATAAGCAAGTTCCACCAGCTCATTGTAAGCATTAAGCGCCTTGGGCAGCGGCTGCATGGTCTGACGATCGGACACCAGCTCGAAGGCCAGCAGCAGACCTTCCCCGCGCACATCGCCGATGAAGGAGAACCGCTGCATCAGGTTCTGAAGCCGCGCCTTGAGCAAACCGCCCATGCGGCTCGCATTCTTCATCAGGTCACCGGCTTCGATTTCCTCAAGCACGGCAAGCCCTGCAGCACAGGCCAGCGGATTGCCGGCATAGGTGTGACCATGCAGAAAACCGCCGGCATCCAGCACCGGATCAATCAGCCGGTCATGGGCAATCATTGCCCCAAGCGGCGCATAGCCTGCACCGAACCCTTTGGAGATTGCGATGATGTCAGGCTCGGCTCCGAAGTGTTCCGCCCCCATGAACTTGCCCGTGCGCCCCCCGCCCGACATCACTTCGTCATGGATCAGCAACACGCCATATCGATCACAGATCTCGCGAACTGCCTGCATGTAACCGGCCGGCGGCACCAGCGCGCCGGTCGATGCGCCGCCGATTGGCTCGACGATAAAGGCCAGCACGCTGTCCGCGCCTTCCTCCAGAATTTTGGCCTCGAGCATCGCTGCGTAATAGGCGCCGGTCGCCGGGTCATTGATGTCCAGCCCATCGAGATAGGCCCGTGGCGCCGGGATTTTCGGCATCGCCTGCATCATGGGCGCGAAAGGGTCAGACAGCGGCGCATACCCCGTCAGCGCCAGCGCCCCCAGTGTGGAACCGTGATAGCTCGGATCGCGCGAAATCACCTTCCAGCGCGAGCTCTGACCGACAGTCACCGCATATTGCCTTGCCAGCTTGATGGCGCTTTCCACCGCTTCCGAGCCGCCCGACACGAAGAACACTTTCTCCATCCCAGCTGGCGAAAGGGACGCGACCTTGGCCGCGAGCAGCTCGCTGGGTTCCGTTTCGAAATGCAGCCGGTAGCCGAAGGTGGATTTCTCCATCTGCCGCCGCATGGCATCGAGCACCCGCGGATTGGAATGGCCGATATTGCTGACCATCGCGCCTGACGAGCCGTCGAGATAGCGTTTGCCGTCGACATCCCACATATAGACGCCGCGCGCTTCGGCCAGTACCGGCCGGCGCGAACGTGTCTGGTAAAACAGATGGCTTTCAGGTTTCACGAATGCGCCTCCACCGGCAATGCCGCGCAATCCTTGTCCCGGAAGCGCAAGACAACCCTGGCGCCCATCGGGTAAGGATGATCATCAATCATGTTGATGGCCTGCAGCTGATGCTCTCCGACACGCAGGAAATAGCGCGCGGATTGCCCCTGATAATCGACATTTTCAACAACCGCCTCGACGCTCAATTTTCCGTCTGCAGCAGCGTCAGCAGCTTTCAGCGTCAGTTTTTCAGCGCGGATTACCAGCCGGACAGGACCGGCAGCGGAGATCTTCGGGGCACGCTCCTTGGGAATGGCAATGCGCGGAAATCCCGGCAGATCGACTGCAATTTCATCGCTCGACACACCGGCGCAATCTGCCGGCAGCAGATTGGAAGCTCCTAGAAACTGCGCAACAAACTCGCTCGCCGGTGTGTTGTAGACCTCTTCAGGCGCGCCGATCTGCTCGACCCGGCCTTCCGACATGACAATGATCTGGTCCGACATCGCCAGCGCTTCGGTCTGATCGTGCGTTACGAAGACCGTGGTAACGCCGATGCTCTGCTGGATACGCTTGAGTTCGACACGCATGTCTTCGCGAAGATTGGCATCGAGCGCCGACAGCGGCTCGTCAAGCAGCAACACGTCGGGTTCAATGACGATGGCGCGCGCCAGCGCTATGCGCTGCTGCTGCCCGCCGGAAAGTTCTTTCGGGTAGCGCCCGCCCAGATCCGGCAATTGCACCAGTTCGAGCGCTTCGGCCACTTTTCGCCTGGCGTCTTCCTTGCCGACATCGCGGTAGTTGAGACCGAATGCAACATTCTCGGCAACCGTCTTGTGCGGAAACAGTGCGTAGTTCTGAAACACCAGACCGAGATTGCGCTTGTGGATCGGCACATCATTGACCCGCTTGCCCTTGATGGAAATCTCCCCTTCACTGGGGTCCAGCAGGCCGGCAATCATGCGCAAGGTCGTGGTCTTGCCGCACCCGGACGGCCCGAGCAGTGTGATGAAGCTGCCCTCGGTGATGTCCAGCGACATCTGGTGCACAGCAGTGTAGTCGCCAAAGCGCTTGACGATATTTCGTAAGGATACGGCGCTCACGGCAGCATGCCTCCGGTTGAGGAAAGGACCGGCCCCGCCTTTACGGCAGGGCCGGAGATTGGCTTAGTAACCGCGCTGTACGCGGCCGAATTCCTTGGACCAGTCCGCCTCGTTGCCATTCCAGTAGGCCGGGTTGGCAAAGGTCAGCCCGGACAGCGTACCGGTTGCATCAAAGGCCGGCAGCTTCGGAATCTTCGCGCCGAGATCGACCTTTGTCGGGTCGAGTGCCGGCGGATAGCTCTGGCCTTCGGCGACGGCGATCGAGGTGTCCTTGTCGAGCATGAAGTTGAGCAGCTCTTCGCAGGCTGCCATCGGGCTGCCCTTGAGCACGAACAGGCATTCCTGCCAGCCAAAGCCGTTCGGCGGGTCGTAGTAGCCGATATCGTGTCCCTGTTCCTGCAACGCGAAGATGCGGCCGGACCAGCCTTCGGTGACGTGGATTTCCTCCTCCGCCAACAGGCTCATCAGCTCGGCGCCCGACGCCCAGTATTTCAGCGCCAGGTCGCGGTGCTTGCGCACAGCATCCCATGCTGCTTCCGTGTCTTCGATGTTGTTCGGATCCTGCCCGGTCTGCAACGCTGCGTACCACATCCGGGTGCGCCAATCGCTCCATCCGCCGATCTTGCCCTTGTGCTTCTCGTCGATGAGGATCTTGGCGCCCTTTTCCTTCATCTCCTCGTCGGAAATGAACTTGCGGTTATAGGCAAGACCCGTGGTGCCGTAGTCGTAAGGCGCAGCACTCAGGCTGTCGGGCGTGATCGACTTGAAGGCATTCATCAGCGCCGGCATGACATTGGCCATGTTGGGTATGTTGGCGAGGTTGAGTTCGCTGGTCAGGTCAAAGCTGTGGTAGCGGGCATAGTCAAACACCCCGGACAGGTGGGCGATGTTGTATTCACCCGGCTGGCTTGCGCGCACCAGGGCAAGATATTCGTCACCGCCGGGAAACGTGCCGTCGATCACCTTGATGCCGGTCTTGGCGGTGTAGGGGTCGAAAGCGTGCTTGCGGAAGGCCTCGGAAACCACTCCACCCCAGCCGTCAAACCGGACCTGGGTGACATCACCGGCCGCCAGCGCCTGCCGAGCAAACGGCATTTGCAGGCCATAGGCAGCGCCCGCAGCGCCGAGAAGGCCGAAGAATTTGCGGCGGCTGATATCACCGTTCTGGAACCGCTCGCGCAGTCGTTCATAGCGTTTTGTATCGTCCATTCTTGTTCTCCAACTCTGGTTCAGGTTCAGACGGGCGGTTTATCCGCCGCTTTTTGTTGCAAGTTTCCGGGCGATGGCCGCACCGATCAGCGGCAGCCCGACCGTCAGCACGATGATGACCGTGCCAAGAGCATTGATCTCGGGAGAGATCGAATTGCGAAGCATCGAGAAAATCTGTGTCGGCACGGTTTCAATCCCGCCCGGCTTCCAGAACAGCGTCCCGGTGATGTCGTCAAAGCTGATGGTAAAGGCAAACAATCCGCCCGCCGCCACCGCCGGCATCAGCTGCGGAAGCGTAATCGTGAAGAAGGTCTGCATCGGCGAAGCGCCAAGGCTCAGCGCGGCCTCCTCCACATCGCGGCGAATGCTGACCAGCCGCGCCTGCACCACGAGGATGACGAAAGGCAGCGTGAAGATCACATGACCCGCCAGCAACAATGTAAAACTCTTGCCGATATTCAGAAAATTGAGAAACAGCAGCAGTGCCACCGCGAGCACCACTTCCGGCACCAGAATCGGCGCGATCAGCAGCGTGGTGATCAGGTTCCGGCCCGGAATCTGGTAGCGGACCAGCGCCAGGCTGGCCAATACGCCAAGTATGGTCGAGATCACCGCCGTCATCAGCCCGAGCACGATTGAGGTCTTGAAGGCCCGCATGATGGCGTCATTGTTCCACAGCACTTCGAACCAGCGCGTCGACAATCCGGTCATCGGGAAGCTGCCGAACTGGTTGGCGTTGAATGACAACAGCACCACCACCGCTATCGGCAGGAACATGAAGAGATAAACCAGGATCGTGTAAGTCCGGATCAGACGCCAGCCCATCAGCCCAATCCCTTCGCCAGTTGCGCCATGCCGAGATAGCGATTGTAGATGACCACCAGTACCCCGAGTACGACGAGCAGAAGCAGCGACAGCGCCGAGCCCAGCGGCCAGTTGAGCTGCCGGATAATGGCCTCGTAGACAAGATTGGCGAACATCGCATCCCGCGGCCCGCCGAGAATGACAGGCGTGATGTAGGTTCCCGCAGACAGCACGAAACACAGCAGCCCGCCCGCGGCCAGTCCAGGCAGCGACAATGGCAATGTCACCTGCAGGAAGCCCTGCCAGCGGGTTGCGCCAAGCGAGGATGCCGCGTCTTCGAGGTTGGTATCGATGCCGTCGAGACTGACGAAAATATTGAGCACCATGAAGGGCAGCAGGAAATGCACCAGTCCGAGGATCACCGTGGTTTCGTTGTAAAGCATCTGAATCGGTTCGTTGATGATCCCGAGCCAGATCATCGCCGAATTGAGCGCACCGGAGACGCCCAGAATATTGATCCAGCTCATCGTGCGGATGATGTAGCTGATCCAGAACGGCAGCATCAGCAGCACCAGCAGCACAACCTTGTTGCCCTGGGACCGGGCAATGAAAAAGGCCGCCGGATATCCCAGAAGCGCACAGGCGATCGTGGTGAGGGCTGCGATCTTCAAGGTGTTGAGCAAGATGTCGCGGTAGAAAGGGTCAGTCAGTGCTTCCTGCCAATTGTCGAGGAAAAACCCCGGCGTGTCGGCGCCCGCAGCACTCTTGAGCCAGAACGAATAGACGACGATGAAGATCAACGGCACGATCAGCAACAACCCGATCGCCGTCAGTGCTGGAGTCAGCAGAATCCACGGCTGCCGCGCCTCGCGTTGTTCGATGCTCATGGTCCCGACGCTCCCCGGCGTTCTTGTTGAGCGTATGATGTTGCGGAAAACGACATTGATCAAATAGATAATTGATATTCTAACTATAGATGATATCTATAGTGAAATGAGCAGCCTCACTCCGCCCGAACGTCTCGCCCGTGATCTCGACTGGAACCTGTTGCGCACCTTCCTGGTGCTTGCCGATTCCCGCTCGGTTACCGAAGCGGCAGAACGCCTGAGCCTGAAACAGCCCACCGTCTCCAGCGCTCTCAAGCGTCTGGAAGAAAGACTCGGCAAGCAGCTGATAAACCGCAAACCGGGACGGTTTGAGCTCACCGCAGCCGGACGCCTGCTTTACGATGAGGCCATCGACATACACGGCGCCATTCTGCGGCTTGGCACCGCCATCCGGGATGTCGAGGACGAGGTCAGTGGGCATGTCAGGATCGTCATGGCCAGCCATGTCACCAGCCCCCTGTTCGACCAGACCCTGACCCAGTTTCACAAGGATCATCCCCGCGCCACATTGTCGATCGAGGCAATGGCAAGCCGCAGCGCCTTGACCGCCATTGCCGCACGCCGCGCCTCGCTTGCCATTTGCCTGGTGATGGAACGCAGTCCGCAACTCGAATACCGGCGCCTGTTTCGCGAGTATTTTGGCCTTTTCTGCGGTCCGACTCATCCGCTTTTTGGCCGCGAGGGCATCAGCATTGCCGATCTCGCAGGCCACTCCTCGGTAAGCTTCGTCACCGATCAGATGGATGATGCGCTGCGGCCCGTTGCTCAGATGCGCGCGGAAGCCCAGCTCGAGGCCCGCATCGTCGGCACGTCCCCAAATCTCGAAGAGGTGAAACGCATGATCATAGCCGGTCTCGGCATTGGCCCGCTGCCGCTGCATGTGGTGCGCGAGGATGTCGAACGCGGACGGCTGTGGCGTTTGCCGCCCTACGAAGCACCACCGGCCATCGATGTGCATGTGGTCTGGAACCCGCATTCCAAACCGAACCGCGCCGAAGTGGCCATGCTGACCGGCTTGACCGACCTGATTGCGCGCACACCGATGGATCAGCGCATCTACAGTTGACTGCGTGCCATATCATTCGACCGACAGGACAGTGCTTGAAGCTTGGGCAACTCGCCAGTCGGAGTGTCGTCCAGGGCATCACTCTGCCGATGCACTCGCGGTAAAGATCAGGGGCCACCAGGGACAGCCACCATGTGGCTCTCTGGCCTTGCACCGGAATTATGCCAGTCCCATTTTCAGCAAAGGGCTATCTGCGCTGCAAACATGCAGACCCGACAGAGCTGCAAGCAAGACAGGCTAAAGGAGCCAGCCAACCTCTACTGGGTTGCCACAGCTTCCTTAACGGCGATCTGGGCCATGGCAAGGATTGCCTCGCGGGTCTTGGCGGCGGCAATGAAGCGGCCATTGTGGCAGAAGCTCGCCCCTTCCACACCGCAGGCCTTTTCCAGCTCGCCATTTGTCAGGCCAGCCCAGGCCGAAGGCAAATCGGCACGCAACTCAAACCCCTCATTGGCACGGCGAATTCCGGCCAGGCACCAGTCCTTGTCGCGCGGGTGAACCACGAACAGCAGATGATCCGCACCTGACTTCATCACTGCAGAGCGAAATGGCATGCCCATGGGCAGTTCCAGAACCTTGTTCTCGCCGGCTTCCGCGACAGCCTTGAGCACGATGTCCTCTGCACGCAGCTTTGCAGCACTCCCTGCAATCTTGGCCTCAAGAAAGCTTCTGGCAATCGCCAGAGCATCGCCGAACGCCCGCTCCAATGCTTCGGGATCTTGCTCATCGAACACAGGCTTCAGGGTTTCCAGCAGAACCGGCAATGTCAGCACCGCCAACGGTCCCGCAACGGATGGGCTCATGGCCCCATTGTCCATCAGGTCGATTGGCAACACGAAACTCGCGTCGAAACTCGCAAAAATGGTCTCGACATGCGCCTCCGGGAGTCCCGTGGCAGCAAGATAGTCACGGCCATAATGCTTCCAGATCAACCCGAATGAGCTGTAAGGTTGCCCGTCCTCACGCAGCGGTGCTCCACGCTGATGATGATCAAAGATCCGCGCGTCAGCATCATAGGCGCCACCCACATCATAGATGATCCGGTCAGTTGCTGGCGTGATCCACTCCGGTGACCGGCTGCGCACCACCCGCGCCTTTGGGAAAAGCCGTGTCAGGATGACGCTGGACAACAATTCGTCGGCATGAAAGCCGCCGGAATGGGTGACGAGGAAATCTGGGATCATGCGTGAATACGCCTTTGTGTTTGCGGAAATACCGCCTGTGGCGCACACCAGATAGCCTCACTCGGATAGCAACTCAACCCTTGCGCATGCCATTCAACACCAGCGTGCAGTCGCGTTCGGCATGACCCGATTGCCGCATTACTTGCCGGCTTGATGACAAGCAGAAAATTCAACACGTTACTTTAGGGATCCGATCAGGAAAGAGCGCCACGCTTGAAGCGGCGTCCCGGACGGCTTGCTGGCAACAAAAGCGATCAACGTCTTGCGCTGCCTGTTTCCTTATTGTGTCCTTGGTCATTGATCATGCGGCTGTCTTCCTGCAGCTCCAGCCACATGGCGTTGACGACGGCGAACATTGCCGCCAGCGGAAGTCCGAGCAACCAGGCGAAATACCACATGTCTTGATCCTCCTGATCAGTAGACGGAATGAGAATTGTCAGTGACGTCGTCCTCGGTGACCTTGCCCCAGAGAACTTTGTAGACCCATGCTGTATAGACCAGAATCAGCGGCATGAAGATCACGGTCGCGACCAGCATCACAAACAGCGTCAGATGCGACGATGAGCTGTTCCAGACCGTCAGCGACGACCCGGGATCGGACGAGGACGGCATGATGAACGGGAACATGGTCAGGCCGACAGAGGAGATCACGCCAAGAATGGCCATCTTGGAAACCAGCAATGTCGAGATTTCACGTCCTGCCCTGAGCCCGGCAAAGGTCAGCAGACCGCCAACAATGCCCATCACCGGCGCGATGGCAATCCACGGGCGATCGGAATAGGAGGTCAGCCAGCTTGCAGTCTTTTCCACCTCGAAATGCAATGGATTGGACGGACCGCTGGTCACATAATCACCGGCAATGCGGTAGCCGTCGATACCAACTGCCATCCAGACACCAGCCAGCGCGTAGGCTGCGACCGCGACCAGAGCTGCGATGGAGCCGAAACGGCGGGCCCGGTCACGGACATTGCCTTCTGCTTTCAATGTCAGCCATGCGCCACCATGCATGACCAGCATTGACAACGACACGACGCCGGCCAGCAATGAGAACGGATCCAGCAGGCCGATGAACTTGGTGTACCAGGCCCCCTCGTAGATCGAGTGCAAATCATCGGTGAAGTGAAACGGCACGCCCTGAATGACATTGCCAACAGCAACACCGAACAGCAGAGCCGGGATCGCCCCGCTGGCAAACAGGGCCCAGTCCCAACGTGTCCGCCAGCGCACATCATCGCGCTTCGAGCGGTATTTGAAAGCCACCGGACGCACGATGAATGCCGCAAGCACCACGAACATTGCCAGATAGAAGCCCGAAAACGAGACGGCATAGAGCGGTGGCCATGCAGCGAAGATCGCCCCGCCGCCGAGGATGAACCAGACCTGGTTGCCTTCCCAGACCGGCCCCACCGTGTTGATCGCCACACGGCGTTCGGCATCGGTTTTGGCAACAAACGGCAGCAATGTGCCAACGCCCATGTCAAAGCCGTCAGTCATGGCAAAGCCGATCAGCAGGACACCGAGCAATCCCCACCAGATCACCCGAAGAACATCATAGTCGATTAAAGTGTGCAGGATCATCGGTCTTACTCCGCTGGCATGGCGATGGCGTCGGCATTACGCCGCCCGGCCAGCCGTTCAGTGTGTCTGGCAACCCAGGCCTCGGTTTCTTCAACATCCTGAAAGGGGCCCTTGCGGATATATTTCAGCATCAGACCCATCTCGATCACGAAAAGCACCGTGTAGAAGATGACAAATCCAGCGAGCGTAATCGCCACCTCGGTCATCGACAGCGCCGAGACCGACATGGCCGTGGGCAGCACGCCGTCCACTGTCCATGGTTGCCGGCCATATTCGGCGACAAACCAGCCCAGTTCAGCTGCAATCCATGGCGCCGGGATCATCCAGACAGCCAGGTGCAGCGCAGGCCGCGGGAAGTTCATGCCCTTGAACGAGGCACGCCAGAAGAAGTAGCCCATCGTCGCAATGAAACCGAAGCCCAGCGCCACCATGATCCGGAACGACCAGAACAATGGCCAGACTGTCGGGATGGTGTCATTGGCAGCCTGCACGATTTGCTCGGGCGTCGCCTCTCTGGGGTCATCGACATATTTCTTCAAGAGGAACGCGAAACCGAGATCGGCCGAGTGCGCCTCGAACCGCGCGGTTTCAGCCGGATCAGCATTGTCCCGCTCCTCACGAATGTGCATCAGCGCGTCATAGGCAATCATGCCAGACCGAATGCGGGTCTCAGCCTGGCGTTCAAGCTCTTCGATACCAGGAATGGATGTGGTCAGAGACCGCGTACCGATCAGTCCCATCACATAGGGAATGTGGATGGCGTAGTGGGTTTCGCGCGCTTCCTGATCGGGGAAACCGAAGGCTGTAAAAGCTGCCGGAGCCGGCTCTGTCTCCCACATGCCTTCGATGGCCGCCAGTTTCATTTTCTGGCTGTGTGTGGCGCTGTAGCCAGATTCGTCACCCAAAAGCACCACGGAGAAAGCCGACGCCAGCCCGAATGCTGCTGCCACCGTGATCGAGCGCCGGGCCAGCTCAATATGGCGCCCGCGCAGCAGATACCAGGCGGAAACGCCGAGCACGAAGACCGACGCGGTCACATAACCGGCCGACACCGTGTGAACGAATTTCGCCTGCGCCACTTCGTTGAACAGCACCGCGAAGAAATCCGTCATCTCCATGCGCATCGTCATCGGGTTGAACTGAGCGCCGACCGGGTTCTGCATCCAGCCATTGGCGATCAGGATCCACAGGGCAGAAAAGTTCGAACCGATCGCCACCAGCCAAGCGACGATCAGATGCGCGACCTTGCTCAACTTGTCCCAACCGAAAAAGAACAGCCCGACAAAGGTTGCCTCAAGGAAGAACGCCATCAGCCCTTCAATGGCCAGCGGCGCGCCGAAAATATCGCCGACATAATGGCTGTAATAGCTCCAGTTCATCCCGAACTGGAATTCCATGGTAATGCCGGTGGCAACTCCGAGGGCGAAATTAATGCCGAACAGCAAGCCCCAGAATTTGGTCATCTGCCGCCATATCGGGCGGTTGGTCATCACATAGACCGTTTCCATGATCGCCACGAGGATCGAGAGCCCCAGCGTCAGCGGAACAAAGAGGAAGTGATACATGACCGTTACGGCAAACTGCAGCCGTGACAGCTCGACGATCCCGAATTCCATTTGCTGTGCTCCTGTGAATGAGAACGATTGGTGCTCTCAGAAAATATCTGCAGGTTCCCGAATATGTCCGGATCAAACCAGCAGCATTGATTTGGATCAATAAAGCTGTATTGAAAATGCGCCTTTGTGCCGCGCCCCGCTTGTCAAAGACCATCCTCTGCCTGCGGACAGGATTGGTCCAGAGCCATAACACGATCTGCCCATTTGATTTCAACCGGGCGATGCGAAGCTGTCAGGATACCGGCCTCGGGAAGATACGCACGGATTCCGGCGAGAACAGCCAGAGCCATCGCCTCATCCAGTCCCTCGGTGGGTTCATCAAGCAACAGCAATTTCGGGCAGCGCAGCAAGCTGCGCGCCAGTACCAGCCGCCGCGCTTCGCCACCCGAAAGTCCCGCTCCCATTGGCCCCAATTGCATTTCCAGCCCGCCTTTGGCGCGGATGACGCTGGCCAGCGCAACAGCCTCGAGCACTCCCCAGAGTTCGGCATCGGTGGAATCGCGCGCTCCCAGCCGCAATGCCTCACGGATTGAGCCTGCCATCAGGGCGCTGCGCTGTGGAACAAGGGTAAGAACCGAGCGCAAGTCTCGCTCACTCCAGTCCTCAAGCCGCACATCGCCCACGGATATGCGTCCTTGGCTGGCAGGTAGAAGCCGGGCCGCAAGCAGCAGCAATGTGCTCTTTCCGGATCCGCTTGCGCCGGTAATGGCCAGGCTCTCTCCGGGTCCAAGCTCCAGCGATACCCCGCTCAGAACAGGCCGCGTGGCATTGCTCCGGCGGAACGCCAGATTCTCGATCCGCAAACGCGCGGTTTCACTGGACAGAGAGCCACTGCTGTCATTGCCGGCCATTGACAGGTTTTCATCCACCCGCTGTGCGGCAACCATCATGCGTCCCAGATCGGCCATAGCGCGTCGAAGTGGGCCGACGGTCTCCATCAGCGCCAGCGACGCAAAGAAGCCGATTGCTGCCAGTGCGGGAGTGATGGTGCCAGCCTGAACCAGCGCCATGCCGATGGCAAGCGCGCCCGAGGCCACGACTGTTCCCGTTACAGAAAGTGCAAACCCGGCACGCCGTTCAACCAGATCAAGCCTGACGCGCCTTGTTTGACGACTGGCGTCACTTGCCAGCACGGCCTCCCCGTGCCGGGCCAATTGTCCGTAAACGGCAAGATCACCGCGCGCCCGGATCAGATCTATGAAGCCGGAACGAAAATCCTGGGCTGCGGCTTCTTCTTGCCGTGACGCCGCTGCAGCCGTCCATGCGGCAGCAATCAGCGTAACCGTCGAAGCCGCGAGAAAGCCCGCGAAAATCCACAACGCAATGCGAAGATCCACCAACCACCACACCGCCAGAAATGTCAGCAACTGGGCTGCGGCGCCGGCCGCGATCGGCAGGATCAACCGCAACGGCACGCCATCAAGCGCATCAACATCCGCCATCAGACGGTTCAGCGTCTGATGGCCGCGCAAACGCACCAAAGCATCATGCGGGGCGGAAACAGTGGCTTCCAGCAACCGTACCCTGATCGATGTCAGCGCCTTGAGTGTCGCGTCATGGGTCAAAAGCCTTTCGCCATAGCGTGCAGCAGTTCTGCCCAATGCCAGAAATCGCACCATCGCCGAAGGCCGGAACACATCGAAAACCAGCCCCGCGCCTGCCAGGCCTGCAGCCGCTGCAGCAGTAATGAACCAGCCCGACAAACCGAGCAGAGCAATACCGGCGATCAACACGACAAGACTCAGCACTGCACCGCGCATCAGTGCTGTCTTCTGGTCCCGCAGGATGAGCCGGAAAATCTGCCACAAAGCACTCACGCCTCCGCTCCGATCCGGATGATCCGATCCATCCGTGCGGCCAGCTCGCGATCATGCGTGGCGACGACAAGACTGCACCCCCGCTCTGAGAGCTGGCGTATTCCAGCCATCACCATACCGGCTGTTTCCGGATCGAGATCGGCAGTTGGCTCATCGGCAAGCAGGATGTCAGGCCGCGCGAAAATCGCCCGCGCCAGCGTGATCCGGCGCGCTTCGCCACCCGAAAGCCCGCCGCCTGTTTCACCCAGAAGCGCTTGCTTTCCTCCGGGCAGCGCATCGACAACAGACCCCACCGCCGCAGCATCCAAGGCTCCGTCGAGATCTCCAGCCTGCCCGAAACTCACATTGTCGGCCAGGCTGGAGCTGAGAAAATGCGGAGCTTGCGGCATCCAGCCCAACCGCGCCCGCCATGCATCTGCGGTGTCAGCGCCAAGTTCTTTGCCCGAAACATAGATCGCTCCCTCGACCGGACTTGCCAGACCGGCAATGAGCCGCAGCAGCGTCGTCTTGCCCGCACCGGACGGGCCCACCAGGGCAACACTCTCACCCGCCCTTATGGTCATGTCGGGAAAGCGAATCAGCTTGCTGCCCAATTGAACCGCAACGCCCTGCAGTCTGATTTCGGCAGGTCCGTGAAGTTTCCCGGTGCGGGCACCTTCGCCAAGCATCACCGGGGGTGTCTGCGCCCGCCATTCCGAGAGTTCACCTGCGACTGCCAGCGCCGCAGCCTTGTCATGCCAGGCAGCCGACAAATCCCGCAACGGCTGATAAAAATCCGGCGCCAGCAACAAAAGAAAAATCCCCGCGGCGGGACTCAGCGGCAGACCGTAACTGCCGAATCCGATGGCGCCGAGCAGCGCAAAGCCGACATAGACCGCGACCATCGCCACGCCGATGGCGGCGAAAAGCTCCAGCACCGTCGAAGACAGGAAAGCTATACTCAACACCTTCATGGTTCTCATCCTGAGCTGGTCAGCGCCGCTGGCAAAATCGGAAATCACCGAGGGCCCGGCATCAAGCAGTCTGATGTCGACCAGCGCGGCCAAGCGCTCAATCAGGAGATCATTGAGCGAACCAATACCGGCCATCTGCCGCCTGCTCGCTTCCCCGGCGGCCATCCCGACCAGCACCATGAAGACGGGGATCAATGGCCCGGTCACCAGCAGCACCACTCCGACGGCCCACGAAAACCAGAAGCCAAGTACCAGTATGACCAATGGCACGATCATGACCCGCGAACGGGCAGGAGTGTAACGGGTGATATAGGGAGCGATGAAATCAAGCTTTTCACTGGCCAGCGCTGCAATGGACCCTGCTCCTCCGGATCCGGTTGTCCGCATTTCACGTCGGACAATTTCCTCCCTTGCTTCCGTCACCACCCTTGTGCCCGCGGCAAACAGCAAACCTTCTGCGTAGTAGGTCAAACACGCGCGCAGAACGCCCAAGGCGACAAATGCAATTGCGGCTGTGACCATGTCGGCGCCAGGTTCGCGCGCAGGCGCAAGCAGCCCGCCAATTGCAAGCGCCACAATCGCTGCCTGCAACACCCAGATCAACGACGACACCACGCCAAACATGGAGGCAAGGCGCAGCGGTGCCTGGATTGGGCGCAGCAATTGTTCCAACGCTCGCTCGGCCAGCTTGGGGTCCGT
>CAXBIE010000001.1:0-177261 GCA_963975635.1 uncultured Hoeflea sp. | reverse complement strand
ATAGCTCAGCGTGCCGGTCTCGCCCGCCGCGCCTTCCAGTGCATCTGCGGGGGCCGCAATCGAGATCACCGGTGCGGCAACCTCGTCGCTTCCGTCCTCATCGACCGTGATGGCAATCACTTCGCCGATCAATGGCGTGTCCCCGCCCCAATTGGAGGAACCGACAAGCTTGCTCGGACGCTCCACATCCGGCGGCACAATGCCTTCACCTTCCGCCACCAGCACGCCATCCTTGAACAGCTGCATGGTGCCGTCGCTGGTGATCTGTGCGGTCCAGCGCGCGGTTTCGCCTTCAACGATTCCGTCAACAGCTTCGATGGCGTATTTTGTCGGACCATCGAGGATCTCGAAGCGCATCTCGTTGCTGCCGGCGACCTGGCCAAGCCAGATATTGTTGTTGTCGGGGCCGTCGCCGTAGTCGAAGACACGCTGCCAGTTGCCGCCGCCAAGATCGTCAAAGCGCACGATTGCTTCGGCGAAGAAGGACATTCCCGCTGGTGTGGACTGCACATCATCATCGAGGATCGTGGCGGTGGCGGAAATGTCGGTCTTGTTTCCGAGCCTGGCGTTGGTGGCGCTCAGAATCTCGACTGTTACCAGCTCATCCAGCTCCTGAATGTCATCTCCCGTGAAGGTGAGCGCGACAGACACTTCACTCTGACCGGCTTCAATGGTGACGGATTCAGGACCGGTTGCGCTTCCCAGTATGTTGTAATTGATCACAACATCCTCGGTCGTCACATGGCTGAGCGAGAACACGAAGTTCAGCGTTCCATCTTCGCCCTCAGCCCCTTCAACCACATCGCCGGTGGAAGTAACCGAAACCTTCGGAGGCGTATCCGGATCTGGAGTGCCGTTCTCGATCTCCAGGTTCCGGACTTCGCCGACAAGCCGCTGGTCGGTGATCCAGTTTGAATCGCCTATGAAGTCCTGGCTGCGCTCGACATCGGCCGGAACCGCGCCCTGGGCTTCGGCCACAGCCACTCCGTTTTTCCACATCCGCATATAGCCGGATTCGTCGACGGAGACTTTCCAGTCAGCCCGGACACCCTCCTCGATCGCGCCCACTGCGGTGATCGCGTAATTGGTGCCGCCAACCCAAACCTCGAAGCGCATGTCGTTGGTGCCGGCAACCTGGCCCAACCAGATATTGTCTTTTGCCGGGCCGTTGCCGAAGTCGAATATGCGTTGCCATTCACCAGCGCCCAGGTCGTCAAAACGGGCCTCGACGGTGAGTTCAAACGCGCCGGTGATCTGTTCGCGGTCAATGCCGTAATATTGCAGTGTTGTCTGCTCAAGCGGCGGCGTTTCGACAATATCGGCCATGTCGACACCGACGATCGCGGCTTCGGATGGCACGCCTGCGGCATCAACGGCATAGAGCATCCATGCGCCGGGTCCGAGAATGAAGGCGTCGGGTGTGGTGATTTCGATTGTCGTTGCATCGACCACAGTGAACTGTAGCTCGACGAACCGTGCGTCCGAGTTGCGGGCATGGGTCATTCCGCCGGACCGGATTGCCGTCAGCATTTCGATATCGGATGAATCGTCAACGGTGATCTGGAAGGTGTCACCTGCGCCGATGTTCTTCGGCGCTTCCGTGATTTCCGGACGCTGCGCGAGATTCCCGTCTGCATCGTACATGTAATCGGGACGGAAGAATTCGACATTGGTGTTGACCAATGGTCCGGGCGCTCCGCCGCCGCCTGACCAAATCGAACCATCGGGCAGCAGCAGCCCGCTGGAATGATAAAGCCGCGCCAGTGCCTGCGCCTCGCCCTGCTCCAGAGAGTTGTCCGATGGATCCCAGATCGTCGGAGTATAGATCGCGTTGGTCAGACCGTTGCCCTGGTCGGTGTTGTCGCCAAAGGGCGTCGATCCGCCAACGACAAGCACACGGCCATCGGGAAGCGAAATCATCGTGGCATTGGTGCGCGCGTTTTCAAGCGTGGCGACCTTGGTGAAGACCGGCGCCGTGGAAAGATCCGAGATGTCGGCAGTGTAGATCCCGCCGTCGTCGCCAATTATTGCAACCTTGTCGTTACCGTAGAGAAGAGAAGAGTTGAGTTTGTAGGATTCAAATCCGGTCTGACCGATTTTTGCGACGGATCCAAGACCATCGGTGTCGAGCCGGTAGATGTCGTTGCCGGATGCCTCGATAACGATAACTTCGCCCTTGCTGTTCTCCCAGACATGCGGGTACCACCAGCTCTCGTCCAGATTGCCGCCGCTGCCGCCGAAAAGGTCGGGCATGTCGGCGCCGGTCAACTGCCGGAAGGTGCCGGTTTCACCGTCATAGATTTCAGGGATGGTTGAGCCGAGATAGTCCTTGTCGCGGCCACCCAGCACCAGGATGTCACCATTCGAAAGCGTGATATTGCTTGGATACCAACGGGCATAGTCCATCGGCTCTGCTTCGCTCATGGTCTGGGTCCGGTAATCAAACACGGTGACCGAATCGATCCCGGAGATCCCTCCCCCACCATTGCGGTTTCCGTCACCGCCGAAAATGATGACATTGCCGGTTTCGGGGTCAAGCGCCAGATTGGAGCAGAAAATGTTGGTTCCGGTCGTGTTCTCCAGCACCTTTTCAACACCGGTCTCGGGATCGAAGAGGCTGTAGACGAAATCGCCGCCCTGGCCGCCGGCCTCTGTGGAACCGAAAGTGAATACCTTGCCGTCCGGCAAGACGACCGCGTGAATTGGAATGATGGTAAGGGCAACCACGTTGCTCCACTCGCCATCTCCCTGAGTGTCCGTGTCGGAGATCACAATCGAGCCGCGCTCCCCTTCGACATGCTCGTCGGTCGGACGCAAGACGCCGCACAGGCAGGCAGATTCACCGGTCAAGGCGCAGGGACTGTCCGGATTTGTCGGATCGAGTTCGGCGAGGTTGCCGTAATTGGCGATTTTCAGGTCGCTGATCGAACCTTCCATGTCCTCGCCATAGGCGGCAAGCGGGCGATCGATGTCCTTCGGAACAACGCCGGCGCCCTGGGCGATGACTTCGGTGTCGTTCGAGATCCGCATGACGCCATCAGGATCGATCCCTATGCGCCAGGTTACCAGTTCACCTTCCTGGATGGCGCCTTTGGCGATGGTCCGGTACTCGACACCGTCCTGCACAAGCACAAATTCCAGGTCGCTGCCCGTGCCAATCTGACCGAACCAGATCTTGTCTGCGCCATCCCCGCTTGAGAGTTCAAAAACCTTCTGTCCGCTGCTGCTGCCTAGATTGTCGAAACGCACATCAACCGCGAGCGCGAAGGCGCCATCGATTTGTTCATTGTCAATTGAGCTTTGTTCAACTTGAGCCATGGTTTTGTCTCTTCGTCTGGAAAATTAGAAATTCGGGATAAGCGATGCGGGATTCAGGAGGTCTGAAGACCAAACCGCATTGCAGCGCTTCCGGCGGCGTCTGACCGGTCCGGGCGCGTGCGAAGCAGGAGCGATGCGGTCATGAGTCCCAGGCCCGCCAACGCCACGGGACAGCCCCAGCAATGCTGGCTGTTCTGCAGGAGCCAGATTGCCTGATCCAGCGTCATGTCTGATCCGCAGATGCTCTGAAGTGACCCGTTCTGGAAGATGCCGTGGGACAGCGCCTTCCCGGATCCCGCGATCAAAGCGGTCAACCCGACAGTAAAAAGCCCAATCGAAACATGTGTAATCTGATATCTCTTCGTCACCAGCGCCCCCATAACATCTTCATCATCATGATCACGTTCATTCGAATTCGAACGCGAACATCACGGACATTTCGCCCCATTTACTTGCGGATAGAAATACTGTTCCACGCAAGCGGTTTGTGATTTTGCACCCGCAGATACAATTACAGATTGATGTATTCGTAAATTTTTTTGGATTGTCAGAAAAGTAAATCTCCGGTTAACCATTAATATCTCGCATTTTATACATTCAGGCGCTGATGCAGCCGCTCCACCAGGCAGGCGAACGAAACCGCCCCGGCAAGGCAGGTTGCAGCCTTCCGGCATGGTTAACCTTGATTTAATCGAAGCGATGCTAGACCGGACAACAAGTATGCGTCCGGGGGTGAACTCAGTGGGTTCCAGTCAGTCAACAGCAACAACGAGCCGCGATTTCTTGCTCAAGCTCGCAGGTTTCCTTCGCCGCGGCGGCCGAAGTCATGCGCGAAGCCTTTTGGGCTATTCTATTCTGGTAAATGTTGTCGCGCTCGCGCCCTCGTTTCACATGATGCAAGTCTATGACAGGGTTCTGTCTTCGGGGTCGGTTGGCACGCTGGTTTCGATAAGCCTGATCGTGCTTTTCATGCTTTGTGTCTTTGCCGTTGGCGAAACCGTCAGAGGGCGGGTTTCCCAAAGGCTTTCAGCGGTTTATGCGGTCTCGGTGTCGCGCAAGCTTTTTGCCCGGCTTGGCGAGCCCAACGCGGCCAATGGTGCGCCTTCCTATATCCGCGACTTCGCCATGGCGCGGCAGTTTCTCGCCTCAAGAGTCTTTGTCGGTCTGTTCGACCTGCCGTTCATTCCGTTTTACCTGCTGCTTCTGTTTTTTGTGCATCCGACCATCTGCCTGCTGACCTGCATAGGCCTTGGCGCGTTGACGACCGCCGGCTATTTCAACTTCAAGCTGACAGCCGCAGGGCGCGAGATCAGCCAGAAGGCGGAAGCCGAAGCCGCCGGCTTCGCCCAGAGCGCGTTTGCACGCAGCGGCGAAGTGCGGGCGCTTGGCATGATCCCAAGTCTTCTGACAACCTGGGGCCTGCGCATGTCCGAGGCGCTCCGCGCCGCAGATGACGCCGCTGCGGTTTCATCGTTTCTCTACGCGCTGAGCAAGGCAATCAGGCAGTCAATCCAGGTCATCACCATGGGCTGGGGAGCCTTTCTGGTGCTGCAGGGCGACATGTCGGGCGGCATGATCTTTCTGGCATCCATGATCTCGGGACGAGCGCTGTCACCGCTTGAGCAGGTGATCGGCGGCTGGGACAACATTGTCCGGTCGGTTCACGCCTTCAACAATGTCGAGGAGTTGACCGGTCCTGATAAAACGCTCAGCAGACGCCCCGACCTGCCGGAACCGAAAGGCTTTCTTGAAGCCAGCGGAATCGCGTTCAGCGATTTCGGAAAACGCCCGGTTCTTGTTCAGGGCAACTTCCGGATACAGCCGGGCGAAGCCGTTCTTGTGAACGGCAAAGCCGGAGCCGGCAAATCCGTACTGATCTCCATCCTGGCGGGCGCCCGCCTGCCACAAGCCGGGTTTGTCAGCCTGGACGGCGCCCCGCGCGAACGCTGGCCTCAGGCGCAATGGGGCAGATCGATCGGATATTGCGGTGAAGAGGCCGGCCTGCTGGCCGGAACTGTCACCCAGAACATCTGCCGCTTTGATCCGATGGGAAACCTCGATGAGGTCTATCGGATATCGCAGCAGCTCGGTCTGCATGAGCTGGTGATGGACCTGCCGCAGGGGTATCAGACGCTGATATCGAACTCGGCGGATTTGTTGCCAGCAAGCGCTCGCAAACAGATTGCCCTGGCGCGCGCGCTGTATGGGCATCCGAAAGTCATCCTGCTGGACCAGCCCACCACCTTTCTCGACCAGAGGCGTGAGGGCGCCCTGCTGAACGTGCTTTCGGCAGCGCAGCAGTCAGGCGTCGCGATCGCGATGGTGACGCGCTCGCCCATGCTGCTGCGTCTTGCGAACCGGGCGGTGACGATCAAGGACGGCCGCATCGTTGACGATGAAATGCCGCAAAGAGGCACTGTTCAGGCGACAGCCCCCCGCCCGGAGGCTTACCGGGAGAACCTCGCACATGAGGAGTTGGCGTCGTGAACCAGGTTCACACTGAAGTCGATCCCTTTGCCGAGACCGCAACCTCGCCGCACGAGGTTGCGGGCCGGGCCGGCAAATTCATTCTGATTGCATTTGCAGTCGTTGCCGGCTGGACGCTGCTGGTGCCTCTCGGGTCTGCGGTAATAGCTCCGGCCACACTGGTTTCCAGCGCCAACAATCAGCTGCTCCAGCACGTCAAAGGTGGTGTCATTACAGGCATTCATGCCAGGGATGGCGACCTGATCGAAAAGGGCCGCGTTATCCTTGAACTGGATCCTGCCATCGATCAGGCGCAATTGACTAAGTTGCGGGCCCGTCACGCTGTGCTGACCGCCTTGAAAAGCCGGCTGCAAGCAGAAAAAGCCGAAGCCATCGACGGTCCCTTGCTGAGCATGAACACCGCGCCATTGAGACTGCGCAGCAGCAATTCCATCGATTTCGGTGTCACCGCCGCCACCGTGAAGGAATCGGCGATAGAAAGGGCCCTCAACGCGGAACAGGTCAGGGAGCTTGAGATGGGGCGGCTCGCACTGGGAGCGCAGCTTCGCGGCCTGGCAGACCGCAATGTCGGCAACCAGCTGCAGATTCGAGCGCTTACGCTGCAGGTCACGGCCGCAGAGCGGCGCATGGAGCTTCTTCGTCAACAGCTTTCAAGTGCGCATGCCCTCGTCAAGGCGGGTCACCTGGCACAGCAACAGGCCTGGACCATCGAGACAAGCTTCCTGGAATCGGAGAGCTTACTGCTGGAGCTGCGTTCCCAGCTAGCGGCGATGCAAAGCTCGATCGGGGAAACCGAAGCTGAAATGGACCGCGTGAGGCTTTCCGACAGGGAAGAAACATCGCAGCAAATGACCGAAGTTCTCGCTGAGCTCGAACAGATCAGCGATGAACTGGCTGCCGCCGAGAACTCGCGGAAGAGTGCAGCCCTGCGTGCACCGGTACGGGGTCATCTGGTGCATTTCGCAGCAACCACACTGGGCGGTGTCGTCAAGCCGGGCGAAACCATCGGCGAGATCGTGTCCGCCGACGCGCCGCTTGAAGTGCGCTCGCGTGTGCCGCTGAACCAGATCAATGCCGTGAGCGTAGGACAGCCGGCAACGGTCAGGCTGAGCTCTCTCAATCCACGCATTTACGACCCGCTGCCGGCAGAAATCAGCCATGTTGCGGCAGATGCAAGCCATGACGAGCAAACCGGGGAGCGTTACTTCGAGGTTCATGCCGTTCTTGACGCGGAGGCCATCCGGGATCTTGGCACATCGCTTGTTCCAGGTATGAGTGGCGAGATTTTCATCGAGGGCGAAGCCCGGACATTTGCCACCTATCTGCTGGAGCCGGTTCTTGACGGCTTCGCACGCAGCTTCCGGGAAGTTCACTGAATGCGCAGCACCGGCCGCTTGCTAGTCTATCTGTCGCTTCTGTCCGGCATCAGCTTCACCGCGATGGCCGGGGAGACCGCGGTTGCGCCGGATTCCCCGGGGACGGTTCCGGTCAACCAGCTGGATCTTCGCCCCCGGATTGACCCGCCGGAAACAAGGTCCCGGCAAGACCTGGATGCTTTTGAACTGCGGGCGAGCCTGCGGGAAACTCCTGCCGGGCCTCCAGGATTGCGAGGAGCACTGGAGACAGCACTTGGCCGCGATGCCGATTGGCAGGCTGCCCTGATGGACGTCAAGGTGGCGGATCGTCAGGTCTGGCGCGAACTCCTCCGGTTCACGCCAGTGGTGACCGGAGCCCTTGAAACCAGTCATTCTTCCGCAGGCGATGGGAGCCGGCCGTTCGATCTTGTCGACAGGGAAAGCTATGTCGCGATCTCGGCATCGCTGCCGCTGTGGACCAGCGGCAGCCGTTACTACGGGGTGAAAGCAGCGCGCAGCCGTCGCGATACACTGGCTTTCGAAGCTTTGGCTGTGCGCGACCAGGCCAGCATGACATTGATAGACACCTGGATGCGCGCGGTCACCGGAGCCCGCGACCGCGAACTCCACCTTGATTCGATCAAACGCCTCAAGCGCCTCAGAGGTGCCGTTATCGCCCGCCAACGCGCAGGCTTTGCAAGCTCCGATGATGTCGCACAGGTGAATGCAGATATAGCCGCCGCCAGGCAGACGCTTTCCTCGATCGAGGGCGCGCTGGCCAAGGCCAATGCAAGATTGGAACGGCTGGCGGGGCAAACGCCTCGGAAGTCCGCCAAAATGATGCGATTTGAGCAGCACTTCCGTGACGGAAAAGAGCTGTTTATCCAGGGTGCTCACCGGACCAATCCGCAGCTGCAGGCTGCGGCATCCAGATATCGAACGGAAATCTACGCCACGCGGTTCGCGGTGAGCGACCTGCTTCCGTCGGTCAATCTGACCGGAGAATACCGTCACTATCTCGAGAGTTCGCGGCGGACGTCCGACGACCGCGGGCTGACCGTCGGCATTCGCCTTCGGGTTCCGCTCATTGACCTGTCCTCGGTCGCGGAAACGTCCGCACAAAGCGCCAGGCGGGAGGCCGCACTGTACCGGGAGGTCTCGGCACTCAATGAGGTTGAAATCCAGATTGATGAGCTGTGGAGCGACCGCAGCACGACCATCGCCATGCGCAATGAAGCGGAACGTGAAGTCGCCGCCCGCAAGAAAAACGCGGCCGCCGCGCTCAACCGGTTCCAGAAGGGCCTCGGCTCGCTTGAAGACGCGATACGGGCACAATCCTCCCTCATCACCGCACAGCGGACTGCCCTTCAGTTGACTGCACAAGAGTCGGTTTTGGCCGCACAATTGCTGGTGATTTCAGGCCGGTTCACATCCGATATGCTCACCGGAGACTGAACCGCCAATCTTTGCGCCCGAGAGCGGCAAATGCAGCCGGGAAGCCAATTGATTGGGTCGTTGGCCTTTGGCACAAGCCGCCGCTCCGGCCTCAAGCTCACTTTACTTTTTGATCACGCCTGGCGGGGTGAACGCCGTGACGGGCGGCGCCGATGTTGCCAGGCGTTCCGCTTCGATCAGGCAGGTTTGCGCACTTGGTCCCTGTGCGATTCTGGATGTTGGAAGGTCGGCTGTCAGCGTATTGGGATTGCCGTGCTTGCAGCAATCAGGGTCGGTTTCCCAATCCGGGTCGTACCATGCGCCGGTCGCGATCATGACGACGCCTTGCCGCACGCCCTCATCGAGGATTGCGGCGCTGATGCAGGAGCCGCGCCCGTTATACAGTCGCACCATGTCGCCCTCGCCGATGCCGCGCGCTGAAGCGTCCTGCGGATTCATTTTGCACGGTTCGCGATCATGGAGTTTTCCGGCGCGGCTGTGTGCGCCGTGATCGAGCTGGCTGTGGAGCCGGCGTTCCGGCTGGTGCGAGATCAGGTGCAGCGGATAGGATGTCGAGAGGGGCGCGCCAAGCCACTCATCCGGCTCGATCCAGACCGGATGACCGGGCAGGCCGAAACTTTCGAGGGTTTCGCTGAAAATCTCGATGCGCCCGGATGGTGTCGGCAGGGGATTGGCGGCGGGATCGTCGCCGAAGGCTTGCAGCATTGTGGTTGGCGCATCCTCCGGCACGAGCTGAAAGAAGCCGGTTTCCAGAAAGGTCTCGTAGTCGGGAAGCACATGGCCCCTGGCAAGGCCGCGCTGGCGGGTTTCCTGGTAAAGCGCCCTGAACCATTCCGCTTCGTCGCGTCCTTCGGTGAAGGTATCCGTGAAGCCGGTGCCGTTCGAGCCGCTCGGACGCAGGCGTCCGGCCAGATCCGCAAAGATCGCATGGTCATTGCGGGCCTGCCCGAATGGTTCGGCAGCCCGCTGCGAAGCGATCAGAAAGTTGTCGCGCGGCGAGGCGGCGAGATCGTTTCGCTCCAGGCCGAGAGTGGCCGGCAGCACGATGTCGGCACGGCGGGCAAGCGGCGTCCAGAAGGGTTCGTGCACCACAACGGTTTCAATCCGTTCCCACGCCTTGCGCAGCCGGTTGAGATCCTGGTGATGATGAAACGGGTTGCCGCCGGCCCAGTAGACCAGCTTGATATCCGGATAGTGCAGTGACTGGCCGTTATATTCAAACGGCGCACCGGGATTGAGCAGCATGTCGGCTATTCGCGCGACGGGAATGAAGCTGTCGACCGGATTGCGCCCTGTTGGCAATGCAGCGGCAGGCAGATGTGCACGATGGCTGCCGACAGAATTGACCGCACCAAGGCCGAGACCGAAACCGGTGCCTTTCTTGCCGATACCGCCGAGGATTGCCGCGAGTACGACAAGCATCCAATAGGCCTGTTCGCCATTTTGCTGCCGGGTGAGTGACCAGCTGGCATTGATCATGGTCGGCGTCGACGCCATCCGCCGTGCCAGCGCGACGATCTTTTCGGCGGATATGCCGGTGATCTCGGACGCCCAGTCCGCAGTCTTCGGGATGCTGTCGGATGTGCCCATCAGATAGGGCAGAAACTGTTCGAAACCGGTGCAATGGCTCGCCATGAACGCCGTGTCGTGACGGCCTTCGCTGACGATCGTGTGCGCAAGCGCAAGCATCAGGGCAATATCGGTGTTGGGACGGATGGGAAGCCATTCGGCCCCCAGCTCGGCTGTGGCATCGCCTGCAGCGGGACTGATATTGACGAACTCGACGCCGGTCTGGCGCGCCGCCAGCATGTCGGCGCGCTGGCTGTGGCTGCCGGTGCCGCCGGGATTCATCTGGGCGTTGCGCAGAGCCAGGCCGCCGAAGGCCACAACCAGTTTGGCGCCTTCGGCGATCGCCTTCCACGAGGTATGTTCCAGCAGCAGTTTCGACATGGATCCGACGATATGCGGCAAGATCACCTCTGCCGCCGCGTAGCTGTAGGAGTCCTTTGATACCGTGCAGCCGCCGAACAGGTTCATGAAGCGGCGCAACTGGCTTTGTGCATGGTGGAAGCGGCCAGCGCTCGCCCAGCCATAAGATCCGGCGTAGATCGCCTCGTGACCATGATCCGTGCGGACCCGGTCGAGTTCGCAAGCGACAAGATCCAGCGCTTCGTCCCAGGAAACCTCGATGAATTCGTCCCGGCCTCGCAAGGTGCGGTCGCCATCGCGCCATCCCTTGCGCAGCATCGGCGCACCGACCCGGCATGGCCCGCCGAGTGTCTCCAGCATGGCAGTGCCGATCGGCGACGGATCGGGATCAGCCTCAAAGCCGGTCAGCCGGGAAGGCAGGCCATTCTCATAGGCGACGCGATAGGTTCCCCAGTGACTGGCGGTCAGGGTGTCGGGTTTTTCGCCGGAACTTGGAGTAGATTTATTCACGGTACTTCCTCCACGCTGACCTGCAGGCCCGATGGCAAAGGTCCCTATGGGGATCAGGCCGTTTCAGGGCCTTCGGTCGCAATCAACAGGCACCGTGCATCCGGCCCGGGATCGAGCTGTTTCAGGGCGGCAAACGGAGCCGCGCCGCTCGGCGTGGTCTGAATGCCATGCTCTGCACATTGCCGCGCCACGTCCCCTGCCTCCTCATCTGTCACGGTCATGAACAGGTCGGCATCCTGGCGCAGCGCCTCGAATGCAATCAGCGAGGCGTCCTTGCAGTCAAGCCGGCCCATGTTGGATTCCGGACCCTCGGCGCGTGTCAGTTTTCCGGCCTGAACACTTTTCAGCAGGCATGGCGCGGCTTCCGGCTCGACGACGATGATCTGCGGCTGGTGGGGCCAATGCTCGCGGATATGTGCGGCCAGCGCGCTGGCCAGTCCGCCGACTCCGGCCTGCACGAAAACGTGTGTCGGCCAGGTCCCGGCGGATTCCAGGGCCTGCCGGCATTCCTCGGCAAGCACGCCGTAACCTTCCATGATCAGGGCGGGCCGTTCGATGTATCCTTCCCACGATCCATCTGCGAGAAGCAGCCAGCCATTCTGTTCGGCAGCATCAATCGCGTACTGGACGCTGTCCTCATAAGATCCATCGACCCGGATGACCTCGGATCCGGTCTTGCGGATCCGCTCGGCAAAACCTTCGGGAACAGCACTGCACAGGACAATGATTCCGCGGGCTCCGAAAATCCGCGCGCCGGCGGCGACCGACAGCCCGTGATTGCCGGCGCTGGCGGTGATGAAGGTCATGCCTGCCGCTGTGGTGCGGGCTTGCTCGCTGTCCAGGCCGGCGGCACCCGAAGCGTCCTGTATCATCTGGGCGACCGCAAAAACCCCGCCCAGCGCCTTGAAGCTGCCAAGCCTCATCCGCCGGGTTTCATCCTTGACCATCAGCGCGCCAATGCCGAGATCCGCGGCAAAGGCGGGCATCACATGCAGCGGCGTCGGTTCATAGACAGGGCACAGCTTCAACAGCGCCATGGGCCGATCCGGCTCAGTGCGGAAAAGGCGTTTAACGCCCGGCTGATTCAATCGTGGGTTGGTAAATCTCATGACGGTACGATATGCCAGTCATTAGACCATGAGGCATCAAAAATTTGATCGATCTGAGAAAATTCGGCACTCCATGCCTATTAATTGATCATTCAGAATCAAAAGGAAGCGACATACTGGGCTTGATGTTCATTGACTACATCAGCTTGCGAAGCGCCAAACGCAGATGGCCGGCGGGTGCGGCAAGGTTTGGCAAAGTGTAATGCGATGATGAAAAATCAAACTCAAGCTTTGAAAACCATGACGGCGGCGCTGCCGCAGGACACCTGTTTGAAAATGCGGGAATGGCGGCACGATCTGCACAGCAATCCCGAACTCGGTTTCGATGAGACCAGGACCGCGCGGATGATCGCCGATCATTTACGGTCCGGCGGCATCGAGGTTCACGAAGGGATCGGCGGCACGGGTGTCGTCGGCATTCTCAGGCGCGGCAACGGCGCTGGAAGTATCGCCATCCGGGCGGAAATGGACGCCTTGCCGATTTCCGAGCAAAACGAATTCACCTACCGCTCGACCCAGATGGGCAAGATGCATGCCTGCGGCCATGATGGTCACACGTCAATGCTCCTGGGGGCGGCGCTGCATCTCGCTTCGCACGGACGTTTCAACGGCATCGCGGTTTTCATCTTTCAGCCAGACGAGGAAAACGGTCGCGGCGCGCGGGCAATGCTCGAAGCCGGCCTGTTCGAACGCTTTCCCGCAGACGCTGTGTTTGCCTTGCACAATCTGCCCGGTCTCGAAGCCGGCCGCATTGCGGTCCGGCCGGGAGCGATGATGGCCTGCGAAGACATCTTCAAGATCGAGATCACCGGGAACGGAACCCATGCGGCCATGCCGCACAAGGGAACCGACCCGATCGTCGCCGGGGCTCATGTCGTTACCGCACTGCAGACAATTGTCGCACGCGAACTCGATCCGCTCGACCACGCAGTCGTCTCGGTGACTGAGTTTCAGACCACCGGGGTGCGCAATGTCATCCCCGGGCGTGTCACCATCAGCGGAGATGCCCGGTCTTTCGCCCAGCCGGTGGGCGATGCCATCAATGCCGCCATGCGACGGATCGCATCCGGTGTGACCGCGGCCCAGGGCGCCCGATGCGAGGTCCATTACAATCGCGACTTCACCGCGACGATCAACGCGGCGCGTGAAGCCGGCATCATTGCCGAACTCGGCGCTTCACTGTTTGGCCGTGACATGGTCGATGCGAATTGTCCGCCGCTGCTGGCCTCCGACGATTTCGGAGCTCTGCTGGAGCAGCGGCCCGGCGCCTATTTCTTCCTCGGGAACGGCCTCGAAGGCGCGAATGGCCGCGCCTTGCACAATCCGGGCTATGACTTCAATGATTGCATTCTCGACAAGGGTGCCGAATTCTGGGTCCGCCTGGTCGAGAGGCAACTTCCTGCCTGAATTGCAGGTCACATGAGCAACGATGCGAATGAAGCGCCTGCCGGCGCCAGGATCGATGCCGTCAGCATCATCCGGGACCGGCCGAGACGCTCCCGCCGCTTATCCCAGCGGCACATCCAGGCCGACTTTGGTGCGGTCCATGACCACCGATGTTCTGAAGCGCTTGACGTTTGAGTCCTTGAAGAACAGGCGGTGCGTGAGGTGCTCATAATCCTCCATGTCCTTGGCCAGCGCGATGATGGCAAAGTCCGCCTCGCCAGTGACATAGTAACACTGTTGCACCTGCGGCTCGGCCTTTGCCTTCCTTCGAAAGGCGTCGATTTGATCGATCCGCTCATGCTCCAGCTCCACGAAAATCAGGAAGGTCATGGCATAGCCGACCGACTTCGGATTGATCAGCGCGGTTTCCGCCATGATCGTTCCGTCGGCCTTCATGTTGCGAACCCGGCGCTGGACAGTTGCGACGGAAAGGCCCGTTTCAATGGCGATGGTTTCGAGGCGTTCGCGTGAATTGGCCTGCAGCATACGCAGGATTATCTGGTCAGAAGCTGATATTTCCATAATGACTGTACCTGGTCAATTTATACGACAAAATGATTGATCTTCTCATATCAGAGTGGACCTACGACTTTTTCTATCAAATTCCTTTGCTAGCATTGTCTTTAGCATCACAAGTTGAACGGTTTGTCAAAAACCCCGTTTGCCAGGTTTCATGCCTGCCAACCAAGCCAGAGGTCGAGAACCCTGACTGATCCAGCCAACATCATCGAGTTTCAAAACGTCCATAAAAGCTTCGGCAGCCTGAAGGTTCTGAACGATCTCAATCTGGAGGTCGCGCCGGGTGAAAAGCTGGCTCTGATCGGACCCAGCGGCTCTGGTAAAACGACCATCCTGAGAATCCTCATGACACTCGAAACCCTCAGTGGTGGTCATGTGATGGTTGACAGGGACTATCTCTGGCATGAGCAAAAGGATGGGAAACTGATCGATGCCAGTGAGGCGCATCTGCACAAGATGCGCAGCGAGATCGGCATGGTGTTCCAGCATTTCAACTTGTTTCCGCATCTCAATGCGCTGCAGAATATCGTGCAGCCGCAGATACTGGTTCGCAAGACAGCCAAGGCCGAGGCGCGTGAAAAGGCGATGGAGCTGCTTGGCCTGGTCGGGCTGAGCGAAAAGGCAGACCATTTTCCGCATCAGCTTTCAGGTGGCCAGCAACAACGCGTTGCCATTGCCCGTTCGCTGGCCATGGATCCCAAGATCATGCTGTTCGACGAGGTGACCTCGGCGCTCGATCCGGAGCTCGTCGACGAAGTTCTCAACGTCCTGCGCAAGCTCGCTTCAAGTTCCGACACCACGATGCTTACGGTCACGCACGAGATGAATTTCGCCCGGGATTTTGCCGACCGGGTGCTGTTCTTCGACAAGGGGCAGATCGTTGAAGCAGGAAAGCCGGAAGATATTTTCGCGCACCCGCGGGAACCGCGAACCCGAAGCTTTCTGAGCAAATTCATATCCGTTTCTTGACCACTTCCCCCAAGCCGAAAAACCAAAAGGACACGTCATGCAAACCAAATCCATCGGACAACACCTCGGGCTGGCATTGGCCGGCGCAATGCTGACAGCGGCGGTGGCGTCACCCTCCTCCGCCGATACTCTCGAGACTTTGCGCGAGCAGGGCTACGCAACTGTCGCGGTCGCAAACGAACCGCCCTACAGCGACATCAAGTCGGACGGATATGTCACCGGAGCCGCGCCCGACGTCGCCCGCGCTGTGATGAAGAAGCTCGGCGTTCCGGAACTCAAGGCACAAGTGGTTCCCTATGGCTCGATGATACCGGCGCTGCTTGCAAGGCGCGTCGACATGGCGACATCCGGGCTCTACATCAAGCCCAACCGCTGCGAGGCGATTATCTACTCCGAACCCGATCTTTGTGGCGCTGAAGCATTCGCCGTGGCCAAGGGCAATCCGCTCAACATCCATACCTACGAGGATATTGCCGCAAACCCGGAGGTTACCATGACCACCTGTGCCGGCTGCGCCGAAGAGCTCTATGCGACGGAACGCGGCGTCAAGACTGACCAGATCAAGGTGTTCACCGATCCGCCAAGCGGCATGAAGATGCTGCAGCAGGGCCGTGTGGATGTCTTTGCCCTGTCCGGTCTCGGCACCCAGGATCTGTTGAAAAAACTGGCCGATCCCAATCTGGAAATCGTCATGCCGGTCAAGGGCGTGCCTATGGGATGCGCCGGAGCGGCGTTCAATCCGGAGGACACCGCGTTCCGCGAGGCATACGACACGGCACTGGCCGAGCTGAAGGAAAGCGGTGAATTCGCCTCAATCATCGAGCCCTACGGCTTCTCCACGGCCGCAACGCTTGATGTCAAGCGTGACGACTTCTGCCCTGGAAACTGATCCTGTAACCGCAAACATATGAAGCGAATGCTGCCCTGTCGGGCAGCATTCGTACCGGGTGGACATGGACATAATCATTGAATTCTTTCCCCTGTTGCTGAAGGGGGCATGGCTGACGGTTCAGCTGACGGTCACAAGTGCTGTCATCGCCCTTGTGATTTCGTTCGTGGTCGGGCTTGCCCGTCTGTCGCGCCATTGGTGGGTTCGTGCATTGGCCACGGTCTATCTGGAATTCTTCCGAGGCACATCCGCGCTGGTGCAGATGTTCTTCATGTTCTACGTCCTGCCGCTTCTTGGTCTGACTTTGTCGCCGTTTCTCGCCGGCGTGATCGCCTGTGGTTTCAACCTCGGCAGCTACGGGTCCGAAGTGGTACGCGGCGCCATCCAGTCTGTCGGCAAAGGCCAGCGTGAAGCCGCTCATTCGCTCAATTACACGACCTATCAGCGCTACCGTTACGTGCTCATTCCCCAAGCTGTCCCGATGATGATTCCGCCTTTCGGCAATCTGCTGATCGAGTTGATGAAACTCACCGCGGTCACCTCGCTGATCACTCTGTCCGACCTGACATTCGTTGCCCAGATCATAAGGGGCCAGACCGCCATGACGCTGGAGCCGTTCCTCATCATCCTGGTGATGTATTTTGCCATCGCCTCCGTACTGGTCGGCTTCACCGACTGGGTGGCAAGCTCAATCGCCAAACGGCGGGGCCTCACCCCCGTAAAGGTAAACTGATATGCACTGGGATTGGGCTGTCGCTGCCGATGTGCTTCCTCGCCTGCTGGCGGGGCTGGTTGTCACCGTTCAGGCAACCTTTGTTGGCGCTATACTCGCCTACGCGCTCGGCCTGGGACTGGCGGTGCTGAAGATGTCGCATTCTCGCCTGGTCAGTTTTATCTTCTACTGGCTTTCCGAGTTCATCCGCCGCACGCCGCTGCTGGTTCAGCTCTATTTCCTTTTTTACGTGCTGCCGGATCTTGGCATTTTCCTGTCGCCGTTCCTTGCCGGCGTCATCGGCCTTGGTCTGCATTTCGCCACCTACACTTCCGAAGTGTTCAGGGCAGGCATCGAGAACGTTCCCAGGGGGCAATGGGAGGCGGCGAAGTCACTCAACTACTCCAGAGCACAGACCTGGACGCGGGTTATCCTGCCCCAGGCCATTCCGCCGATGATCCCGCCCTTGTCGAACTACCTGATCACGATGTTCAAGGAGACGCCTTTGCTCGCGGCTATCACCGTGGTCGAGCTCTTCAATGCAGCCAACATCTACTCCAACAGCTACTATAAATATCTCGAGCCAATGACCCTGGTCGGCGCCCTTTTCCTGCTGGTTTCGATCCCCTCGGCCTATGCCGCCATCTGGCTTGAAAGAAAATACGCACGCCAGAATTGATCCGGCCTGGGCAGATCTCACTCTTTGAAGGCGCTGTCGTTGGACACAAAGTCTGTAGGAGGTGGCGGATGACCGCCAATGGAGAAAGCACACCAGGCCCTGGCAGGGTGCAATATCCCCGACAAACTGGAGCTGTTGTCAGAATCCGGTATCGACAAGCCAAGTCTGCATTGTAGGTTGTCGCCAACTGCCTGCCGGTCCCGCATGCCGAAACGCTGAGGATATTGCCGGCGCAGAAACCCGAGTGTTGGGAGACGGCAAAATTAGTGCAAACGACATACAGGCTTTCGTCATCCACCTGACGCGCGCTGAAGCGCGGCGGCCGCAGGTTGATCGCATTCTTGAGACCTGCCCGGTACCGGCCCGGGTGATCGAGGCAGTTGATGGCCGGGCACTGCCAGCGGCGGAGATCGACGCGGTCTATTCCGGCGACAGCCTGCATATGCCGCGCTACCCGTTCGAGCTGGGTGCTGGCGAAGTCGGGTGTTTTCTCAGCCACCGCAAGGCCTGGCAGGCGATTGCCGACAATGGCCTTGAAGCGGGGCTTGTCATAGAGGATGACGTGGACATCGATGTGCCGGTGTTTTCCGAGGCGCTGGAGCTGGCCCGGAAGCATGTTGGTGAATTGGGCTATATTCAGTTTCAAACCCGCCCGGTCAAAGGCCCCTCTGCCGTTGTTGCGCGTGAGGGCAGCGTTTCGATTGTCAGGCCGCAGGTCGGTCAGCTCCGGACCTCGGCCCAGTTGGTGAGTGCTGCGCATGCGTCCCGTTTGCTGGAGCTGACCGACCGTTTTGACCGTCCTGTCGACAGTTTCCTGCAAATGAGTTGGGTCACGTCAAAGCCCTCATGCTGCGCCGTTCCGCCTGGCATCACCGATCGCACGGCACAGTCGGGCGGCAGCACGATTTCCCAGAAGAAGCAGCTTACCGACAGGCTGTCGCGGGAAATAAAGCGCTTCGTCTACCGCTCGAGAATTCGTGCCTTGTCGCAAAAGTTTGCGGCACCGGCAGAGTGAAGGCGGACAAGGCAACCGGCTTGCCTTCGGCATGGATTTTCTGCATGAACCTCAAAGACGAACATGTGGACAGAACGCCCGGATGCGGGCGGGCCGTTCTGCGAAGCCGGACCGGGACCAGGACATGACCATCCCCTGTTACTATATCAATCTCGACCGCTCGCCCGAGCGGGACGCATCGTTCCGCGCCGAATGCGCCCGCGTGGGGATCGAACCGACCCGCATTGCGGCCGTTGACGGGCGTACAATCGATGCGGCGGAGCAAACCAGGCTGTCGGCGCTCAAAAGCGGCCGGCTTGGCCTCGGCCCGGGCGAAATGGCCTGCTATCTGAGCCATCGCAAGGTCTGGGCGATGATTGTGGAAGGCCAGGATAAGTGGGCCTTCGTTGCCGAGGATGACATTCATTTCAGCGCCGATGCCGGTGTGTTCTTTACCGACACCAGCTGGCTGCCCGGCGCGGACATCGACATCGTCAAGGCGGAAACCGCACGGCAGCGGGTCAGGCTCTCGCCCCGACTCCACGCTGCGGCCCACGGCCACGACATGCGGCTGCTGCAATCCTATCACGGCGGCACGGCAGGCTATTTCGTCAGCCGTACGGGAGCTGCAAGGCTGCTGGAACTGACTGCCAATGTGTGTGACGCTCTCGATCATGTGATGTTTCATGAATGGATCGGCGTGGTCGACAAGCTGTCGATCCTGCAGCTTGACCCGGCCCTGTGCATCCAAGACTATCTCGTCGCCAAACCCGCCGGCCGGATCGGCTTCACAAGCACGCTCGACACCGACCGCGCCGCCAGTTCCGCAGATGCAGGGCTGAAGAAACGGCCCAAGGGGCTGGCTCTGATCAAACGCGAAATTTCCAGGCCGTTCCGCAGGCTCTGGGCCAGTTTGCGCGCCTTGGCCGACAATGTCAGCGGCGTGGCGGTGGTCAAGCAAATCCCAATCCGGGATATCTAGAGCATGAGCGCTGACAGCCAGATACCAGTGTTCTTCATCAACATGGAAGATGCCGCCGACCGGCGTGACTGGTTCGAGACCCAGGCATCCCGCCTTGGTCTGGAGGTCACCCGCGTCGCCGCGGTTGTTGGCCGGGAGCTCCCAACAGAAACCCTTGAACGGCTGAAAGCCTCGATCCAGTCGGGCACGCCGCTCGGCCCCAGCGAAATCGGCTGTTTTCTCAGCCACCGGAAGGCCTGGGAGCAGGTGCTCTCCTCGGACGCTGAATGGGCCTTTGTCGCCGAGGACGATCTGCATCTGGCGGACGGCGCGGCCGCTTACTTCCACTCAACCGGGTGGATTCCTGATGACGCCCAATTGATCAAGGCTGAAACCACCTTCCGCCGCTGCCACATGGCGCGCGAAGGATCGCTCACTCCGGACGGGCGCACCGTACGTCGGCTGTTCTCGCTGCATGGCGGGGCGGGCGGCTATTTCATCGGCCGCAAGGCGGCTCAGGACGCGCTTGATCTGACCCGCGATATCTGCGAGCCGGCGGATCATGTCCTGTTCAACCCCGCGTTCGGCTTTTTTGACGATCACGTGACCTATCAGATCGATCCGGCGATTGCGGTTCAGGACCTGCTTCGCCGCGAGAACAAAGCCGGCTTCCTGCAAAGCGGGCTGGCGCTTGAACGGCGTGCGCAATCAAAGCCGAAGGCCGGCAAGATAGCTCGCGAAATCGCGAGACCTTTCCGCCGCCTGGTCCAATCCATCAGGGATGCCGATTTCAGCTTGCAGCGGAAGACGCTTTTCAAAAGGATCGACTACCGCGTGTGACAGACGGGCGGCGCAAGAGCGGCTTCGTTGCGTGAGTGCGTCAGGCGGCAGGTTCCCTGCGGGTCCACTGTTCCCAGACGAAATCATAGGACCAGTCGCACTGATGCGTTTTACGAAGTTCCTCGCGGATGGCATCGCGTTCGGCCATCTGGTGTTTTTCAAACATGTGAAACTGAATCTGGAGCATGGCGAAACGCTGCAACTGCCCGGCCCGGGCCAATGCTGGCAGGAGGTCGTATTCGCCGCCCTCGATATTGATCTTCGCGAGATCGATGGTCGCTGGCGCGAAATCGGCCATGAACCCCGAAACTGCGATCACATCTCCCGTGAGATTGGCACCTGCACCTGACAGGGCGGATGAAGCATCGCCGTCATCGGAGAGCGCCAGTTTGCCGGTCTCACTTCCCAGCGCGAAGGCATGCACGTGTATCCTGTCATTGCCGGAATACTTGCGCTCAAGGTCGGCTGCAAATCTCGGATGCGGCTCGAAGACATGAACGGTGCAGCCATAGCGCGCATGAATGGCGTCTGCCCAGCCGCCCGTAAAACCACCGATGTCGAAGACCGTGGACTCCGGCCCAAGCATCGGGAAACTGGTTCGCATCGCCTCGCCATTGTCGGCAAGCCAGCGCCCGTGCTCGCGCCGATGAATCCGCAGATGCGGATGGATGGCTTCCCTGAAAAAACGCCGGATCTTGTTGGACATGGTTATGGCCTGTGGGCTTCGAGGTGCTGGTGAGTGATGCATACTGGGGCAAAGCGAACCAATCAAGCATGGACGGCGCAGTGGCCCGGCCCGGACCATTCAAATGTTCGATCTGGACTGTCCCGTTCTCGCGGAAACGGATCTGTGCGAACTTACCAGACAGACGCCGGGAGTTGTGAGCCGGTCATCTTTCTGCTGGTCTTGGCCGCAGTGTCAAAACAATGCATACAGGCGGTCCGCAACAGGGCCGATCGCCGGATGCGGCGGGACCACAGGACAGGGATAATCGACATTCCATGATCATCACCCAAATCAATGGCGGGCTGGGCAACCAGATGTTCCAATATGCAGCCGGCAGGGCGCTGGCGCTGCGGCACGGTGTCGAACTGGCCCTGGACACGCGCGTTTTTGACGGCGGAACCCAGTTCGGCTTCGGGCTGGGACATTTCGCCCATGCCGCTCGTCAGGGCCTGGCAGCCGAAATGCCGCCCGAACGCCGGCAGAACCGGCTGCGCTATCTGATCTGGCGCGGTCTGCGGCTCAAGCCGCATTTGTTCCGGGAAAACGGCTTGAGCTACAATACCGGTTTCGACGATCTTGAAGACGGCGTCTATCTGAAGGGGTACTGGCAGAGCGAGCGCTATTTCAAAGCAATCGAGGCGACCATTCGGGATGATTTCCGCATCGTGACCGCGCCTTCACCAGAGAATGCCGCACTTCTCTCCGAGCTTGCCCAGATGCCGACCATCTCGCTGCACATCCGGCGTGGCGATTATGTGAACAATTCGCGCACCAACGCCACCCACGGCACCTGCACGCTGGAGTATTACGCGCGGGCAGTGGAGCTGATTGCGGGGAAAATGACCGAGAAGCCGGTGATCTTCACCTTTTCCGATGACCCCGCCTGGGTGCGCGAAAATCTGGTCCTGCCCTATGAGATGCGGGTGATGGAGCACAATGATTCAGACCACAACTACGAAGACCTGCGGTTGATGAGCGCTTGCCGCCATCACATCATCGCCAACTCGTCGTTTTCCTGGTGGGGGGCGTGGCTCAACCCGTCACCGGACAAGATCGTGGTTTCGCCGGCCCGCTGGTTCGCCGATCCCCAAATGATCAATGACGATATCTGGCCCGATTCCTGGGTCAGGCTCACATAGCGCTGGCCACCGGCGAGACTATCAGGAGCAGCTACCCGAGAGCTGCCTTGAGCGCCACCGCAAGCTGTTCCATTGGCTTGTCGAGCGGATAGTGATGATTGCCGATGAACAGCCCGTTGGTGTCGGCCAGTTCGGCATTCGGCAGGCCGCCATGGATTTCGTGATCCATATAGCGGGTCACCACTTCGTTCTTGGCAAAATTGCCGGCGACGATCGGCCGCGCTTCGATGCCGTGACGGTCAAGACAGCTGACGAGGTCCTTGCGGGTAACGCCGCAATCGGGATCGATGATCATCGAGAAGCCGAACCAGCTGCTCTCGCCGGTCTCACGCTGGGTGCGCAATTGCGGAAAATCAGCCATTACCTGCTTGAACAGGACGGCATTCTTGCGGCGATTTTCCACGATCATCGGCAGCTTTGCCATCTGCTCGATGCCGATGGCGCCACTCATTTCCAGCGGCCGCAGATTGTAGCCGGGCAGCACGAAGCGGAAGGCTTCCTCGAACGGATCATCGCCCTTGGCGCCGGTGACATGGTTGGGATCAGGCAGATTGCGGGTCCAGCCATGCGCCCTGAGGCTGAGCATGATGTGATAGAGCTCCTCGTCGTGGGTGACGGTGACGCCGCCTTCCATGGTCGAGATATGGTGTGAGAAAAACGCCGAATAGCTGCCCGCCAGACCGAACGTGCCGGCCTGGCGGCCGTTGAATGTCGCGCCGAGGGATTCGCAATTGTCCTCAAGCAGCACAATGTCGCGGTCGCCGATGATCGTCTTGATGCGATCAAACTCATTCGGATTGCCGAGCAGGTTCACCGCCAGAATGGCCTTTGTCTTGTCAGTGATGGCGGCTTCGAGCTGGCCGAGGTCGAAGTTGAGCGTGTCGAGATCGATATCGACGAATTTGAGCCGCAGGCCATACTGGTAGAGCGGGTAATAGGTGGTGCTCCAGGACACAGCCGGCACGATCACCTCGTCTCCGGGAGCCAGCGTGTGGCGCGAGTGATAGCGCAGTGCCGCCACAAACAGCAGATTGGCCGAGGAGCCGGAATTCGACATCACCGCGTAGGGCGCGCCGATCTGTCCGGCGAACAGTTTTTCGAATGCCGCGACTTCCTTGCCCATTGAAAAGAAGCCCGATTTCACCACGCGGTCGATCGCCGCATATTCCTTCTCGTCCCAGGAACTGGTGGCCAGCGGAAAGGCTTTGTCTGTCACTGCTGTTTCTCCTGAGCCGCGGCGGGAAGCGCGCGGAAATGGGCATAGGTTTGCGCAATCGCTTCATCGAGCGAGGTCGACGGCAGCCAGCCGAACCGACGTTGCGCGGCAACCGAAACGAGCTTCTGCTTCATCCCGACCGGCTTGCTCAAATCATGGGTGAAGCTGCCCTGCCAGCCGATCACCCGCGCCACTGCGGCATAATAATCATTGATCGAGTGGTCATGGCCAACACCCATGTTCATCATGCCAGGCAGGTCTTCAAACCGCTCGACAGCGGTCCAGATGCCGTCGGCGAGATCGGAAGCATACATGAATTCGCGCCGTGCCTCGCCGCTGCCCCAGATCTCAACGCTGCCCGCCCCCGTGCGGGCGGCTTCGTCAACCTTGCGGATGATGGCGGGCAGAAGATGGGAGACTGCGGGATCAAACTTGTCGTGAATGCCGAAAATATTGCACGGGATGAGCGTCTTGTAGGCAAGCCCGGGATTTGACTGGCGGACATAATCGCACAGCCGGGCGGTCATCACCTTGGCCAGCGCATACCCTTCATTGGTCGGCTCGAGTTCACCGGTCAGCACCGCGCTCTCTTCCAGCGGATTGGGCGCGGCACGCGGATACATGCAGGAGCTGCCGATATTGATCAGCCTGGCTGTTCCCGCCGTGCGGGCGGCCATGACGATGTTGCGTCCCATGTCGAGGTTCTCGACCAGGAACTCGACCGGATGCGCCATATTGGCCTGGATGCCGCCGACACGGCCTGCGGCATGAATGATCATGTCCGGCTTGATCCGCGCGATATAGGCTTCAGTCGCCGGTCCATCGGTGAGGTCAAGCTCACGGCTGCGCGGCGCGATCAGCTCGTGCTGGCCGGCCATTGCGTGGTCGCGAATGTTGCGGCCCACCATGCCGTTGCCACCTGTCAGCACTATCTTCATCGGAGCCTGTCTCCCTGCCGCCGGCAAGCCTTCACTTTCCGTCTCGCGTCGCCTCGGCGAGGTCGGCTTCCGCCATCTCGGCGACGAGATCGGCAAACGAGGTCTGCGGGGTCCAGCCAAGCTTCTGCTTGGCCTTCGACGCGTCACCCAGCAGGGTCTCGACTTCGGTCGGGCGAAAGTAGCGCGGGTCGACCTTGACGATCACCTTGCCGGACGGATCGCGGCCGACTTCGTCAACACCTTCGCCTTCGAAATTGATGGTCATGCCCAGCGCATCAGCCGCCGCGAGCACAAAGTCGCGCACCGAATACTGAACACCGGTGGCGATGACGAAATCATCGGGTGTATCCTGCTGCAGCATCAGCCACTGCATCTCGACATAGTCGCGGGCGTGACCCCAATCGCGCAGCGCATCGAGATTGCCCAATCGGAGATCTTCCTGCATGCCAAGCTTGATGCGTGCCAGCGCGCGGGTGATCTTGCGGGTGACAAAGGTCTCGCCGCGCAACGGGCTTTCATGGTTGAACAGAATGCCATTGCAGGCATAAAGCCCGTAGGCCTCACGGTAATTGATGGTGATCCAGTAGGCGTAGAGCTTGGCCACGGCATAGGGCGAGCGCGGATAAAACGGCGTCCGCTCGGTCTGCGGGGTTTCCTGAACCAGGCCGTAAAGCTCCGAGGTCGAGGCCTGATAGAACTTGCTCTTGTCTTTCAGCCCGAGAATACGGATGGCTTCGAGCAGCCGCAGGGTGCCGAGCGCATCGGAATTGGCGGTGTATTCCGGCTCTTCAAAGCTTACCGCGACGTGGCTCTGGGCAGCCAGATTGTAGACTTCGTCGGGTTTGGTCTGCTGCAGGATATGGGTCAGTGACGAGGAATCGGTCATGTCACCATGGTGCAGCACGAACTGGCCCGATCGCCCGTATTCGCCGTCGAACAGATGGTCGATACGGGCCGTGTTGAACAGCGATGTCCGCCGCTTGATGCCGTGAACCTCATAGCCCTTCTTGAGCAGAAATTCCGACAGATAGGCGCCATCCTGTCCGGTCACGCCGGTGATGAGAGCGGTCTTGGGTGATGAGGGTTGAGTCATGGCTTCGGCTTTTTCCTTTGGGCGGCGGCATCTTGCACCATACGGGCGGCTGCGCGTTCATGATCGGCGTAGAGAGACGCCTTTTCCTTGTTCTTGGCGATAAATTCAAGCCGTGACTGATAGTCCGCCGCCGAAACCGAGGCGATTGCTGCCTGGATATCTTCGAATGACGTGCAGACAATCATCCCGCGCGGATCAAAGATCTCGCCTATATCCGGCGCTCCCCAGTAAATGGGGACTGTTTCGCACAGCAGGCAATCCACCAGTTTTTCGGTGAAATAGCTGGTTTCCCTGACATTCTCGATGATGACCGAATAGCGGAACGGCGCCAGGCCATCCGACTTGCGCTCGAACGGGGCATATCCGCGACCGAGAATTTCGGCGTCGATGGAACCGGACTTGATCCAGCCCACCGTGCGGTGGCGCAGTTTGTGGCCTTCGAGATAGTCTTTTGTTGATGCGATCAGCGAGAGCATGCGGGTTTTGGACATGTCGGCTGTACGCCAGTCGGGCACCCAGGTTGACCCGAACAGGAAGCGGATGCCGTTGGGGATCGCGCCAAGCAGCGATGGATTGCAGGTCAGGACAGCAAAGAAACGCCACCACGCCAGGCGCAACCACACCATGTTGCGGCCATGAATAGCCTTTGGCTCCACCACCATCACAGATATTCGGGCGCGAACGCCGGGGCGCGGCATGTAGATCAGCCGCGATGACACGTAGGCGAGGAGGTGGTCGGTTTCTTCCATATCGGAA
The DNA here is from genome assembly GCA_963975635.1 of uncultured Hoeflea sp. Taxonomy (GTDB): domain Bacteria; phylum Pseudomonadota; class Alphaproteobacteria; order Rhizobiales; family Rhizobiaceae; genus Hoeflea. Next base: position 151,220 of record CAXBIE010000001.1, on the reverse strand, counting down.
ATATAGCCATGGCTGAGCCGTTCCGGGCGCCCCAGCGGCCATGCGAGATCATCCAGCGATCGCTGCGCAAGCCGACTGGTCACCCGCGTGTTGTAAGGCAACAAGGCGACTGCCGGGGCGTTGTCATGAGGATGGTTTTTCGTCATGATTTGATTCTGCGAACATTCTGAATGTGGACAAGACCCCACGAAACAATCGTGTGAGGGTCTTGTGCTGTTTTTCGCGTCATTTCAAGGGCTGTTGAGGCCAATTCCGAAATCTGTACCGATCCCGGCTTCGCGCTTTCGGGCCGCCTTGCCGGTACTGTTTACCGTTTTGGCTCAGTGGTGTTGCCGGGGGCCTCATCGCCTGGCGTCTCGAAGTCGCGAACCATGGCGTCGTAAGAGGGATGCACGGTTCCCATCATCCGGTCCCAGATGGAAAAGAAATTGCCGTAATTGTACCGGAACGTCGAGTGATGCAGATCATGGAATGTCGTGCAGATCATCGGTGACGGCCAGCGCGAGGTCGACGAGGCAAAATACTCAAAGCCCGAGTGGCCGATCATGCCGGAAACCTGGTCGAACACCCGCTGTGCCGCCAGCGCCAACGGCGGCATCGGCAGCACGAACCAGACGATGAGATAGTATCCGTGCTCGATCAGGGTATCGACCGCGGTGGAGGAATCATTGCTCCACACCGTGGGCGCCACCGAGCGGTGATGCGGCGCGTGCCAGCGATAGAACATCTTCAGGTGCAGCAAGCGGTGGCCCCAGTAGAACCAGGCATCGTAAAGCACCATGGAAACCCCGAACATCAACACCACCGACCACCAGGAAGTTTCCATCGGCGCAATGGTCCAGCCGCGAACCTGGGCAAAATAGCCGAATGAAAGCATGGCGGCCGAGACCGCCAGCGCCGACAAGGAGGAGCGGATCTCCACCCACATGCGCTTGTCACCGTTGCGGTTCTTCTGGATGCGGCGATCCGGATGACGCCGGTTAAGCAGGGTCATGCCGATTCCGGTGGCGAAATAGATCACCACCGTCGCGGCATAGACGACAGCGAAATACAGCAGATATTGCGAAACAGAGCCTATCAACGCGGACATCATGTCGTTCAGTCTCCTGGTTTCCCGATATCGAGATCACCTCACTACAGTCCGGATCCAAGCACCCCGAGTAATCTCATATAGTTCAACCGGGACGCAAGATTTAACCTCTGTCAAATATGCGCAGCCTGCTCCTGAATCTGCAAAGTAACACAGCAACAGGCGGGACGGTCTTTGCGGGACGCCTGAACGCGCTTCAAAACCCAATGGTGTTGCGACAGCCGCTGAATGCTGAAATACGTGGATATGTAGACACTCTTCGTGTCATCACTCGAGACGTGCCAAATCGATGGTGAAGCTGAGCCTTCACCCGCATTTCCGGGAAGATGTCGTCGATATGCATATAATCATCACCGGCGGGTCGAGCGGCATCGGCGCCGCGATCGCTAAAATCGAAACGCAGCGCGAAGCGAAAGTTTCGATTGTTGGCAGGCGTGAAGAGCCGCTCAGAGGCCTTCGCGCGCAGATCCTCGCGCGGGATCCATCTGCACAGATCAACACCTGTGTTGCCGACGTAACAGATGCGGCCGCGCTGGCGAGCGCCATTGAAACCTGTGAGAAAGCCTTTGGCCCGTGTGACCGGCTGATCGCTGCGGCCGGCATTGTCGAACCTGGTGAGCTGATCTCGCAAGACCTGGAGACTTTCCGCTCGCAGATCGAAACCAACCTGTTCGGAACGGTCAATGCGGTCCGTGCCGTCTATTCCGGGATGGTTCAGCGCCAATCGGGACAGATCGTCATCATATCGTCTGGAGCCGGACTGATCGGAATTCATGGTTATACGGCCTATTGTGCATCCAAGCATGCGCTGGCGGGGTTCGCCGGAGCTCTGCGCCAGGAAGCAAAGCCAAATGGAATCACCGTTTCCATCTGTTTTCCACCGGACACCGAAACGCAGCAACTGGCAGCGGAACTTCCGCTCCGGCCACCGGCGGCTGCGGCCATCATCGGGGATGCAAAAGCTTGGCCGGCTGCACAGGTGGCACGTATGATTGTCAGAAGCGCCGATCGCGGCCGGTTCGAGATTTACCCGGGGCTGAAGATGGCGCTTCTGGGCCGTTTTGGAGCGCTCGCCGCCCCTGTGCTGCGCTGGTATTTTGACTGGAAAACTGCGGGTGTCCGCAGGAATCAGAACGATTGAACGCTTTGCCTTTTCGGAGCCGTAAACTATCCTGCCGGCATTCGCCTGCCTCGCTTCACAAGACGCGACCATTGCACGAGACGGCAATACCGGCTGGAGGCTTTCGTTGAAACCACTCGACGTGATCAAGGCGCCGATCTGGCTGGCGGAACTGGCCAGCAGCGCCAAATCGTTCAAATCCAATCCGCTGATCGGAAGCCCCTGGCTCAATGAGCGCGGATTGCACATCGCGCGCCTGCGGAAGGCCGAAAGCATGGCTGACAGCAGACGGCGACGATTGACCCATCTGGTCGACAGCGAGGATGCCGAGAGTTTTGCCCGCGACGGCTATGTGGTGCGCCGCAACGCCCTGCCGGCTGGGATCTTCGCGCGGCTGCGCGACCAGGTGCAGAACCATGAATTTCCGGCACAGGAAATGCTGCAGGGCAATGCCGTCACCCGTTTCATCCCGATTACCCGCGCCATGATGGACACATATGCCGAGCTTGGCACGTTCATGCGCGGACGGCTGCTCCAGGGATTGCTTCGCTATGTCGCCGCTGCCAACGCGGAGCCGATAAGCTTCATCCACACGGTCTTTGCCGAGCCCCACCGGGGGCCACGCGATCCGCAGACCCTGTTTCATTCCGACACCTTCCATTCCACCGCCAAGGCCTGGTATTTCCTTACCGATGTGGCCGAAGACGGCGGGCCGTTGACTTATGTGCCGGGTTCGCACCGCATGACGCCCGCGCGCCTCGCCTGGGAGCGGGAGCAAAGCCTCGGCGCGCGAAGCGATGCCAACAGTCACCACGCGCACGGCTCGTTTCGCGTTTCAGATGAGCAGCTGCGCGATCTGGGCTATGCTGCGCCTGTCCGTATAGCCGTGCCCGCCAATACGCTGGTTGTGGCCGATACGCACGGGTTTCACGCAAGGGCGGCGAGTGAAAAGCCGACCGTGCGCCTCAGCCTCTACGGCTCGCTGCGCCGCAATCCGTTTGTGCCCTGGACCGGCCTCGACCCTTTCAGCCTGCCCGGATTGAGCGGCCGCCAGGCAGAGATCCATGACGCGATAAACACCTGGAAAGCACACAGAGGCGCGTCGGGTCAGCCGCCGGTGGGAATGGTCAAGCCGATGGATCCGCCACGCCGCTGGGAATAGGCTCAGGGCTTCAGGCAAAGAGACACATCCCACTCGATGGGCCGATGTTCAGAAATATCATTGAGTTTCACGATTGTTGCGGCAACCGGATAGGGCCTGTCGGCGGCGTTCGCCTTGGCGAGTGGCGGCAGACGAGTTTGAAGCGCGCACCTCCGGTCCGCTTCAGACAGACCGGAATCAGCGTGCAGCCGGTGGAATGGGCGAACTTGAGCGCGACAACCGCATTACCCTTGTCCGGCGGCGGGCTGCAGGATCATCGGCAGTGTCTCGCCGGGGCGAAGCGTCAGCCGGCAGACCGGCTGCACCTCAGTGCCGGGCTTCAGTCTCAGATCGAATTGCCGTGCCAGCATCACCAGGCTCAGGATCGACTCGGTCATACCGAACTGAAGGCCGGGGCAGATGCGTGGACCGATGCTGAAAGGCACGTAGCCGTATTTATTGGGCTTCATGCTGTCTTGCAGGAACCGTTCCGGCCAGAACGTATCGGGCAAATCCCACAGCACCGGATTGCGGTGCATGAGCCATGGAACGACCAGAACCAGAGAGCCCTTGCGGATCTTTTTGTTGCTGATCAAGGTGTCCTGTGTCGCCTCCCGTGCCAGGATCGGAACCGGCGGGTAGAGCCGCAACGTTTCCTCAAGCACCGCCCGGGCATAGGGCAGGCTGGCAATATCCTTGAAAGTTGGCGTCCGGTCGCCAAGTGTTGCGTCGATTTCGGCATGCAGCTTGTTGAGAACGCGCGGCGACTGCGACAGCAAGAACCATGTCCAGGCCAGCGTATTGGCGGTTGTTTCATGTCCGGCCATGAAGATGACCGCAGCCTCGTTGCGGATGGCCTCGCGCGACAACGGGTTGCCGTCCTCATCACGGGCTTCCAGAAGGCCGCCGATGACGGACACCTCACCGGCGTCCTTGCGGGCGTGATAGCTGTCGATGATTTCATCGAGAACTTCGAGAATCCGCGCGTTGGCCTGTTTGAGCGCCTTGCTGCGGAAGCGCGGCAGCCAATCCGGCAGGCCGAAGATCGCCAAGAGATCAACCTGGTCGATGTGTTTCTGGTACTCTGTAAAGCCCCGGACCACTTCGCCGGCATAATCCTTGCCAAGCTGACGCCCGAAGATGGTGCGGCTGATGATCTCCGCCGTGAGGTGGGCCATTTCGGCCAGGACATCGACCTCGGACCCATTGGGTCTGGACGCCCACTCGGCGCATTTTTCCTCGATCGTGCCGATCATGGTCGGGGCAAACCCCGGAACCCGGGACCCATGAATGATCGGCGCGACCAGCTTCCGACGCTTCATCCAGGTCTCGCCATCGCTGACAAACAAGCCGTCGCCCAACAGCGGTTCCAGAGCATGTCGCATCTGCGGGCTCTTGCGCTGCAGGGCAATGTGGTTGGTCTGGAAGGCTTGGCGGACGACATCAGGCCGGTTGCAAAGAACCAACTCGCGACAGAACACCTTGAGGCTTCTCAGCCGCCCCTGGAAATCGCTTGTTGTCCAGATCGACAGGAAGTTCTTCTTTGCCAAGCCAATGAGCGTCCACACCGGCGGAGCCACTTCGTGGCGGAAGGGATAGGGTGGGACGAAATCTTCTGCGTCGCCATTGCTCAGGACAGGACCGGTCTGGCTCACTCGGCTTCCACTTCGACGATTGGGCAGGCGTTTGCGCCGATAAGGCCTCGTTCCTGCTCTTTTGCAAGCCTTACCATATGCGCTATAGAGGCACCACATCCGGGATTGAAACGTCGCTGGCGGCGAATGTGTTTTCTTGTCTTAGGAGAAAGCCTGAGATGATGGCGATCATGAATTCCAGCGCTGCAGACAGCTGGTTTGATCTGGCCAAACAGTTTGTTTCGCTGTTTGGCATGGTGTTGCTGGTCCTTGTCATCGTGCTTGTGAGCGTTGGCCTCGTGTTCGAATTTCTCAATGCGCGACATCCCGAGCGGAAGATTCAAAAAGGCCGGATCAACAAGCGCAAATGGAAAGAGCTCTACCGGGCGCCGGGATCGCTTGCGATCATAGCGTTGTGCTTTTCAGGCGGCTTGTTTGCACAGATGAAAGGCTGGACCATCACGCCGTTCCCGCTCACCTGGTGGTCAGGTCCGCTTTTCCTCGCAGTGTCGGTTGTGCTTTACGACACCTGGTTCTACTGGATCCACCGGCTGCTGCACTGCAAGCCGTTCTACCGCTTTCATGCCCTGCATCACAAAAGCCTGGCTCCAACGGTGTGGAGCAACCACAATGAATCGCTGACCGAAGCCTTTCTCAATCAGGCTTTCTACCTGATCATTCCGTTTGTGCTGCCAATACCCTGGCAGATGCTGGTTCTGCAGAAACTCTATGATCAGGTCAGCGGCATGTTGGGCCACGCCGGATTCGAGCATTTCGCCTCACCGGCTGGCCGCACGCCATTTCCATTGGCGAGCACCGTCTTTCACGATCAGCATCACTCGCATTTTTCATACAATTACGGCCATACCTTCTCGATCTGGGATCGCATGCTGGGCACGCTCTACCCCAACTACGACGATACGCTTGCAGGCTTCGAGGCAGGCAAGTCTGGCAAGCCGGAATAGTCCGGCGGCGCGGTTGCTCCTTTTACGCGGCCGGGACGGCGCATGGCGATGACACTTCAATTGGCCGGTTCGGGTGACTTGAGCCATCGCTTGCGTGCGGGCGATGCAGGGCCTTTGCGGATCGGGCCGGGCATGTCGCTGACAATGAGAAAGTTATAGCGGGGAATATCTGTCGGCTCCCTGGAAAGCGATATGGTATTGCCGTTCCCGTTGATCTCGAACACCTGCAACCGACGCAGGTTATCAATGATTGCAGGCTCCTCACCCCACCCGATCGCCTGGAAAATATCATCAGCAGCGCCGATCGCCTGCTCGAGTACAGGACCGGACAGTTTTCCATCGAGAAAATTGATCTTGAGCCGCACCGACGAAACGTTGTCGCTGCCCGTGCCGCGGGCCGAAACGAACAGCGATCCGGCGGGCGCGCCCGGATCGCCCGCACCGGCAACGCGTTTTTCCGCGCCACAGCTCCAGGTCCGCTGCCCCAGAGCCGCAACCTGCCATTGCTGGCCCACCCAGCCGTTCTTTTGCAAGGCGCTGCAAATGTCTTCGCGACGCCTGGTGATCGTGCGGCGAAATCCGTCCTGCAAAGCGGCCAGCGGCGAATCGAGCATGCGTTCAGGAACATGGATGACCGGTCCGGGCGGCTTTGCCGCAGGCGCGACCGGCGGCACGTCTATTTCAACGGGTGAAGGCTGCGCGACAGGGGCAAAGCCCAGACGGATCAGAAGGCGCTCCAGATTGCGGGCGTCATTGGCAAACAAGACAACAGAGGCCAGGCCGCCAATCATGACAAACAAAACCATCAGGAACCAAAGTCTGCTCCTTTGCGGATTGACCGTCATTTTCCCGTTGCCACTCATCACTCACTTTCAGATCTGCCGGGTAAATCAGTGTTTGCGGGACAAGACCCCTCCGGACCCGATTGTTCAGCACCGTGATCAGTGCAGATGCCTGCTGCACCTGCGAACTAGAGCATCCTTCGATTAACAGGACGCGAAACAAAGAAACATGCAGTGGTTGCGTCTATCTCGTTTCGGCAAAGCCACGCTCGATCATTTCGGCGGCGACATCGAGGCCTTCTTTTCCACATTTGACGAAAACCCATGCGTCTGCCTCTCCGGTGGGAACACAGAAGACGTCCCTTGATGTCAGAAGCTCTTCAAACCTATTGCGCGCCATGATGCCACAGCCCCATCGCCTGCCTTGCTTGTCGACACAGATCTTTGAATTGGCCACCGGTTCAGCGCCCGACAATTTGTAGCTCTTTTTCCTGTAGATGAAGCTCACACTGTCGCGGACCCGGAAAAACCCACGGACACGGAATGCCCCTTTTGGCCGGGTGTTCGGCAAGACCGTTGGCGCGCGCGGCGGCAATCTCTCATAATCCTGTTGGCTCGGATCAATGCGGCGCACCTCGTTTGACCACAGCAACTCTTCCGCCCGCACTACAGGTGAAACCAACATCACCGCGGCTGCACAGAGGCCGGCCAACAGGCTCAGGAAAGGGCCGGGCAAGAAAGAGCGGCCATCACGGCTGGTGCAAGCGGCTGTTCCGGGCCTCCAGCGGTGCCGGCTCACGTCTTCACGAAATCCATGACGTCCTTGATATCGATGGATGAAATATCGATCCCGAGATCAAGGATGGTCTGCAGTGCCCTGGCCGTCTGGGTTGCGGCATAGTCGAGCTGCCCTTCGGTGTGATCGTAATTGATGAAAAAGCGCAACCTTGCCGATCCCTCAGGCACGGCAGGAAACAGAATCGGCAATACGTTGATACCCGCTTCCATCATCGCTCTCGAAAACATCGCCGCCTTGATTGAATCGCCGACCATGACCGGAACCACCGCATAACCGGCACAGGATCCGGTTTCGAGTCCGGCCGCCTTCAACTGCTTGAGAAAATATTGCGACCTGTCGCGCAACAGGGCGACACGGTGCGGTTCTTCGGCGATCAGGTCCACCGACTTTGCCGCAGCAGCGGCAATCGCCGGCGGCAGCCCGACGCTGTAGACAAACCCGCCAGCGTAGCCTTTGAGAATATCGATCAATTCGGCTTTGCCGGCGATATATCCACCGCAGCTTGCTGTCGACTTGGACAAGGTTCCCATCCAGATGTCGATCTCGGCCGGATCAACGCCGAAATGTTCAGCCGAGCCGTGTCCTGTCTTACCCAATACGCCGACAGAATGTGCCTCATCGACCATCAACCAGAAACCGTGCTTGCGCCTCAGTCCGATCAGTCCGGACAGGTCGGCAAGATCTCCGTCCATAGAATACAGGCCTTCAACGATCACCAGCAAACGCCGGTGCCGTGACGAAAGCCGCAGCAACATGCGCTCCAGATCAACAAGGTCATTGTGCTTGAAGCTCCGCCGCGTAGCGCCAGAGGCCTGAGCGCCGGCAAGAATGCTGTTATGGATGAGTTCGTCATGAAGGATGAGATCCGTGGGTCCCATCAGACAGGTGATGGTCGTCAGATTGGTCAGATAACCGCTGACCATTGCGACGGCAGCTTCCACTCCGTGAAACGCCGCAAGCTTGGCTTCAAGCTCCTGGTGAACGGGCCGTTCGCCCGCCACCAGCCGGCTGGCAGACGATGAAATGCCGAACTTTCCGATCGCTTCAATCGCAGCGGCGCGAACCCGGTCATCCTGATTCAGGCTCAGATAATCATAGGACGCAAAATTCGTGTAGGTCTTGCCGCCGATCACGGTTGTGGCGCCCGGAGTGCCCTCGTGCGCCCGGTAGAACGGATTCTCGATGCCCAAGGCAACGCCGGCAGCCTGGTGGGCCTGCATCTGCTTGTACTGCGGCAAGGCCGAGAAAGCCGGAACCGGCCTGATCGGTGCTGCCGCTGCGCCGGTGCCCCTGGTCCGGCGCGCGGATGGCTGTGCCTTTGCGGTCTGCGTGTTCATGAAATCAAGCGCGGCGCGCTTGATCCTGTTACCAACGGTTCCGGGGGGCTTGGAATCATCTGTCATGATACCGATGCCTTTGCGTCGTTGGCTTTGGAGTGCCGGGTTGCAAGTTCCTCGAGGATTTCCTTCTTGTCTTCTTCGGAATCCTGATCGCTTGTCCCGACAATGCGCAAATAGAGCTTGTGGCTGACATCGCCAACCGTGGTGGCATCGGTGATATTGTTCAAAGGCAGATTGAAACCGGTCTTCTGCTGGAAACCCATGCCAAATTCCATCGCCATCAGGCTGTCGATACCGATATCGCGGATCACACGGTTGCGGCGGATCTCGCTGGCCGGGATGTGCAATGTCCGGGCGATCTCGCTGGCGATGAGTTCGTAGATATAGGTCTCCGCCTCTTCCGGCGATTTGCCTTCTATGGCCCCGGCCAGGTCAAACTGCCCATCACTGAGGTCTGAGGGGTTGAGTCTGAGAATCCGGGACGGAACGTCGAACAATGGAGATTCGACAATCTTCAGGTTCTGCGCCGCGTTCCATTGAATGTCGGCAATGTAGACCGCCGCGGCATCGACCGTACCCGGATCAATCGACAGAACTTCGCTGAGCCGGTCCAGTGCATCACCCGAGGTCATCGAGAATTTCTCGAGCCGCTTGGTCAGTGCAGCCTTGTTTTCCTCGTCCGTGGTCAGGTAACCGACATCGGAGATGGCCGAGAAACCGACGGTCAGGGCCGGCAGGTTCATCTGGCGGCGGGCTCTCGCCAGGCCCTCGAGATAGCCATTGGCCGCCACATAATTGGCCTGGCCCGGATTGCCGATCAAGGTGGTCATCGACGAGAACATGATGAACTCTTTGATCGGATCGGTTTGGGTCAGCTTGTGCAGAAGTTCAGCGCCGCGGGCCTTGGTGTCAATGACGGCCTTGTTGCGCTCATGGGTCAGATTGACCAGCAGCGCATCATCAAGCTGCATCGCAGCGTGGACAATGCCGACCACCGGCGCTTCCGAGCGAAGCTCCGCGAGCAGAGCGTCGAGATCGTCTTCCGATGTCACATCACAGGCGTGTGTGCTCACGATAACGCCAAGACGGCTCCAGCGGGCCACCTTGTCCTTGCCGATTTCACTCAGTTCGCCACGCAATGAGACCAGCGCAAGCCGTTTGCATCCGCGCTCGACGAGCCATTCACCGGTGGCGAGACCAAATCCGCGGGTGCCGCCAATGACCAGATAAACGCCGTCCTTGTCGCCAAGCCGGACGCTTGCAGGTTTGCGCGCGACCAGATCCCGACCGGGCCTGGGCGGGACCACAAGGATCTTGCCGATGTGGCCGGAAGCCTGCATCAGCCGGAAAGCATCGCGGATTTCGTCATAAGCGAATTCCCGGTAGGGAATGACGTAATTATCGCCACTGTCGAACAGCGCGGAAATGCGTTCAAACACATGCGCCGTGATGCCCGGACGGAACTTGAGAAGTTGGTCGGCATCAATGCCGAAGTAGCTGATGTTGTGACGGAATGGACGAAGTCCGATCTTGCTGTCGGAATAATAGTCGCGCTTGCCCAGTTCCAGGAAGCGGCCGAACGGCTTGAGCAGTGAAATGCTGCGTTCCATCGCCTCGCCGAACAGCGAGTTCAGCACCACGTCGACGCCGCGGCCTTCAGTGGCTTCATGAACGCCGTCGACGAAATCCAGCGATCGCGAGTCGAACACGAAGTCAGCGCCCAGCGTGGTCAGCAGATTGCGCTTCTCATCGGTACCGGCGGTGGCAATCACCGTGGCACCAACCCCCTTTGCGATCTGCAGCGCTGCCAGACCGACAGCGCCGGCGCCGCCGTGAACCAGAACCGTATCACCGGCCTTCAGGCAGCCGAGTTCTATCAGAGCGTAGTAGGTCGTCAGGAAGGCGACAGGCAATGTCGCCCCGGCCACAACCGGCACGGAATCGGGAAGCTTTGCCACGCCTCTGGCATCGGTCACGACATGGGTCGCGAACGCCTGGGGCGCCACTCCGATCACCAGATCGCCAACCCCATAATTCTCAACACCGCTGCCAACCTCGACCACCCGCCCGGAGAACTCCATGCCGATCGATGGACCGGCAAAGCCGTCTTCGAATGCTTCTTCCGACAAAAGACCCATTGTCCACATCAGATCACGGTAATTCAACGCGGTTGCGGCGACTTCCACCCGCACCTCACCGGCCTCGACGGACCTTTGCGTGGCGACCTGCCAGTCCAAAGTGGAGATGGAGGACACCGCATCGGCTCTCACCAGTGCGGTTTCGTAAGAGCTGGTCAGGGTAACACCCGGGGTGGCCGGTCCGGGAACGGCACGAATCTCGCGCAGGCCGTCCTGCTCCGCATCCCAATACCATTCCCGGTTTTCGCTCTTTGCCTCACAGATCTCGCTGGCGAGCCTGACCTGCCCGGCGAGCGGAAGACCGGACCCATGCAGATCAAACGAGTGGATCTCGATCGCCGGATACTCGTTGCGGGCAACCCGCAGGAACTGCCAGAGACCGGCATTGCGTGCCGCAGTCAACCCGCCGGACGATGGCGCCAGCAGCGGTGCGCCGCCGGGCATCAACACGGCCAGTTGCAGCGGCGCGGATTCCGGATCCGGCTCGATCTGATTTTCAGTGGCCTTGACAAGAATCGACGACAGGATGCCGATATTGGCAAGCAGAGCGCCCGCGCCTTCCTCTTCGTCAAAACTCTCGGAGACGAAGGTCAGCAAAACGCCCGGCTGCCAGACCTGGGGGCCGTCTTCAAACAGCAGAGCGGTCTCTTGCGGGGCAATCCAATGAGCTGCATCAGGCGATCCAGTCCCAGCATTGACGGCATCGGCTGTCTGTTGACTTGCAATGACGATCGCCGGCTCAGGCTCAGCAAGGCCAGCGGGCGCGGAGACTTCGCCACCCCATGCAAGCATCATCACTTCGCCTGCCGGTGTGGTCATCACGGCCTGGTCGCTCTTGGCGACGGCAAGTTGCTCTGCCAGACGCTGCCAGTCCTCGGTGGCCGGCTGGTCGCCTATGGGAAACTGCGAATCGAGGGTTCCGGAAAACCAGTCTTCCCGCAAGCCGAAGACGAAATCGTCAAAAAAGCCTGCCGTGTCGACGCAGGCAAGGAATGTCCCGCCGTTTTCCAGGGCGTTGACCAGGAACGCACGGTGGGGACCGTCCGCAGCGAGAAGCTTGAAGCTGCCGGCTGAGGCGCTGACCACGATATCGGCCGACAGGCCGGTTGACGGCTCCGCCAGGACGTTGACGTGTGGCGATGAGTCAAAGGCAAGCTCGAGATCGCTACGCCGCCGCTCATTGGTCTCGGTCACGGTGAATCTCGCACCGAACTCTTCTGCGATCCCTGCCAGTTGCCGGGAGAAGGCCTTGGACAGGGAAGCCATTTCCACAATATGGCGAACCGGCCGATGCCCCGCCTTGCTGGCTTCCAGCGTCTGACGCAGAGCCGACAACAGGTAGTGCTGTCGCGATGGCACTGTTCGGCCGTGGCTGAAAACATGCTCCAGCGTGGTAGCGGACATCTGCTCGGCGACGGCTTCGGCACCGGATGATGCCTCTACGGAGGATCCCAAACTCAGCGCCGAACAATAGGCGTCGTTCAAAAGGATCGCTTCGACAGAGCGCGCGCCATCTTCCCTGAACACTTCCTTCAGCAGCTCTGCGAATTCCGGAAGCGGGCAATCCGGGGCAAGTTGCCAGCTCTCGTCGGCTTCATCCCAGGCCGCCAGATCGACGGACACCAATGCCTGCAGACAGCTGACGATGAAACTGCCAACGTTCTTGCCTTCACCAAGGTCCGCCATCGACAGGCGTTCGGATGCCGGCATCCATTGCCTGGTGACATCATACGCAGCCCGGTAAAGCGCTGCGTTGAGAATTTGTGTCGCGTCGCTTTGCCCGGGATTGGCGATAGCTGAAAAGTCGAGCGCAGACAGATCGGCAGGCACAGCCGCTATGCGCGTTGCGGCAACTTTGCCCTGGACCGACAGATCGGTGGCAATAGCCTGATAGTGATAGGTCTGTGCCGTCAGCGTTTTCCGGGCCTTCAAATGGGCGCGGCGCAGCCTGCAATCGCTCAGGCGCGCGACGACAACACCATTGTCGTCCAGAAGATTGAGGCTCGCCTTGATGGAGTATTTGCTGGCCCGTTCAATGGCGATGACGGCGCGCCGGATGACGCTTCGCGGTTGATAGACCTGAATCGCTCCGAAATGGACGGGGATATAAGGTGCGGTTCCATTGTCGGGCGCGAGATGGCCAAAAAGGCCAACGAGCCCGTGCAACGCGGCATCGGTTGAAACCGGATGCAGTTCATGCGTGACGAATGGATTGCCTTCACCGGTCGGCGCTGCCAGATCAACCTCCAGATACCGGTCACCGAACCGCTGAACCCGCTGCAGAAGCTGGAAGTCAGGGCCGTAGTCCAGCTTGAATCGCTTCGCGATCCTGTAGACGTGGTCCGCAGTGATGGTTTCGGACGGAGCACAAGATAGCGCCTCGATGGAAGGCGAAGCCGTGCTTGTCGACCGGCGCGTGCGGGCGACGACATTGAGCGTCCATTCCGTTTCGTTCAGCCGCTCTCTCGACTTGATCTCAATGTGGCCTGTTTCGGCGGAGACGATGGTTGCCACCTCGAGGATCTTCGTTGTCGACAGCACTAGCGGCTGAAGAATTTCGACATTGGTGACCTCGAAAGCATGCTCGCCATGGAACCGCCGCGCTGCGGCAGCCACCATGTCGATAAATTCGCTTGCCGGCAAAATGGCATTGCCGTCAACAACATGCTGGGCCAGGTCTGGGTAGAGATGCGCGTCGATATTGTTATGCCAGACGTAACCGGCCGGATCGATGCGCCAGCCAATCAGCGTGTGCACATCAGTGTTGCGGTCGCCATACAGGTCAAGTGCCTCAATCGTCCTAGAATAGCGTGGAGCTTTCGGTTGAAACGGCAGCGGCGGCAGTTGCGTCCATGCATTGCGCTTACCTATGGCGCGCGACTTGTCGAATGCAGCGCCGGAAGCGGCAGCCTTGCAGAAGGACCGGAAAACCGGGTCATGATCCTCGGATTCCGTGACTTCAAATGTCGAAACGACAGCACCATTGACCTCTTCGGAAGCAATCAGTTCACGAAGATAGGAGGCCAGGATCGGTCGTGGGCCAATCTCAACAAAGACTTCACAGCCCGTACCAATGGCCGTTCTGGTTGCGGAGGTAAACTGAACCGGACATTGAATGTTTCTCCACCAGTAGTCGGGTCCGAAATCGCTGCCGTCCGCGATTTCGCCAGTTACCGAAGAAACGCAGGTGATCTCTGTTTCTCGCAAGTCGATCGATCCGAAATCCTTGACGAACTGATCATGAGCCGGGCCGATCATCGGATGATGGAACGGATAATCAATATCCAGCACGCGCACGGCAACGCCTTGCTTGCGGGCAACGTCCCTGAATGAAGCTATCTCGTCGTTCGGCCCTGACATGGTGGACGATTTTGGACTGTTGAACGCGGCGCAGACGATGTTCTCGAGTCCTGCCGCGGCTGCCATTTCAACAGCATCTTTGGCGCCGAGAGCAACGGCCGCCATGCCGCCCTTGCCGGCCAGGGCGTGCTGATATTTCGAGCGCAGGAACACGATCTTGACGGCGTCGACCAGTGAAATCGCACCGGCAAAATGCGCAGCCGCAATCTCTCCGATCGAATGGCCATAGGTCACCGTCGGCTGCAATCCGATTTCCGTCAGACTCCGTGCAAGGGATATCTGGGTCGCCACCAACAGGGGCTGCGCTATGCGGGTGTCAGCCAGCCTGGTTTCGAGTTCGGGATCGGTGAGCAGATCAATCAGCGAAAATTCAGCGATCGTCTTGTAGAGCGCGTCAATAATCTCGAAATGGCGCCGGAAGCTAGCGGAATTCTTCAGTGCGTTGACGCCCATGCCGACCCACTGCGAGCCGTTTCCGGAAAAAACAAAAGCAGTCTTGGCCTGGTTTTGAAACGTGCGTCCCACAGCTGCGACGTCTGACGCCTGATCGTTGAGAAAACTGCCGATTTCCGACTTGACCACGGCCGGGTCACGCCCATCGATGACAAAACGATGGCGCATGTGGTGGCGATTGGCGCCGATGGCGGCAAACAGACCCGGGAGCTCCGAGGCCCCGGTTGCGGCAATCACGTCCTGATAGGATGCGAGGAGCTCCTTGAGGCTGTCTTCACTCTGCGCGCTTACGAAAAGGAACTTGTTGTCCGGCTCTGGACGCTTCGGCTCGGTACGGGCGGGATCGCAGATGACGACGTGGGCATTGGTGCCGCCAAAGCCAAAGGAGTTGATCCCCGCATAGCGGGTGTGTTTCGATGAAAGCAGATCGAGCCCCATCGAGGCGACGCTGACATTGAGGCCCCGGAAATCGATGTCTTCATTGGTTTGTTCGGCATTCAGCGTCGGCGGGAAAAAATCGTTTTCCAGAGACAGCATTGCCTTCATCAGACCAACCAGTCCGGATGCAGGTTCGGTATGCCCGATATTCGACTTGACCGAGCCGATCGGAATTGGCGCATTCCGGCGCTGGCCAATCTCGGTGCCTATCGCCCAGACTTCCGCAGGGTCGCCGACCTTTGTCCCGGTACCGTGTCCTTCGATGAAAGCAAGGCGAGACAGATCGATGCCCTCATCCTGGTAGATGGAACGCAAAAGAGCGGCCTGCGATTCCCTAGAGGGCAGCGAAATGCCGTTGGTCCGTCCGGCCGAATTCACGCCCGTGGCGATGATCCGGGCATGGCTGCGGTCGCCCTGTGCAACGGAATGTTCGGTTCTGCGCAGAATAAGGGCGACGCCGCCTTCCGAGCGCACATAGCCTTCACCGTTGTTTCCGTAGGCCCGGCACAGGCCTTCGGGCGAAAGCATGCGGGCCTGTGCAAAACCGACGAACGACAACGGGTGGGCCAGAATACTGATACTGCCGACGATGGCGGTATCAATATCGCCGGCCTCCAGGGCACGCACAGCCAGATCAAGGGCCACCATGCCTGACGAACACGCTGTATCGACCGTCATGCTCGGCCCTTTGACACCGAGAACATGCGAAATCCGGTTGGAAATGACGGAAAGCGTGTTGCCGGTCATGAAATAGGGACTGGCAGCGGCCGGGTCGCCAACGGCAAGATTGCCGTACTCAATATTCGAGGCCCCGACATAGACGCCGACCCGCTCGTCCTGAATGTCTTCCGCGGTAAGGTTGGCATCCTCCATGGCACGCCAGACCAGTTGCAGAATCAATCGCTGCTGCGGGTCGAGGCTCTCGGCCTCCCGAGGCGAAATCCCATAGACCGCGTGGTCGATATCGAGAGTGTCCGGGACAATACCCGCCTTGAACGTGTAGGTCTTTCCCAGCACCCCCACCAGCGGATGCCAGTAACGAGCCTTGTCCCAACGATCATCGGGAATTTCTGTAATAGTGGATTTTCGTTCACAGAGTAATTTGAAGAGTTCCCCTGGGGAATCAGCTCCCGGGACTCGGCATGAACGACCAATAATCTCAATGCTCACGAGAATCTCTTCCCTATTTACACTGACACAGATCTCCTACCAAAAGGCGGCGCAGATATATACTATATCGAAATACCTGCTTTGATGTCCAACTCTAGCCAGCCAGTCTTTTTCCACGCCCCCCAACCCGTGGCATTAGCTCATGTATTCAAGGACACTCTAAGCACCAGCAACGTCCGCGCCCTGCAGCACACCTGATTGTGGGAGGCGACCTGGATTTATTGATCTATCCGCCAAGGCAAATGCTCTTGGGCCTCACCGCGAAACGCATCCGGAGATTCACATTTCATGTCGCAGCTTTCGGTCCTCAACAAAGCGAGGCGGCACCTCCACGAAAGCGTCCGGGCAGTTTACCGTACCGTTGACGATTCGGACAACGATTTCGGCAATGGCTGCCTTGCGCCCGGCCTTGTTGTAAAAATCGCCTTTGACCTGAATTGATGCCGCCAACGCTCTAATATACTGATCAAGCAATACGGGATCGACCGGTGTGGGGTCGGTCCAGAAACTGTTCAGCCCCTTTTGATGCGTCAAACCCGCGACGTCATAGATGGCACTGCCCAACGCAATCGTCGGCCGTAGCGCGGTAAGGCTATGCAGACCGACCGTCGAATTGACGACGATGACGCCACTGACCTTGGACAGCAGAATGTTGATATCGCCCTTGTCGATGAAATCGACCCGCTCAGAGAGCCCATGGCGGACAACAATCTCCGGCACGACTTTTTCCCACCTCTCCAGACCGTTGTCCAGCGGGTGCTGCTTTATCACCAAACGCACATTCCGGGGTGCAAACGCGGCAAAAGACCGGATCACTTCCTCCAGCATTTCCGACAGGTGCGTGTAGGGTGAGTTTGAGCGGATCTGGTAGTCGCTCTGAAGTTGCAGGGCAAGCATGAAGAACGGCGGACTGTCATCCCTCGTGTAGTGAGCCGGCATGGTCTTCGGCCGGCGAAACATACGCGGCAACCACATGATATATTCGAAGAACGGATCGTAGTATTTGTCAGCCTGGTAGTGAGGAAAAATCAGGCGGCCCCAATAGGCCGCCATATTGTATATGACCTCGTTTGACGCTTCCTGCCAGAATTTGTGCGGGTAACGCACAACCACATCGGCCGGCCCAACCTGACTGGCAATCTTTGCAATCCGCTCAGGTTGATCGGGAAAATGTGACAGCCGCCCCATCCCGCCGCGCTCGAGCGTGATCCAGTCCGGGCGCAGATAACCATACTCGACAGCGTGGCATTTCACGCCCAGGCGCCTGGCCACGCCGGCGGCGACGCGATGATAGGGCAGTTGATCCGCGTAATAGAGAATGTCGGTGATATTCTCCCGGATGATGAATTCGCTCAGATAGCCGTCCCAGGCAGACAGAGGCTTTCTGAAGTTCGCCGCTCCGGACTTCAGCCAGTATATCCAGTCCCCGAGCGAGAAATTGATATGATGGGCCTTCACACCTGCAGCTTCGAAACCCTGCCCCAGCTCACGCCAGAATATGGATGGCGGCCCTTGAAGCAACAAAACGGCAGGCTGCTGCGTTTGACTCGACATTGGGTGACACTTTCCAGCCTGCTGGAGCAGCCCATGGCCGGGTGAGCCACTGCTCTGCCTACAGCGAGACCGCGTTCTTCCGTCCATGGCATAGGTTCGTGTTCGCGTGTCTCTGTACTTTATGACTTTACAAATCGAAATCGGCGCAAGGCAAGAGCCGCGGCAATAAGGCATCGTCTGGACAACATACCAAGAACTTCTCGCCAATATATCAAATTCCTGTATGTATTTCGTCCATTTTTTGGGCCCGGTTGCATCGGTCCGACTCTTGGATGTTAAATAACGAAGCAACCAGTTGAGACGATCCAGGATCGGTATGGCGAACACAATCTTGTTTCTGCAGGGGCCGGCTTCACCATTCTTGAAGAAAGTGGCCGACAACCTTCAGTCGAAAGGCTGGGAAGTTCACAAACTGAATTTCTGCATCGGTGACGCGGTCATGTGGTGGCCGAAATCCGCTGACAGGTTTTCAAAACCAACAGCCGACTGGCCTGCTTTCCTGAAGCAGTACATTCTTGATCGCGGCGTGACTGACATTGCCATGCTCGGCGACGGCCGCTCCCGTCACGCAGAAGCCCTCAGAGTGGGGCGGCATCTGGGTTTGCGAATCCATGTGTTCGAGCACGGCTATCTGCGCCCGGACTGGTTGATGATCGAAACCCGCGGCCCTTCGGAACAGAACCGTGGTTTGTCAGGCAGTCTGACCGTCAGCCACATCAACGCGCCAGACACGGGCACCCGATCAATAACCCGGTCAATCTATTACCAGAGCTTTTTGGTCTCTTCTTTGTATGATCTGGCTTTCCACCTCCCGAATGTCTTTTTCGGGCAACTGATTCATCCGCACTACCGCACACATGGCCCCGTCCACCCACTGTGGGAATATGCCGGCTGGGTCAGGAAGGGGCTGCTTCGAAAGAGCCGCGTTCGCCAGGCGCGGGCTTTGCAGGCCCGATATCTCGATGACGGTCCCGACTATTTCCTGTTCGCATTGCAGCTCGTCGGAGACTACCAGATCCTAAACCACGCACCGGCGGGCGACCTTTACGGGATCGTCAACGGCACCATCAGATCTTTCGCACGATCAGCGCCTTCGCATTGCAGGCTGCTGCTCAAGATCCACCCGCTCGACAACGGCCTGCACAACTGGTCCCGCCACATCGCTGCCGAGTCCGGCAAATATGGTATCGAAGACCGTGTGGACGTGATTGATGGCGGGGATCTCGAGGCCCTGATCGACAAGTCTCTCGGCGTGGTTACGGTCAACTCCACCGTCGGCGTCACAGCGTTGCTAGCGCAAAAGCCGGTTTTGGCTCTTGGGCGGGCGATTTACGATCAGCAGGGCCTCACACACCAGGCCAGCATTGATGACTTCTGGATCAACCCTCCAGCGCCGGACACCGGCCTTCCTGAGGCGCTCGCGGACCGGTTGATCGAGGTGACTCATTTTCGCGGCGGCTTTATTGGCAAGCCGGCCATGGAAGCGGGCGGCAGGAACCTGGCAGAGCGGATCCATGCCAACGCCATGAAAACCACTCAGGATGTCTTCCCCGTAACTTCATCTTTTCGCTATGAAAATGCACTGTTCAACCCGCCTGAATTCCAAGCGGGACCGTTTTCCGTTTGAGCAAGACAGCATCTCATTGACAGCATACGGCTTCGCGAATCCTATATTTCCTTAACAAAACTATGCATAATTGCCACACCGGTCTTTTTCGCCAGCAATAATTGCGATCTTTGTCGTCATCTGTCATTCAAAACTGCAGAAAATGTGCGAATATCACATGACTATGGTTTCGGAATCTGGTTTGAGACAATCTAGAGCATTGAAGCAGTTGGCGATACTTGGACTCTGCTTGTCGCTAAGCGCATGCCAGATCGTTCCGGGCCAGGGTCCTCTTGCCTCGCAGATCGTCGACAATGCCGGCCGGTCGGCGAAAGAGCTTTCGCTTCCGCGCGCGACAGTCTTCGCATTGATGCCGATGGATACGCCCACCGCACGGCTTTTGTCACAATACCGGGCCCGCACGCTGAACACGCGATTCGGTTTTGGCAATGGCAGGAACTCGGCTGCCATTGGTGTCGGCGACCAGCTGAAGATCACGATATTTGAAGCCGGCAGCGATGGCCTGTTTTCAACAACCGAAACGAAACAGATCTCCTTTGATCTGATTGTCCAGCCGGATGGCACCGGCGCCATTCCCTATGTTGGCGATGTCCGCTTTGCCGGGCGCACCCTGGCTCAGGCGCGCGCCACAATCAAAGCCGGGCTTGAAGGCAAGGCCGTCCAACCCGATGTTATCGTGACCGCGATGGGAACCGCATCGCGCACCGCCACTGTATCTGGTGCCGTCAGAGCCGCAGGGCTCGTTCCGCTCAGCCTCAACGGCAACCAGATTGCCGAAGTGATTGCCAAGGCCGGCGGCAACGCCGCCGAACCCTACGAGACCCAAGTGACGGTCATGCGCGGCAAGAAAATTGCCAAGGTGCTCTACAGTTCGATCATCGAGAACGCGAGCGAGAATATCTATATCTACCCCGGAGACCAGATTTTTCTGACCCGCGATCCCCAAACATTTACGGTTTTGGGAGAAGCCATTTCGAACAGGCGCATCGAGTTTGGTTCGAGCAATCTCAATCTGGCCGAAGCCGTCGGACTCGCCGGTGGCGGATCCGACAATCGTGTTGATGCGAATGGTTATTTCGTGTTCCGCTTCGAACAACGTGAAATCATCGAAGCCGCACTCGGCAGGGACAAATTCCAGACATTGCTCGCAAAGGGCATGGAGCCGGACGAGTTCAATCGCTATCCCATTGTCTATCAGTTCGACATGAGCAAGCCTGACAGTCTGTTCGTTGCGCAGAATTTTCGCATCAACAGCCGCGACGTTGTCTACCTGTCGAGGCATCCGGCGGTTGATCTTGCGAAATTCGTCGCGATGGTCCAGGGACCGGTATCGGTTGCCAGTTCAATCCGGGACATCACAACCCCCTGATCCCTGCCGCGCAGCGAACGCAGCAGGATCGCGACAAGCCGCGAGACGCATGCTTCGCTCTCACCGGCAAGATGACTCCTGATAAGAGCCGGTGTATCCTGCCGGCATGAGCACCGGCAAATGCTTGTGAATGGTGATGGCGTTGAGCTGCGTGCTCCGCAAGCTTCTCATTTTGCGCTGCCACTGCTGAGGTCAATTGCGCATATGGGTGGTTTGTTTTCCCTTGAGGGGGGGTTCCTCGCTTGGGCCGCAGGTTTCCAAAGCGGCCAAATTCAAGCGAACCGTTGATCTTTGGAGCATGGGTTTCATGCAGAACGGGATTGCTGGAATGAACACTCAGACTTTTCATGTCTTGCTTCTCTATCCCCGCTTTACCGCAGGATCCTTTTGGAACTACGGCGCCACATGCGAACTCGTCGGAGCCAAATATCCGGCCCCTCCTCTCGGATTGATCACAGTCGCCGCCATGCTGCCGAAAGCATGGAATGCCCGGCTGGTTGACCGAAACACCGATGACCTGACTGACGCCGACCTGGAGTGGGCGGACATGGTCTTCACAGGCGGAATGTTGCCGCAACAGGCAGACACGTTGAAAATGGTGGCGAAGTGCAAGAAGATAGGCGTGCCCGTCGTGGTCGGCGGGCCCGATGCGACCTCCAGCCCGGAGATTTATGAATCGGCTGATTTCCGTGTCCTTGGTGAAGCCGAAGGCATCTTCGGAAAATTCATTGAGGCCTGGGAACGGGGTGAGCGGAGCGGAACGTTTTCGGCGGAAAAGTTCAAGGCTGACGTGACAACGACGCCCGTTCCACGCTTCGACCTGTTGAACTTCAAGAACTATGTGCAGGTGAACGTGCAGTTCTCGCGCGGCTGTCCATTTACCTGCGAATTCTGTGACATCATCGAGCTTTACGGACGCAGGCCGCGAACAAAGACCAGTGCGCAAATGCTGGCGGAACTCGACCGGTTGTACGAACTGGGCTATCGCGGCCATGTGGACTTCGTCGATGACAATCTGATCGGAAACAAAAAAGCGGTGAAGGCCTTTCTGCCGGATCTGATCGAATGGCAGAAGAAGCACAACAACGCCTTCGAGATGTCCACGGAAGCATCGCTGAATCTGGCGGATGACAATGCGCTGCTGGACATGATGCAGCAGGCGCGGTTCTTCTCGGTGTTTATCGGCATCGAGAGTCCTGACCCCGATGTACTGGTTGCTGCCCAGAAGAAACAGAATACAAGGCGCGACATCTCCAAGAGCGTGCACCGTATTTACGATGCGGGAATCTGGGTCCTGGCAGGCTTCATTGTCGGTTTTGACGAAGAAAGCGATCATGTTGCCAAGGAAATCTCGGCACTGATCGAAGAGGCAGCCATCCCTGTTTCAATGACAGGGTTGCTGTTTGCCTTGCCCACCACTCAGCTGACCCGCCGGCTTGAGCGAGAAGGTCGTCTTCATGCCGGATTCGACCAATTCGACGAAGATGACGGTTTTGGCGATCAGTGCACCTCTGGTCTGAATTTCGAGACCAAACGCGACCGCATCGCGATCCTCACCGACTACAGAGATATCGTTGACAAGATCTACGCTCCCGAAGCGTATTTTCGCAGGGTTCGCAAGGTGGGAGACATGCTCAACATGCGCGGCGAAAATGGCACGCTTCTGGGGGCCGGGTTTGGCCACGACCTGAAAATGTTCGGCAAGCTCATCTGGTCGATGACATTTACCAACACCACCTATCGAGGGCCATTCTGGCGTACCTTGATACACACGGCGCTCTACAATTTCCGGGCGATCAAGCCGGTCATGATGATGATTGCACTCTACGTTCACCTCGGCCCGTTCTCACGCTATGTTGTCCGGCAGATAGACACACAAATTGCCGAGGTCGAAAGCGGCGAATGGACCACACCGGAGCTGGTCGCGGCGGAATGAGCTGATCGTTCCGTTCGCTTGGCCCTGCCTTGTGCGGGATCCATTGCCAGACTGAGCACCCTGCTTCTGCGGCCACCGGTGCCGGATTGCGTTGACAAGGCGCTCAGATCTGAGCTGGCGCATTGATCGCCACCGCACCAACCGGTCGCCAGATGTGTGGTTTCTTCAGGTATTTTTCCTTGGCATCCGACATTGCCATGAACAGCTGCAACTCCCGATCGCGGATTCCCGGCAAGGATTTGGGGTCGAATCCTGTCCAGGGAAGAAAAGGGTTGCGGCGCATGTGCCAATGCAGTTCGCAGCGAATTGTCGGCTTGTCCGACGGGGTCCGTCCATGAAAGGCAAATGTATCGGCGACGATCAGCGTGTTCGCCCGCACCGCCATACGCACGGGTTGGCGCAGGTTTAACCTCGGCAGGTCATCCGGGTGGATACGAAATGAGCCGCTGGCATGATGACTATCGGGATTGCTGGCTGCGGACAGAGAGCATCGGTGCTGCCAGTTGAGCCGTTCGGGAGTCAGCCGGTGGGAGCCGGGGACAAAACAGAAAGGCCCGTCCTCCTCGCCCACATCCTGGAGAAACAGCCATGCCTTCGACGTGGCATGGAACGTGTCCGAATGGATGTTGGATTGCGGATCTTTCTGACCGGACGGATCAACGATTACAGTCTGGAAAAAACTGATCGGCTTGCCTCCCTGTGAGGCGGCATAACGGATCTGGGCCAAAGCCCGCGGATCTCGAAGGGCTCTGGCAACGGCGGGATGGCGATGCTGAACCTCGGGCGGCAGTGGCACCATCCTGGTCACAGCCTGGCCCTGCCGCATTTCGCGTGCGTCAAACCGCTCTTCGAAAGCGGCCTTGCGCAGCGCTTCGAAATCGTCCCTGGGAAGAAAGTCCTGGGTCAGGAAATAGCCGTTTTCGTCAAAGAACTTGCGGTCTGCTTCCGGCAAGCTCGAGGCCAGTCGCGCGCGTCGCATCGTTGCCATTTTAGCGGCCACCGACACACGCGTGCGGTGAAGCCCCAACCGGTTCAGATACGGGCTTCCAAGGATGGGGTTTTTGCGCAAAGACTTCTCCGCACCGACAACTCCGAGTATCCAGAATGGCAGTTTGAGATATTCGAGAGCCTTCATGAATCCGCGATCCCCTTTGGATGGATTTCCCGGGATGATGATGTCATTTGCAGACGTTCGCCAGATTTTGTCCCATTGCGGCGAGCTTCCATCGATGTTTTGACGGTTCGCGCGGGCGTCGAGGCAAGTCATTGCCGTTTGCTCAACTCTGCGCAAAGGTGCCATGCCCGGCAGAACGGCTGAATGGAACCGGAACCGCCATACTCAATCTTGTGTTGCCGGGCCCTGACTTTGACCCCGCTTTGCGTGTAACGGAAACGCAAGCCGCAATCGGCCGAACAGCAAGTAGTAAACAGGACTTTCAGCATAAGCCTGGACAGATGCCGCCACCGACACACTTCTAACCCGCCATTTTGATGTATACTTTCGATTGCGCAAGTAGATGTTCATCAATAGTTGATACATTTTCATCGCATTATGCTACTATGTCTCCGCTTCAGAGTCCCGGACGAGGAGGGCATGATGAAGGGCATCGTACTTGCCGGTGGCAGCGGCACGCGACTCAATCCGATGACCCAAGCCGTTTCAAAGCAAATGCTGCCTATTTATGACAAACCGATGATCTACTACCCGCTGAGCGTATTGATGCTCGCAGGTATTCGCGAAATTCTGGTAATTTCGACTCCACGTGACCTGCCGATGTTCCGGCATCTGCTCGGAGATGGTTCCAATTACGGTATATCCATCAACTATGCCGAACAGGCAGCGCCAAACGGACTGGCCGAAGCCTTCATAATCGGACGCACTTTTATCGGCACGGACAGCTGTGCGCTGGTGCTCGGCGACAACACATTCTACGGCGCAAATTTTTCGACAATCTGCAATGAGGCCACTCGGCGCACCTCCGGAGCCACAGTGTTTGCTTACAAAGTGCGGGATCCGGAACGCTACGGCGTGGTGACATTCGACAGCGAAACAGGGCAGGCACAGGATATCGAGGAAAAGCCGCAGGTTGCCAAATCGAGTTGGGCGGTGACCGGTCTTTATTTCTACGACAATGATGTCCTCGACATCGCCGCCTCGATCAAACCTTCAAAGCGCGGCGAACTGGAAATTACCGACGTCAACCGGACCTATCTTCAGCGCGGCGACCTGTTCGTACAAAAGTTGGGCCGCGGTTTTGCCTGGCTTGATACCGGCACCCCCGACAGCATGCATGAAGCCTCGTCCTTCGTGCGCACCATTGAGCATCGCCAGAGCATCAAGATCGCTTGCCTTGAGGAAATCGGGCTCGAAAACGGCTGGCTTGACGCCGAGCAGGTGCTGAAGATGGCGACGGCTATGGGAAAGACAGACTACGGAGCTTATCTGCACCGCCTGGTCGAGGGGCGCGCCTGATGCCTGAATTCTCCCAACTCGCGATTGCCGGCTTGATCGAGGTGACACCTGATCGGCATGGCGACAGCCGCGGCTATTTTTCCGAAGTCTACAATGAAGCCCAGTGGCGTGACGGCGGCATTGACGCTGACTTTGTCCAGGACAACCACTCTCTCAGCCGCGAGACCGGGACCTTGCGCGGGCTGCACCTGCAGACACCGCCGTTGGCACAGGCCAAGCTTGTGCGTGTGGCCCGCGGGCGGGTTTTTGATGTCGCGGTCGATATCCGGACCGGGTCGCCGACCTTCCGGCAATGGGTCGGCATCGAGCTAAGCGCGGACAAAGGCAACCAGCTGTATATTCCGACCGGGTTTGCCCACGCCTTCCTGACGCTCGAGCCAGATACCGAGTTTCTCTACAAGGTATCGGCACCCTATTCCCGACCAAATGGCCGGTCTATCCGGTTTGATGACCCGGCTATCGGCATCGACTGGCCGATCGAAATCAATCTCGACACCTTGTCAGCGAAGGACCGTGACGCTGGCTTGCTGTCCGAGACCGATACAGATTTCGTCTATTGAAGGATGCAGTCAAATGCGGTTCCTGGTCACCGGCGGCGCCGGTTTCATCGGCTCGGCGGTGTGCCGCCGGCTGGTGATGAACCCTCAACACAGGGTGATCAATCTCGATTGCCTGACCTATGCCGGCAATCTGGCCTCACTGCGCCAGATCGAGAACTATCCGAATTACCGTTTCGTCAATGCCGACATCTGCGATGGCCCGACCGTTATCAATATCCTGAGAGACGAAGAGATCGATGTGATCATGCATTTGGCTGCGGAAAGCCATGTCGACCGCTCCATCGACGGGCCAGAGGCCTTTATCGAGACCAATATAATCGGCACCTTCCGGTTGCTCACCGCAGCGCGGGCCTATCGCGACGGTCTGTCGACGGAACGCGCCGGGCGCTTCCGGTTTCACCACATCTCGACTGACGAAGTCTTCGGCGACCTGCCGTTCGATGACGGTATATTCACCGAAGAGACGCCTTATGCACCCTCGTCGCCCTATTCGGCGTCGAAAGCCGCTTCCGACCATCTGGTCCGGGCCTGGAGCCACACCTATGGCCTGCCGGTGGTGGTGTCGAACTGCTCCAACAATTACGGCCCGTTTCACTTCCCGGAAAAGCTCATTCCGCTGGCCATTCTCAATGCGCTCGATGAAAGGCCGCTTCCGGTCTACGGCAAGGGGGAGAATGTGCGTGACTGGCTCTATGTCGAAGACCATGCCGCAGCCCTTGAGGCTGTTGCCACACGCGGCCGTGCGGGGGAAAGCTACAACATCGGCGGCCGCGCAGAACGGCGCAATCTGGATGTGGTCGAGACAATTTGCCGGATTCTCGATGGCAAACGGCCCCGCGCCGGCGGAAAGAGCTATCGCGACCTGATCACCATGGTGTCTGACCGGCCCGGCCACGACCGGCGTTACGCCATCGATCCACAGAAGATCGAAACGGAACTCGGCTGGACTGCAGCCGAGACGTTCGAAAGCGGTATCGCCAGGACCATCGACTGGTACCTTGCCAATGACTGGTGGTGGAAACCGATCCGCACGCAACAATATGCCGGCGCACGGCTTGGCGAAAACGCGGGTTGAACTGATGCGAATCGCGGTGACAGGCAAACATGGGCAACTGGCGCAATCACTCCAGGAGCGCGTGGCAACTATCGCAGGGATCAGTCTTGTTTGTATTGGCCGCCCGGAGCTCGATCTGGCCCGGCCCGCCGGCCTTATGCAGGCTCTGGCCGGATGTAACGCCGATCTGGTGATCAATGCCGCCGCCTATACCGAGGTCGACAAGGCCGAGAGCGATGCGGATGCGGCATTTGCTGTCAACGCTGCAGGCGCAGGCGCGGTGGCCCATGCTGCTGCAGATCTGGGATTGCCGGTGATTCAGCTATCCACCGATTACGTCTTTGACGGCGAGGCCAGCCTGCCCTACACCGAGACCGCCAAGACCAATCCGGTTTCGGTCTATGGCGCAAGCAAGCTTGCAGGCGAGGCGGCCGTCATTGCCGCAAACCCGCAACACCTGGTCATCCGGACAGCCTGGGTCTACAGCCCCTTCGGCAAGAATTTCGTCAAGACCATGCTTCGTCTGGCAGGAGAGCGCGAAACGCTGCGTATCATCGATGACCAGACCGGCAACCCGACCTCGGCGCTTGATCTTGCTGACGGAATACTGAGAGCCGCGCACGCCGTCGTGCACCCCGGCTTCAAAGACTGGGGTGTTTACAACATCGCCGGATCAGGCTCGACCTCCTGGGCCGGGTTTGCCGCCCATATATTCGATAAAAGTGGGCGTGCCGGAGGCGCAAGTGCAAAGATCGACCCCATTGCGGCAGCGGAGTTTGTCACGGCGGCAAAGCGACCGTCGAATTCGCAGCTCGACTGCACAAAGACGGAGACAATCTTTGGTTACCGGGCACCCGACTGGCGGAAGTCTTGTTCAATCATCGTGAAACGGCTGCTTGCCGAAAGCTGAAGTTAAGCATGAGTTGCGTGCAGAGAATATGTCCCGGACACAGCCTGGTCCTGCAAAACCGATAGAATACCGTTGTGACACTCCTGTATCCTAGGCCGTAGCTACAAAAGACCATTCCCGAGCTTGCGGGTTGCCGACATTGCCATCCGCCGTGACCCCGACCGCGCTGGAGAAGCCTATCAAGGGTGTCTGGATTTTCTTGCCATACCCGTAAATTGACTTAGCTGTGCTTATCTGGCTGTCTAAAGATGATCGCGGTGTTTGGAACTCAAAGAGCTATTCGCGCTTGCGTCGAAACGCCCACCTGATGAGCAACATGATTTGCGATGCAGTTGTGTGCCGCACACTTTAATCCAGAATGGATAGATGTAGAAATATTCAAACCCTCGAGCAAACATTACCAGTGCGGACAACCGGTACTGTATGTGTTGCCATTCTATACATGGTGACCTTGGCCAAAGACGGTATTTTTCATGATTGACAGACTCTTGAAGGATATTATCCGGCTTTGGTTGAGGCACTCCGCTGGATCGAAATCGCAATCCGGCGACCCAGGGCAATCCGCCGAATACATCGCACAGCTTCCTGGCTCCGGTGATTCCGCTGAAACCGAGCAGTTCAAGCAGTATGAAATGCGTCTCCCCAGCCATCAAAATGCAATCGACCTCCTGCCCGGGTGGAGTTCCGCCTTTGCGCCCGAACTGGGACTGAAAGCAGGACCGATACCGCTTTTCGGGGACCAAAGAATTCTTGCCGCGCTCGACAGCTACGGCTCGATCGAGGGTAAAACAATTCTCGAAGTGGGGCCGCTCGAGGGGATGCATACGTCCATTCTCAATGCGGGCGATCCTGCCAGGATTGATGCCATCGAGGCGAACAAGCATTGTTATCTGCGCTGCCTTGTGACCAAGGAAATTCTCAAGCTGAACCGTGCGAATTTCTATCTTGGCGACATCGGCAAATGGCTGGATGAGACAGGGACTGTTTACGACCTGACGATCGCGTCAGGTGTTCTTTACCACATGCATGACCCGGCCGATTTCCTTAAAAAGATCGCTGCCCGCTCCAACGCCCTCTTCATTTGGACCCATTTTTACGATGAGGCGGCAATGCCACCTTCCGATCTGAGAAATCTGCCTTTCAGCGGCAAGGTCGAGGTGCGTGATCTTGATGGATTGAAGTTGCATTACCACGAGCGCAGCTATCAACATGCCAACACCAATGCGTCATTTTGCGGTGGTATGCGGGACCGCCACTACTGGATGCGCAAGGACGAGATCCTATCGCTCCTGACGCATTTCGGATACGTTGACATTGTCGAACTGAATGTGAATCTGGACCATGCCGGCGGACCATGCGTCTCGGTTTTCGCGAAGAAAAGGCGCGAAGAGGCCTCCTGAAAGACATAGGCGGATCAGTCAATTGCTGTTCAACCTCGAATATGATCGCGGAGACATCATTGAAGGTTATCTGATACCGGATAGCTTTTCCAGCAAGCCTGTCGTCAAAGTCACGCTGAACGACGGATCGTCCTTTCTGCAACCTTGCGACCAGATGCGGAAAGCTGCACTGGACTCCGGCAGGCATGCGACCGGACTAATCGGCTTTCGGCTAGACCAAAGCAGCGTACCTGACCTGGCCGGGCAATCCGAGCTTTCGATTCATGATGCGGAGACAAGCTTGCTGATTTATCGCAGGCCAGGATCATGCAGGATCCTCGACATGAAGATGTTCCGGCTTGAGTTGGCAATGATCCCGGCAATCAAACTGGACAAGCAAATTGGGCTCAGTTTCCAGTATGCGATGTCATCAGCTGAGCGGTTTGGAAACGAGACGACATTGCAGATGTTCCATCTCAACGCCGTCAAGTCGATCTTTGTCAGCGGCCGGCTGCTGTTGCGCGGTTATGAAGAGTTTCTCGACAAGGGCTTCAAGTTCATCGGATCAATTCCCGAACCTTATTATGAAATGGCCAGCCGGCTCTTTATTCTCAAACGCCTGTCGCGGGAAAAAGTGACCTTCCTCAGTGACCGCGATCATATCTTCCTGCAGACGGCAGCCCGGCATTTCGAGGACGTCAATCTTCTCGACGAAGGAGCGGTCAAGCGCGCCTTGAAAACGGCAGATAGCAAGGTCAGGAACACTCTGGTGTCACCGGTCACGCGACAACTGGTGTGCAGCGACCTGGAGCAGCAGATCACGCGTCGCGACATTGCCGCTGCGATAGATGCGGTCTCGCGTTTTACAGCGGTTGGTTATGACAATGATATTGGCAATTTTCACGAAGCAATCGGCGAATTGCTCAACGTAGCAACCGAGGAGCTGCCGATTACGCCCCGATACTCGTTTCTCGAGGAGATGGCCGAAAGGTTACGCAACATGCACATCGCCGAAGCCATGTTGGAAGAGGATCTCATATTCGACTACTATGTGCGCAAGGCCGTGACACCGGAGCCTGCGACATTGACTGAGGCGTCCTCATGACAAAACCATTTGGCGCGCGCACCAAAAGCAACCAACCGCAAGTCGACATGGTCAAATCCGACCAACGCGCCGGCTGGCTGAGCCGCTTCAGCCTGGACAAACGCAGGCAGATCCCTCCGCAAACGATTCCGGCGCTCGATTTTGACGCCTCTGTCGCTCCGGTTGCGCAGTCAGGCGGCAAAACCCCATGGTCTATGATCACATTCTTTTTGCTGGTGGTTCTCCCGGCGCTGCTATCGGTGCTCTACTTCACGCTGATCGCGTCGGACCAGTACATTGCCGAAGCACGTTTTGCGGTGCGGTCGCTGGCCGATGACGGCGACGATACAGACGTGGGCGGAAACCTCTTCACCATGAGAGCCGCAAGCCAGGACTCCTATGTCGTTACCAGCTTTATCCATTCCTCCGAAATCCTTGAAAGGCTGGACGGAAAGATCGACTACAGGGCCATATTTGAATCCCCGAGTGCCGACTTCTGGAGCCGCCTTGATCCGGATGCCTCGCGGGAAGAGTTCCTGGAATACTGGGCCAATCACGTAACGGCCTACATAGACGGCCCGTCCAGCATTGTTACGCTGACCGTTCGGACTTTTCATCCGGAAGATTCGGTCCGGCTCGCTTCGGCAATTCTGGAGGAGAGCGAAAAGCTGGTGAACGAATTGACCATTCGTGCACGGGAAGACCTGCTGGAAAGCTATCAGCAAGAAGTGAACAGAACCACGCTGCAATATCGCGAAGCCCTGGCCGATCTCAACAAGCTCCAGAAGCAGACGGGATTTCTCAGTCCGGTTGATGAAGCCACTCAAACCGGCACTTTGCTGACCGGCCTGCTGGCGCAGGCGATGGAACTGGACAGCCGGATATTCGTCTTGCGCCAATCAAACGGCGCTGAAGGCCCGAACTATCAGCAGCTCCTCAATGCGCGGGACAGCCTGACTGAACAGATCGCAGATCTGCGTCAGCGTCTTGCGGGGACGGGCGACACCGCCTTGACCAATCTGATTACTGAGTACTCAGAGGTTGAAACAAATCGCATCATTGCAGAAAAGCTCTTCGAAACAGCCAGAGAGAATTATGATCAGGCATTTGCTGCAGCGCTGCGCAAGGCCCTCTATCTGACGGTGTTTATCGATCCGTCGCTGCCTGAGGAATCCTTCTACCCGCGCCGCTTCGTTTCACCCTTGCTTCTGTCGCTCGGGTTTTTTGTGTTGTGGTCGTTGCTTTCGCTGGTGTGGGCATCGGTTGAAGACCACAGGCTTTAGGTGCCGCAGTGATCCGCTTCAAGAACGTTTCCAAGCACTTCAAGACCCAAAAACACAAGAAAATCATTCTCGACCGTGTCAATTTCGAGTTTGACGGCAACTATTCCTACGGTGTTCTGGGCGTCAATGGCGCGGGGAAATCCACGACGTTGCGAATGATCGCCGGCACGATGCTTCCCAACTCAGGCACGATCACCAAAAACATAAGAGTGTCCTGGCCGCTGGGATTTGCTGCCGGCTTCAACCCGTTGTTGACGGGCAAGGAGAATATACAGTTTGTTGCCCGTGCCTATGGTGAGGACGTCGTAAGGGTCCTGCATTTTGTCGAAGAGTTTGCCGAAATTGGCGATTACATCAACGCCCCGGTGAAAACATACTCCTCCGGGATGACGGCCCGACTGGCCTTTGGCCTTTCAATGGCCATAGAGTTCGAGTGCTATCTTGTTGATGAAATCACCGCGGTGGGAGACGCGCGTTTTCAAAAAAGGTGCAAGGTTGCGTTTGCCAACCGCAGAAAGACCGCAAATGTCATCATGGTTTCTCACAGCATGAAAACGATTAAGGACTTTTGCGACCGGGGCGTTTTGCTTGTTGATGGTCGTATGATGCTTTATGAGGATGTGGAGCAAGCCATAGCAGCGTATTACCGGTTGAACCGGTAGGTTTGATAGCCTCTTGCTTATCAATCCGGAAGCAAAACAGCTATGTTGAAGGCGTGAGTCAGTATCCATGATTCAAACCGGGCATAACGAAAAAGAAACGCAAATTCAGAAGATCGGGATTCAGTCGAGCCAGAATGTATCGGCTCGGCTGACTGCGGCTGCGCGCCTTTTGCGGTTATCAACCTCATCAAGGAGCAACATCTTCAAGGTGGTCGGACTGCGGCCGCGCTTGCTTGATCGGATCTTCTACATTGTATCCATACTGCTCTTGATCTTCTGTCTGATCGTCCCAACCGTCACAGCGCTCGCCTATTATGGCTACTTCGCCTCCGACCAGTATGAATCCGAGACGCGCTTTACCGTCAGATCCTCAACGCCTGCGCTTGGCAAAGATCAGCTTGGTAAAGCCACTGGCATTCCCTCGGCCAAAATCGTGCAGGACACGCAGATCGCAATCGATTTCATCAACAGTCATGAAATGCTCGAAGTGCTTGCCGAGCGAAATATCGATCTGCATGAGATTTTCGGAAAGGAGACGATCGACTGGTGGGCGCGCCTGCCGGAAGACGCTTCGAGTGATGATCTGCTCGACTATTGGGAAGACATGGTGTCCGCATCCGTAAGCCCCTCAAGCGGAATCGTTACCATCTACGTCCGGGCTTTCACCGCAGAGGATTCGGCCATGCTGGCGAGGGAAATCCTCTCGGCTTCGGAGTATGCTGTTAACCGGGTCAATGACCGTATCTGGAAAGACGTGATTTCGACATCAAACACAAATCTGGAGAATGCGAAGCAGCAGTTGCTGCGGGCCAGAAATGCCCTGGCAAGTGCCCGCAACCGCGATGGTGTTCTTACTGTTGAGGGCAGTTCGGCGATCGTCACCAATCTTATCAGCACGATGGAGACCGAGAGGCTCAATCTGCAGCACAGGTATGATGCGCAGCTCTCGGTCGTTTCTGCGGATGCACCACAGATGCTTGTTCTCAAACGAGAGATCGACAGCAAGGAACAGCAGATCAGAGAACTGAAGAGCCAGCTGGCGGGCGATGCTGAAGGTGGCCGAAATCTTGCCGACGTGTCCGAGGAGTTGTCACAGCTGCAACTGGCGCAGAGTCTCGCCGAAAAGCAGTTTGCTTCCAGCCTGCAGACGCTTGAGCAGATTCAGTTCATCAGCCGCCAGCAGTTGCTTTACCTTGAGAGCTTCCTCGATCCTCGCGTCCCCGACGAAGCGATGTATCCGAAGCGGATACTTTGGATCGCAGTGATCTTTGCTGCAAGTCTCATATTGTGGGGATCGCTTCTCGGCATTCTGCATATCGTTCGCAACCAGATTTCGAATTGAGCCGAACATGCTGACGCGCGGATTTGGCGATATGCTGTACAAGATCATCCCCAAGCCACGGGTCCATCGTCAAGAGAGAGATCTCAGGCAGCGCACCGAGCGGTTGCTGGTCCTGACAAAGGGGAACAACCCTACTTTCTCCTATTATCTTGAAGAACGGCTCAATCGCTCCCCCTATCCCTCGCAGGTTCGCGACCTGGCTGACCGGCTCGATGACATCGAACCCGAAGGTCTTTTTGTCATCATCTGCCGGTATATACGGCCCCGTCAGTTGCAGTGGCTGTATCGCAACCGGCAGCGGATCGCCGGGGCCGCCTTGTTCCTGGATGACGACATTGCGGCAACGCTTGTGTCCGGAGAAGGGCAGTTGAGCTACAAGGCCTATATCGCTGCGGTGGGCATACTGCCCCTGATGGTCCTGAACCGCATCCTTACAGACGTTTGGGTCTCGACCCCGGCCTTGCGCAAGGCTCTGGAAAGCAAAAGGACTGACATCAAGATCGTCGGGCCGCTTCCTTCCAAGCAGACCTATGACTGCAGGAAGAATGACACTGAGACGGACCATGTTGTAATGGCGTTTCACACTGGCGGCTGCCATGAAGCCGAGCACAATTTCCTGGTCCCCGTCGTCAGGGAATCGCTGCGCCTCTGCCGGAATTTACGTTATGAAGTGGTTGCGACAGGCAGAATTGCAAAAATGTGGCAGCAGGCGGATCTGCCTGAAGGGCAATTCGTCGTACACAGCAACACGATCTGGGCAGACTATCTCGAAGATACACTGCAATCAAAGGTCGATATTCTGCTGGTGCCTCTCTCTCAAAGCCGGATGAACGATGTCAGGGCAGGGACCAAGCGCATAGACGCGGCTCGTATGGGAGCAGCAGCAATATTGTCGCGTAGCCACGTCTATCAGCACAATGCGAGCAGTGGAGAGGTCTTCGTCGATTACAACCCCACAGACTGGGTTGAAGTAATCTGCAGGCTGGCTGGGGACACCACTTTGCGTCACCGCGCGCGTGACGCAACCGCGAATGTGGTCAAATGGATTGCCGAGAACGAAGCCGCGGCCTTTCCGCTGCATATCGAATGATCATCAACCATGACCGAGACTTACAACAACACACGATCCAAGACCCCCATAGGGGCCGCCTTACGGGAAAAACGCAATGTGATGGCCGCTGTCGTGCTGCGCGACATAAGAAGCCGCTTTTTCAATCACGGTCTGGGGTTTCTGCTTGTTGCAATCTGGCCGCTGGCACACATGCTGATCCTGCTGACCGTGTATGGCTTGCTGGGCAGGCAAGCGCCCTATGGCGACAGTTTGCGCGTGTTCTTTGCAACCGGACTGATCCCGACACTCGCCTTCGTGTATGTATCCCGGTGGATGTCGCTTTCACTCATCCTGAACAGGCCGATGCTGGCGTTTCCGGTCGTTACCGTCCTGGACATCATGGCGGCGAGGGCTTTTCTCGAAATAACCGCAGCCGTGCTGACGCTCATTTTCCTGTTCTTGATCCTTCTGTTCATGGGCGACAATCCCTATCCAGCCGACCCCCACCAGGCGGCTTATGCCTATCTGGCCTGCTTGTTGCTGGCCATCGGATTCGGCTCGGTTGCAGGCGTTCTGGTGATGTTCATGCCGGTATTTGCAACGGTCTATGCCTTGACCATGATCCTGTTCTATCTCTTGTCCGGCACTTTGTTCGTCTCCTCGGCGCTTCCCGAGCCCATAGCCTACGCGCTTTCCTGGAACCCCGTCTTCCAGACGGTCGAGTGGATGCGCTCTGCCTATTATCTTGGCTACAGCGACAAGTATCTCGACAAGACCTACACACTGGGTTTCGGCATGTCATCGCTGTGCCTTGGCTTGCTTATGGAGCGGGTCTTTCGCCGCAGGATGCTCGAGGCATGACCAACGCTGCAGCCCTCGACATCATCGCGGCCAATGATCTGAAACCGAAGGGCGCAGGTGAAGCCAACAGCTGGCACAGCACCGGAAACGACCCGGCTTTCAAGATCCGCTATCCGGTTCTGCGCGAGCCGATCATTGTCGCTTTTCTGAAAAGCGATCAGGATGATATTGACCCGAAAGCCTATATCGACCGCGGGTCCGGCTTTACCGAGAATGACGCAGTTTCACTGCCCACCACCCGCGCTTTCATCATCGTCGCTGATGTCGGGCGGTGGGGTCTCAACCGTTCGCTGCGCATCGACCCGGCGACATTTCCCTGCACTTTCAGGTTTTCGGCCGAAACCTATGCAAACCTGCAGGAGGCAGAACACGCCATCAGCGTCCGTGAGACGCAGGACATGGCCAACGCCGCACGCTGCGACCTGGGCCGCCTGCCCCGGTTCAGCCCGAATATCGGCTTGCCATCGCTGTGGCGCTCAAGGAATGATGTCGCAACATTTGCCAAAGCCCAGTACAAGCTGGCTGACGCGCTGGCCGCACCGTTGCCTGCTTCTGACGGCTCAATCTGGCTGAGCATAGTGGTGCCGGTCTACAATGCGCCCAAGCGGTATCTCGACGATCTTTTGCGCTCGTTTGAAAGCCAGAAGGTTCCCGGCACGCAATTGATATTGAGCGATGATGCGTCAACCTCTCAGGAGACGCTGCGGTGGTATGACGGACTGACCGGAAATGAGCGGATCAAACTAGTCCGGAATGCCACCAATGGCGGAATCGCCAAGGCAACCAATGCGGGCCTGGCGCAGGCAACGGGAACCTGGGTGACATTGCTTGATCATGACGACGTGATTGCGCCACATGCTTTCAAAGTCATCGCCAGCACACTGACAGACCATCCCGAAGCCCAGTTCCTCTACACCGACGAGCTGGTGGTCGGTGACGAGCTTGCACCCGAAGGCGTGATGCTGAAGCCCGCTTTTGATGCGGTGCTCTTGACGGGGATGAATTACATCAACCACTTCTCGCTTTACCGGCGCGATCGCCTCGAGAGCATTGGGTATCTCCGCCCCGGATTTGACGGGTCCCAGGACTATGATCTGCTGCTGCGCTATCTCGAGGGCATTCCCGAGAGCCAGGTACTGCACCTGCCCTATCTCGCCTATTGGTGGCGGCGAACCGGCACGACCTATTCACACCGTTTTGTGGAAGCGGCCACTGCGGCGGCGCGAACCGCAATCATTGACCGTTTTGCGCGAGCGGGCAAAACCGTGAAGGTGGAGCCGGCCATAACCAGCACCTTGCATCGTGTCGAATTTTCCGACAACGACGCGGCAGGATGGCCGAAAATTTCAGTCGTCATCCCCAACCGAGACAAGATCAAACTGATCTCGACCATTCTGGGCAATCTGTTCGAGCGCACGGACTATCCCAACTTCGAAGTCATTGTCATCGACAACGGGTCCGCGGATCCGCAGGTTCTGGAGCTTTATGCCTGGTATGAACGCACACACCCCAATTTCCGTGCACTGATCCGGGAAGAACCATTCAACTTCGCCCGGGCGATCAATCGCGGGATAGCCAGCGCGTCGGGTGAACACTTCCTGCTACTCAACAACGATGTCGAGGTCATCGAGAACCGCTGGCTCAAAGAGATGGTGTCCTGTCTGAAATTTGACGGCACAGGCATTGTCGGCGCCAAGCTGCTTTACCCCAACAATCTGATCCAACATGCCGGCGTAATTGCCGGGTTTGGCGGCCTGGCGGGGCATTGGTACCAGAACGAACCCCGCGATTTCGGCGGCCCGATGAACCGGCTTCATCTGCGCAACTCGGTGACCTGCGTAACCGGTGCGGTCATGCTGGTCTCAGGCACATGCGCCCGCGCCACAGGGGCCTGGGATGAAGAGAATTTTGCCATTGGCTACAATGATGTCGACTATTGCCTGCGCGCCTGCAAGGCAGGTTTTCGGGTTATCTGGACGCCCTATGCCTGCCTTTATCACCACGAATCCCTGTCACGCGGTTCGGACAAGAGTGGCGAGCGCAAGAACCGGTTTGACAAGGAAAAGGACAACCTTCGCCGGCTTCATGACACCGGTGCATTCCAGGATCCGGCGATCAATCCCGGCTATGAAAAGGGGAAGTCGGATCCGGGCTTGCGGATACCCGGCACATTGGCTCAGGCACGTCCCGGCTTTATGCGAAATCGTCCTGTTGAATGCGAATAAGAAGGCTGTCGCGCCGTAGCTTCGTATTCAGTGGCAATGTGGCAGTCCGCTGCCGCTGCGCATCATGAAAACTGCAACAGCGCATAGTAAAACCCGGCTAAAGTCGCCGTGTAAGGACATGTTTGCAGACTGGCAAGCGCCAATACAAGATTGGTGATCATACCATTCCGGAATTGGCGGCGGATATATTGAAGTCCACAGTGGCCATGCAACCACGAAACGCGGAATATGAACAGCCCGCCTTGCCCAAGAAGCCTACAAGTATTCGGATGTCGTGACAGACAACCTGTCGAGACAATCCGGACGGCTGGAAATACTGTTCAATCCGTCGAATGCGGTTGATAAATGGCTCTAAATCCATTGAAATAAAGACACTCCAGAGACTGTTTCCACCAGCCGATATCATATTCTCAGTATTGCAGGAGCAAATCACCAAAAAGGCAGACTATTGGTAAACATAATCAATAGATTGATCGATTGGTTCAGGCGCGCGCCAACAGAGCTGTTCATTGATGCGTTGAGCGATACGCATGCTGCCGGCTGGGCATGGTGCCCATCAAGACCTGAAGAGCGCCTGACGCTGGAAATAGTGGATGGGCAGGAGATCGTCGGCGAGGTGATCGCAGACCGCTATCGCGAGGACCTCGAAACGGCCGGCAAGGGTGATGGCCGCTATGCCTTCGAATTCCGCTTCCCGAAGACGATTCCGGCTTCAAGACTGCATCGCGTCACGTTCCGGAGAAAAGGACAGAAAAGCCCTGAACGGATCAGAAAGTTCAAACAGCTTTCGATCCAGCATTTTGTCGATGTATTTGACGGGACGCATGTTGCCGGCTGGGCGTGGCTTCCTTCGAAGCCAAATGAGCGCCTGACACTTGAGTTTCTGGACGGCAGCCAGGTCATAGGCAAAGCCATTGCTGACGGCTATCGGGCAGACCTCGAACGGGCTGGCAAGGGGGACGGATGCCATGCCTTCGATTTCCGTTTGCCTGCCTCTGTTTTCGATGGGCGATCTCACCAAATCCATATCCGCAACCAGGGGGGAAACCGGAACATCTACAGCAGTCCGGAAATCGTTCTTGGAAAGCTCAATGTTGACGTGGACAGCTTCTTCTTTGGCTTCGTTTCCGGCACTGCCCAAATCCTGGACGGCGAAATCCACAGCGTGCCTTTTCGGGTCACCCTGAACGATAGGGAGATGTTCAACGGATTTTCTGGCGACAACAGCCAGATTTACCTGAATGAAAGTCTCACAGCCGAGAAATTCGAGACCCTCGTCAAGCTGGATTCGAAGATTCAGATGGATCTTTATGTCCAGGATACGATCGCGAAAAGCGTCCATTACGAGAAGATTTCATCTCAAAAGCAAGATTTTTGCGTTCTGATTACCAACCGTACAGCAAAAGAGATTGCCGGCCAGATTGTTGAGCAAGCCGTGCCTCATAGACGTTATGTGGCCTCGGTGCAGGGCCAGCGGACCGATGACCTTGCGATGGATATGCATGGGAATTTCTCCATCCCTCTGGCGCATTACAAATTGAACAATGGACCAGTAATCGTCAGGATTGAAGCAACTGGTGACGCCGATGAAGCACAGAGTTCATCACCGGCCAGCCATGTTGAATTGGAACTCGATTACAGCCGCTATCAGGCTTCGGTGGAAATTACCGGCAACCAGATCGCTGGTCTTATCACGGATTTTTGGACTGATGATGCGGCCGAAAAAGGCGTCGAGGTTGTGATTGACGGCCGTCCGGCTGCATTTGAAGTCGCCAAATACAGCCCGGAGCTTTCCGACCCGGCCTGGGTGTTTCGGAGCGGTATCTCGCAGCGCTTTTTCGATGGGGATCCGCACAGCGTGCAATGCCGTATTATCGAAAGCGGTTTTGTTTTCCCTGCGCGTCCGGTGATGTTTACCACGGACGATCAGTCAAAAGCGGCCCTGATCCGGGTGGAACAGCAAGTCTATGGTCGGCTCCGCGGGTGGGCCATGTTGCCCTGGTCACCGGAAACAATCGTCGAGATGTCCGCCCTGTATGAGGGCAAGACCATTGCCACCGTCAGCTGCAACGCTTTTCACCCGATGCTTGCGTCCAATGGCCTGCTTCCAACTCACCGCGGCTTTACTCTCGATCTTTCCAGCCATCCGGACGGTCCGTATATCCTCCACTTCGTTGCAGACGGAAAACGGATTTCGAGTCAGAGCATTCACAAAACTCCATTTGCCCCGTTCCATTTGAGGGGTTCGGGTTGTGAGCGGCGAGGCACCTGTTTCGTCATTCCCAATCCTCGCGGCGACGTGCAAGATCGCGAGGAAGCCCGCAGTATTCTGCTGCTCGCGGCTGCCGCCACAGAGGTCGGTGGCAATCACCCGACGATCGTGATCGCTGATCTGGACGACACTCAAGCCCTGGAGCTGCGCGCCGCAGTTAAGGACCTGATCGGATCGGTTGCAACGGAAGCCCTGACGCAGGCCGAATTCGTCGCTCTGCCCCCTCCGCCGCTGGATTCCACCGTTTCCGGAGCGCAAACGGCTGCCTACTGCCTTGATATCTGGATGCGGGCAAACGTATTTGACCGCCTCGTTGCGCCCAGCCGAAATGGCGTTGCCGCCTACTGCGTCTCGTCGAGACGCCAGGGGACAGGCGCCGTGGCCAACACCATCACCATAGTGGTTGACACCTTTGCGATCGTCGACGCGCTTGCATGCGATACTCTGCTGGATCGGCCCGAACTGCTGTTCGCCGAGGCGCTCGAACGGGAAGCGTTGAACGGTGCCGACGAGCTGGTCGCGCCCAGTGCCCTGGCCGCAGATCGCTGCAACGAGGTTGTTCGCGGGATCTCGACCAGGGTTCGGGTTGCTGCACAGAGTGTGGGCGAGGCTCATGACGGCGCGAGGTTCATCGCCGATCCTGACGTCAACTGGCTCTTCTTTGCCGGTCCTCTCAACACTCCGGCCGGCCTGGTGCTCGCATGTGATGCACTGGACCGGCTTGCCAGAGAGATTCAGGGCACTGGCAAAGCCTTCGGCGTGGCGTTTGCCGGACCAGAGGACCGGGTCCGTGGCAAGCGCAGCGGTGATTATGTGCGGCAGCGGGCCGCAAAATGGCCGTTCCGAATTCGCATATTTCGTGACCTCAACTTCGACAGCCTGCGCAGGGTTGCAGCCGGTTACGGCGAGCGCGATGCCATCGCACTGACCCCTCCCGCGCTGACCGGAACCCCCTGGGATGCACTATGTGATATGGTCGCCCTGCAGCGGCTTGCTCTGGAGCGGATCCGTCCCGATAACAGCAGCGATCTTGCTGACGTGATTTTCCAGGCGCTGGACAATGGATCTGCGGCGCAAAGGCAACCGGCAGGAAACGCGCTTGGCAGATCGCTTGCCGCACCGGCATCAGCACCCGGATCAAACCGGTTTCCAGGCGGAGCGGCCCTGGCCACGCCTTTGGTGAGTGTCTGTGTCAGCCACTTCAATCGTCCCACAGTGCTGCGTCAGACGCTGGCGTCGGTCATGGCCTGTGGCTACCCCAACCTCGAGATTGTCGTTGTTGACGATGGCAGTCATCTGCCGGGCGTGGCCTCGGAGCTGCAGAAGGCGGTTGATGAAACCGCGCCGGGACTCTCGCGCATTGTCAAACAGCGCAACAGCTATATCGGCGCGGTGCGAAACACCGCTGCGCGAAGCGCACGCGGCGACCTGCTGATCTTCATGGATGACGACAATCTGGCTCATCCCGACATGATCGAGACCTTTGTCGACGCTCACCATAAAACCGGTGCCGGCATCGTGACATCCCGGTTCGGCCTGTTCAACTCGACCGACGTGATTGACCCGTCCAGTGATATTCCCGAAGCAGTCATCGTGCCGCTGATGCCTGACAGAGGTGCCGGCGTCCTTTCCAACTGCTTTGGCGACGCCAACATGTTGATCACACGCCAGGCCTTCGAAACCATTGGTGGATT
This sequence comes from uncultured Hoeflea sp., assembly GCA_963975635.1. Lineage (GTDB taxonomy): Bacteria > Pseudomonadota > Alphaproteobacteria > Rhizobiales > Rhizobiaceae > Hoeflea. The sequence continues at coordinate 109,454 of CAXBIE010000001.1, read as the reverse complement.
CACGGAAGACTATGGCCGCGGCCACGAGGATTGGGAGTTTTTGGCAAAGGCAGCAATGGGCGACATCCATCAAGAGCTGCTGACGAAGCCGGTATTCTGGTATCGCGTTTCGGACAGCGGCATGCGGCTCAATCGTGAAACGGAAACCGCCGATCTGCAGAGAAACATCCGCGCCTATCGCGACCACCTTCCGACAGAGATCTACCGCCTTCTGCAACTCGCCCAGGGCATGGTCAATTGCCGGGACAGCAGGCGCAAGCCGCATCATCGCGTGCCGCGCGCTCGAATGCCCTAATCTTTGAAATTGGTCCGGCTGCCCTGCTTCGCCAGGAAATCCTCGATCTCGATTGCCAGGCTGTCAGGATCAGCACCCATTGTCTTGAGTTGCAGCTCGGGCGTTTCCGGTTCTTCATAAGGTGAGCTGATGCCGGTGAAATTGGCGAGCTGGCCGGCGAAGGCCTTCTTGTAAAGGCCCTTGGGGTCGCGGCGCGCACATTCCTCGATCGGGGTGTCGACATAGATCTCGATGAACTCGCCGGGCGCCATCAGATCGCGCGCCAGCTTGCGCTCGGAGCGGAATGGCGAAATGAACGACACCAGCACAATCAGCCCGGCGTCGCTCATCAGCCTGGCCACTTCGGCAATCCGGCGAATATTTTCCACCCGGTCAGCCTCGGTGAAGCCGAGATCCTTGTTCAATCCGTGACGGACATTGTCGCCGTCGAGCAGTACCGTGTGCCGGCCGAGCGCATGCAGGCGCTTTTCGACCAGATTGGCGATGGTCGACTTGCCGGAGCCCGAAAGCCCGGTAAACCACAGCACGGCCGGTGTCTGGTGCTTGAGACCGGCGCGCGCCTCGCGGGTCACATCCATGGCCTGCCAGTGCACATTGCCGGCGCGCCGAAGCGGGTGATCGATCATGCCGGCGCCGACCGTGGCGTTGGTCAGGCGGTCGACAAGGATGAAGTTTCCGGTGGTCCGGTTGTCGCGGTAGGCATCGAAGGCCAGCGGTGCACCGGTGGCAAAGTTACAAACGCCGATCTGGTTCTTTTCGAGCTGCTTTGAAGCCTGACGGGTGAGCGAATTGACGTCGATGGAGTATTTGAGCGCCGTTAATGTGGCGCTGGTGGAATCGGTTTCTGTGCACAGCACATAACTGCGTCCCGGCATCAGCGCATTCTCGCCAAACCAGATCACATGGGCCTGAAACTGGTCAGCCACGTGCGGCCGCGCACCGGGTGCAACCAGCATGCTGCCGCGCGACACGTCGACGTCATCGTCGAGCACCAGCGTGACCGCCTGGCCTTCGCGGGCGCTTTCGAGATTGCCGTCCGCGGTGACGATGGCGCTGATACGGGAAGATTTTCCGGTCTTGGCCACGACAACCTCGTCGCCGACCGCCACCGTGCCGGACGCGATCTGGCCGGCAAAGCCGCGGCAATCGGGTTCGGGACGCACCACCATCTGCACCGGCAACCGGAACGGCAGATCGAGCGCCGGGTCGGCAATGGCAACAGTTTCCAGATGCTCGATCAGCGTCGGGCCGTCATACCAGGGCATCGCAGCCGAGCGTGAGCAGACATTGTCGCCGTAGCGTGCCGAGATCGGGATGGCGCGGATCTCGTCAAAGCCGAGATGTTGGGCAAATTCGATGTAATCGGCGACGATGGCATCGAACACGGCCTGGTCGTGATCGATCAGATCGATCTTGTTGACCGCCAGCACGATGGCGCGGATGCCGAGCAGCGAGACGATGTGCGAGTGCCGCCGCGTCTGTTCGAGCACTCCCTTGCGGGCGTCAATCAGCACCACGGCCAGATCGGCGGTGGAGGCACCGGTGGCCATGTTGCGGGTATATTCCTCGTGGCCGGGCGTGTCGGCGGCGATAAATCTGCGCTTGTCCGTGGCGAAGAACCGGAAGGCGACATCAATTGTGATGCCCTGTTCGCGTTCGGCTTCGAGACCATCGACCAGCAGAGCTAAATCCATGTCTTCGCCGGTGGTGCCATGCTTGCGGCTGTCACTTTTCAGCGTCGCCAGCTGGTCTTCGAAAATCAGCTTGCTGTCATAGAGCATGCGCCCAATCAGCGTCGACTTGCCGTCATCCACAGACCCGCAGGTGATGAAGCGCAGCAAAGTCCCGGAGTCCTGCGCGCTGAGATAGGCGGAAACGCCACCTCCGAGATCCGGACCAAGGGAAACGGGCATCAGAAATAGCCCTCTTTCTTCTTCTTCTCCATCGAGCCTGCCGTATCACGGTCAATCAGGCGGCCCTGGCGTTCCGAGGTGCGGGCAATCAGCATTTCGGCAAGGATGGCTTCAGGCGTGGTGGCTTCGGATTCGATGGCTCCGGTCAGCGGATAGCAGCCCAATGTGCGAAACCGGACCATCCGGTTCTCAATACTCTCGCCTGACCGAAGCTGCATGCGATCGTCATCGACCATGATCAGCATACCGTCGCGTTCCACCACCGGCCTGGGGGCTGCAAAATACAGCGGCACCACCGGGATGGATTCCTTGAGGATGTACTGCCAGATGTCGAGTTCGGTCCAGTTCGACAAGGGAAAGACCCGGATCGATTCACCCTGCCCGACGCGGGTGTTGTAGGTCTTCCACATTTCCGGCCGCTGGGTTTTCGGGTCCCAGCCATGCTGGTCGTTGCGGAACGAAAAGATCCGTTCCTTTGCGCGCGATTTTTCCTCGTCGCGGCGGGCGCCGCCAAAAGCCGCATCGAAACCATATCTGTCCAGTGCCTGGCGCAGTGCCACCGTCTTCATCACATGAGTATGGGTATTGGAACCATGGGTGAATGGACCAATGCCCTGGGCAACGCCCTCCGCATTGGTATGGACAAGCAGATCAATGCCGTATTCTTTTGCCACCTGGTCGCGGAAGACAATCATCTCCCTGAATTTCCAGGTCGTATCGACATGGAGCAACGGAAATGGCGGCTTGGCCGGATAGAAAGCCTTGGACGCCAGCCGCAGCATGACAGACGAATCCTTGCCGGCCGAATACATCATCACAGGCTTTTTGAACGACGCAGCGACCTCACGGAAAATGTGAATCGCCTCTGCTTCAAGGCGGTCAAGATGGCTCACCATCGAGCGTCAGCTCCTTTGAGGCAGAGTTGTTGTCTACAGCGAAGCAAGTACGGGCTACATCGCGCCATGGCAAGCCTCTGCCCAGGACCGGCATTGGCATTCCGTGCAAATTGAACCGGAGCTCTGACCTCCTCCGATCAGGCCAAGCTGATCCGGCTCGGCCTGCTATACCAATTCGCACTGGCGCAAGGTTCAACATTTGGCAAAATTTTCGATTTCGGCTCCCGAAATACCTGGCGCATCAATGCCGTGAGACCGTCCGCGCTGTCATTCCTCATCAAATCAACACATCGGTTCTGCAACAACCTTCTTGCATCGGCTCAAACTTGAACGGTATGCCGTGCTGTGTGAGTGTTTGTGCAATTGTTCTGAGAGTGGGAAATCATGAAGCATGTGCTGGTTACCGGGGGTGCTGGCTATATCGGCTCGCACGCCTGCAAACTTCTGGCACAGCAAGGGTATGTGCCGGTGGCCTTCGACAGCCTCGTGACCGGCTGGGCCAGCGCCGTAAAGTTCGGCCCGCTGGTGCAGGGTGATCTTCTTGACCGCGACGCGCTCGATGCAGTCCTTGCCGAATACGACCCCATAGCGGTCATGCATTTTGCAGCACTGAGCCAGATCGGCGAGGCCGAACGCGAGCCGGGCCGCTACTGGCGCAACAACGTGCTTGGATCGCTCAATCTGGTCGAAGCGATGATTGCGGCGGATTGCAAAAACCTGGTGTTTTCATCCACCTGTGCGACCTATGGCGACCAGGACGGCATTGTGCTGGATGAACTGAGTTCCCAGAAGCCGCTGAATGCCTATGGCGGGTCCAAGCAGGCCGTTGAAGAGATCCTGCGCGACTTCGGCGTGAGCGATGGTCTGGAGGCCGTGGTGTTTCGCTATTTCAACGTGGCGGGTGCCGACGTGGACGCCGAAATCGGTGAATGGCACCAGCCGGAAACCCACCTGATCCCGGTGATGATTGAAGCTGCCGCAGGCGCGCGCGGCGCGCTGACGATCTATGGTACGGATTATGCGACGCCTGACGGAACCTGTGTGCGCGACTATGTGCACGTCATGGATCTGGTTGACGCCCACCTCAGAGGCCTTGAGTGGCTGCTTGAGGGCAAGGGCAGCCGGGCGTTCAACCTGGGGACCGGCACCGGTTTCTCGGTCAAGGAAGTCATCGCCGAGTGCAAGGCAGCCACCGGCCATGACGTCCCGCACAGCATCGGTCCGCGGCGCGCGGGTGATGCGGCAGCACTTGTATCCGGCAGCCGCCGGGCAATCGAGGAACTCGGCTGGACGCCTGAACGCTCGACACTGCGGGACATGATTGCCGATGCCTGGCGCTGGTATCAAACCGGTGGTTATTCCGGATGACGCCGGGTGGCGTTAAATAACACCCGGCGACCGGTTGCGCTGCTTCACCGGCAAGCAGCGCATCAGGCTTCGGCAGGCGTCTTGACATCTTCCTGCCTGGTCTTGCGGCGGCGGGTGACCAGCACGAAGAACAACGGCACGAACAGGATCCCGAGCACCGTGCCCGAGATCGTGCCGCCGAGCACGCTGGTGCCGATGGCGTTGCGGCCGCCCGAACCCGCTCCGGTGGAGATGACCAGCGGCAACACTCCAAGAGAGAAGGCCATCGAGGTCATGATGATCGGGCGGAAACGCTGCCGCGCGGCCTCACGCACCGCTTCCAGCAGCGGTTCTCCGGCCTCATAGCGTTCACGCGCGAACTCGACGATGAGGATGGCGTTCTTGCCGGTCAGACCGACAACGGTGAGAAGCCCGACCTGGAAGAACACGCCGTTCTGGTAGCCGCCGTACAGGGTCCACAACAATGCGCCGAGAATACCGACAGGCATGGCCAGCATGACCGCGAACGGGATTGACCAGCTTTCATACAGCGCGGCAAGGCAGAGGAACACGGCGGCCAGTGACAAGGCGTAAAGCAATGGCGCCTGGTTGCCCGATTCACGCTCTTCCAGCGACAGTCCGGTCCAGGACACGCCAAAACCCGGCATTTGCGCGGCAAGCCGCTCGATTTCAGCCATGGCTTCACCGGTGGTTACGCCTGCGGCCGGAGATCCCTGGATCTGCATTGAGTTAACCGCGTTGTAGCGATTGAGACCCTGCGGACCGAAGGTCCAGCTGCCTTCCGCAAAATTGGCAAAGGGAACCAGCCCGCCGCTCGCATTGCGCACCTTCCATTTTGAAAGATCGGATGGAAGCGCGCGGGAATCCGCCTCGCCCTGAATATAAACGCGCTTGATGCGATCGCGGTCGATGAAGTCGTTGACATAGGTACCGGCCCAGGCGACCTGCAGCAGCTGGGCGACGTTGCTGGCGGAGATGCCCATCGCACCGGCTGCACGCCAGTCAATGTCGAGGTGATACTGGGAGGCGTCTTCGAGGCCGGAGGGACGCGCTGATGCAATCAACGGGCTCTGGGCGGCCATGCCGAGCAGCTGGTTCCTGGCTGCCAGCAACGCGTCATGGGACTGGCCATCACGGGCCTCCAGATAGAAGTCGAAACCGCTCATGATCCCGAGTTCGGGAACCGAGGGCGGTACGATCGGGAACGCCATTGCGTCCTTGATGCCCATGAAGGCAGGAAAAGCGCGACCAGCGATCGCCTGAGCGCTTTGTCCCGGCCCGGTCCGCTCTGACCAGTCCTTCAGGCGCACGAAGGCGAGGCCCATGTTCTGACCCTGGCCGGAAAACGAGAAACCGACCACGCCGAACACCGATTCGACATTGTCCTTCTCATTGACAAGAAAATGGTTCTCAACCTGCTCCAGAACCTTCTGGGTGCGGCCGGCCGTGGCCCCGGTCGGCGCCTGGATCAGCGCCAGCAGGATGCCCTGGTCCTCGTCGGGCAGGAAGGCGGTTGGTGTCTGAACGAAACTCCAGCCCATCAGGCCAACAAGGGCAAGATAGACCACACCGACTCGGAATGGCCGCCGGACAATCCAGCCGACGCTGCTGCCATAACCCCCACTGATCCGGTCAAACACGCTGTTGAACCAGCGTGCGGGACCCTTCTTTTCGTGATGGGCGGACTTTGCGGTGAGAAGCGTGGCACACAGGGCCGGGGTCAGGGTCAGCGCAACCAGCACCGAAAGCCCCATGGCCGATACGATGGTGATCGAGAACTGCTGGTAGATGACCCCTGTCGAGCCGCCGAAGAAAGCCATCGGGACGTAGACCGCCGACAGCACCAGAGCGATGCCGATCAGGGCGCCGGTGATCTGGCCCATCGACTTGCGGGTGGCCTCAAGCGGGCTGAGCCCCTCCTCCTCCATGATGCGCTCGACATTTTCGACGACCACGATCGCATCATCAACCAACAGGCCGATGGCAAGCACCATGGCCAGCATGGTCAGCGTGTTGATGGAGAAGCCGAACAGCGCCAAAATACCGAAAGTGCCCAGAAGCACGACCGGAACAGCGAGCGTCGGGATCAGTGTGGCGCGGAAATTCTGCAGGAAGACCAGCATCACGATGAAGACCAGCACGATGGCCTCGATCAGTGTCTTGACCACTTCCTCGATGGAAATCTTGACGAAGGGGGTGGTGTCGTAAGGCACGACATAGGTAACGCCTTCGGGAAAGAAGGCCGAGGCCTCCTCGATTTTCGATCTCACAAGCTCGGAAGTATCGAGCGCATTGGCGCCGGCCGCCAGACGGATTGCCATGCCGGTGGCCGGGTTGCCGTTGAAGCGGGCAATGGTGGAATAGTTTTCCGATCCGATTTCGACGCGGGCAACGTCCTTCAACAGCACCAAACCGCCATCGGTGGCGGCCCGGATGACGATTCCCTCGAAGTCTTCCGGTGTCGTCAACAGCGACTGCGCGGTGATGGTAGCGTTGAGCTGCTGACCTTCAACCGACGGCAATGTGCCGAATGCGCCTGCTGAAATCTGGGCATTTTCGGTCGAAACAGCACCCAGCACATCGCTTGGCGCCAGGCCGTAGGCCGACAGCTTGACCGGGTCGAGCCAGATCCGCATGGCGTATTTGGCGCCGAACACCTGCACATCTCCAACGCCTTCAATGCGGCTGAATTCATCAACCAGATTGGTGTTGAGATAATCGGAAAGGTCGGTCTGATCGAGTGCGGCATCATTGGAAATCAGGCCAATCACCATAAGGAAACTGGCAGACGATTTCTGCACGGTCACACCCTGGCGCTGAACCGTCTCCGGCAACAGCGATGTTGCCTGCGAGAGTTTGTTCTGCACCTGAACCTGGGCAATATCGGGATCAATCCCGGTCTCGAAGGTCAGCGTGATCGATGCCGTTCCGGCCGAAGTCGAGCTCGACGAGAAATAGCGCAGGCCATCAAGTCCGGTCAGGCGCTGCTCGATAACCTGCGTCACCGTGTTGGCAATGGTCTGCGCCGACGCACCGGGGTAGCTGGCATTGATCGAGATGGTCGGCGGCGCGATCTGCGGATACTGCGCGACCGGCAGCGTCAGGATGGATAGAACGCCGGCACCCATGATGATGATCGAGATCACCCAAGCAAAGATCGGCCTGTCGATAAAAAAGCGTGCCATGTCGGTCTCCGCGAGGTCAGTTCTGAGCCGGGTCTTCGGCGCGTTCTTCGGGGGCAACCGCGGCGCCGACTGCAATCTTCTGAAGGCCTTCGACGATCACCTTGTCACCGGTCGCCACTCCGTCAGTCACAATCCAGTCGGAATCGCGATCGCTGATAATTGTCAGCGTGCGCTGCTCGACCACATTGTCAGCGGTGACAACCATGGCGGTCGGGTTGCCGCGGCGGTCACGCGATACCGCTTCCTGCGGAACAAGAACGGCATTGTCGATGACGCCCTGCGGCATCTCGACCTGCACATACATGCCCGGCAAAAGCATCTCATCGGGATTGGGGAACTGCAGCCGCAACGTCACCACGCCGGTGAGTTCATCGACATGCGGCTCCGCAGCGGTCAATTCACCGGTCTGGTCGTAAGCCGTGCGATCGGCAAGCGTCAGCTTGACCCTGGTGTCAATATTCGCGCCTGCCGCCTTGGGCCCCTTGCGCTTCCAGCGCACGAGATCGGCAGCTGACTGGGCAACGTCGACATAAACAGGATCGAGCTTGCGGATCACTGCCAGCGGATTGCTCTGTCCGGATATGACGAGCGCGCCTTGCGTGGTCAGCGAAAAGCCGATGGCGCCCGAGATCTGGGCGCGTATGGTGGTGCGATCCAGGTCGATATTGGCCGCCAGCAATTGCGCCTTGGCAACCTGCAAAGCCGCATCGGCGCTGTCACGGGTGGTGATGGCCGCATCGACGGACTGCTCGCTGGCGACATTGCTCTTGCGCAACGCCTCCATGCGCTTGAGTTCGCGATTGGCCGAATCAAGGCTCACCTGCGCCTGGTTGACGGCGGCTTCAGCGGCCACGACCTGGGCCCGGTAGGTGGCCGGATCAATGCGATAGAGAACATCGCCCTCCTGCACTTTCGAGCCTTCTTCGAAGAGCCGTTCGACGATGATGCCGTTGACCTGCGGGCGCACTTCCGCGACGCCGGAAGCCACGACACGCCCGGGAAGGGTGGATGTCACGGTCACCGTCTCGGCCGTCAGCGTGACGACACTTACCGGCGTGGGCGGGCGCTCCTGCTGCTGCGCCAAGGCGGCAGATGGCAGCATCAGAGACATACACAGAGCGTAAGGCGCTAACCTCATCACATTTCTCCACCAAATCAGAAGTACCCACTTGGCGAATATTCGCTCATTGGGTAATATGGAAACCAACCGGTTTTATATTTGTTTTTTTGCCGGACGCAAGCAGCTATGCTGCACCCGCGAAGACGGGAGAGACGATGTGTTGCCAAAGTGCCGCAATTCGCGACGCGGTCCGGGTCGGCCGCGCCAACTCGATACGGCCGAGCGCGAAACGATCATCATCGATGCTGCGCAACGGATCATTGTGGCCGAAGGACTTGCCGGAGCTTCTATGGCGGCGATTGCCCACGAGGCCAGCATGTCGAAAAGAACCCTTTATGACGTGTTTGAGAGCCGTACCGCGCTGTTTGCGTCAATCATCCGGCGGCTGCACAAGACGGTTACGCGGCCACTGCAAGAAACTGAACTCGACCTGCCGCTATGCGAACGCCTGCGCTTGTTGCTGACACCGACGGACGAGAAATTCTCCGATCCGCTTCCTCTGTCCATTCTTCGCGCCGTCATCGCCGAAGCAGAGCGGCAGCCGGATCTGGTGCGGGAATTTCTGCAGGAAGGTCCGTATGCGTTCTTTGGCATGGTTCGCCTGGAACTCGACCGCTCGGTTGCCAGGGGCGAAATCCGGATCAGCGACACGGAAGCTGCGGCGCGCCTGATGACTGATATGGCGCACGGAAGCGTGCTCGAACATCTGCTCGTCTCCCAATCAACCGGCGGGCGTCAGGAAGCCTATGAGCGACGGCTCAAGCTCGCCATTCGCGTGTTTCTGAGCGGCATTGGCGAAGGCAACGACGCGTAATCCAGTCCACAACCCGATCATCACATATGAGCGGCGCCGGAAGGCCAATTCCAGCCGTTGACGGGTGTCCCACAATGAACGAGCGAGCGGAAGGCATTTGGGGCTGACTGTAAACCACCACCATAACTGACAGGCAAGATCTGACAGAATGCGGGTTCAATTCATTAATTCGGACACTGTATTTTGCATGTAGACAGTCGGCGGCCCGCCAGACTCAGTGAAATCTGATAGTGTGAAATTGCCTGAAATCATGCCAGACACCTCGCAACCATGCCTCGGCAACAGGCCGTCACAACGACTGCTTTTTGCCTATCAAGGCGCATCTTTGATTGTTGTTCTGTCCGGTCTCGGATGGTTTTTGTACTTCGCGACAGCGGAAAACTGGCCGCTTGCCTACGCAGATCTGACCATGGTTGTGCTTGGAGCGCTGGGTTGGCTGCTGATCAGAAACCATCAGATCAAAGCCGCACTGACCCTCTCGGAAGTCGCCTTTTTGATCTTTATCGTTGCCTTCTGCCTGGTCTTCGATGTTCCGACCGAAGCCAATCCAAGGGTTTCCCACCTGTTTCTGCCGGCCATCGCGCTGCTTGCCTATTTCAATTACCTGCGCGAGAAATCGAGCTTCCAGCTTGTCGTCATCGCGGCTGCGCTTATGAGCTTCATCTATTTTTCCAGTACAAAGACGGCGGCTCCGTTCGCGCAAAGCGTTCCCGACGAAGTCCGGCATCTGGGAATCTGGATCAACTCCACCCTGGCGACGGCAATGTTGTGTGGCGGTGTCTACGCAATCCATCGTGCGTCTACCGGACAAAACGAGATTTCGCGTGCATTGCGCAGCGCTGTTCGAAACAATCAGCTGGAACTGCATTTCCAGCCCCAGTTCGACAATGCGCGACGGATCATTGGCGCTGAGGCCCTGTTACGCTGGAAGCACCCGCGACACGGTTACATTCCTCCGGGCAACTTCATTCCAATCGCCGAAGAGAGTGGCTTGATGCCTCTGATCGGCGGATGGGTTCTGAAAGAAGCCTGCCGGACATTGGCCGCATGGCAAGACGACCCTGTTCTCAGCCGGCTCACTCTCGCCGTCAATGTGAGCGCAAACCAGTTCAACGTCACCGGATTCGAGCAGTCCGTTCTGGAAGCGGTGGAACTCTTCAACGTCGACCCGACCAAGCTCAAGCTGGAACTTACCGAAAGCGTCATCATTTCCGGGGTTGAGCCGGTTGTCGAAAAAATGAATGTCCTGCGCGCGTCGGGAATTGAGTTCGCGCTTGATGATTTCGGTACAGGCTACTCCTCACTGAGTTATCTGCGGCAATTGCCCGTCAGCCAGCTGAAAATCGACCGCAGCTTCGTTCAGGAATCCCTGGAAAGCCCGGGCGGGGCGGCGCTGATCAGAAGCATTGTCAGGATGGGGCTGGATCTTGACCTTACGGTTCTTGCAGAAGGTATAGAGACTGCGGCCCAGCACCTGTTTCTGCTCGAATGCGGCTGCCAGGAATTCCAAGGATATCACTTCGGCCGGCCGGTATCGAGCGAGGACTTCAAGGCGCGCGCCCTGCAGGTTGCGGGGTGAGCGCCCCATCCGGCACCGCAGTCAGCCGCGCCGGAATCGGCGGTCCGGCTGACCTGCAGCTCGACCAGAGACGCGTCCTCCGGATCGAACCCGTGGCTCAAAGCGGTTCGAGCCGGTGAAACCGGGACTGGCCGTAGACCAGCGGCGCGCCGTCGTTGAACCGCAACCGCATGATCTCGCCGATGAAGACGGTGTGACTGCCCGCCTCGACAGCTTCGGAGACGTTGCAGGAAAAGCCGATCAGAGCTTCCTCCAGAAGCGGCAGGCCGCGTGCATCCTCGACCCAATGGCCTTCGGAAAACTTGTCGTCGCCGGTCACTCCCTCTGCACCGGCGAAACGCATCGCCAGCGGACTTGCGGGATCGGGAAGAAGATTGACATTGAAGATCCCGGTTTCGCGGATCGCCGCGCAGGTTCCGGTCTTGCGGTTGACGCATGCCAGAAGGCTCGGTGGCTCGGCCGATACCGAACACACGGCGGTCGCGGTGATGCCGCGCCGCTCGCTTCCCTGGCGGGCGGTGATGATTGTCACAGCCCCCGGAAAACGGGCCATTGCCGCGCGGAAGGTTGCGTGATCGATGCCCATGCCCATCTTACGCCGCCTTGAGCTCGGAGAGGTAAGCTTCAGCCGCATCGGGATCGGCGAACCACGGGAAGAAGTCGCGCGGATCGTCGAATCCGTTGGCCATGCGGTGCGCCAGCCGCGGCTCGGCGCAAGCAGTGCCCATGATGTCGAGAATGAAGGGCGGCGGCGGTTGCAGCATCATGTTGGTCCATGACACCACCCACTGCGCATAATCCCAGAACTCGTCGAATGTGCCCTGCATGAAGGCTGCATCAAACGGCTTGTCTCCATGCGCCAGAATGCGCTTGAGATAGACCGCCGCCGCCTTGGCGGCGTTGTTGGATCCCTGCCCGGTTATCGGATCATTGAGGCAGACAGCGTCTCCGAGGCCGAGCACCAAACGGCCCGAGGGCAACGTGCCGACCGGCTTGCGGATGGTGGGCGCGAAACGCCCGGCGAGAATGCCGTTGGCGTCTGTCAGCTCGATGTTTTCGCAGCGCGCCGCTTCCCAGGGCAGGAAGGTTTCAAGGATCTTCTTCGAGGTGGCGAGGTGCTGCTCCGGTGTCCTGACATCGGACCAGCAATCCATCGGGCCACCTGGCACACCTTCGAACACCATGATCTCGCAGGGCCCGGAGGTGGTCAGGGCCGGGAAGACGAAATATTCGCCAACGCCCGGGATCAGGTTGAAGCAGACGGCCGAGTGCTCGGGGCGTGGCGTCATACCGGTGACATAGGTCAGCGCCAGCGCCCGCTGCGGGGTCTCGTATGGCGATTTCTCCGCATCGCGCTCGAACAGGCGGCCGATATCGCCCTTGCCCGAGGCGACAATGACCAGATCGTCCTGCCGGCTGTAATGCTCCAGATCGGAGATCGAGGCATCCTTGATGGTCAGCGTACCGCCGAGCCGTTCGAACTCGGCCATCCAGGCCGGGATCTTGACCCGCTGGTCGACGGAATAGGCGCTGTGATCGAGCTTACCGGTCCAGTCGATGGCCTTCTGGCCCGATCCGTCCGGCGCAGGAACCTGAAAATTGATGCCGTCGACCGGCGGGCACGTGTCCGACCAGAAGTCGATGCCGAGCGCACGTTCGTGCTCGACGGAATTGTGAAACATGCACTGGCTCGACATCACCTTGCCGTTGGCAATATCGCTGGCGGTGCGGTTTTGCACGACGCGCACGCTGTTGCCTGACTTGAGCAGCCCGATGGCCAGTTGAAGGCCGGACTGCCCGCCTCCGATAATCGTGATCTTCTTCATCTCTTGTTCCCCAGTGTTGTTGTTATTCCATCAGCAGCGGTATGGCCGGCGCCGCGCGCTCCGGGCCCATGGCGGTGTATCCGCCGTCAACCTGGATGTCGGTTCCTGTGATGAAGCTGGCCTCGTCCGAGCAAAGGAAGAGAACCGCAGCGGCAACCTCCTCCGGATCGCCGGTGCGGCCGAGCAGATGGAACGGCGCCGCCACCTTGTCGGTCTTTTTGCGGTCGCCGCCGGTCAGTTCATCCATGATGTTGGACCAGGTCCAGCCGGGCGACACTGCATTGACGCGAATGCCTTCCGGGGCGAGATCCATCGCCTGGTTGCGGGTCAACTGCAGGATTGCGGCCTTCGACACCGGGTAGAGCCAGCGCCCGGTCTGGGCGACGCGGGCCGAGATCGATCCGAAGTTGACGATCGCACCCCTGTTTTTGGCCAGCTCGGCTCGCGCAGCCTGCATCAGCATAACAGAGCCGACGATGTTGACGTCAAGGCTCTCGAGCCATTCAGCACGGGTCGATTCCAGCCCGTTGTCGAGATAGGAGCAGGCGACATTGACGAGAAAATCAATGCGGCCGAATGCCTCTTTGGTGGCTTTGACCAGTTCCACGATCTGGGCATCGTCGCGCAGATCGGTTTTCAGGAATCCGATGCCGTCGCCTGTCAGCGCCTCACCGGCCTCCGAATTGATATCGGCAATCATCATCCGCACGCCGGCATCCCGGAATGCCTTGACGATGGCAGCGCCTATCTTGGTCGCACCGCCTGGCACGATCGCCACTTTTCCGTCCAGTCCTCGCATTGGCTTCCTCCCGTCTTGCATGGGAGAAGTTTGGGCCAATCAGGCAGGGCCGCCATCCGATTTGAGCGCTGACTATCCAAAAAACGAAAAATTCTATCGTTCCGGTGAAAAACGTGCTTTCATGCATATGCATGTTTTGACAACGACGGTGTCGGGAGCGCTCATGTTGCCGGATCCCATGACCCCGCGCCCGCTGGCGCGTTTCAGCCTGTTTGAAAGCCGCGATCTTGACGAGGCGCGCGAAAGGGTTGCGCGGGTGTTCTGCCCGCACCGGCTCGACACGATCGGGCGCGGCGTATTCGACGCCTGCCACAATCATCTTGCCGGCGAGCGGCTGTCTCTCAATTTCATCCAGTATGGCGCAAAGACGCTGATCGCACCCGGCGAGCTCAAAAATTTCTATCTGCTGCAGATTCCGCTTTCGGGCGGCGCAGCGATCAGCAACGGGGCGGATGACTACTATTCATGCCCGGACAAAGCGGCGGTGCTGAATCCCCATCTGCCGACGACAATGATCTGGAACGAGGGTTGCCGGCAAATCCTGGTCAAGATCGAGCGCGAAGCCCTGCAAAACCACCTGTCGCAGCTGCTCGGCTCAAGCGCCGGCAAGCCCCTGACATTTGCCGGCCCGCTGGATCTGACCAGCGATGTCGGCACTGCGCTCCGTGGCCTGATCATGCATCTGGTGAGCCAGGCCGACAATGGAGAAGTGACGCTGTCGTCAGGCGGGCTGCTGGCCCGTCAGCTCGAATCCGTGATCCTGTCCGGCATTCTCGAGGCCGGACGGCACAATTATTCCAAATATCTCAGACCGACGCGCTCGGCGGCTGCGCCGCGGCATGTGCGCAAGGCCGAAGACTTCGTGCGCAACAATCTCGACAATCGGATAAGTCTCGAGGACATTGCCAACGCTGCGGGCGTGACGCCACGCTCCTTGCAGCTCGGTTTTCGCAATTTCCGCAATATCAGCCCGATGGCGCTGTTGCGCGCTGAACGGCTGCGCCGTGTGCACGAGGAACTGATGGCCGGAGCGCCCGGTGCCTCGGTGACCGAGGTCGCGACGCGGTGGGGATTTTCTCATCTGGGCCGGTTTTCACACGCCTATAAAAGCCGGTATGGCCAATCCCCGAGCAAGACGCTGCAGAATGGCTCAAGCCTGGGATTTTCGGACTAGCTGCGATAACGGCCCGCCCCGGTTGGGAGCGAGCCGCTGGTGTCATGCCTGATGGAGGGACAGGGTGTCAGTTGACGTCGCTGTCCCAGCCAGAGATGGCCTTGGCTTCAAGGAACTCCTCGATGCCCCAGACGCCGCCTTCCCGCGCCCGTCCAGATGCCTTGACGCCGCCGAAAGGCGCGCCCGCACCGCGAGACTTGCCGTTCATTTCGACCATGCCGGAGCGCAGGCGCCGCGCCATGCGGTTGCGCTTGGCACCGTCCTGGCTCTGCACATAGTTGGTCAGGCCGTAGATGGTGTCGTTGGCGATCTCGACGGCGTGTTCTTCATTGTCGAAGGGAATGATCGACAGAACCGGGCCGAAGATTTCCTCGCGGGCAATGGTCATGTCGTTGGACACGTCGGCAAAGATGGTCGGGCGGACATAGTAGCCACGATTGAAGCCCTCCGGACGGCCCGTGCCGCCGGCGACCAGGCGCGCGCCTTCATCAATGCCCTTCTGGATCAGTCCCTGGATCTTGTCGAACTGTGCAGCCGAGACCACCGGCCCGATGTGGTTGCCATCATCGTGAGAGGAGCCGACCTTGACTGTGGCCGCAACTTCAACGGCCTTGTCGACCGTCTGATCATAGACCGAGCGCTCGACCAGCATGCGGGTCGGGGCGTTGCAGCTCTGGCCGGTGTTGTTGAAGCAATGGCGGACGCCACGCTCGACGGCCTTGGCATCGGCGTCAGCAAAAATCACATTGGCACCCTTGCCGCCAAGTTCCAGGCAAACCCGCTTGAAAGTGTCGGCGGCGGCCTTGGAAATGGCCGCACCGGCACGGGCCGAGCCGGTGAAGCTGATCATCTCGACGTCCTTGTGGGTCGACAGATCGGTGCCGACGCCGACGCCATCGCCATTGACCATGTTGAACACGCCTGCCGGCACACCCGCCGCGTGGACGATCTCGGCAAAGACGATGGACGACAGGGGGGCTACTTCAGACGGCTTGAGCACCATGGTGCAGCCTGCCAGCAGCGCCGGAATGACCTTCAGCGTGACCTGGTTCATCGGCCAGTTCCACGGCGTGATCAGGCCGACGACGCCGATCGGTTCCATGGCGATACGGTCATTGGGCGCATGAGATCCGAGCGGCCGGATGAATTCGACGTCCTTGAAGGCGGTGATGAAATTGTCGATGTGCCATGTGCCGGATGTGACCTGGCTGGCGCGCGACATTTCAATGGGAGCCCCCATTTCAAGGCTGATCGCCTGGGCCATGTCCTCGGCCCGTTCGGCATAGATTTCGCGGATTTTCTTGACATAGCCAAGCCGGACCTGGGGGTCGGTCTGTGACCAGCTGTCAAAGGCGGCCTTGGCGGCCGCGACTGCCTTGTTTGTGTCTTCGGTGGAGCCGAGCGAGATCACCGCACAGGCTTCCTCGTTCGAAGGGTCAATGACTTCGCAGTCCCGAGCCTTGATTGGGGCAACCCAGGCACCATTGATGTAAAACTCGCGCTTCTCGATCATATCATTCTCCAAACGGTTCCAAACGTCCCACATGGGCACGATGTCATCTCAATTCAAATCTGTAGGGGCGGGCGGCAGGTGAATGCAACCTCGATTTCACCTGCCAGCTTCAATGTTATTGATGCCTTGATGAATAGTGCTTCTATTAGCGCTTTTTTCGGCGAAAAGCGGCTAGCGGATGGCCCTGAGCAGGTCGGGCGTCGGGAAGCAGCCGGGTTTCTGCCCATTGCGCGCCTGCCATTCGCCGATCGAGCGGCGGGTCTTGTAGCCGGGAAGGCCGTCCGCGCCGCCGACATCATAGCCCTGGTTTTCAAGCGACGACTGCAGACGGGCGATATCGGACCGCAGCATTTTACCGGTATTGCCCCAGGGGGTGACAAAGGCAGAACCACCATGAGCCATCCGGTCGGCCAGATTGCCGATGAAAAGAGCATAGAGATCGGAATTGTTGTATTCCTTGATCACGTAGAAATTCGGCGTCACGACAAATTCCGGGCCGTAGATCCCGGCCGGGACCAGCACCATGCCCGGCGCGCGGCGTTCATGATCGGGAAACGGCCTGCCGGAAATACGGATGATGCCCATATCGGTGAGCTTGCTGATCGGCCGGGCCCGGTCGGGTCCTTCCAGCGCGCAGGTGACACCTTCGGGGATGACCGCCTCAAAGCCCCAGTCGCGGCCGCGCACCCAGCCTGACTGGGCCAGATAATTGGCGATGGAGGCCAGTGAATCAGCCGTTGAATTCCAGATGTCGCGCTTGCCGTCGCCATCAAAGTCGACCGCGTGATCAAGATAGCTCGACGGCAGGAACTGCGGCTGCCCCATGGCGCCGGCCCAGGAGCCTTTCATCGCGGACGCGGCAACGTCGCCGCGCTGCAGAATTTTGAGCGCCGCCAGGATTTCCTTGCGAAACAGATCCGGCCGGGTCGACATGAACGCCTTGGTGGCAATCACTTGAACCGCGGAATGGGGGATCTTGGCCCGGCCGAACCCCGATTCACGCCCCCATATGGCAACGATTATGGAGCCCGGAACGCCGTAGCGGTCCTCGATCCTGCGCAGCAGGCCGGCGTGCTGCTTCATCAACGAGCGGCCCGATGCGGCCAGCCCCTGCAACCGTTTCTCGTTGAAATAGGCGCCGGGGCTGCGAAATTCGGCCTGGCTCTGGGCCCGCGCCTTTGGTTTTGGAAAGCCGGGAGGCGCAAGATCAGGCAGATCCCAGTCGAGACTGACACCTGAAAACGTCCGGTCAAAGACCGCTTTGGAAACGCCATTGCGTTTGGCTTCCGGCCACAAGTCCGCCTCAAGCCACTGGCGGAACTGCGCTTCCACCCCGGCTTTGGTAGCGGCCCGTGACGATGGGACCGCAAACGCGGTCACGGAGAAAGCAAGGATGAGGGTCAAAAGCAGGGTGCGAATCATGAGCCCAGCCTAACCCGAGTGCGGTGGCGGGAAAATGGCCGTTGAAGCGCCGCCCTCTCCGTTCGCCAGAATCGTCTCTGCCGGTATCAGAAAGCGGTGCGGGCGCGGATGGCCGCGGCCAGTGTTCCCTCGTCGAGATAATCCAGTTCGCCGCCGACCGGCACACCGTGGGCCAGGCGGGTGACCTTGATCTCGAAGCCGGACAGTTGCTCGGTGATGTAATGCGCCGTTGTCTGGCCCTCGACCGTGGCGTTGACGGCGATCAGGATTTCCTTGACCCCGCCCTTGGCCACGCGGTCGACGAGACCGGCAATCGACAGATCATCCGGGCCAACGCCATCAAGCGGTGACAAGGTGCCGCCCAGCACATGATAGCCGGCATTCATCGCCGCGGCGCGCTCCAGCGCCCACAGATCGGCGACATCCTCGACGACGATGATGACGCTCTGGTCGCGGGTGGGGTCGGTGCACACCGTGCAGGGATCCGCGGTGTCGGCGTTGCCGCAGGTCGAACAGATGCGGACCTTGTCGAAGGCCTCGTTCATGGCGAGCCCCAGCGGGCCCATCAGCTGATCCTTCTTCTTGATCAGATGCAGCGCTGCGCGACGGGCCGAGCGTGGCCCGAGACCCGGGACGCGGGCGAGCAGCTGGATCAGCCGCTCGATCTCGGGGCCGGTTACACGCTTCTGCATTTCATTGTCTCCTGAAGGGCCGCCGCCGGCTGCAGCAAATGGCCTAGAACGGCAGTTTCATGCCGGGTGGGATCGGCAGTCCTGCGGTCAGTTCCTTGGTCCGTTCGGCAACCGTGGTTTCGAGCTTGGCCTTGGCATCATTGTGAGCAGCGACAATCAGATCCTCGAGGATCTCGACGTCGTCTTCCTTGAACATCGACGGATCGATCGAAAGCCCCTTCATCAGGCCCTTGCCGCTCAGGCGCACGGTGACCATGCCGCCACCGGCGACGCCTTCGCATTCGAGCTCGGCGAGTTCTTCCTGCATGCGTTCCATCTTGGACTGCATGTCCTTGATCTTGCCCATCATACCCATGATGTCTTTCATCCAGGTCTCCTTTTCCTGTGCAATTGGTTCGAGTGTGTTTTGCCGGCGCAAGACCGCCTTGATGCTCTCACGCCTTACTGTCAGTCCAACCCGTCATCGGGCTCGATTTCGTCAGGCAGAATGTCGCCGTCCTCGGACGGCAAGAGTGCGTCGCCATCGATTACTTCCTCTGCAACCGCGATGCGGACATCGGTTACGCGGGAGCCGGGAAACTGCGCAAGAATGGCAGCAACATCGGGATCCTGACGGGCGTCGCTGACCAGCGCCTCGCGTTTGGCTGTCTCGCGCTCGGAAATGGTCGGCGCGCCCTCTTCTCGGCTGAGCGTGACAGACCATTTGGTGCCGGTCCAGTCGCCGAGCTTCTTGATCAGTTCGCCGGGCAGACTGGAGCTTGCATCCGGTGCGAGGTTGATTTCCAGACGACCCGGCTCCAGCCGCACCAGGCGCACACCGGTTCGGATCTGAACCTTCATGGCGATATCGCGGTGCTTTTCGGCAAGCGCCACCATGTCCTCAAGCGAGCCGATGGCAACTTCCTCAGCCGGCTCAGCAACTGCCGGCGCGACGACAGAAGGCTCGGCTGAATGGGCCAGGCGCATGGCGGGCTGGCCACCATTGCCACCGCCCTGCGGCATCCGCCGTTCACCGACGGCCATCGCCGTTGCTCCGCCGCCGGAGGAACCGCCGCCGGATGGCTGGCCGCTGCCGCCAGCCGATGCACCGCCGGAATTCTGAAATGCCTTCAGCGCATCTTCGGGTGACGGCAGATTGGCCGCATGGGCGATCCGGATCAAGGCCATTTCGGCTGCCGCGGCGGGCCGGCTCGACGTATCGGTTTCGGTGATCCCCTTGAGCAGCATCTGCCAGACCCGCGAGAGGATCACGGTCGACAGCTTGGCCGCATAGTCGGCGCCGGACTCGCGCTCGGTCTCGGTCAGCGAGGGATCTTCGCCGGCTTCGGGCACAAATTTAAGCCGTGTGACCAGATGGGTGAAATCTGCAAGATCAGTCAGGATGACCGAGGGACCGGCACCGGAATCATACTGATCGCGAAAATTTGCAAGTGCGGCGGCGACGTCACCTGCCATCAGCGAGCCGAACAACCCGACAATGCGCGACCTGTCAGCAAGCCCGAGCATCGCGCGCACGGCTTCCGCATCAACCGTGCCGCCACCGTGGGCGATCGCCTGATCAAGCAGGGACAGCCCATCACGCACCGAGCCTTCGGCGGCGCGGGCAATCATGGCCAGCGATTCGTCGTCGATCGAAATGCCTTCCTGACCGGCGACACTCTTGAAATGCGTCACCAGCAGGCCCGAATCGATGCGGCGCAGGTCAAAGCGCTGGCAGCGCGACAGCACGGTGATCGGGACTTTTCGGATTTCGGTGGTGGCGAAGATGAACTTCACATGGGCCGGCGGCTCTTCCAGCGTCTTGAGCAGGCCGTTGAAGGCCTGATTGGAAAGCATGTGCACTTCGTCGATGATGTAGACCTTGTAACGCGCCGACACCGGTCGGTAGCGCACCTGCTCGATGATCTCGCGAATATCGTCGATGCCGGTGTGCGAGGCCGCATCCATCTCGATAACATCGACATGGCGGCCTTCCATGATCGCCTGGCAATGCTCGCCGGGTACGGTCAGGTCAATCGTCGGCTTGCTGATTTCGGCCGTCTCGTAATTGAGCGCACGCGCCAGGATGCGGGCCGTGGTGGTCTTGCCGACGCCGCGGACACCGGTCAGCATCCAGGCCTGCGCAATGCGGCCGGAGGAAAAGGCGTTGGTCAGCGTCCGGACCATCGGCTCCTGGCCGATCAGATCGGTGAAATCCCTGGGACGGTATTTTCGCGCCAGCACCCGGTACGGCGCCTGGCTCTCGGGGCTTGAATCCGTCGAAACTATGGTCGTGCCGGTTGTTTCGTCCATGATCCTCGTGCCGCCCTTGCGATGGCCAAAGGGCCATTCAAATGGAATGTTTGCACCCCGGCCGGGGCCCGTCAATGACAATCCAGCCCGGGATGAGGCCAGCCAGTGATGGGCCTGCCAAATATGGCGCGGGCAAAAGGGTGGGAGGCTGGCACGGTGACCCGTGCCGGGCTCGTTAGGGCTGCTTCCTTCCGGACCTGACCCGGTTGGCGAGTGGCTCGTCCACCACCAACCTCCCGAAGGCACATATCGTCAATCACACAGGCAAAAGCAAGCCAGAGCCGAAAAAAACTGCTAGAGTTGACGTCCAACCCTGTCCGACGGTGTATCTCATGTCCGATTTTGTTCTCGATCCGCGTCTTGAACGCGACACCACGTTCTTGATGAACCTGGGATTGTGCCAGCTCCGCTTGATGGAGGATTCGCGCTGGCCATGGGTGCTTCTGGTCCCGCAACGAAGCGGTATTATCGAAGTTTTCGACATGACCCCGCTTGACCAGACCATGCTGACTTTCGAAACCGCGATTGCCGCCAAGGCGGTGAAGCAGGCGTCGGACTGCCGCAAGGTCAATATCGGCGCCCTTGGCAACCAGGTTCGCCAGTTCCATCTGCACATCATTGCCCGCAACGAGGGCGACCCGGCATGGCCCGGACCGGTCTGGGGCCACGGCCAGGCCACACCCTGGACCGCGAAAGCCCGTACCGACGTTACCGAAAGACTTCTCGAGGCCCTCTGATTCATGACATTTTCCCTTTTTGACCATGACGCCCCGCATGGCGAAGCCAGTCGGCTTGTCGCCTTTTCAGCCAACCGGCTTGACCGCCGCTCCGAATACCGCACCGAAACCGAGCTGGGCGACGCGCTCAACGATCCCGCAACGCGCTATTTCGCCATCACCAAAGGCCGGCTGGCGATGCGGATCAATGGCGCTGCACACGATGGCTTGCTGACCGCAGCAGACCTTTCCTCCATGCAGCCGCTCAAAGACGACGCCGTGCTGATCGGCTGGGATGAGGCCAATGTCGCCCGCATTGCCATGCCGGTGGGAATCGAGCCTGACGATCTGCCTGAACCGTTCAAGGCGATTGATACGCGATCGGTCTATCGTCAGGCATTGATGGATGAAGAGGCGCTTGGCGCATATGCGCAAGGTACCAGTCTTGTCTCCTGGGCACTGGCCAACCGGTTCTGCGGCGTTTGCGGCAGCTCGATGGCGCCCGAAGCCGGTGGCTACCGGCGGAAATGCCAGGCGTGCGGCCATACCGCTTTTCCGCGCACCGATCCCGTCGCCATCATGCTGACCGTTGACGAGACCCGGGACCGCTGCCTGCTCGGACGCAGCCCGCATTTTCCGCCGGGCATGTATTCCTGCCTGGCCGGCTTCATCGAACCCGGAGAGACCATGGAAGACGCCGTCCGGCGCGAGACGATGGAGGAATCGGGCATCAAGGTCGGCCGCGTTCGCTATCATGCCAGCCAGCCCTGGCCGATGCCGCACACCTTGATGATCGGCGTCTATGCGGAAGCAGAAAGCCTGGAAATCACCCGCGACACCAACGAACTGGAAGATTGCCGCTGGTTTGACCGGGCCGAGACCGAGGCGATGCTGGCCAATACGCTGGGAGAGGTTGATGCTTCGGCACCACCGCCAGGCGCCATCGCACACCGGCTGATGCGCGACTGGCTGGACTGGTCGAAATAGACGCCGGGTTCAGCCCTCGGCTTCGTCGTCATGCGATCCGTTCTGCGCCAGGCGGAAAGGATGGGCGGGGTAGACGCCGAGAATCCGCAATTCCTTGGAGAAGAAATTGAGTTCATCCATGGCACGGGCCACCGGCGCTTCGTCGGGGTGGCCCTGGATATCGGCGTAGAACTGGGTGGCGAAGAACTTGCCGCCGATCTGGTAGCTTTCCAGCTTGGTCATGTTGACGCCATTGGTGGCGAAACCGCCCATCGCCTTGTAGAGCGCGGCAGGAATGTTGCGAACCCGGAAGACAAATGTGGTGACCACCACCTCGTCGGCCACCGGGCGTGGCGGGATTTTGGCTTCCCGTGACAGCACGACAAAGCGGGTGACGTTGGTTTCGGTGTCCTCGACGTTTTCCTCGAGGATATTCAGGCCGTAGAGTTCAGCGGCAAGACGCGGGGCGAGTGCCGCCATGCTGCGATCGCCGCTTTCCGAAACCAGCCGCGCTGCGCCCGCCGTGTCGCCGGCCACGATCGCTTTCCAGCCATTGGCGCGGACGATCTTGCGGCACTGGCCAACCGCATGCACATGACTGTGCACGGTCCGGATTTCCGACCGGTCAACGCCCGGCAGCGCCATCAGCTGGAAGTGGATCGGCATGAAATATTCGCCGACAATATGCAGCTGCGATTCCGGCAGCAGATAATGGATATCGGCAACCCGGCCGGCGATGGTGTTTTCAATCGGAATCATGGCCAGATCCGATTCACCCTGCGTGAGCGCATTAAACGCGTCTTCAAACGTGGCGCAGGGCAAAGGCTCCATGCCGGGAAACATGTCGCGGCAAGCCATGTCGGAATTTGCGCCAAACTCGCCCTGGAAGGCGATGCGGTTGGTGGTTGCGGTCATCAGGTCTGTCCGTTGTGAGAAATGCGCGCCTATTTCGGCGCCAGGATCTTGCGCGCTCGCTCAAGGTCGGCGGGAGTATCGACACCCAGAGGCACCGTGTCAACGATCGCCACATCGATGCGCATGCCATCTTCGAGCGCCCGCAACTGCTCGAGCGATTCGCGTTTTTCGAGGGTAGAGGGCTTGAGCGAGACAAAGCGCTCGAGCGCCGAGCGGCGCCAGGCGTAAAGTCCGATATGATGATACAGCGGGCCTTCGCCATAAGGTGCCGTCGCCCGGGTAAAATAGAGCGCGCGAAGCAAACCGTCGCCGATCGGCGTGCCGATCACCTTGACGATGCTGGGATTGGTCTTTTCCGCTTCGTCGGAAATCTCGACAGCCAGGGTGGCAAGGTCGGCATCCGATCCGGAAAGCGGCAGGGCAGAGCGGCGAATGGTCTCAGGCTCGATGGCTGGAATATCGCCCTGCACATTGAGAATGACCTGCGCCTTCGCCTCCGGGTCCATCAGCGTGGCCGCCTCGAACACCCTGTCTGATCCCGATTGATGGTCGTCGCGGGTCATCACCGCTTCGAAACCCGCGGCCTGCACCACCTCCGCGATTTCGCGCGAATCAGTGGCGACCGCTACCCGGCCAACACCGGCAAGCACCGCCTGCCGCGCCACCCGGACCACCATTGGCTCGCCTGCGATGTCGGCAAGCGGCTTGTTGGGCAGCCGGGAGGACGCCAATCGCGCCGGAATAATCACCAGCGTATGCTCTGAACCTGTTGCCATGGCGCGTCCATTCCCTCATCTTGCGGCGCAAGTGTCAAAAAGTCTCACTGCCACTGTTACAAACGGTGTTGCAACGAACTTGCAAAAGACATAGGTTCCGCGCGATTTCAAGACTGGTTCGGATATTGCAGGAAACTGGGCGGGAAGCCGAACCGAAACGGAGCGACGGAACATGAATTCCTCATATTTCAATTCTGCGGCGGGCGCTTTTCTGGGCATTCTGTTTGTTGTGATGACTCTTTCGATTGTTTCGGAGGGCATATATGACGCACACGAGCCGGAAACCGAAGGCTTTGCGATCGAAGTGGCCGAGAGCAGCGGCGATGCCGGCGCACCTGCGGAAGAAGCAGCACCTGAGTTGATCGCTCCGCTGCTCGCCAGTGCCGACCCCGCCAAGGGCGAGGCAGTGTTCAAGAAATGCGCAGCCTGCCACACCAATGACGCGTCAAATGCCAACAAGGTTGGCCCTGGCCTGTGGAACATCGTCAATCGTCCGGTCGCAGCCCATGACGATTTCAAGTACTCCGCAGCGATGACCGAATTTTCCGAAGGCGGCTCCGTCGCCTGGGATTACGAGCATCTGAGCAATTTCCTGGCTGCGCCGAAGAAATACATCAAGGGAACGGCAATGGGATTTGCCGGTTTGAAGAAGATCGACGAGCGGGCAGACCTGATCGCCTATCTCCGCACGGTCGGGGACACTCCGGCGCCGCTGCCTGAGGCAACCGAGACAGCTGCCGAACCTGCGGCAACCGAGCCTGCTGCCGAACCCGCAGCGATGGAACCAGCGGCAGAGCCGGCTGAGACACCGGCGCCAAGCGAATAAGATTGTCGCTGAACTGAATCTCTTAGCCGGGCCTTGAGCCCGGCTTTTTTTGTTGTTTCATGCAGAAATCCATTTCGGACCCTGTAAGCGCGGCGGAAGTGACCTATTGTCTCTTGATGACCAAGGTTACCGGAGACCCGCAAACATGATCAATCGCATCGCCCCCATCATGCTGGCACTTGCCTGCCTGTTCGTATCGGTCACCGCCTCCACGGCCCAGGAGCCTGACTGGCGACATGCCACCGCGATGATTGAAGAGCCCAAATACCCTGAGGGCTTTTCGCACTTTGTTTATGCCAATCCGGATGCGCCGAAGGGCGGCACGCTGAAACTGTCGGAAGAAGGCACCTTCGACAGCTTCAACCCGATTTTATCCAAGGGTGAAATTGTTGCCGGCATTGGCCTGGTGTTCGATACACTGATGATATCATCCGAAGACGAAGTCTCCGCATCCTATGGATTGCTTGCCGAAAGCCTCAGCTATCCCGACGATATCTCGAAAGTCACATTCCGACTGCGTGCGGAGGCCAAATGGGCCGACGGCAAGCCGGTTACGCCGGAGGACGTCGTCTTCAGCTTCGACAAGGCCAAGGAACTCAATCCGCTGCAGGCGCAGTATTACGCGCATGTCGTCTCGGCCGAGAAAACCGGCGAACGGGATGTGACGTTCCGGTTTAATGAAAACAACAATCAGGAACTGCCGCAAATTCTCGGCCAGATCCGGGTGCTGCCGAAGCACTGGTGGGAGGGCACGGACGAAGCCGGCAATGCCCGCGATATCAGCCGCACGACGCTGGAACCAATCATGGGATCGGGTCCTTACAAGATCGCAAGTTTCAATGCCGGTTCGACGATCACTTACGAACTCCGCGACGACTATTGGGGCACGGATGTCAACGTCAATGTCGGCCGCAACAATTTCGGCGCGATCGAATATGTCTATTTCACCGACGCCAATGTCGAGTTCGAGGCCTTCCGCGCCGGAACCGTGGATTTCCGGCAAGAGAATTCCGCCAGCAAATGGGCAACCGCTTATGATTTCCCGGCGGTAGAGAATGGCGACGTCAAACTCGAAAAGATCGAGAACCCGCTGCGGGCCGTCGGCATCATGCAGGCAATGGTTCCCAACATGCGCCGCGAGAAATTCCAGGATGTCCGGGTGCGCCGGGCGCTGAATTTTGTGTTCGACTTCGAAGACCTGAATCACAATCTGGCTTTTGACGCCTACGCCCGGGTCGACAGTTATTTCTGGGGCACCGAGCTTGCGTCCTCCGGCTTGCCCGAAGGACGGGAAAAGGAAATCCTCGAGGGTATGAAGGACAAGGTTCCCGCCGAGGTCTTCACCACGCCCTACACCAACCCGGTGGGTGGCGATCCGCAAAAGGTGCGAGCCAATCTGCGCCAGGCTTTGACCCTTTTTCAGGAAGCGGGCTACGAGCTCAAATCCGGAAAGCTGGTCAATGCAAGCACGGGCGAGCATTTCGGAATCGAGATCCTGCTTTCCAGCCCCTCGCTTGAGCGATCGGTGCTGCCCTACATTGCCAGCCTGAAGAGGATCGGGATCGACGCCCGTATCCGCACCGTTGACGCATCGCAATACACCAACCGGGTGAGAAGTTTTGACTACGACATGATCTGGAACGTCTGGGGACAGTCGCTCAACCCGGGCAACGAGCAGGCCGACTACTGGGGATCGAAATCAGTGGACCGCGAGGGATCGCGCAATTTTGTCGGCATCTCCGACCCCGCAGTCGACGAACTGATCCGGATGGTGATTTTCGCGCAGACCCGTGAGGAAAAGATCGCCGCCGTGAAAGCCCTCGACAGGGTGCTGCTGGCACATCACTACGTGGTGCCGCTGTTTTACAGCGATGCGGTCAAAGTGGCCTATTCCAAAACGCTGGCGCACCCTGAGGAGCTGCCCTATTACGGGCTCGGATTCCCCGACGTGTGGTGGTCGACCCAGGCAAACTGAGGCGCTTTCGGCCTTGCACCCAAATCGACATTCGATTCTTTATGGGGCAGACGCGAATCAGCCAGGAATCCGATTTTCCGGCTGGAAGGACGCAGGATTGATCAGGACACACATCACCATGGGCGATCCAGGCGCCACGACTGAGGGGAAAGCGGCCTGATGGGCGCCTATATTCTCAGACGTCTGCTTTTGATGATCCCGACCATAGTCGGCATCATGGCAATCTCTTTTGCGGTGATCCAGTTTGCACCCGGCGGCCCTGTCGAGCAGGTGATTGCCCAATTGACCGGTGAAGGTGACTCCGCAATCGACCGGATTGCCGGCGGCGGTGATACCATCGGCAGCGCGCAGGAGGATTTCGGCGATCCGGGATCCTCGCAATATCGTGGCGCGCAAGGGCTTGATCCGGAATTCATCGCCAAGCTGGAAGCCCAGTTCGGCTTTGACAAGCCGCCACTCGAGCGTTTCGGGCTGATGATGTGGAATTACATCCGCTTCGATTTCGGCGAGAGCTATTTCCGCAGCATCGACGTGATCGATCTCATCAAGGAGAAGATGCCGGTTTCGATCTCGCTCGGCGTCTGGATCCTGCTGCTGTCCTACATCATCTCGATACCGCTGGGGATCAAGAAAGCCGTGACCGACGGGTCGCGGTTCGATGTCTGGACCTCCGGACTGATCATCATCGCCTACGCCGTGCCCGGCTTTCTGTTCGGCATCCTGCTGATCGTGCTGTTTGCCGGAGGATCGTTTTTCGACTGGTTTCCGTTGCGTGGCCTGACCTCGGACAATTTCGCCGAACTGAGCTGGCCAGCCAAGATCGTCGACTATTTCTGGCATCTGGCGCTGCCCCTGATCGCGCTGTCGCTGGCGGCTTTCGCCACCACCACGCTGCTCACCAAGAACTCGTTCATCGATGAAATCCGCAAGCAATATGTCACCACCGCCCGGGCCAAGGGCCTGAGCGAAAGCCAGGTTCTGTACCGGCATGTGTTTCGCAATGCGATGCTGATCATCATTGCCGGGTTTCCAGGCGCGTTCATTTCAGCCTTCTTCTCGGGATCGCTGCTGATCGAAACGATCTTTTCGCTCGATGGACTGGGGCGTCTCGGCTTCGAATCGATCATCAAGCGGGATTATCCGGTGGTGTTTGCCACCTTGTTTATCTTTTCGCTGATGGGGCTGGTGGTCGGGCTGATTTCAGACCTTGTCTACACCTGGGTTGATCCGCGCATCGACTTTGAGAAAAGGGATGTCGGATGAGCGCTGCGGCTTCCAGCAACCCTCAGGCCTATGATGCCAATGGCCGGCCGAAAGGCTGGCTGTCACCGACCAACAAGCGACGCTGGGCCAATTTCAAGGCGAACCGCCGCGGCTACTGGTCTTTGTGGCTGTTTCTGTTCCTGTTCATCGCCAGCCTGCTGGCGGAATTCATCGCCAATGACCGGCCAATCCTCGCCTCCTACAAGGGCGAGATCCTCTACCCGGTGCTGATCGATTATCCGGAAGAGAAATTCGGCGGATTTCTGGCGCGCACCGATTACCGCGATCCGTTTATCCAGGATGAGATCGAGACCAATGGCTGGATGATCTGGCCGCCGATCCGCTATTCCTACACCACGGCCAATTCCTTCATTCCGCATTCAGCGCCGACCGCGCCTTTCTGGATGCTGGACGAAGGCGAGGCATGCTCCGCCTACCCGCTCAAGGACGAGGACCCGGGCTGCACGCTGGGCAACATGAACTGGCTCGGGACCGACGACCAGGCGCGCGATGTCACCGCGCGGATGATTTACGGATTCCGCATTTCGGTGCTGTTCGGTCTGACGCTGACCATTTTCTCGGCGCTGATCGGCATCGCCGCCGGCGCGGTGCAGGGCTATTTCGGCGGCTGGACGGACCTTCTGATGCAGCGCTTCATCGAGATCTGGTCATCCATGCCGGTGCTCTACATCCTGCTGATCATCGCCGCGGTGCTGCCGCCTGGGTTCTGGATCCTGCTCGGCATCATGCTGCTGTTTTCCTGGGTGTCGTTTGTCGGCATCGTGCGGGCGGAATTTCTGCGGGCGCGCAATTTCGAGTATGTCAACGCGGCCCGGGCGCTGGGTGTCGGCAACGGCACCATCATGTTCCGCCACCTGCTGCCCAACGCCATGGTGGCGACACTGACATTCCTGCCCTTCATCCTGTCGGGCTCAATCACCACGCTGACATCGCTGGATTTCCTCGGCTTCGGCCTGCCGCCGGGCTCTGCCTCGCTGGGTGAGCTGATCGCCCAGGGCAAGCGCAACCTGCAGGCACCATGGCTGGGGCTGACAGCGTTTTTCACCATCTCGATCATGCTGTCGCTGCTGATCTTCATCGGTGAGGCGACCCGCGATGCCTTCGATCCGCGAAAGACATTCCGATGAGTGGTGCCACAGACACAACCAACGAGCCGCTGCTGTCGGTTCGCGATCTGTCGGTGGAGTTCCACCAGTCCGGCGAAAGCCAGACGGCGGTTGATCACATCTCCTTTGACATCAGGCGCGGCGAGACCGTGGCGCTGGTGGGCGAATCCGGATCCGGCAAATCGGTTTCGGCACTGTCATTGTTGCGGCTGCTGCCCTACCCGGCTGCCAGCCATCCCTCCGGCGAGGTCCTGTTCAAGGGGCAAGACCTGCTGTCAGCGCCTGAGCCACAGATCCGGGAGGTGCGCGGCAACGACATCACCATGATCTTCCAGGAGCCGATGACCTCGCTTAATCCGCTGCAATCTGTGGAGAAGCAGATTTCGGAGATCCTGCATCTGCATCAGCAGATCCGGCCTGACGAAGCCCGGCGGCAGGTTCTGGAATTGCTGACCCAGGTCGGTATTCGTGATCCCGAAACGCGACTGGCGTCTTATCCGCATCAACTGTCGGGCGGGCAACGGCAACGGGTGATGATCGCCATGGCGCTGGCCAACCGCCCGGAACTGCTGATTGCCGACGAGCCGACGACAGCGCTTGATGTGACCGTTCAGGCACAGATCCTCGAATTGCTGCGCGATCTGAAGACCCGGCATGGCATGGCGATGCTGTTCATCACCCATGATCTGGGCATTGTGCGCAAATTTGCCGACCGGGTCTGCGTCATGACACAGGGCAAGATCGTTGAAACCGGTCCTACTGAAGAGATTTTCGCCAATCCGCAGCACGCCTATACCAAGCACCTGCTGGCCGCCGAACCCAGCGGCGAGCCGCCCGAGCGCAAGGAGACAGCTCCCGAAGTGATGCGGGCCAAGGACATCAAGGTCTGGTTCCCGGTCAAGCAGGGCTTTCTCAGGCGCACGGTTGACCACATCAAGGCCGTTGACGGGCTGTCGCTGTCGCTCAAGTCCGGCCAGACGCTCGGCGTTGTCGGCGAGTCGGGATCGGGAAAGACAACGCTCGGGCTCGCGCTGATGCGGCTGATCCGCAGCGAAGGCGAGATCTATTTCAACAAGCTGCCTCTGCATGAGCGATCGTTCAAGCAGATGAAGCCGCTGCGCAGTTCCATGCAGGTGGTGTTTCAGGACCCGTTCGGGTCACTCAGCCCGCGCATGTCGATTGCCGATATCGTTGGCGAGGGACTCGCGATCCACGCCCGCGATGTCTCGGCGCGCGACCGCGACAGGCTTGTCGCCGATGCGCTTGAGGAAGTGGGGCTCGACGCCGCGACCCGCTGGCGCTATCCGCACGAATTTTCCGGTGGCCAGCGGCAACGGATCGCGATTGCCCGGGCCATGGTTCTCAAGCCGCGTTTTGTCATGCTGGACGAGCCGACCTCGGCACTCGACATGAGTGTTCAGGCGCAGGTCGTGGATCTGCTGCGCGATCTGCAGAAGCGGCATGATCTGGCCTATCTGTTCATCAGCCACGATCTCAAGGTCGTGCGGGCGCTGGCCAATGACGTGATCGTCATGCGGGCGGGCAAAGTTGTCGAACAGGGCAGCGCCGACAAGATTTTCGACCACCCCGAAACCGAATACACCAAAGCGCTGATGGCAGCGGCTTTCAATCTGGAAGCCGCAAACAGCGCCGTGGTCAGCGAATAGGCGATTTCATGACAGAGAACAACGGCAAGGGGCGCGTGCTCCTTGCGCTCACCGGCTGGGAGCCGCAGGTCTGGATTGATGAGCTGGGCAAGGCGGCACCTGATCGGAAGGTGGTGCTTGAGCCGAATGGCGAGGCGGATCCGGATATCGATTACGCCATTGTCTGGAAGCAACCGCCCGGCCTTTTGTCGAAATTGCCGAACCTCAAGGCCATCTTCTCGCTTGGCGCGGGCGTTGATCATGTCTTTGCCGACACCAGCCTGCCGGACGTGCCTATTGTACGGGTGGTATCTGCCAATCTGACCACCCGGATGAGCGAATATGTTGTCTGGCAGGTGCTCGATCATCACCGCCTCGGACCGCGCTACCGGGCGCAGCAGGCAAACCGGGTCTGGCTTGAGGATCGCGATCAGAAGGCCGCGGCCGATCTCACCGTCGGAATCATGGGGCTGGGTGAACTCGGGCGCGACGCCGCCGCAAAGCTTCGCGTCATGGGCTTTGAGGTCACCGGCTGGTCGCGAACCCAGAAGCAGATTGAAGGCGTGACCTGCCATGCGGGCGAGGACGGGCTCGATGCGTTTCTGGCATCGGCCGACATTTTCGTGGTCTTGTTGCCGCTGACCGGTGAAACCCGGGAAATCCTCAATCGCGATCTGTTTTGCCGGATGAGCAAACGTGGCCCACTGGGAGCGCCGGTGCTTATCAATGCCGGGCGCGGCGGATTGCAGAACGAAGCGGACATTCTGGCAGCGCTTGATGAAGGGCTGCTCTCAGCGGTGACACTCGATGTGTTTCAACAGGAGCCGCTCGATCCCGGCAGCCGGTTCTGGACCCACCCGAAGGTGACATTGACACCGCATGCCGCGGCTGCATCAATGCCGAGTTCGCTGATTGAGCCGATGGCCCGGCAGATGGACGCCTTTGAGCGCGGCGAAGCACTGATCAATCTGGTCGACCGCAAGGCCGGGTACTAAGCCGGCTATTCAATGAAATCATAGCGCCGGTTCAAGGCCTGCGATAGATCGTGGGCAGACCATAAAGCCTGGCAATCCGGTCAATGGCTGCCTGAAGCGGTTCGCGGGTCACAGTCATGGTGCCGCCGGAAGCATGAAGCAAGGTGTCGGGGTCCTCGAGAAACCCGACATGGCCTTTCCAGAACACCAGATCGCCCCGCTGCAAGCCATCGCTTTGCGGCTCGATGACAGCGCCAAGGCCTGCCGCTTGCTGATCGGAATCGCGCGGCGCGGATTTTCCTGTCATGGCCAGCGCCATCTGAACCAGACCGGAACAATCAATGCCGAAGCCAGTGCGTCCGCCCCAGAGATAAGGCGTCTCGAGAAACCGTGATGCCACGGATACGGCATCTTCGGCTGCGGCTTCGCCGACCGGACGCAGATGCGTCGCGATAATTGCTGACCCATCTTCCAGAAGCGCGTAGGGCGTGCCCCTCGTTTCCGCATCGCCGACGATCCTTACCCGGCTTCCCATCGACAAAACCCTGCTATGCGGAAAGCGCAGATCCGCGCCCGGATAGACGAAACTGCGCGGCACCGACACGACGTGCGTGGCCGAAGTTGAGCCTTGCCTGATTGCCTCTTCGCGCACATAGCCAACGTAACCATCGGCCGCCAACTGCACCCACGCCCATCCGCCGGAGATATCGAATATCCTCAGGGCTTCACCCAGAAGCGCCTGGGTGTCGATGCTGCACCCCGGATCAGGCCTGGGGCGGATATCGGCGACGGGCACGATCACTTCACCGGGTGCGCCTTCGGCGTAGCGCTCGGCAGTCACCAGGCCCTCAAGCCGGATATCGGCGAGGTCCTCGCGGTAGGCATATAACCGGTGATCCAGTGTCTTGCTCATGTGTTTGATGCCTCTGCGGACGACAGCTTGCGGCCTTCAGCGATGATGATGTCGCCAAGCCTTTCGACAAACAGCGCGCCTTCCACCGTCCGCTTGATGATGACGTTGCGTCTGTCGCGCTCATCACGAACCCGGCGGACCAGCGCCATGTGGCCCATGGTATCAAGTGCCCGGGTGATCACAGGCTTGGTGACACCCAGCATGGCGGCAAGCCCGCGCACCGTATGTGGCGGCGGCGCCAGATAGATATGCAGCAGGATCGCCAGTTGCCTCATGGTCAGATCCGGCCCGATGACCCGCACATGTTCAAGCGTGGCTGCATGCCACAAGCCGAGTGCGTCGGATGGCCGGAGGTCAAGGGACATGGTTTTCGTGCTTATGTCATTTCGGTACCGGACACATTGGCCGAAACACCCACATTACGCAAGCCAGCCGGCAACTGTCAGGCCGGGTGCTGGGTGCTGATCACCTCGAACAGGGCGCGAATGCCCTGGGCTTCGCCGCCGGAGGGAGCATGGGGCTTGTCCTTCGGTGACCAGGCAAAAATGTCAAAATGCGCCCAGCTGGTGTCAGGCGCGACAAAGCGCTTGAGAAACAGCGCCGCGGTGATCGAACCGGCAAAGCCGCCGGCCGGCGCATTGGTCAGATCAGCGATCTTGGCTTTGACGTCGGCTTCGTAGGGTTTGTAGAGCGGCATGCGCCAGAGCGGATCAACCACATCCGCCGATGCCATGGCCAGAGCGGAAGCCAGGGTTTCATCATCGGTGTAGAAGGGCGGCAGGTCGGGGCCAAGCGCCACCCGCGCGGCACCGGTCAAAGTGGCCATGTCAATCAGCAGATCCGGCTGCTCCTCGCAGGCATAGGTCAGTGCATCGGCCAGCACCAGACGGCCTTCGGCATCGGTGTTGTCGATCTGGACCGTCAGACCCTTGCGGCTTTGCAGCACATCGCCGGGCCGGAAGGCGGAGGCCGAGATGGAATTTTCAACCGCCGGAACCAGCACGCGCAGATCCACCGGCAATCCCGCATCCATGATCATCATCGCCAGCGCCATGACGTTGGCTGCCCCGCCCATGTCCTTCTTCATGTTCAGCATGGAAGATGGCGGCTTGATATCGAGGCCACCGGTATCAAAACAGACGCCCTTGCCGACCAGTGTCAGTTTCGGCGCGCCCGCCTGCCCCCAGCGCATCTCGAGAAGACGCGGCGGCTGATCGGCGGCACGGCCGACCGCATGGATCATCGGAAAGCCCTTCGAAATGAGATCATCGCCTGCCACCACCCTCACCTTGGCCTTGTAGTGGCCGGCTAGACCGCGGAAGGCCGCCTCCAGCGCATCGGGGCCCATGTCATTGGCGGGTGTGTTGACCAGATCGCGGGCAAGCCAGACCGCGGCCACCATCCGCTGGATCGCAGCGGCATCTGTATCCTGAGGGATAGCCAGTCTCGGGCCTTCCGGAGCAGATTTCCGGTAGCTCTCGAAACGGTAGGCCCCCATGCCGAAAGCCAGTGCCATGGTTGCGCCCGGAAAGGGCGATGTCTCGATGTGCCAGTCACCCCTGGGCAGAGCCTGCGCCAGCTTGCCAGCGATAAACGGGTGGCACTGCCCCTCTTCGCCCAGACCGAACAGCGCTCCGGCCAGCTTGCCATCCTGACCGGGAACCAGCAGCACGGCCCCCGCCGCCGCCTGGAAGCCTGCGGCCTTGGCCCAGGCCAGCCCTGCATCATCGAGATTGCCATTCTCGATATCGGCGGGCAACACCGCCCAGACCGGCAAGCTCGCAGCCGTCGCAGAGGAGAATACGGAAGGACGGTCGATAGAGGCATAGGGCAACATGATTTCTCCTGAGGCTCTCCGCATCCGGGCGGCGGAGAATCAATCGTTAACTCTTGATTAGGGTTAACAGATTATTGCTGGTGTGAAGACTGTGGCGCCGCCGTTCAGGGCCGCCGCGACGATCAATTTTCGGGATCAGAGCAATGTCAGCGACCCAAACACGTTCCATTTTCCCACGCCAGCTGCTCGGTGCGGTGTGCATTGCGGCGCTCGGTCTTTCGCTCGCAGGCTGCGCGTCAAAGGGACAGCTGACCACGGGTTCGATTCCCTCCATGAACAAGCCGCTTGAGGCGATGAATGCATCGGAGCTGCATTCTGCTGCCGAAAGCATTGGCCAGGCCTATGACCGCAACCCGAAGGACGCGGCTGTGGGCATGAAATATGCTTCGGTGCTGACCATGGGTGGCCGCTCGGAACAGGCCCTGGCAGTGATGCAGCAGGTTGCCATTCACAATCCGACAGACCGGACGGTTCTGGCAGCCTATGGCAAGGCGCTTGCAGGCGCCGGCCAGTTTGACAAGGCGCTGGACTCCATTCAGCGGGCCCAGACACCGGATCGCCCGGACTGGCAATTGCTGTCTGCGGAAGGCGCTATTCACGACCAGATGGGTGATCCCGCCACGGCGCGGCAACGCTACCGCAAGGCACTCGACATCCAGCCCAATGAACCATCCATCCTGTCAAACCTGGGGATGTCCTATGTTCTGCAGGGCGACCTGAGAACGGCAGAGACCTATCTTTCGACAGCGGTCAGGCAGCCAGGCGCTGACAGCCGGGTCCGCCAGAACCTTGCGCTGGTGGTGGGTCTGCAGGGCCGCTTCCAGGAAGCCGAAAAAATCGCCGGAGCGGAACTTTCCCCGCAACAAGCCAGTGCCAATGTGAGCTATCTGCGCGCCATGCTGTCTCAGCAAAACGCCTGGAACAAGCTCAAGGACTCGGACGCGAAAAACACCAACTGATGCGGTGTTCCGTTAAGGCAAGGTGAGGCCAAGACTGCCGGCCCGCTTTTGCCGCCAAATCATAACCCACCCGTGATTGCATTTGCCCACGCACAGAGCAGATCGGCGTCAAAATGTCCGATGCCGCCCTGCGCTGGTCAACCTGCTCCACAGCCGGCGTGACCGGCTGAAAAACCCTAACTTTGTCATTAATCCCGGTGATGTCTTCTTGACCCGGAGCCACTGGTGGCGGCAGCCCTGTGACCAGAGCAAGCCAGCCTCAACAAGGCCCGAAATGCCAACGGACTGCCGTCCCGTCCCCTTCGATGCGCGGCGTTGGCTAAGTTGGGGTGGACGCGCCGTGGTTTTTAGCCGCCGAAATTGTCCATCACCTGGATGGCGGCAGGTCCGAGAATTACGCCGACAAGTACGGGCAGGAAGAACAGGATCATCGGCACTGTGAGCTTCGGCGGCAGTGCGGCTGCCTTCTTTTCGGCCTCGGTCATCCGCTGGTCGCGGCTTTCCTGGGCGAGCACACGCAGAGCCTGGGCAATCGGGGTACCGTAACGCTCGGACTGGATCAACGCCTGGGTGACGGATTTCACCATCTCCAGGCCGGTCCGGTTGCCCAGGTTTTCAAAGGCCATTCGCCGGTCCTGAAGATAGGACAATTCAGCGGTCGTCAGCACGAACTCTTCAGCCAAAGCCGTCGACTGAACCGCAATTTCCTCGGCCACGCGCTTCAGCGCGGCTTCGATCGATACGCCGGATTCCACGCAGATCAGCATCAGATCCAGTGCATCGGGCCAGGCAAGCTTGATCGACGCCTGACGCTTGCCTGCCTGATTGGAGACGAACATGTTGGGCGTATAAAAGCCGATATAGGCGACGACGATACAGGCCAGAATCCGGACGGTCAGCGGCTTATCGACAAGATTCTCGAGCACAAAGACATAGACGATCGCAGCAACAAGAAAAATGAACGGCAACACAAAGCGCGCCAGCAGGAACATATTGAGCGAGTTCTGGGTCCGGTAGCCAGCCGCGCGCAACTTGGCAATGGTGGCGCCATCGGCCAGCGCATCCTTGAGATTGAGCTGCTCGACGATACCGCGCACAGAGGCATTGTCGCGGGATCTGAGGCCGGCACTCTTCTGGCCGTTGCGCGTCTGCTCGGCGTTGAGGCGGGCGCGTTCCCTGGCGCGGATTTCATCCCGCTCGAGAGCCGCGGATTTCATCCGCGTGTCGAGGTCGCCCTTTTCGAAATAGGGCGCCAGAATGGTGAAAAGCGTGGCGAAAACCGCAATCGCAATCAGGATGGGGACCAGATTGGCCGGGTCCATGATGGACGACGCAAGATCGGATATCATGATTATCGTCCCCTAGATGTCAAAGTTGATCATGTTACGCATCACCATAATGCCGATCGACATCCAGACGGCGGATGCGCCGAGAATGAGGTGGCCGCGCGGGTCGGTGAAGAGAATCATGATGTATTCGGGTGATGTGAGGTAGACCAGCGTGGCAACAATGAACGGCAACGCACCGATGATGGCCGCGGAAGCCTTTGCCTCCATCGACATCGCATTGATCTTGCCCTTCATCTTCTTGCGGTCACGCAAAACTCGGGAGAGGTTGCCCAAGGCTTCCGACAGATTGCCGCCAGCCTGCGCCTGGATGGTAATCACGATGGCAAAAAAGTTCGCTTCCGACAGCGGTATCCGGCTGTAGAGCCGGGTGCAGGCCTCCGGAATGTTCATTCCCATCTGCTGGGCTTCGACAATGCGCTTGAACTCGGTGCGGACAGGTTCCTGACCTTCGGCCGATATCATCCGGATCGCATCGTTCAGCGGCAGGCCCGACTTGATGGACCGTACCATGACGTCAAGCGAGTTGGGAAATTCGTTCAGGAACGCTTTCATCCGCCGGTTGCGCAGGAAACCGATAACCCAGCGCGGCACGCCTGCCCCGAAAATGATCATCACGCCCAGGGCAACCAAAGGGTTGCCTTGAAGGACAAACGCCACGAATCCGGCGATGAAGCCAACAAGGGCTGAAATGATGTAGAATTTCTGGACAGTAATGGTCAGACCAGCCTGGGCGATCCGGTCTTTCAGAGCCGGCGACTTGCGGCGATCATTTTCCTTGTTCTTCTCTTCCAGCGTCTTGAGCGAATCCTGAACGGATTTGCGCCGCTTGTTGGCTTCATTGAGCCTGTCACGCGCAGCCGTTGCCTTGGAGCGGTCGGTTTCGGCCGACTTGACCCGCTTGACCCGGCTTTCCGCCTTGCGTTCACCCTCGATACGGGAATAGAGGACGCCATAGCCCAGCGCCCCCGCCGAAAGCGCGGCCAGGCCGATGATGGCGACTACCACTGTATCCAGACCAAACACGCACGTGTCTCCTTAATCGGTCATTTTTTCCATGGCATCAAGCGAAGCGGCCAGCCGCTTGTCTTCGCCATAGTAACGGGCCCGGTCCCAGAAATTCGGCCGGCCGATACCGGTCGAACGGTGTTCGCCGATAATCTTGCCGTTGGCGTCTTCGCCAACCATCTCGTATTTCATCAGATCCTGGGTGATGATCACGTCGCCTTCCATCCCGATGACTTCGGTGATGTGGGTGATACGGCGGGACCCATCGCGCAGGCGCGTCGCCTGAATGACAATATCGACGGAGCCGGCAATGATTTCACGGACCGTCTTGGCAGGCAGCGTGAAGCCGCCCATGGCAATCATCGATTCCATACGGCTGAGGCATTCGCGCGGGCTGTTGGCGTGGATTGTTCCCATCGAACCATCATGACCGGTGTTCATTGCCTGCAGAAGGTCGAACACTTCCGGGCCACGAACCTCACCAACGATGATGCGTTCAGGGCGCATACGGAGACAGTTCTTGACCAGATCACGCATGGTGATCTCGCCCTCGCCCTCGATATTGGGCGGGCGGGTTTCAAGCCGCACCACATGCGGCTGCTGCAGCTGAAGTTCCGCCGAATCTTCGCAGGTGATGATGCGCTCGTCAGCATCGATATAGGCGGTCAGGCAATTGAGCAGCGTGGTCTTACCGGAACCGGTACCGCCGGAAATCACCACGTTACAGCGCACGCGCCCGATAATCTGCAGAACCGCAGCGCCTTCCGGCGTGATCGCACCGAACCTGACCAGCTGATCAAGAGTCAGCTTGTCTTTCTTGAACTTACGAATGGTCAGCGCAGTGCCGTCAATCGCGAGCGGCGGCGCGATGACGTTGACACGCGAGCCGTCGGGAAGACGAGCGTCGCAGATCGGGCTGGATTCATCCACCCGGCGGCCGACCTGGCTGACAATACGCTGGCAGATCGACAACAGCTGGCTATTGTCGCGGAACCGGACATCGGTTTCCAAAACCTTTCCAGCGACTTCGATGTAAGTCATGCCGGAACCATTGACCATGATGTCGGCGATGTCGTCACGCGCCAGCAGCGGTTCAAGCGGACCATAGCCCAGCACATCGTTGCAGATGTCATCGAGCAGTTCTTCCTGCTCGGCAATCGACAGGGCCAGGTTCTTGATCGTGATGATATCATTGACGATATCACGAATTTCCTCGCGAGCGCTTTCGCCATCGAGCTTGGCAAGCTGTGAAAGGTCGATGGTGTCGATGAGCGCCGAGAACACCTGGCTCTTGGTATCGTAATAGGCCTCGTTGCGGGCGGACTTGCGCTTGACCGGCGGTTCTTCGCGACGCGGGGCCGGCTGCTGCACAGGCTGCGGAGCGGGAGCCGGCGCTGCCGGGGCTTGAGCTGCGGGAGCCTGTACCGAGACGCTGGCCTCGAGCGCCGGGGCTGCCGGGGCTTCGGCACGAACCACAGGCTTGGGTGCCGGAGCTTGCGGCAGCTTGCCGGATCCATCATTGCTGCGTTTGCCGAACATGTTGCGTTCCACTCCAGACTTACAGATTACTTACGGCCCAGCAGGCCCATCAGAGACGACAAACCCGCCTTCTTGCGTTTCTTCACTTCCGCTCTGCCGGTCACCACATGGGCGATCTGGGACATCGCTTCAGCGGTTGGTGATTTGGCCGAGGATTCAGCAATCATCAAACCGGAGTTCGCCGCTTCACCAAAGAGCGGGGCATCGAAAGGAATGATTGCAAGAGGATCGATATCCAACGGATCGCAGAACGCCTCGGGTGAGATTTCGGGCCGCTTGGCCATTCCCACCTGATTGAGAACCAGAAGCGGCGCATGATCATTCGGGCGCAGTTTGCGCAAGGTGTCGAACAGGTTCTTGGTGTTGCGCAGATTGGCAAGATCCGGGGTTGCCGTAATCACAATCTCATCAGCGGCGCAAAGCACTTTGCGGGTCCAGTCATTCCAGACATGCGGCACATCAAGCACCGAAACGGG
The DNA here is from genome assembly GCA_963975635.1 of uncultured Hoeflea sp. Taxonomy (GTDB): domain Bacteria; phylum Pseudomonadota; class Alphaproteobacteria; order Rhizobiales; family Rhizobiaceae; genus Hoeflea. Next base: position 69,304 of record CAXBIE010000001.1, on the reverse strand, counting down.
TGCGTTGCGCTGAATGATGTCGAGGATCGGCAGGAATGCGTCGCCCGAGAAGTCATAGGTCCGGTCCAGCATGGACGGTGCCGCAAGCATGGAAAGATGCTCGGAGCATTTTGACAGCAACCGGTCGAGGAACACTTCATCGAGGCGGTCGGGCGAATACACCGCCTCAGCTATGCCCTGCGTCGGGTCGGTATCGAAATTGAGATTCGCGGTCCCGAAAGCCAGATCGAGATCGGCCAGAATGACCTCGCTGGAAAACAGGCTGGAAATACTCCAGGCGCAGTTGTGGGCGAGAGTGGAGGAGCCAACGCCGCCTTTTGCGCCGACAAAAGCAATAGAGCGGCCCAGCGGAGCGGCGTCCGGATCGACGAAGATTGTCGAGATGACACCGATCACATCGGCCATGGAAACAGGTGCAACAATGTACTCGGAGACGCCATTGCGCACCAGTTCACGGTACAAGGCGACATCATTAACATGACCGACGATAACCACCCGCGTGTCGGGATCACACACGGTTGCAAGTTCACCAAGCTCGTCGAGCAGGGCCTGACCTTCGACGCGGGTCTCCAGAATCAGAAGATTGGGTGTCGGCGAGCCCGCAAACATGTTTGCCGCAGCCGAGACTCCGCCGGAATTGATGCGCAGGTTGACCTTGGCCATGCGGCGGTCCTGAGAGCACCGTTCCATGGTCTTGGCCATGCCTTCGGTTTCGACGAAGGCATGGACAGAAATACGCGGCAGAGGGCGGATCCGCTCGAAATCACCCCGTTCCGTGGCGGTGTCTCCGTCATCGGACTGGGTTTGCTGCTCAAGCGCATAATCAAGATTGGTCATAAACGTTGTCCTGCTTCGTAGAGCGCGTTGTGGTTTGCCTGGTCATTATTCCAGTCCCGCACCCTTGGTCCGGTATGCCTCAATCACGGTGGAACGCCGCTCGGCATCGATCGGGGTCATGCCGCGGGGCGCAATCAGATCACCCGGATTGGCGATCTGGGCGGCCAGATTGTTCTGGGTGGCGCAACCGAAATTGGCATAGTGCTTGTTATCAGTGGTGTCGGCGAGCATGTCTTCGGGCCAACGCCCGCACTCTCCGGTGGACGCGGAAATGGCCATGAAGGCAATGCGAATGGGCGCAGCATCGTCAGGCGACGAGACCGGATAGGGAGATGAAAGAATACGGTTGCCGGGAACGCCTTCCTTGCGCAGGACATCGGCCACCTGCGCTGAAAGCACCGAAGCCGCACCGGCATTGGCCGAGCCTGTCGGCACCATAATGCGGATGGCACCGGACGCGCTGGATCTGTAGTTCTGGGCCGCGCCGCGGACGGTCTCACGCATGGAGGTCGTCAGTTTGCGGTCGCCCGAAGCAACAGCCAGATCCACCGTACGCTCCTGTTCTGAAACAATGATCGGGTGGTTGGTGCGGTAATCATCGGGAACCGCGCCCACCGTGATGCTCTTGCCGGGCCAGCCGGCGCAGCCTGAAAGCAGCGAGACAGCGACCAGCATCGGCGCCGCGAGGGTCCGGAGCGGCCGGTGATCAGGATTAACGGGAACAGAGATCTTGCTCGACATGGTGAGGTTCCTGATCATTTGTAGATGAAGCCGACAACGCCGTGGTAGCGGCCCGGTGGCAGATCGGTTTCCATCCGGCCGTAGACCCGGTTGACGCGGCCGAGAAAGAAACCGGCGCCATCGCTGGCTGCATTGAAGTTGTCATCGGGACGGGCAATTTCGTTGCGCGCCACAGGCTTGACGATGTAGGGCGTGGCAATGATCACCAGCTCGGTCTCGTTACGAACAAAATCCCTGCTGCGGAAAAGCGTGCCGAAAACCGGCACTTTGGATAGACCTGGATAACCCGACATGGCCTGGCGGATGTCATCCTTGACCAACCCGGCCAGCACAATCGATCCCCCCGAGGGCAGTTCCACTGCCGTCTCGGCCTCACGGCGCTTGATCGAAAGCCGGGTCATGCCGGAATTGCGGCCAGCGCCCTGAAGCGAGGTTGAGCCTTCGAATGTGGGCTCTGACACTTCTGTCAGGATCTTGAGTGAAATGCGTCCCGGTGAGAGGACCACCGGCGTAAAGTTCAGCCGGATACCATATTCGACTTCGCGATCGGTATATGTTGGAGCGGTCGTGCCATCACCCGGATCATATTCGTCGCGGAGCTGGAATTCACCGCCGACGTAGAACTTGGCGCTTTCGCCGGAAATCGCCGTCAAACTCGGCTCGGCCAGGGTGCGCATGACACCGGCCTGTTCCATGGCATTGACATAACTGGCAATCGAGCGGCCGCCGATGGAGCCTGCCAGCGCGGCATAGTTCAAGCCGGTGGTCAGCGAGCCCAGATTGGCCGGGTTGGAATTGACAAATGCGGATGAAGCGCCGGTGATGCTGGAATTGAACCCAAGCTGCTTGAGCACCTGACGGCTGACTTCGGCAATGGTGATCTTCAGCGTTACCTGATCCTCGCCGTCGATCTTCAGCAGGTTGACGATTTTCGACTTCTGGCGGGCTTCCGCATAAATCGCCACGGCGCCTTCGCCGCCAGTGCCGCTGCTTTCGGTGATGTTGCGTGTTGTTGCCTCACCACCGGTAAGGAAGATCTGCGCCAGATTTGCGGCTTGCGCTGCGTCCTGCGGCGTCCGCACGGAACCGGTGAGAACAATGTTGTCGGAGATGATTTCAACATTGATGTCCGAATCGGGAAGGAAGCGGGCGAGATGGGCCTGAAGACCCGAGACATCGCGTTCAATCTCCAGTTCGATGGCGACAATTTCCTCGCCGTTTGGTCCGAAAATGAAGATATTGGTCTGACCCACGGTCTTGCCAAAAAGATAGAGCCTGCGGGATGTCCGGGTGACTGCATCGGCCAGGCTGGGATCGGCGACCAGAATGTCATGCGCGTCGGTGGGCAGATCGATCACAAGCGCCTTGTTCAAGCCGAGCTTCACCCGCTTGCTGACGCCAGGACCGGTGCGCTTGATCTTGATGACGCTTTCAGCGGCTGCCGCAGACGACATGACCCGACCGCTGGATGGATCCACACTCATTCCGGCAAACATGGTCGAGCTCACCAGCGCGATACTGGTGATGGATGACAGGAGCGATTTTGCAAATGGACGCACGTTCATTCTCCGCATTAGTTGGTGGCGCCAACTTTGGTTATGGTGCCAGAGCGGATCAGCTGGATGGCTGCACTGCCGTCTTCGCCGCTCAATAGATAGTTTGCGCCGTCGCTGTCAGGCTCCTGGACATCGGCGACACTGCGCAAGGCAAGGGTCAACCGGTCGGCCATCTGCTGCGCGACGGTGATGATTTTTGTCTGTTCCGGCGTCAATTCGAGGGTTGCGGTGGTGCCGACCGCGGTCCGGCTGCCATCGGCGTTTTCTTCAATGCGCTGATCGATTGCCAGAATCCGGATGTTGGACAGAATGACCTCGGTCAGAAATCCCTCTTCGGCGGTCTTGCGACGGACCATGATCACATCCACCCGGTCATTCGGGAGGATGAAGCCGCCGGCGCTTGTGGCCACCGAAATTTCCGTCGCGATCGCGCGCTTTCCGGCAGGAAGCAGCGACGACATGATCCGGGACGACGAATCAACGATCTTTTCGTTGCGCAGGGGTTCTCCGGCAAACAGCGGAAGCCTTACGACCGCTCCGCCGAGTTCGGCTATTGCCTCGGGACGGGTGTCACGACGGATCAGTCCTTCGATCACGCCATCTTCCGGCCAGCCTTTCCACTCGAGCGAATCTTCACCCAAACGCGCGCCAACCGGCAGGTTGGCGGTTGTCACCAACACATCAATGGTCGGCATCTTCTCGATGATCGGTTCCGAGGAGACTTCTGTTACCTGGACGGTGGGTGACGTCAGGTTCATGGCCAGATACCCGGCCAATCCTGCGGCCAGACCTGCCACTGACATGATGACGACGCGGGCGGTTTTCATACTGTTTCCTCAAACGGATATTGGGTACGCTGGACGGAGAATGCATCGGCAATCGTGTAATTATGGTTAATGACCCGGTAGCAAACACGGTTAACGCAAAATTACCGGGGCGGAGCGTGATCGGGCCGAGCGGAAGCCGACGCGTTCGAAGCCTGCTGATGCAAATGGTTTGACCGGAAACGGGGCCGGCGGGACTTCAAGGGCCGTCGTCTCGGGAACTGGACAAAATCGCCTGCGAACAGGCGGAGCCCGATGCGTCAGAAAAACTATTGGGGGGATCTGATCCGGCGTGTCCTGAGAGGCTTTGCCAGGAAGGGCGGCAATTTCGAGTGCAGCCCGAAAACGGCTGTCAGTTCAGCCGGCCCAACGCACGCAGGAAAAGCTCGGTCTCGGGATAGGTCGCGAACGCTGCAACACCTATGGCTACGCCGTAGGGTATTCCTTCGCGATCCTTGAAGAAATGCATGGGGATCGGAAGCGGGGACACCAGAAGCAGGTTCTGGTTGGCGCGGATTGTCAGAACGACAAGGGCAAGGATACCGCCAAAAACTCCGGTGAACCCGAGAAACGTGACAAGATCAATGTTGAACCCGTACCAGAGCGCCGCAGCGCTGAGGATCTTGGCATCTCCGCCACCCATCACATTGAAGGCAAACAGGGCAAAACATCCGGCAAACACCGAAAGCGCTGCCGCCACGGACCAGGCAAAGGTCACCAGATCCATGCCGCTGAACGGCGCAATCACAAAGAATGAAGCCGCAAGGATAACCGAAATGCGATTTGGTATTTTCATCGAAATGAAATCGCAGAATGCTGCCATGGCCACACAAAGCGGAAAGATTACAAAAATCGCGGCCTCGACCATTGGTTCACTCCTGAATCTGTAGGAAAGATTAAGCGAAAGACCTTAACAAAGCGCAACAGCGGTAAAACAGAAAAGGCCGCCCTGAGGGCGGCCATTTCGTGATTGTGTAAGCTCTGACGAGCGCCGGTTATTAGCCGGCCGAGTAGTTCAGCTTCTTGGACAGCTGGTCGAACTGGTTGTTCAGCGAGTTGCCAAGCGTGGTAGCGCCTGTGATCAGGGCAACCGAGATCAGGGCAGCGATCAAGCCGTATTCGATTGCGGTGGCGCCAGATTCGTCTTTGACAAAACGGTTCAGAAGATTCTTCATGGGTCTGTTCCTTCATCCACTAGTGTTTTTCAGCACTCCGCCAACTGCTTCGGCTGGTCGGATAAGGCGATCTTAGGAGAGGGTGTTTTCAAACCGCTTAATGAACACGGTTAGCAAAACCTTTCACCGGCAAAGCCCGGCACATGGTAAATAAAGCGCTAAAAAACCGGGCGCTTTTCTAACCCCCAAACCGTCATAGCCAGCACCACAAATCCTGGAGTTCAAAAGCCGGCCGAGCCTGCCACTGCTGTTTGACCTGCGCTCTATTATAAAGAGTGGCTGCCCACGGGCCGGGATTGGCGCGCAGGCCGGGTCCCTGGCGCACGCCAAAATGCCGATCCTTGAGAAAGAAATTGGCTGAACCACCTGACCTTAAGGCTTCGTTCACCAATCCCGGCGATTTTAGGGACGATATTCGCAATTCCGAGGACACGGCATGACCCAAACCAACCCTGCGCATCGCCAGCTAGCAATGCTCGCATGCGGCGCGGCATTGGCAGCGATGGTTTCATTCCCGGCGCAGGCCGCGGAAGATGTTATACGCGTCTTCATGGATCATGCGCGGATTCTCAAACTCGACCGCGCGGTCAGCAAAGTCATTATCGGCAATGCCAATGTGGCAGATGTGGCCGTGTCCGATCCGCAGACAATCGTTCTGACCGGCAAATCCTATGGCACGACAAACCTGGTCATTCTCGATCAGGCAGGCGATGCCATTGTAGACGAACGCATTCTGGTGTCGGTGGACGAGGCCAACACGCTTCGGGTCTTCAAACAGACAGCCCGATCTGTCTATTCCTGTTCACCAGCCTGCGAAGAACATGTCCCGACCGTTGCGGCAAACCCCTGATACAGACGGCAGATCCAGCTCATTGATTCAGCCCGCAAATGTCGTGCTTAGACATTTGTTTACCACTTGCACGGCTTGCCGGCATCTGCGTTACGAAAATTCAACCAGTTTGACCTAGCGTCGGTTCCAGGAAACGAAAGTCCGGGAGTCCGACGATGGTTGTCGACGATCAAAGCAGCACGACATGCAAGGCGCCGCGGCGGCTACGGCGGATGCTGGCGCGTTGGCAGAGGTCGCGCGACGGCTCCACTGCCATCGAATTTGCGCTGCTGGCATTTCCCTTCTTCCTGCTGATCTTTGCGACAATTGAAGCCTTCATCGCCTTTGCAGGCGAGCAGTTGCTGGAAAACGCAGTGGACACGATGGCGCGGCAGATCCGCACCGGACAAATCAAAAACCTGAGCGAGGAAGAGTTCCGCACCAAATTCTGTGCTGAAATCAATCTCATGATCAAATGTGCTGCCGAGGAAGACCCTGATAACCAGAAGCTCTATCTCGATGTCCGGGAATTTGCGACTTTTGCGGCGATCCCCAACTATATTCCCAAGCAGAGCGGCAGTCAGTTTTCCGATCTGGATTCCTCCGAATTCGCTTACAGCCCCGGCGGGCCGAAAAGCATCAATATTGTCCGCGCCTATTATCGCTGGGAAGTGATGACTGACCTTGTCAGGCCGTTCATCACCAACATCCGCAAGGATGGCGAAATGCCGCGCGACTATCTCATGGTGGCTACGGCCGCTTTTCGTAACGAGAATTTTCCGTGATCAGGCTCATGGATTTCTCGAAAGGCGAAACACACAAGGAACCGCGGCCATGACCGGCTTTCTAGCGAAACTGAACCAAAGTGCACGACGGATTCGCGGCGACCGCTCAGGTGTCGGTGCAGTCGAATTCGCGTTGATTGCTCCGGTTCTGATCATGCTCTACATGGGGTCTCTGGAAATTTCTGTCGCCATGTCGGTCAACAAGAAACTGGCGCGCGCCGCAAGCACCGTGGCTGACCTGGTGACGCAAGACAGTTCGGTCGACAAGGCCTTCCTCGCCTCCATGGTCAATGTGGCGCAAAGTGTCATGACGCCGTTTCCTGCCGACGGTGTGAAATTGAAGATCACCGGCATTGAGATCAACGCCTCAGGCGAGGCCAAGGCAACCTGGTCCTGGAAGGAAGACAATACAAAACCCTACGCAACCGGCTCGGCACAAACGCTTCCGGCTGATCTGGCTATTCCAAACACGTTTCTGGTGCGCACCGAAATCGAGTTCGACCACAAGCTCCTGCTCTTCGTGCCGGATCTTCCGAACGTCGATATCCGCACCTTGCACATGAAGAAGACCTATCACCTGCGTCAGCGCATCGGTAACGATGTGGCCTGCTCAAATTGCTGAATTGGTGCCCTCAGGGCACGCTTGACGCGGATTGCCGGTCGGGCATGGCTTCGACCAGTCCACGGATATTCTGGTATTCTTCCGGTCCCGGGATGACATAGCCGCCACTGTGGGCAGGCTCGAAGATATCGAGCAGGCCCGGCGCTGATGTCGCCATTTTATCAAGAAATGCGCCGAGAGCCTCGACCAGATCATCGGGCAGAGAGCGGTTTGCGGCATGCGGGCCATAAGGAATACGCTGTGATGACCAGATTATCCTGAGCGGTTCAGCACTCTCGAGCGCGGTCCGGTTCCAGCCACCGAACAGGCGTTCCAGTCCAGCCCCCCCGTCACCGGGGATATCGGGCAACCAGCCAAAGAACCCGTCAATCTCCCCGGCCTGATAAGACTCGATAACCGCGCTGACGCTGCCGCCGCGAACCAGCTTCGGCAAATCCAGGCTGCCGGCCGTTATGGCCTGGTGCGGGATCTGCCAGCCAGATACCGATGATTCGTCGGAGTAGCCGACTTTCAGGTCTGCGACGGGGACGGTGACGCTGTCGCGCGCCACAAGCACCGACCTGAAACCGGTGGAGCCGTCAGCGGCAACAGGAATGCGAAATGCCCTGACACAGCCGCAGGCTGCCTGTGTCGCAGCAAATGACCTGGCAGAATGGATGGCATAGCCAACACGGCCGCTGGCGTGAGCATCGATCAGGGCCGCATAGCTGCCGAGCTTTATGATTTCGACGGGGATGCCAAGAGCGTTGGCAAATGCAAGCTGGATCGCTTCCAGTTTAACGGGATCGGTTGCCGCAACGTGGGTTTCCACCATGCCGATGCGTAACACTGCAATCGAATCGCGGTAGTCGGCTCTTGCCGTTCCGGCCCAGACCATGGCGCAGCAGATCACCACCCAGCCTGGCCTCCGAAGGCATCCCGCAAATCTGACAATGCGATCCATCATACCCATCACCGGTCTATATCACGATCACCGTGGAATGCACGGTTATGGTGAAAACAAGGTTACCGGCCGCAGACAATCTGACGTCTTTCGATCACGTCCGAAACCGGCTAACTTGACGGCCACTACAGCGCCGCGCATCCAGCCGGATGGCTGCGCTGTAACATTTTGACATGATGCATGTGCATTTCGTTCAGACGAATGCGGTTGAACGCGACATGCATTGGGAGACTTTTTCATGGCGCGTGCATTTCTGTTTGTTCTTGATTCCTTCGGTATCGGCGGAGCCCCCGATGCGGAAGCCTATGGCGATCTGGGCGCCGACACGCTTGGCCACATAGCGGAGCAATGCGCGGCGGGCCTGGCCGATCGTGCGGGATTGCGCAAGGGACCGTTGGCATTGCCGCACATGCAATCACTGGGGCTGGCGGAAGCTGCGGTCCATGCAACGGGTAACCTGCCTGCAGGCTGGTCTCTCACCTCCAGGCCACGCGGAATTCACGGTGCAGCGAGTGAAGTATCCCGTGGCAAGGACACGCCATCGGGACATTGGGAGATTGCCGGTCAGCCGGTGATGTTCGACTGGGGGTATTTTCCCGATGACGGGCCGGCGTTCAGCGAGGAGCTGATTGCCGAAATTGTCGCAGAGGCCGAATTGCCGGGTATTTTGGGAAATTGTCACGCTTCGGGAACCGAGATCATTGCCCGGCTTGGCGCGGAGCACATGAAGACCGGCAAACCGATCTGCTACACCTCGTCGGATTCGGTTTTCCAGATTGCAGCGCATGAAGAAAGCTTCGGCCTGGAAAGACTGATAGCCCTGTGCCAGATCGTGCGCAGGCTGATTGATCCCATGAACATCGGGCGGGTTATCGCGCGGCCTTTCGTCGGCTCGGCCGAGACCGGATTTGACCGTACGGGAAACCGGCGGGACTTCTCTGTCCCCCCGCCAGGGCCGACATTGCTGGATCAGGTGAGCGAAAGCGGACACCGGGTGTTCGCGGTCGGCAAGATCGGTGACATCTATGCCCATCAGGGGGTGACCGACATGCGCAAGGCGAGCGGCAACCCGGCACTGTTCGAGGCCACGCTGAAGGCAACCAAGGAAGCCAAGGACGGCGACCTGGTGTTCACCAATTTCGTCGATTTCGACATGCTGTACGGGCATCGCAGGGACGTGGCGGGTTACGCCGCAGCGCTTGAAGCCCTGGACGCCATGCTGCCGCGTTTCGCCAAATTGCTGAAGCCGGGTGATCTGGTGCTGATGACGGCTGACCATGGCTGTGATCCGACCTGGCGCGGCACAGATCACACCCGGGAACGGGTGCCGATCCTGGGCTTCGGCCCCGGCGTTGCGGCCCGCGATATCGGCGTGCGCTCAAGCTTCGCCGACATCGGCGCGACATTGGCACGGCACCTGGGCCTGCCGGCAACAGCCAATGGAAGGAGCTTCCTGTGACTGTAAAACTCGATACAGCCACGATCAGGAAGGCCGAGCTGCACTGCCACATTGAAGGTGCGGCCTCTCCCTCGCTGGTGAAGGCGCAGGCCCGCAAATACAATGCAGATGTCTCCGGATTCATCTCAGGCGACGCCTATGTCTGGTCGGATTTCACCGAATTCCTGACAGCCTATGACGGCGCCGCATCCCTGTTTCGCAGCGAGGAAGACTACGCGCTGCTGGCCCGGACCTATCTCGAAGAGATTGCTGCCGAAAATGCGATTTATGCGGAGATTTTCGTATCACCCGATCATGCGGTGGCCGCCGGGCTGTCTCACTCAGCCTATTTTGACGGGCTGGCCGAGGGCATCTCCCAGGCCAGGGCATCATCGGGGATCGAATGCCGGATGATCATCGTCGGCATCAGGCATCTTGGAGCGGAGAAGGTGGAAGCGGCGGCACGGCTGGCAGCCACGCGGCCTCATCCGCTGATCACGGGGTTTGGCATGGCCGGCGAGGAACGGTTCGGCCAGGTTGCCGATTTTGCCCGGGCTTTCGACATTGCGCGCGATGCCGGGCTCGGCATCACCATTCACGCCGGGGAACTGGCCGGGCCGGAAAGCGTCCGGGCGGCGCTCGACCATGTCCGTCCGTCACGCCTTGGCCACGGTGTCAGGGCGATCGAGGATACAGCGCTGGTTCAGCGGATTGCCGACGAGGGCGTGGTGCTGGAAGTCTGCCCGGGATCCAATCTGGCGCTGAACGTCTTTCCCGACATTTCCAGCCATCCGTTTGACCGGCTGCGGCGCGCCGGTGTGAAAGTCACCCTGAGTTCGGATGATCCGCCCCATTTTGCGAGTTCGGTGGGCCGGGAATACCGGATGGCGGCTGATGCATGGGGCTATGACGCACCGGAACTGACCGCTATCACCAGGACTGCGATTGAAGCTGCGTTCGTTGACGCGCAAACCCGTGCAAATCTCTTGGGACAGCTTGACTGAAATCCATTCCCGCGGTTGCCGGACTTAAGGAATACGTGTCTAAATCAAGGTCAGCTCATGCTGCGCTCCCGGAGGTATTCCGCGGCGGAGCCGGCGGGAAAATTTACGGAACGGGACACAGGGCGCATTGATATCGGTGATCAGCGCGGGACCCGCTCACAGCTTCAAGGCAGAACAACATGGACGGCGTTACAGTCATCAACCACCCACTGGTGCAGCACAAGCTTACCATCATGCGCAAGAAGGAAACCTCGACAGCCGGCTTCAGGCGGCTGCTGCGAGAGATTTCGACTCTTCTGTGCTACGAGGTCACGCGCGATCTCGAACTGACCATGGAGACGATCGAAACCCCGCTTGAAGAGATTCAGGCCCCGGTTCTTGAAGGCAAGAAGCTGGTGTTTGCCTCGATCCTGCGCGCCGGCAACGGTTTGCTCGAAGGCATGCTGGATCTGGTTCCTTCCGCCCGTGTGGCCCATATCGGCGTCTACCGCGATCACGAAACGCTGGAAGCCATCGAATATTATTTCAAGGCGCCCGAGGATGTCAGCAACCGGCTGATCATCGTCGTCGACCCGATGCTGGCCACCGGCAATTCGTCCATTGCCTCGATCGACAAGCTGAAAGAGCGCGGCGCCCGCAATATCCGTTTCCTGTGCCTGCTGGCAGCGCCTGAAGGCATCCGCAATTTCCAGGCGGCGCATCCGGATGTGCCGATCTACACTGCCTCGATCGACAGCCATCTGAATGAGCAGGGCTATATCGTGCCCGGCCTGGGCGATGCCGGCGACCGCATGTACGGCACCAAGTAAGCCAGCCCGCGAATTCGTCTCCGCCCATCGGCAACCCCAAATGGGCGGGACTTAAAGACGGTTAGATCAGTTGAACAGCGACAGCAGCGTCTGGGCGTTCGCATTGGCGATCGAGAGCGACTGAATGCCCAGTTGCATCTGCGTCTCCAGCGCCTTCAGTCTGGTTGATTCCTCATTCATGTCAGCATCAACGAGACGGCCGACGCCGATATCGATGGTGTGCGACAGGTTCTGCGCGAACTCGGACTGCATGTCTATCCGCCACTTCACGGTACCATAGTTGGAAGCCTTTTCGATGGCGTATTGCAGCATGGCGTCGATGGTGACGATCATCTCGTCGAGCTCGGCATCCGTTGTTGAGCTGGTGAGCGCAATCTCGGTGACCGACGGATAGCCGGCGACCGCCGGGCTCGGGCTCTTGAAAAGCACCCAGCCTGTTGAAAACCCAGCGTCCCAGGCAAAATTCGGGCTGGTGGCGATGCCCAGATCACCAATGTGCCCGGTCATAAAATCGAACATAGCCCAGGTGTCTGACGGCTCGGCGACCTGTGTCTCGTCGCGGAAATCCAGCTTGATGGTCTGCACGGAAATCAGGCCGTCGCTGTTGCGCGTGAATCCGCCTACGAGTTCCTTGTCGGAAGAATTGTTGGCAGCGTCGTCCGGGGTGGCGAGATAAAGCCAATTCTCCCCGCTGAAGGAAGCGGACTGAGCAATACTGATGAGCTGATTCTTGAACTCGTTGAATTCCTTTTGCACCTTGCCCCTGTCAACGCCGGGCTCGCGCGCGGTGACGAAGCGGGCCTTGATCTCGTCAAGAATATCAACGGAGGCTTCCATGGCGCTGAAGGCCACGTCGACCTTGGCTGCGCCGAGCGCAAGCGCATCTTCGACGGCGGATAATGCCTTGTTGTCCGAACGCATGGTGGTGGCAATCGACCAGTAGGCCGCGTTGTCTGCGGCGGTTTCAACACGATACCCGGTGGCGACCCGGCTCTGCGTGGTCTGCATACTGTTGTTGATGCCGCGAAGCGTTTGCAGCGCTGCGGTTGCACCTGTATTGGTGTGAATACTCGTCATACAAAACTCGGCTACAGTTAAAACAGACCGCAATAGCCGTGAACGTCGAGGGGCGACGTGCCAGTTGTCATGACTGGCTTGTCCGGCTCCCTAGAATTAGGCCGCAAAGATTATCGTATTGTTAAGCCTGTTATTGAAAAGCGAAACTGGATTCACATTTTCGCAAGGGAACCCTTTGCAATTACACAGAGACCCGCATTCAAGTACAAACTGCGCGTCCGTTAGGGTTTTCTTAACCAACCGGGCTGTTTTTGGTTCTAAATCAAAGCCGTTTCATCGCGTGTTAGCCTTAAGCCTGTTGAATAGTCGGGATTAGGAAGGTTACCGGCATGTTAAAAAATATTTTCTTCGTTTCCTGCGCAGTGCTCGTGATTTCGGGTCTGCCCTACTATGCCCAGGACATTTCCGCCTTGGTCTCACAACAGGCTGAACCGGAAGCCGGGGCCCAAGCACCTTCTCCCCTGGCCGCCAAGGTGCAGAAGACTGCTTCCAAACCGACCGCGCATTATGCGACCGGGGTGCGAGCGGCGCTTGTTCCCATATCCCGGGACGGACATTATTCTGCTGACTTTCGCATCAATGGCCGCAGCGTCAAAGGGCTCATCGACACCGGAGCCACCTATGTGGCAATCAACACGTCAACAGCACGCCATCTTGGGCTCAAACTCTCGAAATCGGATTTCAAACATCAGGTACAGACGGCCAACGGCAAGACCGGTGCTGCGCTGGTCAATCTTGAGCGGATGGAAATCGGAGCCATTTCGGTCGGAAACGTCGAGGCATTCGTGCTTGAGGACAAGGCGCTTTCCTCTACCCTGATTGGCATGAGCTTCATGTCGAAGCTGCAATCCTATCGGGTCAGAAACAGCACAATGGAACTCATCAACTAGACTCATTGCTTTCGTTCCGCACTATCCGTGACGGCCCAGGACGACAGGTGACATATCCGGCGCCGCATCGCCAATCCTTACCGCCAAGCGCAGTTGCCGATCAGCGCCTGCCAATTGCTCGCCGGTCCTGGCGTGGATGAAAGCCAACGGCGTGTCTTTTTCGACGCGCATGCCAATGGGCAGCAATTGCGTTAATCCGACAGCATGATCGACAGGGTCGCCTGGCCGGGTGCGGCCTCCGCCAAGTTCAACAACGCTCAATCCGATCGCGCGGGTGTCGTAGCCGGTTACATAGCCTTCCTGCCCGGCGAGGCAGGGCGATATGATCGGCGCCGTTTCGAGGTGACGGTCCGGATCGGCAAGGAAATCCAGCGGGCCGCCGAGTTCGGCCACCATCCTGTTGAACCGCTCGGCAGCGCTTCCATCGTCCAGCGCGGCAAGCGCACGTGCGTTTGCGTCTTGCGCATTGGTTGCCAGGCCACCGGAGACCAGCATCTCGGCAGCGAGCGCGAGCGTGACCTCCAGCAACCGGCTGTCGCGGGCCTTGCCGGTCAGAAAATCCGCCGCATTCCTGACTTCCACGGCGTTGCCGGCAGCACTCGCCAGTGGCTGGTTCATGTCGGTAACAAGCGCGGTTGTCGGCATCCCTGCGCCAACCGCGACTTCAACCAGCGAGCGCGCCAGTTCATTGGCCCTGTCCAAGTTGTCCATGAACGCGCCATTGCCGCATTTGACATCAAGCACCAGTGCGCCGAGCCCGGCGGCAAGCTTTTTGGACAGGATCGAGGCAGTGATCAGCGGCACAGATTCAACCGTCGCGGTGACATCCCGGATTCCGTAGAAGCGTTTGTCAGCAGGCGCCAGATTTCCGGTCTGGCCGATGATGGCGCAGCCCGCCGAGGCAACCACCTTGCGAAACAGCGCATTGTCCGGCATCGCGGTGTAGCCGGGGATCGATTCCATCTTGTCGAGGGTTCCGCCGGTGTGGCCAAGACCACGGCCGGAAATCATCGGCACTGCCAGTCCACAGGCTGCCGCAACCGGAGCCAGCATCAGCGAGACGTTGTCACCGACACCGCCGGTCGAGTGCTTGTCGACCACCGGGCAGTCGAGGTCCGGCCATTGCAGAACTTCGCCCGAATCCCGCATCGACACGGTCAGAGCCACAGCCTCCTTGCTGCTCATGCCCTTGAAGAACACCGCCATGGCAAAAGCCGCGACCTGACCTTCACTGACACTTTCATCGCCGAACCCGCGGATGAAGGCTGCAATGTCCGCGGGATCAAGTTCACCGCCATCGCGCTTGGTGCGGATGATCTCCTGCGGAAGGAAGCTCAATAGGCTTCTCCCTGCCCGGTTGCCGTGGATCGCCCTTCGAGCGTGGCGAGAATGTCGCCAAGCAGGCCGGACGCGCCAAAGCGAAACGTTGCGGGCGACACCCAGCCAGAACCGAGGATGTCTTCACACAAGGCGAAATAGGCTCGCGCATCATCCACCGTGCGGATACCGCCGGCGGGTTTGAAGCCGACATTCCTGCCTGATCGCTGGATGACCTCGAGCATGATCCGTGCAGCTTCAAGTGTGGCGTTGACTTCGGCCTTGCCGGTCGATGTCTTGATGAAATCGGCCTGTTCTTCCAAAGCGATATCGGCCGCGCGTGAAATCAACGACGGGTCCTTCAACTCGCCTGTTTCCAGAATGGTCTTGAGCGTGACCGGCGCGGGCGCCGCAGCACGGACGGCGCGGATCATGTCGCGCACGGGCTGCTCATCACCGGCAATCAGCGCCTTCCAGGGGATGACCAGATCGATCTCGTCCGCCCCGTCGGCCAAAGCGCGAACGGTTTCTGCAACAACCTCTTCGACAGGCAAGTCACCGGACGGAAAGTTGACCACTGTGGCGATCCGCACCGGAGAATTCTGCCCCAACCTGGCGCGCGCGGCTGCAACGAAGCGCGGCCAGATGCACACGGCCGCCACCGGGCCGAAATCAGTAACCGCCCTGTCAACCAGCGCAAGCGTTGTGTCTTGTGTTGCCGCGTCACCAAGCTCGGTCAGGTCGAGGCAGGAAAGCGCTGCTGCGGCAACGGCCCTGGGTGAGGTGAGATCGATTGCGTCAGCCATGGGCTCAATCCGCATTTTCAAACATTGCGGTCAGGATTGCCGAAAGGCGTTTGCCGCCAATCGGCGCCATGTCCTTGGTTTCCTGATGGCTGAGCTCGCCGCCCGTCATCCCGGCGCCGAAATTGGTGATCACCGAAGCTGCAATCACGTTGATACCGAAAAATCTGGCCAGAATGACTTCGGGAACTGTCGACATGCCAACAGCATCCGCGCCCAGTGTTCGCGCCATGCGGATTTCCGCCGGCGTTTCGAAACTGGGGCCGGAAAACCACATATAGACACCATCATGCAATTCGGTTCCGGTGCTGTGCGCTGCAGCCTTCATGCGCTCGCCAAGCCCGGCGTCGTAAGCGCTGGTCATGCCGACGAAGCGGCCATCACTGGGTTCGCCAAACAGCGGATTGGTGCCGGAGAAATTGATGTGGTCGGAGACCCTCATCACCGATCCGGGCGGCATGTCCTGGCGCAACGATCCGGCGGAGTTGGTGAGGATGAGATTGTTCACACCGATGCCCTTGAGCGCCTCAAGCGGCGTCCGCATGGCGTCGGCCTTGCCGTCCTCATAGTAGTGCACACGGCCAGACAGGATCACCACAGGGGTTTTTCCGATCAGCCCGGCAACCACCTCTCCGGCATGCCCGGAAACGCCGCTTTCGGGAAATCCGGGCAGATCGCCATAGGGAATGCGGATCGGATCGTCGACAGTTTCGACCAGTGACCCGAGACCGGATCCGAGCACCAATGCGTGGCGCGGCATCAGGCCACGCAGCCGTTCCGTCAGAACATCGACCGCCGTCGTCATCCAATCACCTCGGTCTCGAAGGCATAAGGCAGCAGCTCATCCATGCGCAGCGTCTTCTTGACACCTTCGGCGTCACAGAGATGGATAAGGGTGTCGGCATCGGCGAATTCCGCCAGCCGCTGCCGGCATCCGCCGCAAGGCGGACACAGTTCCAGCTTTTCGGCGATCACTGCAACTTCGCGAATGCGCGTTCCGCCGGCCATGACCATGTGGCTGATCGCGGTGGTTTCCGCACACCAGCCTTCGGGGAAGGAAAGCACCTCTATATTGGCACCCGCATGGATCTTGCCATCATCGGCGCGGATGGCCGCGCCGACGGGGAACTTCGAGTAAGGCGCATGGCATTTGGCCATGGCATCGCGGGCAGCCTCAAACAGATCATGCGCCATTTTATCGTTCCTTGACATAAGGCACACCGCCCGCCCGCGGCGGGATGGCCTTGCCGATGAAACCTGCAAGCAGGATTACGGTGAGCAGATAGGGCAATGCCTGCATGAACTGCACCGGCACAACTCCGATGATCGGCAGCTCGTTGCCCTGCATGCGGATCGACATGGCATCAAGAAAGCCGAACAGCAGGCAGGCGAACATGACGTTGACCGGCTTCCACTTGGCAAAGATCAGCGCGGCAAGCGCAATGAAGCCCTTGCCGGCGGTCATGCCCTTGACGAATCCGGCGGTCATGGCCATCGACAGATAGGCCCCGGCAATGCCGCAGAGAATGCCGCAGCAGATCACAGCCCGGTAGCGCAGCCAGGTCACCGAAATTCCCGCGGTATCAACCGCGCCGGGGTTTTCGCCAACGGCACGCAGCCGGAGCCCGAAACGGGTCCGGTAAAGCACCCACCAGGTGAACGGAATCAGCGCAAAAGCCAGATAGGTGAGCAGGAAATGGCCTGACAGCAGGTTGGAATAGATCGATCCCAGAACCGGAATGTCAGCGATTTCGGCGGCAAAGGGAAGCTCGACAGTGGTAAAGCGGGAATCGCCGCTCAGCTGTGGCGTCCGCCCGCCCTGGCGGAACCAGGCCTGGCCGAGAATGACCGTGGCGCCCAAAGCGATGAAATTGATGGCCACCCCCGAGACGATCTGATTGCCGCGCTGGGTGATGGAGGCAAAACCATGCACCAGCGCCAGACAGACCGACACCGCAATTGCACCACACAGGCCGATAAGGGCCGACCCGGTGACCGCGGCAGCGGCGCCGCCGGCAAAAGCCGCCGCCAGCATCTTGCCTTCGAGGCCAATGTCAAAAATGCCGGCCCGTTCCGAGTAGAGACCCGCCAGAGCCGCCAGGATCAATGGCACGGACACACGAATGGTCGATTGCAGAATAACGATGAGCGTGTCGAAATATTCCATGGCCTTACTCCGCCGCTGGCAGGGGTTTGTCGGAGCTTGCACCGCCGAGAGTCGCAAAGAACGAAGTGATTGCCGGGCGGAACATGTTTTCGAGGGCGCCGGCAAACAGGATCACCAAACCCTGAATGATGGTGATCATGTCACGCGAGATCTGCGGCATCTCAAAGGAGATCTCCGCACCGCCCTGATAGAGCATGCCGAACAGGATGGCCGCCGGAACAATGCCCACCGGATGCGAGCGGCCCATCAGAGCCACGGCAATTCCGACAAATCCGGCGCCACTGACAAAATCCAGCTGCATGCGGTGCTGATCGCCCATGATCGGGTTGAGCGCCATCATGCCGGCCAGCGCTCCCGACATCATCATGGTGATGATGATGATGCGGCTTTGACGGATGCCGGCATAGGCTGCCGCCGAAGGGCTGTGCCCCATGGTGCGGATCTCGTAGCCAAGTCTGGTGCGCCAGATCACCACCCAGACGACAAAGGCCGCGACCAGCGCCAGCAGGAAGGACAGGTTGAATGGCGCACCGCCGATATCAAGGCCGACAGAGGCCAGCAGCCAGTCGAGCCGCGGCAATTGCCCGGCATCGGCAAAGGCGCGGGTTTGCGGAGCCATTGAATCGGCCGGTTTGAGCACATCCACCAGCACATAGACCATGAGGCTGGAGGCAATGAAATTGAACATGATGGTGGTGATCACCACGTGGCTGCCGCGCTTGGCCTGCAGCCATCCCGGTATCATTGCCCACAAGCCGCCAACCAGAGCCGATCCGAGGATGGCGGCAGGAAAGACAATATACCAGGGGGCGAACTGATCGAGCCACAGACAGGGCAGCGCCACGCCGAGGCCCGCGACATAGGCCTGGCCTTCGCCGCCGATGTTGAACAGCCCGCAATGAAAGGCGACGGCTACGGCCAGTCCGGTGAAGATGAAATTGGTGGCATAGTACAACGTAAAGCCGATGCCCTCGCCATAGCCGAAAGCGCCCTCGATCAACAGGCCTGCAGCGCGCAGCGGGCTCTCGCCGACCGCCAGCACCACAAGACCCGCAACCAGAAAGGCAACGATGAGATTGATCAACGGGATCAATCCGTAATCCACCCAGGCGGGCAGCTTCGCGTAGGGTGCACTCATTGTGCTGCCTCCTTGGAATCTTCGATACCGGCCATCAGCAGCCCAAGCTCACCTTCGCTGGCATCAGGCGCCCGCTCGCCGACGATGCGGCCGTCAAACATCACCAGCACCCGGTCCGAGAGCGAACGGATCTCGTCCAGCTCGACCGAAACCAGAAGAACAGCCTTGCCCGCATCGCGCATCTCGATAATGCGTTTGTGAATGAACTCGATGGCGCCGACATCGACGCCGCGGGTCGGTTGCCCAATCACCAAGACCGCCGGATCGCGTTCCATTTCGCGCGCCAGCACAATCTTCTGCTGATTGCCGCCGGAGAAGTTCGCGGTTTTCAGCCGCGGATTTGGCGGGCGGATGTCATATTTTTCAATCTTGTCGGCGGCGTCCTTGCGGATCGCATCGATGTTGAGAAACATGCCATTGAGATATTTCGGATCGTCGTGATAGCCGAGAATCGAGTTCTCGCTTTCGTCGAATTTCAGTACCAGTCCCATGTGCTGGCGATCTTCCGGGACGTGGGCGAGACCACGATGACGCAGCTCCGAGGGATCGGCCAGGCCGGTGACATGGATCGGCGCGCCCTGCAGGAACACCTTGCCGGAGGCCGCACGGCGAATACCGGAAATGGCCTGCAGCAATTCGGACTGACCGTTGCCTGCAACGCCGGCGATTCCGACAATCTCGCCGGCCCTGACATTGAACGAAACGTTCTTGACCATGTCGACGCCGCGGCTGTCGCGCACCGAAAGGTTCTCGACCGACAACAGGACGTCGCCGGGCGATGCCGGGCCCTTGTCGACCTGCAGCAGCACATGACGGCCGACCATCAGTTCGGCGAGTTCTTCCACCGAGGTCTCCGCCGTGGTGCGGGTTGCAACCATTTCGCCACGGCGCATCACCGAGACTTCGTCGGTGACCGCCATGATCTCCCGCAGCTTGTGGGTGATCAGCAGGATGGTCTTGCCCTGGGACTTGAGCTGCTCGAGGATGCGGAACAGGTGATCGGCTTCCGCTGGCGTCAACACGCCGGTTGGCTCGTCGAGGATCAGGATTTCGGCACCGCGATAAAGTGCCTTGAGGATTTCGACGCGCTGCTGAAGGCCGACCGGCAGCTCTTCGATGATCGCGTCCGGATCCACATCGAGCTCATACTCCCGTTCGAGCCGCTTGAGTTCCTGGCGGGCCTTGGTGATGCCGGCATTGAGAACCTGGCTCTCTTCGGCGCCGAGCATGACATTTTCAAGCACGGTGAAATTCTCCACCAGCATGAAATGCTGGTGGACCATGCCAATACCGGCGGCGATGGCGGCGTTCGGATCCCGGATCACGGTTTTCTTGCCATCGACGAAAATATCGCCGGCGCCGGCCTGGTAGAAACCGTACAGAATCGACATCAGCGTCGATTTTCCAGCACCGTTTTCGCCGATGATTCCGTGAATGGTGCCCTTGCGAACACGCATGTTGATGTTCTTGTTTGCGTGAACGAGGCCGAACTTCTTGTCGATCCCTTTCAGCTCAATGGCAATGTCGTTCATGTCCACTCGTCTTTTTCTTGGTTCGCCACCACCATCGTGTCGCGGGCGCGGTTTTCGGTCCTAAACGTCACTTCGCAAATTCAAAACGCCGAGTCTGTTTGTCCCCTTGAACATCCTCTGAGGCTTCTCGAAAATCGATACAAATTTTCGGGCCGATGCTTTAGTCTCGACAGTTCTGATTGCAAAGTCCAGAATCAAATGAGCGCACAGTTTGGTGGCCTGCCGTTTTCAACATGGCCGCAGCTGTGAGGCGGCCCTGGCCTGCACTCTTGCTCT
Organism: uncultured Hoeflea sp.; assembly: GCA_963975635.1. GTDB lineage: Bacteria > Pseudomonadota > Alphaproteobacteria > Rhizobiales > Rhizobiaceae > Hoeflea. Next base: position 48,541 of record CAXBIE010000001.1, on the reverse strand, counting down.
CGCGCCCATGACATGGTGAAAGCTGGCTTATGACACGATCCCCACCGCCTCCGCGCACCGACTTCAAGGTCTTCAGCAGCCTGCAGACCCGCTGGGCCGACAATGATGTCTATGGCCACATGAACAATGTGGTTCATTATCAGCTGTTCGATACCGCTATCAATCAATGGCTGATGGCGGAAGGACTGCTTGATCCGCTGGCTGGCGCAATTGTCGGACTGGTGGTTGAGACCGGGTGCCGCTACCACGCCGAAGCGATGTTTCCGGACAGGATCACGGCAGGCGTCAGCGTCGCGCGGCTTGGCGGATCATCGGTGACCTATGCAATCGGGCTGTTCCGCAATGACGAGGAAACAGCTTTCGCAGACGGCAGATTTGTCCATGTCTATGTCGACCGCACCACAAGACGGCCGGTTCAGCTGCCGGATTCATGGCGGACTAAACTCGGGACAATCGCGCAATGACCGGCAAGGAAGAGACAAACATGGACACTGATGCCCGTCTGGTGCGGCTTGAGGAACTGATTGCACATCAACAAGCAGCGATAGAGGATCTGTCGCGGCAATTGACCGAAGGCTGGAAACAGGCAGAGAAATTGCGCACCGAGCTGGGACGTCTTACAGACCGTTTTCAGGATCTCGAAGATGGCGCCGACAGTCCGCCCGCCAATCAGCCGCCGCCGCACTGGTAGGCTGCTTCAGGCTTCTGGTTGAGCGCGCTCAACTGCCGCCCGGTTGATAACGGACGAAGGCAAACCGGCTGCCATCGGGCGACCAGCAGGGCACATTGATGGTGCCCTGTCCGCCAAACAGCGCCAGCAGCGTGCGGACCGAGCCGTCTGCCGCATCGAGCAACCGCAGTTCCACATTCCGGTCGCGCGGATGGCCCTCGGTTCCGGGCTCATAGCTGAGATAGAGCACAGAGCTGCCATCGGGCGCAGGATGCGGAAACCAGTTGACCCGGTCGTCATCAGTCATCCGCTCGGGCGCGCCGCCAGCTGCCGGCACCCGCCACAGGTCCATGCTGCCGCCACGATCGGAATTGAACCAGATCCAGGCGCCATCGGGTGTATAATCCGGCCCGTCATAATGGCCGCCGCCGCTGACAATATGCTGCTCGACACCGTCTTCGACGCCAATCGTGTACAGACCGAATTGCCCCTCGCGGCGGCCGACATAAGTCAGCGTCCTGCCGTCAGGCGACCAGCCGTGCCACCAGGAAGGGACATTTGCGGTGATCCGGCGCGGGGCGCCGCCGGTGATTGGCAGAACCCAGATACAGGATTGTCCGGTATCTGTGGAATCGCTGATGACCAGCTGGCTGCCATCGGGCGAGATGCCATGATCATTGTTGCATTTGGTTGCGTGCCCGGTGTCGATTGCAACAAGCTCTGGCGTCTTGAGCGGAACCCGGAACATGCGGCCATCGCCATTGACGATCAGGGATGCAGTGTCGGGCGTCCAGTTCGGCGCCTCGATCAGGCGCGGAGTCGCCAGGACCTCCCGGACCGAACCGGTGCCAATCTCATAGATGCACAGTGTGCTGCGCATCATATGTCCATCGGAATATAGGCGAACCGGTCAAAGTCCGCCGTGATTACGCTGCCCGAGGTGTCAAAGGCAGCCATCCCGGTGAAGGCTCCGGTGAAAGAGGCGTGCTCGCCGCGTCCGCCTTCATCGGAGATCACGCTGGCATCCAGCACCGGGCCGACCGGGCGCCAGTCTTCGCCGGACACTTTGTAGAAGAACTGCAGGTCCGCGCCATCAACATTCATCGCCAGATCAACCACAACATCTCCTGGCAAGGCAACCGGCTTTTCCAGCGGAAACTCGAGCTTGCCATGCGGCCAATCGCCGGGACAGCTCAGGATGGTCAGCGAACGGCCGGTGTCTTCATGCCAGGTAACCGCCAGATAGTGGAACTTGTGGCGGTTGTAGTAATGCACCAGCCCGGCAGCCTGTTGATAAGTGCGGGGCGCGAAATTCAGGGTCGTTTCGGCTCGGAAGCACAGATGCTCCTGACGCCGGGCGACCAGCGCCTGTTCGAACCAGCTGCCGATGGATTCGCGCGCGTGCAATCGCAGGGCCGAACCGGTCATCGTGAAGATCCGCTCCGGATGCGGGGTCCGGAGCCACTGGAAATCGTCGGGCAATATGTCGCCGGTGAAATCGCAGATGACGGGCTCATCCGGTGTCTTGCTGCTCGCCGGATCGGGTGATTCGACTTCGACATCAGGAACCAGTCCGCCCTGCGCCAGCCGCAGCCAGCCATCCTCTCCCCAGACACATTTCTGCAAGGCGGTTTCACGGCCAAGCGGTGACCGGCGCACGCCGGGCAAGGGCCGCGAGCAGAGATGGGTGTGATAGACTACGCCGTCCGGTGTCTCGACCATCTGACCGTGCCCGGCGCGCTGCAACACGGCGTCGGGCGCGTCCTTGGAGGTCATCAGGAAGGTGTCGGGGTGCAGTTCATAAGGCCCCATCAAGTCGCGCGAGCGCGCCATGGTGACGGCGTGATCATACCCGGTGCCGCCTTCGGCTACCGTGAGGAAGTACCAGCCATCGCGTCTGAACAGATGCGCACCTTCGACCAGCCCGTGATCGCTGCCGGCAAAAATATTGACCGGGTCGCCCACCAGCTTGCCGGCGTCCGCATCATATTCCTGCGCCAGGATGCCGGCAAAGGCCGGGTGCTTGGGTCTTCCTCCGACGGAATCGGTGCGGTGGTTCCAGACCATGTTGAGGAACCATTTGCGTCCGTCATCATCGTGGAACAGCGACGGATCGAAGCCCGAGGAATTGATGTAGACCGGATCGGACCATGGACCGGCAATGTCTTTCGCAGTGACGATGTAGTTGTGCGCATCCTTGAAGTTGCCGTCGAGCCGTTTGACGTCGGTATAGACCAGCCAGAACAACCCGTCGGCATGGGACAGGCACGGCGCCCAGATGCCGCAGGAATCGGGATTTCCGCGCATGTCGAGCTGGCTGGCGCGGTTGAGAGGACGGGCCACCAGCCGCCAGTTGACCAGATCCGTCGAGTGATGGATCTGGACGCCCGGATACCACTCGAAGGTCGATGTGGCGATATAATAGTCCGGTCCTGCCCGGCAGATCGAAGGGTCAGGATTGAAGCCGGGCAGAATCGGATTTCTTATCATTTTCTCTTAGGTCCCTTGCGTTCAGCGGACGCCGCCCAGAGGTTGATGTCGGCATCACGGGCATAGGTATCGATTTCCGCGAGTTCGGCCTCGGTGAAGTCCTGGTTGTCGAGCGCGCCGACGCAATCGATGATCTGCTGCGGCTTGCTGGCGCCGATCAGGGCTGTCGTGACACGGCCGCCGCGCAGCACCCAGGCAAGCGCCATCTGCGCCAGCGTCTGGCCACGGCGCTTGGCGATTTCGTTCAGCGACTTGATGTTGCCCAGATTGCGCTCGTTCAGGAAGCCGGCCTGAAGCGACTTTTCCTGCGCGGCGCGGCTGTCATCGGGAATGCCATTGAGGTATTTGCTGGTCAGCATGCCCTGGGCCAGCGGCGAGAAGACGATTGATCCAATGCCTTCCTCGTCGAGCGTGTCGAGCAGGCCGTCGTCCTCGACCCAACGGTTGATCATCGAATAGCTTGGCTGATGGATAAGGCATGGGGTGCCGAGCTGCTTGAGGATTGCGGCGGCTTCCTTGGTGCGCTTTGAATTGTAGCTCGAGATGCCGGCATAGAGCGCCCGGCCGGAGCGGACGATATGATCCAGCGCCATCATGGTTTCTTCAAGCGGCGTGTCGGGATCATAGCGGTGCGAATAGAAGATATCGACGTAATCGAGCCCCATGCGCTTGAGGCTCTGGTCGCAGCTCGAGACCAGATATTTGCGGCTGCCCCACTCGCCATAAGGTCCGGGCCACATGCCGTAGCCGGCTTTTGACGAGATCACCATCTCGTCACGCAGGCCATGGAAATCTGTTTTCAGGATATCGCCGAACGCGGTTTCAGCCGAGCCGGGGGGCGGGCCGTAATTGTTGGCAAGATCGAAATGGGTGATGCCGAGGTCAAACGCAGTGCGGCATAGTTCGCGCTTGAGTTCGTGCGGCGTATCACCACCGAAATTGTGCCACAGACCAAGCGAGATCGCCGGCAGTTTGAGCCCGGACCGGCCGGTGCGGCGATAGCTCATGGAATCATAGCGGTCGGGTGATGGTGTCCACATATTCAGATGTCTTTCTTGTTCAGCAGCGCCGCCGCTTCCTCGATACCAAGCGGGGCCGGCTGCTCGCAGCTTGTGGTCGGGCGAATGAACGCACCGGTTTCTCCCGAACGGAGAATGGCCGTCATCACATCTACCACATGGAGCGCAAATTCAAGCGAGCAACGGTGAGGCCGGTTCTCGAGAATAGCCAGCGCCATGTCGGCCAGGCCCGCCGTGCGATAATTGGCCATCATGCCTTGTTTGTGCTCCTGGTTGGGCACACCGAGCGCATGATCCCATGCCGGAAGGTCGATGGCTTCACCACCCTGCCCGATCAGTTCAACCGTGCCACCGAAGAAATTCGGGTCCGGCACAATGAGGCTGGCTTCGGTGCCGTAGAGCTCCATCGGGCGATGGCCATGGGCCTTCACATCCCAGCTGGCGCCAAGGGTGACGACCGCGCCATTGGCGAATTCAAGAACCGCATGGATCGTGGTGGGGGTCTCGACCTTGATCATCTCGCCATGGCGCGGTTCGGAAGTGATCTTGCGCTCCGGGCTGGGGATCGACGACATCGCAGCCACCCGGACGACCGGGCCGATCAGCTGCACCAGATTGGAAATGTAATAGGGTCCGAGATCGAGGATCGGGCCGCCGCCGGGCTTGAAGAAAAAGTCCGGGTTGGGATGCCAGTGCTCCATGCCGGGGCTCAACACATGACAGGTTCCGCCAGTGATGCGGCCGGCAGCACCGCCCTCGACCAGATGCCGCGCCAGCTGATGGGCGCCGCCGAGAAATGTGTCGGGAGCCGAGCCGACGCGGAGCCCCTTTCTGGCGGCCCGTTCAGCCAGATCCCGGCCCTCTTCGACCGACAGAACGAAGGGTTTTTCCGAATAGACATGCTTGCCCGCATCGAGCACCTGGGCCGAGACCGCGTAATGCACTGCCGGAACCGTGAGGTTGACGACCATATCGATGTCGTCGGCGGCCAGCATGTCCTCAACGCTTTGGGCGCGGATGCCATATTCAGCCGCACGGGCCTTGGCGGCCTCGGCATTGATGTCGGCGCAGGCGCGAATCTCGATACCCTTGAACAGAGGTGCCAGAGCCAGATAGGAGGTGGATATGTTGCCGCATCCGATGATGCCAACGCCGAGAACTTTCGCCATATCCGTTACTCCGCTGCGCCACGGCACCAGTCGAGGGATCGCGATGCGAACCGGCCGGCGTCCGAGGGGTTGTCATGTTCCATGACGAACAGTGTCGCCGGCGCGCTGGACTTGAGTTGCCCGAACAGCCCTGCCCAGTCGACGGTGCCGTGGCCAACATCGGCCCAGCCGTCTTCATCGACGGCTTCGCCTTCAGGCGCGATATCCTTGACGTGGACAGCGGTGATCCTGCCGCCGTGACGGGCAATCCAGTCCGCCGCATCGGCGCCGCCGCGAATGACCCAGGCAATGTCGGCTTCCCATTCCAGCTCAGGGGCGGTTTCCAGAAGGATCTGCATCGGGATTGATCCGTCAGCGAGCGGCACGAATTCGAAATCATGATTGTGCCAGCCAAAGCCGTAGCCGGCGGCGCGAACCTTCTCGCCCACGGCGCTCAGGCGCGCTGCAAACGCCTGCCACCCGGCCTTGTCGGACGGGCGTTGGTCGGCGGCGATATGCGGGCAGTAGATCTTGCCGACACCAAGGGTCGAGGCGGTTGCCAGAACTCCATCGAGATCGCCTTCCAGCGCATCAATGGAAAAATGGCCCGATGGCATGGCCAGACCATTCTGATCCATCAGCTTCCGGAATGCAGACGGGTCTTCATAGACGCCGCCGAACCCTTCGACATTCTTGTAGCCGGCGGCGGCGAGCATCGCCAGGACATCCGACCAGGGCTTGAAATTCCGGGCGCTGTAAAGCTGAAATGAGAAATTCATCGGTTTGAACTTTCCTGATTTTGGAGTGGCTCGATTTCATTTGGTTCGCCGGTTTTCATGGCCGTATCCATGGCAAACAGACGGAAACAATACGGGTTCACACTGGTGCGTCAGACCGGCTCTTCAAAGCCGCAATTCGCTTGCCGCATCGAAGATCGAGGCCTTGGCCGGATCGAACCCGATGCGAACTGTTTGACCGGATTGCAGCACGCTTTGCCCGTCCACCCGGAAGCGGAATTCCTTGCCGTCGAGCACGGCCCAGACAAGTGTATCCGCGCCCATCGGTTCGACAACCTCGATTTCCACCTCGACGCTGAACGGTTCATCAGCCGCAACGTCGCCGCAACTCACATGCTCCGGCCTGATCCCGAAGATGGCCTTGTTCGGCCGGTCGTCATGGACGAACGGATATCGCGAGAGCGGGATCTGGGTGGAGGCGAAATTGAAACTGGATTCACCGGCGCCGGAAATTTCACCTTCGATGAAATTCATGCCCGGTGAGCCCATGAAGCCGGCCACATAGAGATTGACCGGCCGGTTGTAGATTTCATGGGGCGTGTCGAGCTGCTGAATGATGCCGTTGCGCATGATGGCAATCCGGTCCGCCAGTGTCAGCGCCTCGATCTGATCGTGGGTGACGTAAATCATGGTGTTCTTGAGCCGGTGGTGCAGGCGCTTGATCTCGACCCGCAGCTCGGCGCGGAGCTTGGCGTCGAGGTTGGACAAGGGCTCGTCAAACAGGAAGACATCGACATCGCGGACCAGGGCCCGGCCAATGGCGACACGCTGGCGCTGTCCGCCGGAAAGCTGCGCCGGTTTGCGCTGAAGCAGCGGCTCGATCTGCAGCACTTCTGCCGCGCGGGCGATCCGCTTGGCGATTTCATCTTTCGGCATGCGGGCATTTTTCAGGCCGAACGACAGATTGCCCTCCACCGACATCTGCGGATAGAGCGCGTAGGACTGGAACACCATGCCAATGCCGCGGTCCTTGGGTTCTTCCCAGGTGACATTCTTGTCCTTGATGAAGATCTGACCGTCCGAGACATCGAGCAGGCCGGCAATGCAATTGAGCAAAGTGGATTTTCCGCAACCCGAAGGGCCCAACAGAACCAGAAACTCGCCATCCTCGATATCGAGATTGAGATTCTTGAGGACCTTCACCTCGCCGAAATTCAGGCACAGATCTTTGATGGATACGCTGGTCATGGGTCAGCCTTTCACCGCGCCGGCGGCAATGCCGCGGACAAACAGTTTGCCCGATATGAAATAGATGATCAGGGGAACAAGCCCGGTGAGAATGGTTGCAGCCATATTGACGTTGTATTCCTTCACGCCCTGCACCGAGTTGACGATGTTGTTGAGCTGCACCGTCATCGGGTAGAGGTCGGGTTTGGTGTAGATGACGCCGAACAGGAAATCGTTCCAGATTCCGGTGACCTGCAGAATGATGGCCACCACGAAGATGGGCAGGCTCATCGGCAGCATGATCTTGAAATAGATGCCCCAGAAGCCGGCGCCGTCGACCCGCGCGGCCTTGAACAACTCCTCCGGGACAGAGGTGAAATAGTTGCGGAACAGAAGCGTCAGGATCGGCATGCCGAAGACCGTGTGCACCAGCACCAGCCCGGTCAGCGACCCGTAGAGCCCCATCTCCCTTAAAAGGATGACGATCGGATAGATCATCACCTGGTAAGGGATGAAGGCACCGAAGATCAGGATGGTGAAAAAGGTGTTGGCGCCCTTGAACCTCCAGTTGGCCAGCGCATAACCGTTGACCGAGGCCACGGCGATCGACAGTGCCACCGAGGGGACCAGGATCCGCACCGAGTTCCAGAAGCCGCGCGACAGACCTTCGCAGTTAAGACCGGTGCAGGCCGTCGCCCAGGCCTTGACCCAGGGCTCGAAAGTGATTTCCACCGGTGGCGAAAAGATGTTGCCCAGGCGGATCTCCGGCATGCCCTTGAGCGAGGTGACGATCATCACATAGAGCGGCAGCAGATAGTAGAGCGCGAAGACGATCAGGGTCCCGTAGAGAAAGATGTTGGCGCGGCTGATCGACCGGCGTGGCTTGCGGCCGCGCGGTCCGGCTTCGAGCCGCGGGGAATCGGCCAGTTCGGGGCCGGCTGTAACAAGACGGTCAGCCACGCTTCTTTCCTCCGAATTCGAGATAGGCCCAGGGAACCAGCACAATCAGCACGGTGAGCAGCATCATGGTCGAGCCGGCAAAGCCCTGGCCGAGATTCTGCGACAGGAACATGGCGTCATAGACGTATTTGGCCGGTACTTCCGAGGCGATGCCGGGTCCGCCACCGGTCTGCGCGACGATCAGATCGTAGAGCTTGACGATGCCCGAGGCGATGATCACCAGTGTGGTGATGAACACCGGGCGCATCATCGGGATAATGATCACCAGATAGGTCTTCCACATCGGAATGCCATCGACGCGTGCAGCCTTCCAGATATCCTCGTCAATGCCGCGCAGGCCCGCCAGCATCAGGCACATCACCAGCCCGGTTCCCTGCCAGATCCCGGCGATCAGCACACCGTAGATGACGATTTCGGCATTGTAGAGCGGATCGAAGGTAAAGCTCTCCCAGCCGAGATTGCGCACAACCCTCTGAATGCCGAAATCGGGATTGAGAATCCATTGCCAGACCAGCCCGGTGACGATGAAGGACAGGGCGAAGGGATAAAGAAAGATGGTGCGAAAAGTGTTCTCGAAGCGGATCTTCTGGTCGAGCAACGCCGCCAGCAGGAAACCTATCAGCAGTGAAAAAATCAGCGACAGGATGCCATAGATAAACAGGTTCTCGATGGAGATCAGCCACTTGTTCGAGTTCCAGAGTCGTTCGTACTGGTCAAGCCCGACGAACTTCTCCCGCGGCAACAGCTTGGAATTGGTGAACGAGTAGGTGATCGTCCACAAGGTTCCGCCAAGGAAGACGACGCAGGCTGTCAGGATCATCGGAACAGCCGCGATTTTCGCGTTCATGTTCCGCAACAGTTGACTCGGTTTCCGGTCCGCCGCCATGTCGCCTTACCCCAGATTGCTGGTTTCGGGCCCCGCCACCGGGTATCAGCCGGTGGCGGGGCCACTGCTTTGCTGTCAGGCTCAGTCGGCGCTGGCGACGATATCGGCGAAGCGCTTCTGGGCGTCCTCCGCGGTGATCGAGGTCGTGTTGAAGAACTCGACGAACAGATCGTTGACCTGGGTCAGCGAATCCGCGCTCATCAACTGGTCCGGCGCCTGGATGATGTTGCCCTTGTTGAGAATCTCAAGGCCTTTCTTCATGCAGTCGTTGGCCGCGTTGATGTCGACGTCGCCACGCACCGGCAGCGAGCCCTTCTTGAGATTGAAGGCAACCTGAACTTCCGGCGACAACATCAACCGGGCGAGTTCGCCCTGCGCGGCTGTCTTTTCGGCATCGTCAAGGACCGGGAAATAGAACGCGTCGCCGCCGGTCTGGATCACTTCGTTGACACCCAAGCCCGGAAGGCAAGTGTAATCGGTGCCCGCAACCTGGCCGGCCACCGCGAATTCGCCCTGCGCCCAGTCGCCCATGATCTGGCCGCCAGCCTGACCAGTGATCACCATATTGGTGGCCTGGTTCCAGTCCTGCACCTTGGATTCGGCCGACATGGAACGGGCCTGGTCGGCGGCGCGGAAGACCTTGGCGAGCTCGGGTCCGCCGGCAAGTTCGGCATCTTTCTCACCAAAGATCTTGGTGTAGGCGTCGGGACCGGCGAGCGCGACCAGCAGAACCTGGAAGGCAAGCGTGGTCTGCCAGGGCTGCTGGCCCATGGCGAGCGGGATTTTGCCCGCCTTCTCCAATGCCGGCGCGGCGGCTGCAAATTCTTCCCAGTTGGTGGGAACGTCGACGCCTGCCTCTTCAAAAGCCTTGTTGGACAGCCAGAGCCACTGCTGCGAGTGGATGTTGACCGGCACGCAATAGATCTTGCCGTCGAGCGTGCAGCTGTCGAGCAGGCTCGACGGACGCACCTTTTCCCTCCAGCCCTCTTCCTCGGCGATATCGGTGAGGTCACGCATGAGGCCGGCTTCGACCAGTTCTTCGGCCTGGCGGCCATGGTTGAACTGTGTAGCGGCCATCGGGTCGCCGCCGGTGATGCGGCTGATCATGATCGGCCGCGCGGTGCCGCCGGAGCCAGCGATGGCGCCATCGACCCATTTGTTGCCGGTGGCGTCAAATGCCTTGGCGAATTCGGCGACGGCCGCGGCTTCGCCGCCGGATGTCCACCAGTGGGTGACTTCCAGATCTGTGGCATTTACGGATGTCGAGAGTGCCAGAGCGGACGCGCCGACCAGAAAAAGCTTGAATGTGTTCATCGAGTTCCCTCCCAGGAATGTTCCTCCTCCCGGCCTCGCTGCTGTGCCGCAACGCTCCGGGCCCACCGGTGTCCTCACACCGTTTTCAATCGATTACATCGGCGATGAAAATGCTGCAGTGCAATCGATTACATAAAGGTTGACCGCGAAGATATTTGGAGTCAAGTGATATTTGCGAACGGCCCGTCAACCCCGTTTCCGCAGCACCGGGAATGCAATTCACCATGGAAACAAAAGCGCCGAAAATTACCGATGTCGCCAGACTTGCAGGGGTCTCGACAGCGACTGTAAGCCGGGCGTTGAGCAAACCGGAAACTGTTGCGGAATCAACACGTAATGCCGTTCTTGCCGCGGCAGAAAAGAGTGGATACCGGGTCAACCTCTCTGCCCGCAATCTGCGGCGCCAGCGCACCGGTGCAATCGTGGTGCTGGTTCCAAATCTGGGAAACCCGTTTTTCTCGGAGATTCTTGCAGGCATCGAGACGGCTCTCTCGGAAGTCGATATCAACATGCTCGTTGTCGATACAAGGCAGGCCCATGCGAAGCCGCAGCTTGTGCTTGAATATCTGCACGCAACGCGGGCCGACGGAATCATTGCGCTGGATGGCTCGCTGCCCGATGAAATCTTGTCCGTGGCCAGTTCCGGTAACGGAGCGCCGCCAATCATCTTTGCCTGTGAATGGACGCCCAGGGGTGAGTTTTCCTCGGTACGGGCGAACAATGCCAGCGGCGCCAGGATGGCGATCGGGCATCTTGCGGAACTGGGGCACTGCCGGATCGGAATACTCACCGGTCCGCAAGACAATGTGCTGACCCACACACGAAGCGCGGGCGCAGAAGCGGAGATGGCCAAGAGAGGCCTGGCGCTGGACCTTTCTCATGTATTTCACGGTGACTTCAGCCTTGAATCGGGCGCGCGCGCAGCTCAGGCTTGGCTTGCACTCGACCTGCGCCCCAGCGCGCTATTTTGCCAATCCGACCAGATGGCTTTCGGATTCATCTCCGAACTGGCGCGGCACGACGTTTCGGTGCCTAACGATGTATCGGTGGTCGGATTTGACGATATCGGCATCGCAAGCCGTTTCATTCCGGCGCTGACCACTGTTCACCAACCTCGTCAGCAGCTGGGACTGTCTGCTGCCCAGATGCTGTTTGACCATATCCGGACGAACAGCAGCCCGGCGATCGAGACCACAATTCTCGAGGTCGAACTCATCGTGCGCGACAGCACCCGGGAATTTGCCGGTTGAAATGTCCAAGGAATATTCTTATATAAGAGACTATTGATGTTTGCCAATGGAACCGCCGTGATGCTTGAAGCACAAGACATGCTCGAAATGGAACCGCGCATGGCCGAAGCAGCGAAGCTTATGGAAATGCTGTCCCAGCCAGTGCGTCTGCGCATTTTGTGCATCCTGCTTGATGGCGAACAAAGTGTCCTAAAGCTCGCGGACATGACCGGCCTGTCCCAGCCTGCGATGTCGCATCATCTGCGCAAATTGCGTGACGCCGATCTGGTCAACACCCGTCGCGATGCCCAGACCATCTACTATTCGCTGAAGGGCAGAGAAGTCGCCGCAGTGCTTGAGGTGCTGCACGGCCTGTATTGCTCCACTCCCAGCGACGCCACCTGCTGATACAGCCGGGTCCCGCGGCAGATGTTGCAGGAATAATTTGAAGTCCCGTCCTGACGATAGCGCAGCATCCACCGAACAGTTAAGCGGCCGGCAACACAACCTGTCTGGACTTAGCGGTAGTCGATCTGGCTTTATGCAGCAGACTTGACATTTGTTCGTCCGCGCGGTCCGTTCGACCTCGCGATGGCGGAGGCGGTCGCTGTCAATTTGCCGATGCGGCGAAGACTAAAACGTGGTGCAACCGAAACATCGGGCGGCGCGTCTTGGGGAGGGTGAATGAACCAGACCAGCAGGGCTTCACGCGCGGCTGACGGCAAGACCGAGATTCGCAAAACCACCTGTTACATGTGCGCCTGCCGCTGCGGCATCAATGTCCATATGTCAGACGGCAAGGTCAGCTATATCGAGGGTAACCGCGATCATCCAATCAACAAGGGCGTGCTCTGCGCCAAGGGATCGGCGGGGATCATGCAGCATTACTCGCCGGCACGGCTGAAAAAGCCGCTGCTGAGGACCGGCGAACGCGGCTCTGGTGAATTCAGGGAAATCGAGTGGGACGAGGCGTTGGCGCTGGCCACTGACTGGCTCGGGGAGGTGCGGCGCACCGATCCGCGCAAGCTGGCGTTTTTCACCGGCCGCGACCAGAGCCAGTCGATGACCGGCTGGTGGGCGCAAGCATTCGGCACCCCGAACTATGCCGCCCATGGGGGGTTCTGCTCGGTCAACATGGCCGCAGCCGGCATCTATACGATGGGCGGCGCATTCTGGGAATTCGGCGCGCCGGACTGGGAGAAAACCGAGCTGTTCATGATCTTCGGCGTTGCAGAAGACCATGATTCGAACCCGATCAAGATGGGTCTTGGCAAGCTCAAGGAACGCGGCGTCAAGGTGATCGGCGTCAATCCGGTGCGCACCGGCTACAACGCCATCGCCGACGAGTGGCTCGGCATCACACCAGGCACCGACGGTTTGCTGATCCTGGCGCTGGTGCATGAACTGATGCGCACCGGCAAGATCGATGTCGATTACCTGATCCGCTACACCAACGCGCCCTGGCTGGTCATCGATGATCCGGACGGCGCGGGCCATGGCCTGTTTGCCCGGGACGAGGACGGCACGCCGCTGGTGGCCGAACGGATAAGCGGCAAGACACGGCCGTCCTCCACGCCGGGGATCAAGCCCGCCTTGAAAGGCCGCATCGAACTGCCTGACGGACGCCACGCAACACCGGTGTTCGAACTGCTGGCGCAGAAATATCTCGATCCGCAATACGCCCCTGCCGAGGTTGCCGGGCGCACGGGGATCGACGCCGGCACGATCATCCGCATTGCCGGCGAGATTGCCGAGGCCGCGTTCGAGCGCGAAGTGATCATCGAGCAGCCCTGGACCGACATGAAGGGCGAGCGCCACGAGCGGATGATCGGGCGGCCGGTGGCGTTTCACGCGATGCGCGGCATCTCGGCCCATTCCAACGGATTCCAGACCTGCCGGGCGCTGCATATGCTGCAGATCCTGGTTGGCTCGATCGATTGCCCCGGCGGGTTCCGCTTCAAGCCGCCCTATCCTCGACCGGTTGCCGGCCAGCCACGGCCGCATGGCGGCGCCTGCGCCGACACCGCGCTGGCAGGTCCGCATCTGGGCTATCCACGCGGGCCGGAAGATCTTCTGCTGGAAGCCGATGGCGAGACGGCGCAACGCATCGATAAGGCGTTTTCCTGGGATGCGCCGCTGTCGGCGCACGGCATGATGCACATGGTGATTTCCAATGCCCATGCACGCGATCCCTACGGCATCGACGTGTTGTTCATGTACATGGCCAACATGGCCTGGAATTCGTCGATGAACAGCTCCTCGGTAATGAAGATGCTGACCGACAAGGACGACAATGGCGATTACGTGATCCCGAAGATCATCTATTCGGACGCCTATTCCTCCGAAATGGTGGCATTCGCCGACCTGATCCTGCCCGACACCACCTATCTGGAACGGCATGACTGCATCTCGCTGCTCGATCGGCCGATCAGCGAGCCGGAGGCGCTGTGCGATTCGATCCGCTGGCCGGTGGTCGAGCCGGACCGTGACGTGCGCGGCTTTCAGAGCGTGCTGCTGGATCTCGGCGCACGGCTTAAGCTTCCGGGCATGGTCGATGAGGACGGGTCAGCGATCTACAAGGACTACGCCGACTACATCGTCAATCACCAGCGCAAGCCGGGTATCGGCCCGCTGTCGGGCTGGCGCGGCGAGGACGGCGACAAGACCGGACGCGGCAAGCCGAACCCCCACCAGCTCAAGCGCTACATTGACAATGGCGGGTTCTCGCAGGTGCATGTGCCGCAAGAGGCACATTACTTCAAACACGCCAACCGGGCCTGGAGCGACTGGGCGATCGAGCACGGGCTGCAGGACGGGCCGGTGGAAAACATCTTCCAGCTTTATCTCGAACCGTTGCGCAAATTTCAGCTCGCAGCCGAAGGCAAGATCAAACCGGTGCCGCCGGAACATCACCGGGAGCGGATCAAGACCTGTTTCGAACCGCTGCCTGTCTGGTATCCGCCCTTCGCGGAGGAAGGACTGAGCGACGACGCCTATCCACTGCATGCCATCACCCAGCGGCCGGCGGCGATGTACCATTCCTGGGGCTCACAGAACGCCTGGCTCAGGCAGATCCACGGCGAGAACGCGCTTTATGTGCCGGGCGATGTCTGCGACAGCCAGGGATTGGAGACCGGGGACTGGGCACTGGTGTCCTCGCAATCGGCTGAAATCCGGGTCAGGATTGCCCGCATGGACGCGGTCAACGGCTCAACGCTCTGGACCTGGAACGCCATCGGCAAGCGGGCCGGCGCCTGGGCGCTCGACGCCGATGCGCCGGAAGCAACGCGCGGGTTCCTGCTCAACCATCTGATCGACGAATTGCTGCCACCCAAGGGCGATGGCCGGCGCTGGGCCAATTCGGATCCGATTACCGGACAGGCTGCCTGGTTTGATCTGCGGGTGGCGATCCGCAGAGATCCCGACCAATCCGCGGAGCAAAGCCTGCCCAATCAAAGCGCCCAGACAAGCCCGGTGGGAGCGGCGCCGAAAAATGTCCGCTTCGGGCAGGAGGCCGCAGAATGACAAGTCTTCCCGCCGCATCCGAGAAACGCCTCGGTCTCGTCATCGATCTCGACACTTGCGTGGGATGTCATGCCTGTGCGGTCAATTGCAAGGAATGGAACACCAGCGCCGGCGCCTCGCCGCTGTCGGATGTGGACGCCTATGGGGCTGATGTGTCCGGGGCTTGGCTGAACCGGATCCACACCTTCGAGGTGACACCGGAGAATGCACCGGCGCAGATCGTGCATTTCCCCAAATCCTGCCTGCATTGCGATGACGCGCCATGTGTCACCGTGTGTCCGACCGGAGCCAGTTACAAGCGCACCGAGGACGGCATCGTGCTGGTCAATGAGGATATGTGCATCGGTTGCGGGCTGTGCGCCTGGGCCTGCCCCTATGGCGCACGCGAGATGGACCCGGTCGAGAATGTGATGAAGAAATGCACGCTGTGCGTGGACAGGATCTACAGCGACGTCTTGCCCGAAGAGGACCGGATCCCGGCCTGCGTGCGCACATGTCCGTCAAGCGCGCGGCATTTCGGCGACTTCAACGATCCCGCCTCCAATGTCTCGCAACTGGTGGCCGAACGAGGCGGCATCGACCTGATGCCGGAGATGGGCACGCGCCCGGTCAACAAGTATCTTCCGCCCCGGCCAAAGACCCGCTCGCATGCCACTGCACCGGCAGCCACTGTCCCGGCGGCCACGCCGAAGGCGGACGGCTTTCTGGGCTGGCTCGACGCCGCACTCGACAAACTCGGATAGGCCCATGCATCCTGCTGTCTCCGTCATTTTCTTCACCGTCACATCGGGCGCCGGGCTTGGCATGATCTTCCTGCTCGGCCTCGGGTTTCCGGTCGAGGCCTCTGCGGTCTGGGTGTTTTTCGTGGGCGTTGTCGGCGGCGGGCTGGCGGTGGCCGGGCTTTTGGCCTCCACTTTCCATCTCGGCCATCCGGAACGGGCCTGGCGGGCGCTCAGCCAATGGCGCTCCAGCTGGCTGTCGCGCGAGGGTATTGCCGCGATCGTGACGCTGATCCTGTTCGGGATCTATGTGCTGATCTGGATGGCGACCGGTTCACGCCATCAAATTCTGGGTTTGCTGGCTGCATTGGGCGCCGCAATCACCGTGTTCACCACCTCGATGATCTATGCCCAGCTCAAGACGGTGCCGCAGTGGAACAGCCGGTTGACACCGCTGGTCTATGGCGCATTCGCGCTTGGATCAGGCTGGCTTCTGGCATCCGCGTTGGGAACCCATGAAGCGCCGGAACTCTGGGGTATCGTGATGGTCGGGCTTGCCTGGTCGGCAAAATGGCTGTGGTGGGCACGGGCCAGCCGGAGCCGGCTGTCGGACACCGGCTCATCCCCCGAAACCGCCACGGGGCTCGGCTTCATCGGCAAGGTGCGGTTGCTGGAACGCCCACATACCGGCGAGAACTATCTGACCCGGGAAATGGTGCACCGGATCGGGCGCAAGCACGCCCGGCGCCTGCGCATGCTGGCATTGCTGCTGGGCGGCGTGGTTCCCGTCGCCATTCTTGCGATTGTCGGCCTGACCGGTGCACCGGCACTGCTCAATCTCGCCGCCGCCGTCTCGATGCTCGTCGGGCTGCTGGCCGAACGCTGGCTGTTTTTTGCCGAAGCCGAGCATGCGGTGTCGCTCTATTACGGCCATCGGTGAGACCGCGCGAACGCCGCTTATCTGATCATTCCGGCTTCACGGTAATATTTTTCGGCGCCGGGATGCAGAGGGATGGCAATGCCGTTGAGCGCAGTCTCGCTGGTCACCGCAGCGCCCTTGGCGTGGCCGACATCCAGCAGTTTCCGCGTCGCCGGATTCCACAGCGCCCTGGTGATCTGGTAGATCAGGTCTTCATCCACGTCGAGACGGGTGAGCCATTGCGCGCCCACGGCAACCGTCCCGACACCAGCCATATCCGGATAGGCTCCATCCGGTATCTCGTCCCGGGTAAAGAACGAATGCTCGCGCAACATGCCATCCACTTCGGGGCCGGTGATCGGAACAAGGACAATTTCGGCAGTGCCCGCAAGCTCGGTGATGGCCCGGGCCGGATAACCGCTGACAAAGAAGAGCGCATCGACCTGGTCATTGCGCAGCGCTTCGGCGGCGTCCTCCGGCGCGAGATGTTCGACGGTGATGTCGTCTTTCGAAAGGCCGAAGGCCTCAAGCACCAGAACTGCGTCGGGGTAGGTTCCCGAATCTGTCTTGTCGAGCGAGACCCGCTTGCCCTTGAGGTCCGTGACAGACGCGATGCCGGAGGCCTTTGAGGCAATCAGGTGAACATGTTCGGGATAGAGCGCCGCAATGACGCGAAGATCGCGCATCGGCTCCTGGCCTTCAAACGTGCCGGTTCCGGAATAGGCCCAATAGGCGACATCCGACTGGGAAAAACCGGAACTCAAGCCGCCCGAGATGATTCCACTGACATTGGAAACAGACCCGTGCGAGGACTGGGCAACGGCCACCAGACCCGGCACACCGCAGGAGCCGCCTTCTTCACATACGCGCGAGCCGGGCGGATTGGAGATCGCGTTGGCAATGGTGCCGGCCAGCGGGAAATAAGTTCCTCCGACCCCGGCCGTGCCGATGCTGAAATAGCTGATTTCCTCAGCCAGGGCGGTTGCCGCACCGCTGAGCAGCACCAATCCAACCGCCATTGCCCTGATGGCGCCTGACAGCGCCGACAATCCATGTCCCATCCGTTCCCCCAACCTTGCAACTGCTTGCGACCTGTCTGACACCGGTCCTGTCCCATCTGCGCACAAACTCGCGGTTTCGCGTGTCAAAGTCAAAGGCAGGCGCAGGAGATTATCCGGAGAGGGCAGACAAGGATCTCAGTCTTCCAGTGCGCCCTTGCGCGATTTCACCGCAGCCGTGTCGCCGATGATCTTGAGCAGGTTGTCGCCCATGCGGATGAACCGGCGAATGCGCCGGGTCAACACATAGCCCGCCTGCGCCGCACGGATTTCGGCCGAGCCGTCCTTGCAGCCGGGATTGACGATGATCTCAGCCAGCAGCTGGTCCGCCTGGACGCGATCACCCGGTGCGACGTGATACAGGATTGTACCGCCCACCGGCGCCAGCACCATGTCGACATGGCGGATAGGCTTGCCAACAAAACCTTCTCGCAACGCGGGAGCCGGTGTTGCCCCGGCTTCCACAACGCCACGACCCTGCAGGAAGCGGTAAAGTCCCTCGGCATCTTTGCGGGCAAGGGAGGCATCAACGTCGTTCTGACCGCGCAACTCGACCGTGGTGACACAGTGACCGGTGAGGTCTCCATTTGGCGCGCGGGCCCGCATTTCCTCAAAGGCTGCTTCCTCGAACGCCCGGTCGGAGCCGGAATCCCACAACAATGCGGCTTCCGCATCAAGGCAGGCGGCCAGATCGGACATTTCCGGCCACAGCATTTCCGGAGCGTAGATATACTGCACGCCCTCGTCGTCACAATGCAGATCCAGCACGATCGGACAGCCGCCGGCGAGTTCCAGCAACCGGCTTTTCAAGCGCCGTTCGGCAAAGACGGGTGATGCGGCCTGATCGAGGCGCCTTAAGCCGGTCTCGTCGGGGACCGGAAAATCGCGGTTGAAATTGGTGCGGGTTCCGGTCGCAAACCGGCCCATGTGCTCGCCGTAAAGATGTTGTGCCGCGCCGATCGGATTGGCGTGCGGCACCAGGATCAGCGATCCGAGCAGACAGCCCTCGGCCTCGGCTTTTTCGAGCATCGGGATAAGAAAATGCATGGCCGCAACGCCGGGGCGTTCGTCCGCATGCAGACCGGACTGGATGTAGACGCGCGGGGCAGCGGCATCCGAGCCCTCAAAGCGATGGACAATCAACTGATAGGCGATGCCCGGCGTTTCACCGGCAATGGTCTCGATCTCGGTCTTCATTGGTCAATACCCTGACTGTGTCTGTTGCGGCGGACTGGCGACGGTCCCGACTACACCCGCCGGGCGCGGATGTCGCCCAGAATTTCCCGCGCCGCATTGTGCCCGGGCACACCGGTCACGCCGCCGCCGGGATGGGTTGAGGAGCCGCACATGTAAAGCCCCTTGAGCGGTGCGCGGTATGCGCCATAGCCCAGCACCGGACGCGCTGAAAACAGCTGGTTGAGGCTCAGCTTGCCATGGAAGATATCGCCGCCGATCAGCGACAGCTTGCGCTCCAGATCCAGCGGCGAGAGCACCTGTCGGCCAATCACGCTCTGGGCAAATCCCGGTGCATGACGGTCCACCGTGCCGATCATCAGATCAGCGACTGCTTCCTTGTGGTCATCCCAGGAAGATCCGCCCGGAAAACCGTCGGGCAATTGCGGTGCGACATGCTGGCAGAACAGGCTCGCCACGTGCTTGCCCTCCGGCGCCAGACTCGGATCAAGGGTCGAGGGGATCAACATCTCGACGATCGGCTTGCTGGACCAGCCATGGGCACGGGATTCGAGATAGGCGCGATCCATGTAATCGAGCGACGGCGCAATGATGATCCCGGCGCTCAAATGATCGCCCGGTTCGGGGCGGGCGGTGAACACCGGCAGCGCATCGAGTGCGACGTTCATCCGGAATGTCCCCGAGCCGCTCTGCCAGTAGCCGATGCGGCGGCGGAAATCCTCGGGCAGCGGGGCGTTTTCAAGCAGAACGCCGACGAGCAGTTGAGGATGGATGTTGGAGACCACGAGATCGGCCTCTATGCGCGTCCCGTCTTCGGTGATGACGGCTGTCACACCGGTCTCGCCAGCTTCCGCACGTGCCACAGGCGTCCCGGTTTTCACCACAACACCCTTTTCCTCGCAGGCCTTGCGCATGGCTTCGGTAATGGCGCCCATTCCGCCGATGGCGTGACCCCAGACGCCCTGCTTGCCGTTCACCTCGCCAAAATAGTGATGCAGCAACACATAACCGGTGCCGGGCGCCAGCGGGCTGTTCCAGTTGCCGACGATGCCATCAAAGCCGAACAGGGCCTTCACCGGATCGCTCTCGAACCAGCGATCGAGAATTTCGGCGGCCGAGCAGGTGAAGAGATCCAGCACATCACGCCGCGCATCGAGCGACAGGTGGGAAAACTGCCGTCCCAGCGAAGCGGCCTTGAGGAGCTCCGGCACGGCCGACAGCCAATTGCCGTCGGTGACATTGGGCGGGGTGCGCAACAGCAGATCGCGCAGCACATTGGCTGCGTTTTCGAGCATCCGGTCGAAGCCGTCGAGTGCTTCGGCATCACGGACCGAGAATTGCGCCACCGAGGCCCTGGTGCGGCCCGGTCCGGCCTCAAGCGCCCGCCCGTCCGGCAGCGGCAGGAAATTGCCCATCTTGCGCTCGACGATTTTCAATCCGTGGCGATGCAGATCCAGATCGGCGATCACCTTCGGATTGAGCAGGGAGACCGTGTAGGAGGCAACCGAATTGCGAAAACCGGGATGAAACTCCTCGGTGATTGCGGCGCCGCCGACCGTGTCGTTCTTTTCAAGAATGGTGACCTTGTGCCCGGCTGCCGCCAGATACCAGGCGCAGACCAGCCCGTTGTGGCCGCCGCCGATGATTACCGCATGCTTCATGTCTTATGCCCTGCTTCGAATGGCGGCATCCTGCACCGGGAGCAAAGCCCCGCGCAATGGGCCTCGAAAGCAGACACGGGTGGCTATTTGCCGCTTGATGCCTATTTCTTGGGGAATCTCTTGTCCGCGATCCTGTCGACCAGTTCAGTGGGCAAATTCGTCATGAATTTCAGATGCAGGCCATCCTCTGACCGTTCAACCACGGCACAGGGAAATTTCGCTTCCAGTCCCTCAAGGACGAAATAGACAAAGTCAGGTATCGGCTCTGACAGAAGGCGGCAGACGTGACAGCCATTTTCGGAAATATTGTCCATCCTGCAGGACTGCTTTGAATAACCGCGAACCCCGTGAAGCAAGTAATAGACAGTTCCCACCTTATTGGTTTGCCGACGAGTGTGTTCGCGCCTGTCCTCATCGGGGAGACGCGACAAATAGTTCTTGGACGCGCTCACATTCTGGCCCCTCACCCAACTCTTCCTCACTTACCATTACATTTTATGGGTTAAATTCAGGTGTATTTTTGCGGGCTGTCCGGAGTGCTGCACTTGACGCAGGCCGCATCATGATGCGCATTCAGGCATGGTTTCGCTTATGGATGATTCGCCCACCAACGCCGCCGAATTCACGGTCAGTGAACTTTCCGGTTCTATCCGACGGACAGTCGAGGATGCCTTCGGCAATGTGCGCGTGCGCGGCGAAATATCGGGCTATCGCGGCCCGCATTCGTCGGGACATGCCTATTTCTCGCTCAAGGATGACAAGGCCCGCATCGAGGCAGTGATCTGGAAGGGCGTTTTCTCACGGCTCAAACACCGTCCCGAGGAAGGGATGGAAGTGATCGCCACCGGCAAGATCACCACCTATGCCGGATCGTCGAAATACCAGATCGTGATCGAGGCGATCGAACCGGCAGGCGCAGGGGCCCTGATGGCGCTGATCGAGGAGCGACGGCGCAAGCTGGCTGCCGAAGGCCTGTTTGACGAAGCGCGCAAGCAATTGCTGCCCTACATGCCGATGGTGATCGGCGTGGTGACCTCGCCGACCGGCGCGGTGATTCGCGACATCCTGCACCGGATCGAAGACCGCTTTCCGGTCCATGTGATTGTCTGGCCGGTCCGGGTTCAGGGCGACACATCCGGCGATGAAGTATCGCGCGCCATCAATGGCTTCAACGCGTTTGAGGCCAATGGTCCTGTCAAGCGGCCGGACCTGATCATCGTGGCGCGCGGCGGCGGCAGCCTGGAGGATCTCTGGGGCTTCAATGACGAGGCTGTGGTGCGGGCTGCAGCTGAATCGGACATTCCGCTGATTTCGGCGGTTGGACACGAAACCGACTGGACCCTGATCGACCATGCCAGCGACCGGCGCGCGCCGACGCCAACGGGGGCTGCCGAAATGGCGGTGCCGGTGAAGGCTGATCTGGAAGCACATCTTGCAACGCTCGCCGCCCGGCTCAAATCGGCGCAGACACGCACACTCGACCGGCGGCGTGAAACCCTGCGGGGGCTGGCGCGCGCCCTGCCGACACTCGACAGCGTGCTGGCACTGCCGCGGCAGCGGCTCGACCGCTCGGCGCAATCGCTTGGCCGGGCACTGGAACTCAACACCGCAAACCGCCGCCGCCGCTTCGAACAGCAGGCGTCCCGGATCACGCCGGTGGCGCTGGTTTCGGCGCTGCGCGAGAAGCATCAGCTGGTTCGTGACAAGATTGCCCGCATGGACCGCGTCCAGGAGCGGCGCATCGATGCGCTGCGGGCCCGGCTGGACCGCCACGCACAGGCTGTGGCAACGCTGCCGCGCCGGATCCGGGACGCGCATGGACGCGGCCTCGAGCGGCTCACCGATCTGGGCCGCAGAAGCGACAGCGCGCTGACCCTGATGCTGGATCAGCGCAAACGCGGGCTTGGCGCGCAGGCGCGGATGCTGCAATCCCTGTCCTATCAAAGCGTGCTGGGGCGCGGCTTTGCCGTGATTCGCGACCAGAACCGGGCGGTGCTGTCGCGCGCGGCGCAAGTCGAAACCGGCACGATGATCGCGGTCGAATTTGCCGATGGCGAAGTTTCGGCGCTGGCCAGCAGTGATCAGCCGATCTCCGCGCCGAAGAAGCCGGCTCGCGCCAAAGCCGGAAAAGCCAAGGAGCCGGGACAGGGCAGCCTGTTCTAGGATTCGAACAAACTTAGCCGCCGAAAGATATTGCGATAGCAGCGAGCCTGTTCAGGCAACCACAGGCGCCGCGATCGCTTTCAATGCCCGTACGGCATCCTTCGGATCAAGACGCAGTTGCAGCCCGCGCTGACCGCCATTGAGGAAGACATGCGGTTCTGACAATGCCGCCTCTTCGATTGCGGTCGGCACCTGCTTTTTCTGGCCGAAAGGACTGATGCCGCCAACATGGTAGCCGGTGAGGCGTTCGGCGTCCGTGGGCTTCATCATTGTTGCCGACTTGCCGCCGAGCGCTGCCGCCAGCTTCTTCATGCTGACCTCATGGTCCGACGGCAGCACGACGCAGACCGGTTTGCCGTCGAGCTCCGCCATCAGGGTCTTGAGCACCCGCGACGGCGGCTCCCCGAGCGCTTCGGCTGCCTGCAACCCGATACTCTCGGCATCAGGATCATAGTCATAGCTGTGGACGGTAAAATTGATGCCGAGCTTGCTGAGGGTCTGGGTCGCGCGGGTGGTCTTCGCCATCTCGATTCCCCTTACGCGAAGAACTGCTCGTAGCGGTCGGGCTTGAAGCCGATGATGATCCGGCTATCGGCTTCAAGCACCGGGCGCTTGATCATCGAGGGCTGCGCCAGCATCAGGGCGATGGCCTTGCCGGCATCGAGATCCTGCTTGTCGGCCTCATCGAGCTTGCGGAATGTGGTGCCGGCGCGGTTGAGAACGGTTTCCCAACCGGCTTCGGCGCACCAGCGCTTCAGATGCGCTTCATCGATGCCCGAGGCCTTGTAATCGTGGAACTCTGCCTCGATCGCGTGATCGGCAAGCCAGCTCCGCGCCTTCTTCATCGTGTCGCAGTTCTTGATGCCGTAGATGGTGACGGTCATGTCCGGCCCCTCATTCCCACTCGATGGTGCCGGGGGGCTTGGAGGTGACATCGTAGACGACGCGGTTGATGCCCTTGACCTCGTTGATGATCCGCGTCGCGGCGCGGCCGAGGAAATCCATGTCATAGGGATAGAAATCCGCGGTCATGCCATCAACCGAGGTGACGGCGCGCAGCGCGCAGACAAATTCGTAGGTGCGGCCATCACCCATGACGCCGACGGTCTGCACCGGCAACAGCACGGCGAAGGCCTGCCAGATGGTGTCGTAAAGGCCCGCCTTGCGGATCTCGTCGAGATAGATCGCATCGGCCTGGCGCAGGATCTCGAGCTTGTCGCGGGTGATACCGCCGGGACAGCGGATGGCCAGACCCGGACCGGGGAACGGATGCCGGCCGATGAAGCTGTCGGGCAGGCCGAGCTCCTTGCCCAGCACCCGGACTTCGTCCTTGAACAGTTCGCGCAAGGGCTCGACCAACTGCATGTTCATGCGCTCGGGCAGGCCGCCGACATTGTGGTGCGACTTGATCGTCACCGAAGGACCGCCGGAAAACGAAACGCTTTCGATGACGTCGGGATAGAGCGTGCCCTGGGCGAGGAAATCGGCGCCGCCGATTTTTTTGGCTTCTTCCTCGAAGACCTCGATGAACAGCCGGCCGATGGTCTTGCGCTTGGTTTCCGGGTCAGCCTCGCCTTCGAGCTGCGAGATGAAACGGTCCGAGGCATCAATCATTTTCAGGTTGAGATTGTAATGCTCGTGGAACATGGCCACCACGTCGGCGGCCTCGTTCATGCGCATCAGGCCGTGGTCGACCAGAATACAGGTGAGCTGATCGCCGATCGCCTCATGGATCAGCAGCGCTGCAACGGAGGAATCAACGCCGCCGGACAGCGCGCAGATAACCTTGCCCGAGCCGACCTGATCGCGGATCTTCTGCACCATTTCCGCCCGGTAGGCGGCCATCGACCAATCGGATTTCAGACCGACGATCTTGTGCACAAAGTTGGACAGCAGCTTGGCGCCATCGGGTGTGTGCACCACTTCCGGATGGAACATGGTGGTGTAATAGCGCTTGTCTTCATTGACCGAGATGGCAAAGGGCGCGTTCGGTGATGTGCCGATCACCTCGAAGCCCTCCGGAAGCCGCGTGACGCGATCGCCATGGCTCATCCAGACCGGATATTTTTTGCCGACTTCCCAAAACCCCTCGAACAGCGGCGAGGCTTTGAGGATTTCCACATCGGCACGACCGAATTCGCGGTGATGGCCGCCTTCGACGCTGCCGCCGATCTGCGTGCACAGCGTCTGCTGGCCATAACAGATGGCGAGGATCGGAACGCCGGACTCGAACACGGCCTGCGGTGCGCGCGGCGAGCCTTCGCGGGTGACAGAATCCGGTCCGCCGGAAAAAATCACGCCTTTCGGCTGCATCCGGTCAAAGCCTTCATCGGCCAGCTGGAACGGGACAATTTCGCAATACACGCCGGCTTCGCGAACCCGGCGGGCAATGAGCTGCGTTACCTGACTGCCGAAATCGATGATCAGGATGGAATCGGGATGGGTGGTGTGAAGGATATCGTTCATGGCGAGCGATTAAGCCAAAGCCGCGCCGGATGCAATCGCCGCTTCAACGCGATCCACCGCCAGAGCCAGTTTTTCATCGATGATGTGCAAATATTCGGTCCAGTCATCGATGTGATTGAGTTCCGCCTTGCCATCGGAGATGCCGCGCAGGCCGATCACCGGCACGCCAAACCGGCTGGCGGCGCGCAAAACCGCGAAGGTTTCCATGTCGACCATGTCGGCGTCGATCAGATCATAGGCAGCACCCGAGACAATGTTGGCGCCGGTTGAGAGACTTGCCGAAGGCACGCCCTCCGCGATCACCGGCAATGGCAGCACGGCAGGCAGGTCGAGAAACGGCGTGCGGCCCTTCTCGAAGCCCAGCGGGCTTGCATCCATGTCGCGGTAACTCACCGAAGCGACCTGATAGACACCGGTCTGCTCCAGCATCCGCGATCCCGCCGAGCCGAGGCAGACGATGCAATCGGGGCGCGCTCTGTCCATCAACGACAATCCGGCCGCCACCGCGCCCGCTGCCTCGACCGGGCCGACGCCGGTGATCAGCGGCTCGAACCGCGCCTTGAGATGCGGGCCATATTCCGGCTCCGCCGCCATGACATAGAGCACCTGGCGGGTGCCGACTGTCTTGAGTATACCGCTCATCCGTCTATCCCTTCACGGCCCCGGACCACCATCATGGTACCGGTCATTGATGCAATCAGCTTGGCCGGGCCATCGGAAATGGCATAGCCGCGTCCGTCGCTGACGATAATGGTGCTGCCGGGCTTGGTGACTTCGCCCCGGAACAGGAAGCGGTCACCGCGGCCAGGCGACAATAGATTGATCTTGAACTCGATGGTGAGAACCGCAGCATCTTCCGGCATCACCGAGAGCGCCGCGTAGCCGCAGGCCGAGTCGAGCGCGGTGGACAGGATGCCCGCGTGCAGAAAGCCGTGCTGCTGGGTCAGGTCTTCGCGAAACGGCATTTCGATCTCGACAACGCCATATTCCACGCTGGTCAGCGCCGCCCCAATGGTGCGCATGATGTTCTGACGCGCAAAGCTGGCGGTCACGCGTTCGCGGAAATTCTCGTCGGGCCTCTCATTCATGCGGCAATTCCTTTCGCAGGTGCGAAGGTGCCAAGCAGCCGGTCAAACAGCAAGCAAATTCTCGAAGATGATCCGCTCAGAGCGGGTTTAGCCACCAGATTGCGCCATTGAGCAGTCCGGCGAAGCTGACCCAGGCCGCATAAGGCACAAACAGCAGCGCAGAGGGGCGGTCACGGGTCCAGGCAAGCACCATGAAGCTCAGGATCGCGAGCCACATGGCGATCAGGATCGCCAGCGCCAGATCGGGACGGTGCAGGGTAAAGAACACCGGTGACCAGACGAAATTCAGCGCCATCTGGATAAACCAGAGCTTTGGCAGCCAATGCCCCCGTTCGCGGATGAAAACCCGGGCACCGGCGATGCCGATCAACACATAAAGCGCCGTCCACACCGGACCGAATATCCAGTTCGGCGGATTGAACGGCGGTTTCTGCAACTCCTGATACCAGGGGCCGGGGATTGACGCATATCCGATCAGGCTGCCGCCGGCGACGGTCAGGACGACAAACAGGATCAATGTCAGCGCATGCGATTTGCTCATGATTTCACCTCTGGTGCGTCATGGTCCGTCATTTAGGGCGCTGTGTTCAACTTGCCATTTTGCCGGTGGTCATGCCTTGCGGCGGAAGCCGGCAAAATAGAACCCGTCGGTGCCGGTGCGGCGCGGCGACAACAGCAGTCCTAGGTTCTGATCGGCATAGGGAACCGGCGCATCCGGATCGGCCACAACATCCCGCCAACGCTGCTTGAGGCTGATGGTTTCAAATTCCGGATGGCGCTGCAAAAACGCCTTGACCCGGTCGGTGTTTTCTTCCGGCAGCAGCGAACAGGTGACATAGGCCAGCTCGCCACCGGGACGGACATAGAGACAGGCGTCATCGAGCACCTTGTCCTGATCAGCCGTGCGGTCGGTGATGTTCTTCTCGGAAATCCGCCATTTGGCGTCCGGGCGGCGGCGCCAGGTGCCGGTTCCGGTGCAGGGCGCATCGATCAACACCCGGTCCATGCGGCCTTCAAGTCCGGCCAGCTGGGCCGCACGTTCCTTGATATAGATGATTTCGGCACCTGCGCGGCGGATGCGCTCGACCATCGGCGCCAGCCGGCGCCGGTCGGCATCATAGGCGTTGATGCTGCCCTCATTGCCCATCATCGCCGCGAATGCCAGCGACTTGCCGCCGCCGCCTGCGCAGTAATCAAGCACCTTTTCACCGGCAGCTGCACCGGCCAGGCCTGCGGCGAGTTGCGAGCCTTCATCCTGAATTTCGAACCAGCCCCTGGCGAAGCTGACTTCGCTGGTGGCGGCGATCTGACGCTGCGGACCAACGCCCGGTTCAATGCGGATGCCGTTCGGCGCCAGCCGCGTTGCGCGCGCGCCCTGCTCGGCAAAGGCTTCCAGCACCTCATCGCGGCCGGTCGCCAGCGTGTTGACCCTGAGATCAAGCGGCGGACGGGCTGTCATGGCCTGCGCTTCGGCTTCCCATTCGTCGCCAAAGGCACGTTCGAAAGAAGCTGCCAGCCATTCAGGAATGTCGGCGCGAATGTGGGGCTCTGCCTGTGACAGGTCACGCGCCAGGCAGGCGGCGAGATTTTCCGTCGAGGGAATTTCGGGGGCGAACTTGTCTCCCTCCAGGCTGGCGGTCAGCTCTTCCGGGCTGATGTTCCACTGCCGCAACAGGGTGGCGACCGCAAGATTGGCGGGCGTATCCCCATCCATGATGAACCCGTGTGACAGCTTCATGCGCAATGCGTCATGCACCAGATTGGAAATGGCCGCGCGGTCGCCAGATCCGGCGAAACGGTGGGACAGGCCCCAATCCTTGAGCGCATCGGGAACCGGCCGGTGCCGGGTTTCGATATCGGTCAGGACTTCTATGGCTGCTTGCAGGCGTCCGCCTAGGCGCATGGTCTGATCTCCCAATGCGTGGTGCGCCCAGATGAATGGAATTGAACGCCACCGCACATGCATGATTGCAAGGTCTAACAGCATCGGTCGCGCGTCTCAGGGGACACGCAGTGCTGCAAGTTGGCTCTCTGCTAGCCGGTCAGATCACGCTTAGCAAGCGATTCACCCGATGACCGGGCCTAGATGCAACGGCCGCCGTCAACTTCCATGGCGACGCCGGTGATCATCGCGGCTTCGTCGGAGCAGAGGAAACAGGCCGCATTGGCCATGTCTTCGGGGGTGGAAAACCGCCCAAGCGGAATGGTCGAGAGAAATTTGGCGCGGGTTTCCGGCGTGTCTTCACCCATGAAGGATTTGAGCAAAGGCGTCTCCCCGGCCACCGGATTGATGGCATTGACGCGCACGCCCGAGGGCGCCAGCTCCACAGCCATCGACTTGGTGGCGGTGATCATCCAGCCCTTGGAGGAATTGTACCAGCTCAGCCGTGGCCGCGGGCTGACGCCTGCAGTGGACGCAACGTTGAGAATGGCGCCGGCGCGTTTTTGTTTCATCACCGGAACAAAGTGGCGGGCGGTGAGAAAAACCGACTTGGCGTTGACCGCGAAAACCCGGTCGAAGTCGTCTTCGCTGATCTCTTCCATCGGTGCCGGCAAATGGGTAATGCCGGCATTGTTGACGAGAATGTCCAGACCATCGAAGCGCTCGAGCACGAGCTTTGCCATTGCAGCGACGCTGTCATTGCTGGAGACATCCACCATCACCGCAAATGCCTGATCACCAAGTTCTGACGCTAAATCCTGGGCCGCACCGGCATTGATGTCGGCGATGGCGACGCGGGCGCCCTCTGACAGGAATTTACGGACGATGCCGGTGCCAAATCCGGATGCGCCACCGGTGACCAGCGCTGTCTTGCCTTCAAGTCTCATACTGTGCTCCTCACAAAAAGATCAACGGCCGTGCCAGACGGCGACAGTCTTCAAGGCCGAAAAGCCGTAAAGCGCCTCGAATCCCTTTTCACGGCCGTGACCTGACTTGCCGACGCCTCCGAAGGGCAGTTCGACACCCCCGCCGGCACCGTAATTGTTGACGAAGACCTGGCCGGAGCGGATCGCCCGCGCCATTCGCATCTGACGTCCGCCGTCGTTTGTCCATATCCCGGCGACGAGACCGTAGTCGGTTCCGTTGGCAATGGCGACAGCCTCTTCCTCGTCGCGGAACGGGATGATCACCTGCACCGGACCGAATATCTCGTCGCGGGCCAGCGCGTGGCCGGGATCGACGTCGCCATAGAGTGTCGGGCGCACATAATGGCCGCCCATGGGTGCTGATTTCGGCATCTGGCCCTCGGCCACCGGGGCGATGCCATCCTCATCGGCCTCGGCAAGGAAGCCCTGGACTATGTTTTTCTGGCGCTCGGAAATCAGCGGGCCAACCGATTGAT
Organism: uncultured Hoeflea sp.; assembly: GCA_963975635.1. Classification (GTDB taxonomy): domain Bacteria; phylum Pseudomonadota; class Alphaproteobacteria; order Rhizobiales; family Rhizobiaceae; genus Hoeflea. Next base: position 18,724 of record CAXBIE010000001.1, on the reverse strand, counting down.
CCTCGATTGCCGCGCCAACGGTCAATGCCTTGTAACGCTCGCTCATCAGCCGCACGACCTCCTTGTGCAGCGAAGCCTCGACCAGAATGCGCGAGGAGGCCGAACAGGTCTGGCCGGCATTCTGAATGCCGGCATTGACCAGAAACGGCAGCGCGCGCTCCAGATCGGCATCGGCAAAGACGATCTGCGGCGACTTGCCGCCGAGCTCCAGCGTCACCGGAATTACGTTCTGCGCCGCGGCCTGCTGTATCTTGCGCCCGGTCTCCACCGATCCGGTGAACGAGATGTGATGGATTCCGGGATGGGTGCAGAGCGCTTCCCCGGCCTCTTCACCCAAGCCCGGCACCACATTGAGCGCGCCGTCGGGCAGGCCGCATTCGGTTGCGATGCGCGCGAAGGCGAGAGCCGTCAGCGACGCCTCTTCAGCGGGCTTGAGAACGGCTGCATTGCCCATGGTCAGCGCAGCACCGACCGAGCGGCCAAGGATCTGCATCGGATAGTTCCAGGGGATGATGTGCGCGGTGACGCCATGCGGTTCGCGCAGGGTGAAGACGGTGTAGTCATTGAGATAGGGGATGGTTTCGCCATGGATCTTGTCCGCAGCCCCGCCATAGAATTCCAGATAGCGCGCCAGCGCACGCGCATCAGCGCGGGCCTGGGTCAAGGGCTTGCCGACATCATGGGCTTCGAGCTTGGCCAGCCACTCGATGTTCTCCTCCACCGCGCGGCCAATCTTTGCCAGCAGGCGGCCGCGTTCGGCAGCTGGCATCCGGCCCCACTCGCCCGAGAGCGCTGTCTGCGCGGCATCGACGGCAGCTTCGATCTCGGCCTTTCCTCCGCGGGCGATGCGGTCGATTTCATGGCCGGTCGACGGATCTTCCACAGGCAGGGTCCTGCCGCCACCAGCACCGATCCATCGGCCGCCAATCAGGCACTGGCTGGTGTCAAATCCGGCGTCCAGGGTGTGGGTCACGGCTCGTCCTCTCTTCGCTGTCAGTTTGCCGGCGCAGCAAGGGCTGCTTCCAGCGATGGCGTCGCCGCCACCAGTTTTCGGGTATAGGGATGTTGCGGATTGCGAAACACGCTTTCGGTCTCGCCCTGTTCGACAATCTGGCCGTCCTTCATCACCAGCACCCGGTCGGTAATGGCGCGAACAACAGACAGATCATGCGAGATGAACAGATAGGACAGATCCAGCCGGTCCGACAGGCCAGCCAGCAGATCGAGGATCTGGGCGCGGATCGACACATCAAGTGCCGAGACCGCTTCGTCGAGCACGATCAAAGCCGGCTCAATAATAAGCGCTCGGGCGATGGCAAGGCGCTGACGCTGGCCGCCGGAAAATTCATGGATGTATTTGTCGGCGTCACTGGATGCGAGGCCGACTTCCGTCAGCGCACGGTCAATCCGCTGCTCCAGTTCCGCGCCGCGCGGCGGGTCCTTCACCAGATGGAACGGTTCCGTAACGAGCCTTCGCACGCGGTGGCGTGGATTGAACGATCCATAGGGATCCTGAAACACCACCTGCATCCGGGCGCGAAGCTCCGGATGGGGGCCGTCCCCGGCGCTGGTGAAGACCTGGCCGTTGAGCCGGATATCTCCACCCTGCAATCCGTCAAGCGCCAGCACGGACCGGGCCAGAGTGGACTTTCCGCAACCGGATTCGCCCACCAGTCCGACATTCTCGCCATGGAATATCTCGAAACTGACATGATCGACCGCGCGAAATGGCGGCGGCTTGACGAAAAGGTTGCGGCGCGGCTGCTGGTAATCGCGAACCACCTTCTCGACGGCCAGCACCGGCGTCTTGCCGGGTTCGGACTTGCGTCCGCGCTCAGGCACATGGGCGGACGCGGTGAACAGGGCCCGCGTGTAGGGATGGCGCATGGCCTGAAAGATGTCGCGGGTCGGCCCGGCCTCGACAACTGCACCATCCTTGAGGATGGCGATGGTGTCGGCAAGGCCCGCGACAACAGCCAGATCATGGGTGATCAGCATCAGCCCCATGTCTTCCTCGCGCACCAATTGCCTGAGCAGATCGAGAATCTGGGCCTGGGTTGTCACATCAAGTGCAGTGGTCGGCTCGTCGGCGATCAGCACTTTGGGCCTGAGTGCGATGGCCTGGGCGATGACCACGCGCTGGCGCTGGCCGCCGGACAGATCATGCGGAAAGCGGTCGAGCGGGAAACGGTCTTCGGGAAGGCCAACGCGGTTGAGCATCTCGCGCGCGATCCTGAAAGCCTCGCGGCGGCTGGCGCCCGTGTGGATGCGCACGGTTTCAGCCACCTGATCGCCAATGTTGCGGACCGGATTGAGCGCCGTCATCGGCTCCTGGAAGATCATGCCGACATCGCGGCCCCGCATCCCGCACAGTTGCGGTTCGTCCATGGAGGCGAGATCGGCGCCAGCGACCTTGATCGATCCGCTCCATTCACTGCCACGCGGCAGCAACTGCATCACCGACAGCGCGGTCATCGACTTGCCGGAGCCCGATTCACCAACAATGCCGAGGATCTGGCCGGGATCGAGTGTCAGGTCGATATCGTGCAGCACGGTGGCGCCATGAATATCGACTTTCAGGTCGGAAATCGAGAGCACCGGCATCAGCGGCCTCGTCTCAGTTTGGGATCAAACAGGTCGCGCAGGCCATCGCCCATCAGGTTGAGGCCAAGCACCGTGATGATGATTGCAAAGCCGGGAAACAAGGCCATGTGCGGTGCCAGCGAAATCAGGGTCTGGGCATCGGCCAGCATGCGGCCCCAGCTCGGCAATGGCGGCTGCGCCCCGAGGCCGACATAGGCAAGGGCCGCTTCGGCGAGGATGGCCAGAGAGAACTGGATGGTGCCCTGCACGATCAGCAGATTGGCGATGTTGGGCAGAATATGTTCGGCGGAAATGCGCGCTCTGCTCTTGCCGGCCACCCGGGCGGCAAGCACGAAATCCCGGGTCCAGAGCGACAGTGCAGCGCCGCGCGCCAGCCGGGCAAACACCGGCACGTTGAAAATGCCGATGGCAATGATGGCGTTGACCGCCCCGGGGCCGAATACGGCGGTGATCATGATCGCCAGCAGCAGCGACGGGAAGGCAAAGACGAGATCATTGCCGCGCATGATGATTTCATCGATCAGGCTGCCGCGCCGGGCCGCCGCATAGAGTCCCAGCGGGACGCCGAGCAGCATGCCGATGCCGACCGCAACAAAGGCCACGGCGATCGACACCCTCGCGCCGACCATGATCATCGAGAACATGTCGCGCCCGAAATGATCCGTTCCGAACCAATGCTCCAGCGACGGTGTCTGGAGCTTGTTGGCAATTGTGAGCCTGGTCGGATCGAATGGAGTCCAGACGAACGAGACCAGCGCCAGCGCGACGAAAAGCGCGGACAACAAAAGGCCGATCATAAAGGCGGGGTGACCGGCGGCCATACGCAGCAACGACCGGCTGGAGGTTTGTGTGCTCATGTCCGGCGCCTGCGCAATCGCGGATCTGCCGCGGCATAGGCAAGATCAACCAGGAAGGTGACGACAATGACGGAGAACACCAGGAGGATCACCACCGAGCGCACGACAATCAGATCACGCTGGGTGATGGCCTGAAAGGCCAACCGGCCCAGACCCGGCAGATAGAAGACGTTTTCAATGATGATGCCGCCGGCGAGCAGGAAGGAGAATTGCAGGCCGATGATGGTCAGCACGGGAATCAGCGCATTGCGAAGCGCGTGGCGGCGCAGCGCCTGGCCACGGCTCAGCCCCTTGGCGCGGGCAGTGCGCATGAAATCCTCGTCCAGCGTGTCGATCAGCGAGGAGCGCATGACCCGCGCCAGGATCGACGCCTGCGGCAGGGCCAGGGCGATGGCCGGCAATGTCAGTGCCTTGATGGCGGGAAAGAAGCCGGCTTCCCATCCGGGAAACCCGCCGGCCGAGAACCAGCGCAGATTGACCGCGAAAACCAGCACCAGGATCATCGCGAACCAGAAATTCGGGATCGCCACGCCAAGCTGGGTCGCGCCCATGACGGAAAGATCAGCGGCAGAATTGCGGCGGGAGGCAGCGAGAATGCCCGCCGGGAAAGCAATCAGGGTGGAGAGCGTCAGCGCATAAAGCGTCAGCGGCAGCGAGATCACAACACGCTCGGCAATCAGTTCGGAAACCGGCACCCGGTAGGTGTAGGAAATGCCGAAATCACCCTGCAGCAGGCCCGCCACCCAGCCAACGTAGCGCAAGGGCAAAGGTTCATCGAGGCCGAGCTGGGTGCGGAGCGCGGCGACGGCGGCGGGATCGGCATTGAGCCCCATCATGAAGGACGCAGGATCGCCCGGCACCACTTCCATCACCAGAAAGATGACCAGGCTGGCAGCAACCAGGCTGAGCGACAGGGACAAAAGGCGCCGCAGGAGATAGGCGGTCATCGGTCATGTTCCAGGAGCATGGTGGCCAAATGGCCGGGCAAAGGCGCGGCCATTGCTAGCGTCTCGGGTCTCAGTCTTCCCAGTAGACCGCAGTCATGTCATTGGCCTGGGTCGGCGAGTTGGGCCAGATGCCCTTGAGCTTGGTATTGGCAACGCCGGTGCGGGCAAGCTGGAACAGATAGCCGTTGACGTAGTCGTCAGCGATCTTCTTCTGCGCGGCCTGCATCAGCTCGGTGCGTTTCGCCGGATCGGTGGCCTTGTCGAGATCGGCCATGATCGCCTTGAAGTCCGCGTCACCATACTGGAAGTAGTAGTCATCGCGGCCATAGATGCCGATGTCCATCGGTTCGGTGTGCGAGACAATGGTCAGGTCGAAATTCCTGGCCTTGAACACATCTTCGATCCACTGCGCCCATTCGACATTGGTGATGTCGACATTGATGCCAACCTCGCGCAATTGCGCCGCAATGATTTCACCGCCACGGCGGGCGTAGCTTGGCGGCGGCAGCTTCAGCGACAGGCTGAGGTCGCTGACACCGGCTTCTGCCAGCAGCGCCTTGGACTGCTCCGGATCATAGGCCGATTGGGCGGTCAGATCGACATAGGCCGGATTGTGCGGGGCAAAATGGGTGCCGATCGGCGTACCATAGCCGAACATGGCGCCATCGATGATCGCCTGACGGTCGATCGCGTGGGTGATCGCCTGGCGCACCTTGATATTGTCGAGCGGGGCCTTCTTGTTGTTCATGGCGAGAATGGTCTCGCCTTCGGACGAACCGATGATCACCGAGAAGCGAGGATCGGCCTCGAACTGAACCAGGTTTTCAGGCGCCGGAAAGGCCGGATAGGCGTCAAGATCGCCGGCCATCATCGCGGCGAAAGCCGCGGTCGGGTCGGAAATGAACTTGAACGTCACCTTGTCGAGCTTGACCGGGGTGCCCCAGTAGCCATCGTAACGTCCGAGTTCGACGCGGTCGCCCTTGACCCATTCGGTCAAGGTGAAGGGACCTGTTCCGACCGGATTGGCGGCGTTTTCGGCGGCGGTTTCAGGCGCGACGATGACCGCATCACCCCAGGCCATGTTGAAAAGGAACGAGCCGTTCGGCTTGGACAGGGTCACCTTGACGGTGGCCGGGTCAACCACCTCGACCGAGGCGATGTCGGCGAACAGTGCCTTCTGGGCGTTGGTGGAATCGTCGGCGCGGGCGCGATCGAGAGAGAACTTGACGTCATCTGCATTGAAATCGGAGCCATCGTGGAATTTCACGCCGGTGTGCAGCTTGAAAGTGTAGGTCAGTCCGTCTTCGGAAATGTCCCAGCTTTCCGCCAGCGCCGGCAGGATTGAGCCATCGGCGCCAAAACGGGTGAGGCCTTCAAACACATTGGCATAGACCACTTCGTCAATCGCCGCGGCAGCGCCACCTGTCGGATCAAGGTTCGGCGGCTCGAGCTGCATGCCGATGGATACATCCATCCTGGCGGCCGTGGCCGGTGTGACGCCGAGAGCAAGTCCCAGCGCCAGCAATGAGACGGCTGCCGCGGTGATCGGTTTGTTTGTCATGTCTGCTTCCTTCGCTCCCGTTGGCACGGCATACGTCTTACGCGCGTCCGTGCAGTAGATCGTCCAATGCAAAGGCCATTACCTTTGCGGATCCAATCATGTCGTCGATCCCCACATATTCGTCCGGCTGGTGCGCCAGGTCGAGAATGCCGGGTCCATAGGCGATACAGTCTTTCAAGCGACCAATGCGGTCAATATGTTTCTGGTCGTAGGTGCCGGGCGAGACAACGTGCACCGGCTCGCAGGAAAGAGCCGAACGGATGCCGCGTTCGACCGCCCTGACCACCGGCGCATCCGCCGCTGTCATGGTCGGGCTGACCTGCCACAACTCCTCGAAATCATAGCGGAAGCCAGGCCGCTCAGCCTTCACACGCTCCAGCAGAGAGACAATCTCCTCGCGCACCTCGTCGGCGTGCTCCTCGATCAGGTAGCGCCGGTCGATGACCATGCGGGCCTCGTCAGGCACGCAGGCCGAGGGAAAGCCGGTAAAATCGGGATCGGGTTCTGCCTGTCCGCCATGCAGCGAATTGATGTTCATGGTCGACTGACGGGCGCCATCGGGCACAACCGGCATGGCGGTGTGTTTTTGCGCCAGGGCCGGGAACAGAGAGGCTTCCATTTCGGCGATGACGGCGCCCATGTGACGCACGGCACAATCGCCGAGAAACGGCATCGAACCGTGGGCGATCCGGCCATGGGTGCGAATCTGGGCCCACATGACGCCGCGGTGACCGAGGCAGATCCGGTCCTTGTTGAGCGGTTCGGGAATGATCACGTGCTGAACGCGTTGGGGCGAAAAATAGCCCTGTTCGGCAAGCCAGGCGACTCCGCCATAGCCGCCGGTTTCCTCATCCGCGGTGCCTGAAATCTCGATTGCGCCGGGATAGCCGGGCCAAAGGGCAACGAAAGCTTCCGCTGCCACGATTGAGGCGGCAAGGCCACCCTTCATGTCGCAGGCTCCGCGGCCATAGATCTTGCCGTCGGATACGGTTCCGCCGAAGGGATCGAATGTCCATCCGGCGCCGGTGGACACGACATCGATATGCGAGTTGAAATGCACGCACGGACCCGAGCGGCCACCCTCGCGGCGGCAGATCACGTTCCAGCGTGGATGGCGTTCGCTGTCTCCGGGCGTGCCTTCAGCGCGCAGCAATTTGACATCGAAGCCGGATTTTTCGAGGCGGCGCGCGAGATACTCGCAGATGTCACGGTAGAAGTCGCCGGGTGGATTGAGCGTCGGGATGCGAATCAGATCCTGAGTCAGCGCCACAAGGTCATCGCGCCGGGCGGCAATTTCCTTGGTCAGTGCCTGCTGCCGCCCCGGAATTGCCGCGTCATCCGTCATCAATCGTCTCCGACAGCGCCACGCGTTAAACGAACGCACAAGGGCGCTGTAACCCTTTGAAAAATCTGTCACGCCACAATAGCGAGACAATCGGGTCTGGCAAGACGGATGGACCGTTTCACTGCTGCATTGAAACGCGCCGGGTCAGGAAACAACGCGATAGCAGACTTTCGCGACACCCGACTTGATCATGCCGAGCTGACCGGCGGCGGCCTTGGAGACATCGATGATCCGGCCCTTGATGAACGGTCCACGGTCATTGATGCGCACCACGACGGTTTTGCCATTGCGCGCATTGACCACCTCGACCTTTGTTCCAAAACGCAAGCGCGGATGAGCAGCGGTCAGCTTGGACGGATCCATGCGCTCGCCCGAGGCGGTTTTCGAGGTCAGTGCATACCATGAGGCGCGTCCGCAGGACGGATCCGCGGCAGAGGCCTGGCTGATGCTGGCGAGCGTCACGACAACAGTCAAAAGGCCGGCAAGGATCAGTACCACTTTTGATGCGTTAAACCTGATTGAAGTCAATTTTCTATCCCTTTTGGTGGAATGCCGGTTGGTGAAGGCCAAACCGGGCCAAAAGAAGATTGTCAAAATCACTTCTTGTTGCGTTTTGTTGCAATGCAGCGAAACTATCTCTGCCAGGACCCATCGCCGTGCAGGGCTTCAAGCCCGGCATGATAGTCGGGATAAAGAAAACTGTAGCCTGCAGTCTTGATCTTCGCGTTGGAGACGCGCTTGTTCTCGCCGTAGAAGGAGCGTGCCATCGGCGACAGTTCGGCGGTTTCGAAATCGATCTCAGCGGGCGGCTCGACGCCGATAATGCGCGCCGCCTCGCTGACCACGTCCTGCGGCGGCGCAGGAAGATCATCCGTGACATTGTAGATCCCGCCAAGCCGCTGTCTGGCGAGCAAGGCAGTGGCGCCGCCGATGTCGGCGACGTGGATGCGATTGAAGACCTGTCCCGGCTTGATCAGCCGTCGCGCCTTGCCTTCATGCAGTGTCTTGAGCGCATTGCGGCCCGGACCATAAATTCCCGACAACCTTATGACAGCCAGCGGAACGCCTGCCTCCGCAGCCAGACGGGTCCAGCCGTCCTCTGCGGCCAGACGCGCGACCGAGCGCCTGGACTTGGGCCGGCAAGGCGTGTCTTCATCAACCCAATCACCGCCATGATCACCATAGACGCCAACGGTGGACAAATAGCCGACCCATTCGAGTTTCGGCAGTGCCGGGCGCAGACCTTCGGCAAAGACCTGCAACAGTGGATCGCCGGCTGCATCCGGGGAAATCGAAATGACCAGATGGGTGGTCTCGCTTAGTGCCGCGCTTACATCATCCGATGGCGCTCCGCCTTCATAGATGAAGGGGGTGAGACCTGCGCCTTGCAATGCCGGAAAGCGCCCGGAGCTCCGGGTGGTGCCGCCAGCGAATTCACACTCGCCGGCAAGTTCGCGGGCAATGGCCAGGCCGGAAAACCCGGCGCCGAAAATCATCAGTCTCATTTATTCACCCTTGTCTGGATGGTCCGCGGCGCCTGTTGCCAGATGCCATTCATTGCGAACCTGAGGATCAGGCTCGTCTGCCGACTGCGCCGCAAGCCGTTGCATGTGATCGCGCCCGGTCAATTGCGACACCGCCCAGATGGCGGCACCGCGTACCAGCGGCGATGCATCCCGGAGCAGGGCTTCGCAGGCAGGCACCAGAGCCGGATCGGCGCTGTTGCCGGCAGCAATCAGCACGTTCCGCAAGAACCGGTCCCGGCCAATGCGCTTGACCGGTGAGCCCGAGAAGAATGCCCGGAACGCTGCATCATCCATGGGGAGGAATCCGGACAGCTGCGGGGAGCGCAGATCGTCGCGGGCGATCAGTTTCGCTTCATTGGCGGCCTGGGCGTATTTGTTCCAGGGGCAGACCGCCAAGCAATCGTCGCAACCATAGACACGGTTGCCGATGGCTTTGCGGAATTCGACCGGAACCGGGCCCTTGTTCTCGATGGTGAGGTAGGAAATGCAGCGCCGCGCATCGATCTGGTAGGGCGCGGGGAAAGCGTCGGTCGGGCAAGCATCAAGACAGGCGCGGCAGGAGCCGCAATGATCGACCTCGGGGGCATCGGCCGTCAGATCGATGGTGGTGAAGATCGAACTGAGAAATATCCACGAGCCATGGCTGCGGCTGACCAGATTGGTGTGTTTGCCGATCCAGCCGAGGCCGGCCGCCTGCGCCAGCGGCTTTTCCATCACCGGTGCTGTGTCGACAAACACCTTGACGTCGCCACCGGCACGAGAGGCGAACTTGGCCGCCAGCTCCTTCATCCTGCCCTTGATGATGTCGTGATAATCGCGATTGCGGGCGTAGACCGAAACCGTGGCATTGTGCCTGTGGGCGTGGTTTTCAAGCGGATCAGTGTCCGGGCCGTAATTCATCGCCAGCACGATGACCGAGCGCGCTTCGGGCCACAGCACCTGCGGATCTGCGCGGCGATCCAGGGTTTCCGGCATCCACTGCATGGAGCCGTGCCGCCCGAGAGCAACGAATTCGCTCAACCGGTCATGCAAGCCTGGCACGGCCCTGGCGGAGGTTATGGCCAAGGCGCAGAATCCGAGGCGCTCGGCTTCGGCTTTCAGGAAATCCCTGAGCCGTCCCGCTTGCAGCCCGCCTGTGGCCGGAGGATCGCCGCCCGGTGCAAGCGGCCCGGTATGACTGGCGCCCGCCATCAGCCTAGAAATCGAGATCGGCGTAATGGGAGACCGGCGGCAGGTTGCGGATCCGGTCCGTCAACAGCGACCGGAACGATGGACGGGACTTGACGCGCTGATACCAATCCTTGGCCTGCGGATACTCGTTCCAGTCGATCTCGCCGAGATAATCCATCACCGACAGGGTGGCTGCGGCTGCCAGATCGGCATAGCTCAGCCGGTCGCCGGCGAGCCAGGCACGTGATCCGGCAAGCCAGGACAGATATTTCATGTGTTGGCGGATATTGGCGCGGCCGGTGCGAAGCATCTTGGGATCGGGTGAGCCTCCGCCCTGGCTCGCCGGGATCTGCAGTTTGACAATCCGCTCACGCACCAGCGGGCGCACCACATCCTGCTCGAACTTGATCAGGAACCATTCCATAAGCCGCCGGATTTCAGCACGCCGAAACGGATCTTCCGCGAGCAAGCGGCGATCGCGCTTGAAAACGCCAAAGGATTCATCGAGCCATTCCGCAATGATATGCGGGCCGCACAGGGCATGGCCATTGTCGGTCATGCAGACAGGCAAGGTACCGGCCGGATTGATCTTGAGAAAATCCGGGCGCTTCTCCCAGGGCAATTCCTCCACCAGGTCGGCATTGAAATCGACCTCGCTGAAGCAGACCCGGACAAATCGGGACGCGGCAGATGTGGTGTGATGATATAAAACTGGCATCGTGAAGCTGAACGTGTTTGCGTTGGCGCCGGTGCGCGGGACTGGTCAGGTTCCGGAAAATAGAGCTATAGGGACTGGCCCACTCCAAGACAAGCGAATCACTGATCAGATGTCGTGAACCCCTGTCATAAACGCGGACGACCCAAAGGCCAAAAACTGCCATTGTGAGAAACAGGACGCTCCAACATGAATGAAACGACGATTGTGGGGGCTGTGCTCGGCCTCATCGAAGGTATGACGGAATTTGTCCCGGTTTCCTCGACAGCCCATCTGCTGCTGGCCGGCCATTTCATGGGTTTCAAATCACCTGGCAATACTTTCGAAGTGCTGGTGCAGCTGGGCGCCATTCTGGCCATCCTGTCGGTTTATTTCGCACGGCTGTGGACGCTCGCGATTTCGCTGCCTTCCAGCGCCAAGGCGCGGCATTTTGTCGGCGCCATTCTGCTTGCCTTTTTGCCTGCAGCCGTGATCGGCGCTCTGGCACACGGGTTCATCAAGTCGGTGCTGTTCGAATCGACTGCACTGATCTGCTGGGTGCTGATTGGCGGCGGCATCATCCTGCTGCTGATCGACCGGATGCAACTGACGCCGAAATACACCAATGTGATGGATTATCCGCTGTCACTGGCTTTCAAGATCGGGCTTTGCCAGTGTCTGGCGATGATTCCCGGCACATCGCGATCCGGCGCCACCATCGCCGGCGCCCTGCTGATGGGGACCGACAAACGCTCGGCAGCCGAATTTTCGTTCTTTCTGGCCATGCCGACAATGGCAGGTGCCTTCACGCTGGATCTTTACAAGAACTACGACAAGCTGGCCTATGATGACGTTGTCACCATCGTCGTTGGCTTTATCACCGCCTTTATTGCCGGGGTGATCGTCGTGCGCGGTCTGCTTGATTTTGTTTCACGGCACGGCTTCGCGCTGTTTGGCTGGTGGCGTATTGCCGTAGGCTCACTTGGGCTTTTCGGCCTGTGGCTGCTGGGCTGATCCACGGCACGCAAACCCATCTGAACTATCCTGCGTTCGGATGGAAGCCATCAAACGCGGAAGACGTGTTTCCAGATTTTGCGGTGTAAGGTTTCTTAAGCGCCCCGGCGTCTCCAACCGGAAACGCGGCGCCGTAGCTATTTCAGTCGGCGATTGTCTGAACGGCGCAGGGATCAACGCCATAGGCCGGCGAGCAGCCCTTGGACGAATGGGCAACGCTGCGCGGCGCAAAGGCGGATGCGGACAGGATCACCACAATTGCGAAAGCGAACGCAGATACGACTGTTTTACCCATAAACTCTTGTCCTGATTTTAACTTATACTGAATTCTGTCTTCGGCCAGTTGGCAAAGAACGCCCTGCGCATGTGACTGGTTCCGGGAAGCCCGGAGAAGAAGGGGCGATTTACCCGGCTCTGACATTTGGTTCAAGGTAAATTCCCGAACCACGAACAATTAAGCGGCTGAACCTTAAATCATTGCTAACCATGCGCCATTCCGGCAACACTGCGGCGGATCAGATCGAGCGCAAGCAGCGTCAGGCAGATCCTGAAGATCAATTGAAACCGGCTTTCAGGGGTTTTGCGCAGGATATGCACACCAACCCAGGTGCCGGCGAGGCCGGTGAGAATCATCGCCGCGAGGAATGGCATCCATGGCCAAAAGGCAAAACCGGCGAGCGCGAAAGCTGCGGTCTTGACCATATGCTGCAAGCTCATCACCGCCGCGGTGGTGGCCTGAAACCGCAATCGTTCCGGAAAGGTCTTTGACAGGACCACGGCATTGAACGGGCCGGTGGCGCCGAAGATCATGGTCAAGAAGGTGGTGATGGCCCCGGTCGCCGCAAATCCCGGCAACTTGATTGCCGCGAGGCGGGGAAGACGCATCCAGGTTATCAGCAGGATAAAACCGCCAAGTGCTGCCTTGAGCGCAGGTTCGGGAAGAGCGCCAACAACGCGGCCACCAGCCCATGCACCGGGAACAGCGCCGATGAAAAAGGCTGCGAGGCACGCCCAGGCAACATGGTTGCGCAGGATTGCTGCACGACCGACATTAGAGCCCAGTTGCACCACACCGTGGATCGGAATGATGGCCGCGACAGGAACCAGATATCCCATCAGCGCAAGAAGTGCGACGCCGCCGCCGATGCCCACCGAGACAGTCAGCGCGGAGGTGAAAAAACTTGCCGAGACAAGAACAATCGCAGCCCACGCATCCAGCCCCGGCGGGGTCAGGTGCGAGAGCAGCGATGCAAACAGGTCACTCAGGCTTCGCTACCGGTGCCGCTGTACTGGCCGTGCGGCCGGTACCGGCTGAGATAGGTCGGCAGGATGGCTTCGACATTGGTCGGCGCGATGCCGATGCCGGCCAAAGTGCGCTTTTCCTTTGTCGCCTCGGCCGAGACCACATTATCACTCTTGAGGAGCGTCACCTGGTCATCGGTCAACGGTGGATCGATAAACGGGATGAAAGTGGCGATCTTGCCGATCAGCGATGCCAGGCCCCAGGGCAAAGGCAGCAAGACACGTTTTCTGCGGGTAATCTCGAGGATTTCCTCAAACACGTCCTTGAAGGTCATGACACGCGAACCGCCCAGCTCGTAAATCGAGCCGGGGATCAACAGGCCGTCAACACTGCGGGCAACGGCTTCGGCGACATCGCCGACATAAACCGGCTGAAATTTGGTTTCACCACCGCCGATGAGCGGCAGAAAAGGTGAGAACCGTGCCATTTCGGCAAATTTGTTGAAGAAACCGTCTTCCGGGCCAAAGACAATCGACGGACGCAGGATCACCGCGTCAGGCATCACCTTGGTGATGGCGGCTTCGGCAAGGCCCTTGGACCGGGCGTAATCGGATTCGGAATCGAGGTCAGCGCCAATGGCTGAGAGATGGGTCAGGCCTATGCCTTCGGCGCGGGTGGCTTCGGCAACCGCGCGGGCGCCAAAATCCTGAACCGATGCGAAGGTGTTGCGCCCGGCTTCAAAGAGAATACCGACACAATTGACGACATGATCGGACCCCTTGACGGCCCTGTCGACCGATGCCCGGTTCCGCACATTGGCCTGAACCGCCATAATCTGGCCGACACCGCCGAGCGGTTGCAGATGACCGGCGAGGTCCGGACGGCGGACGGCGACCCGAACGCGATAGCCGCGTTTGGCAAGCGCGCGGACAATATGGCGTCCAACGAAGCCGGAACCGCCGAAGACCGTTACGAGCTTGGGTTGATTGAGCGATGTCATCTATGCACTCCCTGGCAGGATCTTTGCGCCGGTTGTTCTCGCGTTCGCAACCGGAATCGGCCGCAGTCCACCCAAGCTCTTAGTCAAAAACCGGCGCAAGGTGAAGACCTCGTCCGCCCTGCGCGGGGATTTATCACAGCCTCGCCAGCACTGCGCGTCCAATTGAAGCCGTCATGGCCGCTCGAAAGCCTTGAAAGGATGCATCGGCGTTTCAGGCGTCATGGCCTTTAGCGATCAGCAGTTCACCGTCGGAGAATTGCTGGCGGATCGCGCGGGCCTTCTGGTAGGTTTCGGAGTTGTAACAGGCCAGTGCCGCTTCGTAGCTGGGAAACTCAATCACCACGTTGCGGGAGCGGGCCTGGCCTTCGACGGCATCGAATTCGCCGCCACGGACCAGAAATGTTGCACCGAACTCCTTGTAGGCCGGTGTCGCGGTCTCGATATAGGCCTTGTAAGCCTCCAGATCATGCACATCGATGCGGCCAATCCAGTATCCCTTTGCCATGGTGACAGCCTCCCCTTTCAGCCTTGCGCCATTTCGGCAGTGATCGCTCTTGCCGCTGCCGCAGGATCGGAAGCGGCGGAAATCGGCCGTCCGACCACCAGATGCGAAGCCCCCGCGGCAAGCGCCTGAGCGGGTGTCATCACCCGTTTCTGATCCCCGTGATCTGCGCCCGCAGGCCGGATGCCCGGCGTGACGATTGCCATATCCGGACCAACAATGTCGCGAACGGCGCGGGCTTCTGCTGCAGAGCAGACAATCCCGCCCATGCCTGCATCCCGGGCCTGCGCCGCACGGCGCAAGACCAGCTGCTCAGGCGAGAGGGCGTAGCCGGCATCGGCGACATCGTCCCCGTCCATCGACGTCAGCACGGTGACGCCGAGAAGGCACAGACCGGAGCCGCGAGCGGCTTTGACCGCGGCCTGCATCGCCTTCGGGTAGGCGTGGATTGTGAGCATGTCGACACCCATCCTGACAACGTTCTCGACGCCCTTTGCGATGGTGTTGTCGATGTCGAGGAGCTTCATGTCGAGGAAGACCTTGCGGCCCGAGGCCTTGAGTTTTCCCGCCAGCGGCAATCCACCGGCAAAGGCAAGCTGATATCCGATCTTGAAAAAGATCGCTTCGTCGTCAATCCGGGCCACCAGCGCCTCGGCTTCGGCGACGGTCGGGACATCAAGCGCCACGATCAGGCGCGGATCGACGTGATCATAGGATGGTGAATTCAGTTCATGCGCTGTAGCTGACATCGTGCATTCCCTCCGTTTGAGCGGTCCTCGCATGAAGACATGGGGATCGCAAGACCACAATAACCTGTAACAGGCCGGGACCGGGCCAAAATCCTGCTTCGTCAGCCTGCCGTCATCATTGCACAATGCCGGATCAGCGATTTGCAGGTGTTGGCCAGCATTGCCTGGGTCCGCTCGTCCTTGAGCCGTCCGTCCGCCTCGAAGGCATCCGCCGCGCCACTGACGGCGCATTGTTCGCTGATCACCTGGGTTCCGACGTTCACCATCACCGAGCGGACATGATAGAGCCCGCGAATGCCACCCAGCTTGCCATTTGAAGCCGATCCAAGTGCCACATACCGGCCCTGCCACGGCTTGAACGCCCGGTCACCATCCCTGGTGATCAGGCTGACCCAGTCAATCATGTTCTTGAGTAGCGGCGGGATCGACGAGTTGTATTCCGGGCAACACAGAAAAACTCCGGAGTGAGCCGCAATCAGGTGCCCCAGTTTGACGGCATTTTCGGGAACACCGGTCTCGTTCTTGAGATTCTCATCAACAAGCGGCAGCGGGTAATCCGCCAGCGAGATGCGGCTGACATCCGCCCCCTGCCCGGCCAGCTCCAGAGAAGCGGCCGCGGCCAGCGCCGCATTGAACGAGCCGTTGCGGTTTGAGCCGGGAAGAACGAGAATTCTGGGGGTCATGTCTGCTCCGCTGCATTTGCTCCCGTGCCGGGAATTTGTTTCGCAGGGGCCATCATACCCAAGCAGGAATAGGGGGGAAGCATGTG
Source organism: uncultured Hoeflea sp. (assembly GCA_963975635.1). Lineage (GTDB taxonomy): Bacteria > Pseudomonadota > Alphaproteobacteria > Rhizobiales > Rhizobiaceae > Hoeflea. The sequence goes on along the minus strand of CAXBIE010000001.1, from coordinate 2,743 downwards.
CGGCGGGATTTTGGCGAATTGATGCAGGATGGCCGAGGGAGCAAATGCCTTGTCGCTGCAGCGTTCAGGCCGTCCGGCTCAAACGTCACACATCAGACAACCGCTTCGCCCCGGCGGTATATCCACAATCGCGCAGGCGGAACATTGCGCAACACAAAATCATGGTGGACCACCTGGAAACTTGCTCCCTGGGATACCACCGGTGACGAAGGACCATAGGAGAATTGTACCACAGGCCGTCCCGGCGGCACACGGTCAAGCAGGTCTTCGATCAACGCCACCCTGGAAGCCATCGGAAAATTGAGCAACGGAATACCTGAAATCACGCTGTCAAAGACACAGGTCTTCGAATGACCGAGCGTTTCATCAAGATTGAAGGCATCGCCGCGAATGAAACGCACACCTGGAAAATCCATCTGCAGACGGGCGTGAAAATCTGCGGAGTACTCGATTGAAAGCAGATCGGAAGGCGCTATCCCGCGCGCCAGAATGGCCCGTGTGATGACGCCGGTACCGGGTCCCAATTCGAGCACCGGCAAGCCGGAAGCCGGATTGACCACCGATGCCATGGAGCGGGCGGTCACTGACGAGGTCGGCATGATGGCGCCAACGGATTTCGGGCCGTCCATCCAGCCTTTGAAAAAGCGGATCTCGTCGTCAAAGCGCCTGGCAATGCGCCCAGAAAAACTCATGCTCACGACGTTTGGCCTCCCCCGGGCAAATTACACAAAACCAACTGGAGACAAAACATGGTTTCTCTTGGGCAGAACCCGCTGCTCCAGGGCTTAATCCGACATCGTGTCGAAGAAGCCCTTCATCTTTGAAAAGAAGCCGGTTGATTCCGGACTGGTCTCCTTGGACGAAAGCTCCTGAAATTCCATCAGCAATTCGCGCTGCCGCTTGGACAGTTTCTGCGGCGTTTCAATGGTGATCCGGACATAGAGATCGCCAAACTGGGCCGATCTGAGCACCGGCATGCCCTTGCCGCGCAGCCGAAGTTCCTTGCCCGGCTGAGTGCCTTCGGGAACAGTGACCCGGGAGCGCGCACCATCCATGGTGGTGATGTCGAATTTGCCGCCGAGCGCTGCCGAGGTCATGGAAATGGGAACGGAGCAGTAGAGGTCTGCGCCTTCGCGCTGAAACACCGCATGGGGGCGAACCGACAGGAAAATATAAAGATCTCCGGCGGGACCGCCGCGCATGCCGGCTTCGCCCTCACCCGACAGTCTGATGCGGGTGCCATCCTCGATACCTGCCGGAATATTGACCGAGAGCGAGCGCTCTTCGGTAACGCGGCCCTGGCCTGCGCATTTGGTGCAGGGGTCGGTGATGGTCTGGCCACGGCCATGACAGGTCGGGCAGGTTCTCTCGACCGAGAAGAAGCCCTGCGCGGCGCGAACACGACCAGCGCCGCCACAGGTGGCACAGGTGGTCGGCTGGGTGCCGGGCTTGGCGCCAGAGCCGGTGCAGACATCACAGGTGATCGAGGTGGGAACGCGGATCTGCGCGGTCTTGCCGGTGTAGGCTTCCTCGAGCGAGATTTCCATGTTGTAGCGCAGATCGGCACCACGCTCACGGCCACCGGAAGACCGGCGGCCGCCGCGGCCACCCATCATCTCGCCAAAAATATCTTCGAAGATGTCGGAGAAACCGCCGCCGCCACCCATGCCGCCGCCGCCCATGCCACCCTGCTCGAAAGCAGCATGGCCAAAGCGATCGTAAGCCGCACGTTTCTGGGGATCCTTCAAATACTCGTAAGCTTCGCTGACTTCCTTGAACCTGTGCTCGGCTTCCGCATTGCCGGGGTTCTTGTCCGGGTGGTACTTCATGGCAAGCTTGCGGTAAGCGCTTTTCAGCTCTTTCTCGTCCGCGCCACGCGCCACACCAAGCGTTTCGTAAAAGTCTGGCTTGGCCATAGTGTCCGTCAATCTCTCTTCAGGGAGGCGCCCGATCAATAGCCTGCTGGCCAGATGGACGCTCTGGAACTCACACTCCCGCAACTCGAAAAGCTACAGGGTTCGCGCCTCAGCGCGCACACATGCGTCATGTAGTCACTGTTTGCGCAGAATTCCAGCCCCTTAAGCGGCTGATATGCTTCGGTACAGTTGTTTGGTGACGCGTGAACGCCGGGGCCAAATGCAAAAGGGGTTCCTTCCGGAACCCCTCAAGCAGTTTTGCCTCAAGCTGACATCAGTCTCAGGCAGACTTTTTCTCGCTGTCGTCGTCGTCGTTGACTTCTTCGAAGTCCGCATCAACGATCTTTTCCTCGCCTTCGGCTTCGCCGGCGCCTTCTTCGGCCTGGCTCTGCTCATACATGGCCTGACCAAGCTTCATCGACACTTCCATCAGTGTCTGGCTCTTGGCCTGGATGTCCTCGGCGTCAGGCTCTTCAGCTTCCACAGCAGCCTTGAGCGCAGCGATCGCGTCGGAAATCGCGGTCCGGTCCTCTTCGGTAACCTTGTCGCCATAATCCTTGAGCGACTGTTCCGAGGAGTGAACGAGGCTTTCGCCCTGATTCTTGGCTTCAACCACGGCACGGCGCTTCTTGTCGCCCTCGGCGTTGGATTCGGCTTCCTTGATCATCGCGTCGATGTCAGCGTCGGAGAGACCGCCAGAAGCCTGGATGCGGATCTGGTGCTCCTTGCCGGTGCCCTTGTCCTTGGCCGAGACATTGACGATGCCGTTGGCATCGATATCGAAGGTGACTTCGATCTGCGGCACGCCGCGCGGTGCCGGCGGAATA